>NZ_DASPMQ010000009.1:0-20841 GCF_035626975.1 Brevundimonas sp.
GCAAGGACGACGGGCCGGCGAGTCGAGGAGGTCCGAGAAGGGCCGGCAATCGACGGGCGGGTGGAAAACGGCCACGCGGGGCGGTCACCTCGTCGAAACGGTAAAACAAACTCACAGCCGGGCGAGGCCCGGCCGCCCCGCGCCCTCCCCACACCGCTTGTCCGCAAGCGGCGAAGAGTCATGCCTTGTCATCCCGGACGACGAGCCCGAAGGGCGAGGTGATCCGGGACGCGCCTTCAGGTCTTTGACAATCGAACCCGCCGGGAGCCTCAGGTGATCCGCTTCACGCTCACCGGGTCGCTGGCGGGGAAGGTCTCCTCGATGCCTTCGTCGACCAGCGCCTCCTGGCGGCTCTCGGCCTTACGACCTTCCTCGTGGAGTTGGTCGGGCTTGCCCGTCTTGGGATCGACCCGCCGCGCCGCCGCGACGTCGTCGGGCCTGGCCTGCTGATGGTCTGTGCGGCCGTCGTGCTGGGTGGTCATGGTCTGGCTCCTTAGTTCCTGGGATGGTCTTCGTCGCCGTCGGGGCCGTAGCCCAGGTCCGCGATGTCGTCGTCGGACAGGCGTTTCGCCTCCCAGTGGGCGGCGCTCGCCTGGGCGCCGCGCACGTCCTCCATCAGGCCCGCGTAGACCAGCTCGACCTCGTCGTGGGTCTGCAGGTCGCCGCCGCCGGAATCGATCTCGGTCAGGCGGGCGCCGTCGGCGCCGTATAGCTCGTCCGCCTCCGGCTCGACGCCGGACGCCGACAGGGCGTCGTCCACCCCGCCTTCGATGTCGGTGTCGTCGAGGGCCTCCTCGTCGCCGTCGCCCTCGGCCGAGGTCACGTCGAGAACCTCCGGTATCTCCTCGAAGGTCTTGAATTCGTTGGTCGGCGCGCCGGCGCCGGAATCGTCGAAATTGTCCTCGTCGAAGACTTCCGACTGTTCCTGGTCGTCCGAATAGTCCTCGGGCCGCGGCATCTGACATCTCCCTGTCTTCGGGAGATCAACGCCCCGGCTTCAGGCGGCGTTCCCCCCGGCCACGGTCCCCCGGGCGACGGCTTCGTCCAGCGCCGCGCGAATGCGGGTGATCGCCCCGTCCCACTCGGCGAAGCTGTCGCGGCGGAAGAACCGCAGATGCGGGTAGAAGGGGTATCGGTCCGTGGCCAGATAATGCCAGTCGTCGGGCGCGGTGATCATCCAGGCCGCCCCGCCGACGGCGGCCGCCAGGTTGGTCCCGGCGATGCCCGGGCCGATCACGAGGTCCAGCGCCTTCGACAGGGCCGCGACGTCTTCCAGGTCGTCCTTCAGGTCGATCGGCGGGGTCCAGATCGACACGCCCGCGGCCTCCGCCGCCGCCAGGTCGTCCGAGACGTCGCCGCACTGCAGGTTGACCATGACCGCGCCGGGCGTGGTCAGCACCGGCCGCCAGCGCTCGAAGCTCGAGAAATAGCGCGCCCGCGATCCGGTCAGCACCAGGCTCTTCCAGTGCAGGCCGACCTTCAGGCCGGGACCGAGCTTCTCCAGCTCCGCCGTCCAGTAGGCGACCTTGTCCGCGTCGGGGACCAGATAGCCGCGACGGTCGGGGAAGGCGTCGATCGAGGGCCGGTAGATCGCCAGCAGCGAGGCCATCGGGATCCACGCGTCGACGCCGCCCTCAAGCTCTTCCACGAAGGGGACATAGCGGGTGATCCGTCCCTCCAGCTTGACCGCCCGGTGCCCGCCGACGACGGCGGTCGGGAAGGCGCGCTGGAACAGGCCGATCAGGCGCGGCTCGACGGCGACATAGACGCGGCCCTCCGGCCCCACCGCCTCGATGGCGTCGCCGATGCAGGTGCCGAACACCATCTCGTCGGCGATGCCCTGCTCGCCGACAATCAGCAGGCGTTTGCCGCGGATGTCCTCGTCCTTAGGATTCCAGCGCGGCGCGTCCACCGCCACCCGCATCGCCTCGGGCAGGTGCGGGTCGAGCCGGACCTCATAGGCCTCGAACCCTTCCGGGATCCGGCCCAGGGTCATCAGCAGCATAGCCCGCGCCATGGTCATCATGGCCCGCTCGTAAGGGCTTTCCGCGCCGGGCAGGGCGGCGTCGATGTCCTCAAGCGCTCCCGCCGCGTCGCCCAGCGGCTGGCGGGCGTTGGCGCGGTTGTAGCGCGCCTTGGCGAAGGCCGGATCGTGCCGTAGCGCCTCCTCGAAGAAGGTCAGGGCCGTGCCCATGTCGCCCTGGTCGCTCAGCACCGTGCCGAGCGTGTTCCACAGCACCGGCGACTCGGGCTCGACCCCCAGCAGGGCCCGCAGCGTCTCGACCGCGTCGCCATACCGCTTCTGGTCGCGCTGCACGCAGGCGAGGTTGTTGGTCGCCTCGACGTGGCCGGGGTCGGCGGCGAGATATTTGAGCAGCAGCTTCTCGGCGATGTCGAGATAGCCCATCTGCTGCGCCAGCCGGCCGAGGTCGTGGGCCACGTCGGTCTCGTTGGGCAGCAGCTTCAGCGCCGCCTCATAGGCCAGCAGCGCCTGGCCCAGATCGCCGGACTTCTCGCGGCAGATGGCCAGCACGTGCCAGGCCAGGCCGTTGGTCTCGTCCATCTTCAGCGCGTCGAGCGCCCGTTTGGCGCCGAGTTCAAAATCGCCCGCCCGAATGGCCATCAGCGAGGCCTTGAGCTTCTCCAGCGCCTTGCGCTGGGTCTTCACCGCCAGCTTCGGATTGGCCAGCTGGTGCGAAAGCTTGCGGATGGCCTCAGGGGAGGCGGAGTCGCCGGCGACTCCCTGGGCGGCGGGGGCGAACCCGTGAATCTGTTCGGGCGACAACTCGACGGCGGACATGCGGTGATCCTGAGGTGATTGACCGACTCTTGCCTGCGGGATCACAAGGGATGGTTAACCACGACTGTTTAGCTTGCGTTGGTTCCCGGCTTCCTAACGTCGCCGTGCGCCTGTCAGGAGACGCCCCGAATGCCGCTGAAGCTGTCGCTCAAGCCCGGCGAGAAGTTCGTGCTCAACGGAGCCGTCGTCCAGAACGGCGACCGCCGGGGCGTGCTGATCCTGCAGAACAAGGCCAGCGTGCTGCGCGAGAAGGACATCCTGCAGCCCGAGGACGTCAACAGCCCGGCGAAGCGCGTCTACTTCCCGGTGATGATGATGTACCTGGACGAGAGCGCCGCGCCCAAGGTCTATGACGAGTTCGCGTTGCGCCTGACCGAGTTCATGGGCGCGACGCGCAATCCGCAGGTGCTGGCCGACTGCGTCGCCGCCTCGCGGCACGTGATGTCGCGCGAGTATTACAAGGCGCTGATGGCCGCCCGAAAATTGGTAGATTACGAGGAAGGTCTGGCGAATGTCGCTTCAGGCGTACAAGACCGCAGCCACGCGGGCTGAGAACCCCCGCGAGATGGAGTACCGGCTGTTCGGGCAGGTGACCCGGGCGCTGATGCACGCCTCGACCGTGGACCCGGGCGACGTCGCTACGCGTATCGACGCCCTCGACTGGAACCGGCGGCTGTGGTCGACGCTGGCCACCGACTGCGCCAATCCCGACAACGCCATGGACAAGGCGCTGCGGGCCCGGATCATCTCGATCAGCCTGTTCGTCAGCAAGCACTCCTCGGCCATCATGCGCGGCGAGGACGACTTCGAGGCCCTGATCGACATCAACCGGATGATCATGCAGGGCCTGGCCGGGCCGGGATCGGCCCAGGCCGCCTAGCCCGCCCGGCGAATCAGCTCGTCGGCGAGGTCCGCGGTCAGATAGCCGTCCGCCAGCCGCCCGGTGGCCATCTGCCAGCGGCGCAGGGCCGCGCGCGTGTTGGCCCCGATCACCCCGTCGACGCCCTGGGTGTCGTAGCCCAGGGCCGTCAGGGCCCGCTGGGCGCCGATCCGTTGCTCGCGCGACAGCGGGCCGTCATTGGGCCACGAGGCGACCAGCCCCGGCCGTCCCTGGATGCCGTCCGCGGTCAGGCCGATCGCCAGGGCGTAGCTGACCGAGTTGTTGTAGCGGCGGATGACATAGTGGTTCGGCAGGGCCAGGAAGGCGGGCCCGCGCGCGCCCTGCGGCAGCAGGATCACGGCCTCCTCGCGCGCCTCGGCGGCGTTCGGCGCGCCGCCGTGGGCCAGGGTGACGCCGCGCGCCGCCCAGTGCGACCACGGATGGCGCGCGCCCTCGGCTTCCGAATAGTCGAAGCCGGAGGGAAGGACGACCTCGTAACCCCAGCCCTGACCCCGCTTCCAGCCCGCCTGCGCCAGCAGGTTGGCGGCCGAGGCGAGGGCGTCGGCGTCCGAACCCCAGATGTCGACCGCGCCGTCCTCGTTCTGGTCGACGCCGAGCCGCAGGTAGTTGTCGGGCATGAACTGGGTCTGGCCCATGGCGCCGGCCCAGCTGCCCTTCAGTCCGGCCCGCGAGCGGCGGCCGTCGACAACGATGTCGAGGGCGTCCTTCAGCTGGGCCTCGGCCCAGTCGCGGCGGCGCCCGTCCCAGGCCAGGGTGGCCAATGACCGGATCACGTCGTTGTCGCCCTGGACCTGGCCGAAGGCGGACTCCTGGGCCCAGATGGCGACGAGGATTTCGGCCGGCACGCCATAGCGCTGCACCACTGACCACGGCACCCGGTCGGTGCGCTGGCGGGCCTGGGCGATCCGCGTCGTGGTGACCGCGTTCTGGATATAGGCGCCGGCGGGGCGGCTGAATTCGGGCTGGTTGCGATCCAGCCGGATCACCGACGGATCGGGCGTCAGTCCGGTCAGTTCGCGCTCGTACTCGGCCCGGCGGGCGCCGCCGTGGCGGGCGAGGAAGCCCTGCTTCCAGCCGTCGAAACCGGCCTGGTCGACCGGCGGAGCCGCGGGGGCGATCGGCGCCGGCGCCGGGGCGGGACGGTTCGGCGCGGGAGCCGGCGTCGGCGCCGGCGCGGGCGCGAGCGGCGGCGGCTCCGGCAGCATGGGGGCGCAGGCGGCGACGGTTCCGATGAGGAGAAGGCGTAGGCTGAAGCGCATGATTCCCAAGCTAGTCTCCCCGGCGGGCGGGGCCTCATAACAAGTCCGCGAGTCGCCGGACCCATACAGCGCGCGGGTGGAGAAAGCGTTGCCGTGGCGATCCGGCCGGGCGACGTTAACCCTCAATCTCCTCGGGGCGGTAACCAGTCCGGGTGCACAAGGCGGCTGCTCTCTGAGACCGATATGGCCTGGTGGCGGAGGGGCGACGCGTCGGGCCCGCAAGCCCGAAGACCCTCCGTTCGACCCGGAGGCCAGGCCTCCATCCTTTTCGGCCGCCATGCACGCGACGCGGTCGCCCGCTGGTCGAGCCCACGACCGGTTGACGCCAGCGCTCCTCGTCTCTATACGCACCGCTCCGCCGCAGGTTCGTCCCGCGGCTTTTCTGTTTTGCTTTGCCTCAGGACGACGACCATGAAGGTCCGCAGCTCGCTCAAGTCGCTCAAGACCCGCCACCGCGACTGCAAGGTCGTGCGCCGCAAGGGTATTGTGTACGTGATCAACAAGACCGACCCGCGCTTCAAGGCGAAGCAGGGCTAGGACGCGCTCAAGCGGCCCGTCGCCGCGCGACGGGCGTTAGCGCATCAGGGATGCTTTTCCACAGGTCGCGGGCTTTGTCCGCGGCCTTTTTCGTGCCTGATGTTGAGCCGGCCGGACAGGCGTGGTTAGCGTCCGGCCTCTTTCCGTTCCCGCTTATCAGGAGTCCGCCCGTGGCCGACGACGCATCCTTCGACGCCAGCCCCGACGTCCTGACCTCGGCCGCCCAGGGGCGGCTGCGCACCGTCATCGAGCGGCTGGAGCGGCTGGAAGAGGACAAGGCCGCCGTTATGGCCGACATGAAGGAGGTCTTCGCCGAGGCCAAGGGCGAGGGCTACGACGTCAAGATCCTGCGCAAGGTCATCCGCATCCGCAAGCAGGACAAGGCCAAGCGCCAGGAAGAGGACGCCATCCTCGACCTCTACCTGTCCGCCCTCGGCGAGATCTGACACTGAAGCGAACCGGTTTCGGCGGCGGCAAGGGCGGTTCGAAAAACCCGCCCTCAAGCAGCCGTTCCGGCGACAGGGCGACCACAAAACCGCCGGCCAGTCCGTTCGACGCCGAACGCAAGGCCGCACAGCGCGCCGCCCTCAACGCCCTCAGACGCGCCCGCCGCTCGGCCGAGAAAGCGGGCGTTTCGCTGTCCGAATGGGAAGGCGAGTTCCTCGATTCCGTCTCGGAGCGGGTCAAGACCCACGGCCGCGCCTTCGGCGACCCGGAACTGGGCGCGCCGGGCCAGGCGCTGTCGTCCATGCAGGGCCGCAAGCTCAAGGAGATCGCCGCCAAGGCCCAAGGGCGCGACAAGGGCGAGCAGCCGAAGCGGCGCTGGGGGCGCAAGGCCCCCGGGCCGTCGAACGGCTGATCAGAACAGGATCTTGCGCAGCGAGATGCCGATGCTGCGGCCCTCGGGGTCCAGATAGTCGGGCTGGTAGTTCAGGGGCGTGTCGCCGGCGCTGCTGGTCACCTCGGTGCGGGTGTCGAACAGGTTGCGCACGCCGACCTGCAGGCGCGCGCCCTTCAGCCACGGATACTTCTCGACCCAACGGGCCTGGGCGCCGAGATCGACGAAAACGTTCAGGTTGACGGTGGTCTGGTCGGAGAAATTAAGGTCCGGTCCTGCGCCGCCGTCGATGCGGGTGCCGTCGCGCCAGTTGGCGTTGAGGAAGGCGCCCATGCCATTCTTGAACACGCCCGTCTGGGCCTGGATTTCGTGGCGCGGGCTGCCGCCGCGGCTGGATGTCGCCGCGCCGTCCAGCAGGTCGAGGATCGGCAGGCCGTCGGCGATCAGGATCTCATCCTGCAGCCGCCAGGTATGATAGATCGAGACCATGAAGCGGCCCTGGCCGGGCTGCATGCCGCCGCCGCGCCCGCCGCCGCCGCCCATGCGGACGACCGGTCCGCCGCCGCCGCCGCCGCCGTCCCGGCCCTCGCCGCGGGGACGGTCCCCGCCGCCTCCGGGTCCGCCCGGGCCGCCGCCGATGATCATCGGCATGCCGGGCCTCGGCTGCGCGCCGGGCGCGGGGGCCGTGGGCGTGCCGAACGCCTTGGAGAAGTTGAAGCCGGTGCGGATGTCCTCGCGCTCGGCGCGGGCGAAATTCAGCGGTCGCGCGTCGATCGAGACCAGATTGCCGGCAGGGTCGCGGGTGAAGCGGCCGGGCAGGGCGGCTTCCAGTTCGGACGTTATGGTCGGGAAGCTGTTGATCGCGTCGTCGGTCGCGTTGCGCGTCCAGGTCGAGCTGATCGTCAGATCCTCGTCCGTGAGCGGCCGCAGGGTCACGCCCGCCTTCCAGACGCGGCGGTTCTCGGCGTCGAGGTCGGGATTTCCGCCGTCGATCCGCGTGACCTGCACGGTCTCGTTGGTGCGGAAGTCGAACATCGGAACGTTGGGCGTGTCGATCACCGGATTGTTGAGCTGACTGATGCTCGGGGAACCCTCCTCCTCCGTATAGCTGGCGAGGAAGGACAGCTTTTCGATCGGGGACCAGTTGAGCGTGGCGCCGAAGATCGACAGGCCGCCGAAATCGGACAGATCCTCGAAGCCGGCGTTGATGCCGACTGAAAGGTCGCCGAGCAGGGGCAGGACCTCGGAGCGCCGGCTGGCGATGGGGAAGGTGACGTTGGTCAGGCCGCTGATGCGGTCGCGCGACTGCTTCCGCTCCGTGGTCACGCCGCCCCGGGTGCTGGTGGAATCCAGGGACAGGCTGTCGGCGCCGACCTTGAACGTGGTGGAGACGCCGCCGGCGGGCAGCTCCCAGAGGTCGCCGTTCAGCACCAGTTCGGTGTCGAGCCGCTGGGACACCGAGCGGGCGGTGTCATTCGCGGTCCGCGTGAAGTCGGCGGGGGCTAGCAGACCGAAGGGATCGGCCGCGGCGTCGCCGGCGTCGAGCCGGGCCTGGAAGGGGGCGGCGTTGTAGCCGCGTCCGGTGATCGTGTCGGTTTCGACGCGCGTGAACGCGCCGTTGAAGGACCAGCGCCAGTCCTCTCCGAGGTAGCCGTCCAGCAGGACGCCGGCCTCGCCGGTGAGCGTGTCCGTCTGGCGTCCCAGCGCGGCGGCGTCGTCCAGATAACGGTAGACCAGCACATCGTCGGCGAAGGGCGAGAACGGGTTGCCGTCCGGCAGCGTCAGGACAACGCCCGGCAGGCCGTTGAAGCTGCGGTTGCTGTCATCCTGCAGGCTCCCCCTCAGGGTGATCTGGGTCGTGCCGTTGAGATCGTGCTTGATCGAGCCGCCGACCGACGCACTTTCGGTTGCGGACATCAGGGTGCGGTAGGCTCCCAGATCGCCGGTGCGCGGATCGCCATAGGCGGCGGCGAAATCGCTCAGCGTGAAACCGGTGGTCGGAACCGGGGCCACGGTGGCGGTCTCGCCGACCTGACCGGACAGCGCCGGATCGATCTCGGCCCCGAAAGGAATCCCGGAGATGTTGCCGGTCAGGTCGAACGGGGCCGAGCCCGGGTCGCGGACCAGGTCGCGTTCGCTCTCGAACAGCGGCGTGGCCCGGTCGTATTCCAGTTCCATGGACCAGCGCTGGCCGCCGGAAATGCGCAGGACGTTGGCGTCGAGCCCGGTGACCGTCCGGCCGCCCTCGGTGGGCGTGCGGCCTTCAACCTGGGTGGTGATGGACCGGAAGTTCGCCTTCAGAACGAAGTTCACCACCCGCTGGTCGGCGCGGTAGCCGTATTCGAGCGCGACCTCCTCGGGGAGAATGTCGACCCGTTCGATGGCCTCGGGCGGGAGGCTCTGGATCTCCCGGAAGCCCGAGATGCGCCGCCCGTTGACCAGCGTCACCGGCTGGCCGCCGGACCCGCGCGAACTGCGGGTGACCGGCTCCAGATAGGTCAGCAGTTCGGCGATGCTGGAGGCGCCGTAGGCCTGGATCTCCTCGGCGCTGAGGGTCAGGTCCGGCGGGATGTCGCTGTCGACGCTGCCGCGCGGCCTCTGGCCGGTGACGTTCACCGTGCCGAGATCGGTGGCGCCCCGGGCGTCCTCCGCCGTCGCCCTCGGAACGGGATCCTCCTCCTGTGGCGCCGCTTCCGGCTCCGGCGTCTGCCGGGCCGGCGGTTGCTGCGGAGACGGCGGGGCGGCCGGCGTCGGCGCGGTCTGGATCGCGCCGGCCATCAGGCCGGACAGGGCGGTGGTCACGAGCAGCATACGGCGGCGTTCCGGGAGGGAGGGACAACGGCGTTGAACGTGCCGCGCCGGTATTTCCGTCGTGTTTCAACAACGAAACCGGGAGTTGCGGACGCGTTCGTGTCGCACGTCCGCGCCGTTGGCGCTGAGTGAAGTTTCGTTCAGGTTGCGGGCTTTCCGGAGGCGTTGCCGGGAAGGCTCAGCCGGCGTCCTTGAGCGCGCCCTCGAGACCCTGCTCGCGGACCTTGCGGTACAGGGTCGAGCGGCCGATGCCGAGACGGCGGGCGATCTCCGACATATGGCCGGCGTAGACCTCTATGGCGTGCTGGATCAGGTCGCGCTCGATCTCCTCCAGCGTGCGCAGATGGCCGCGCTCGTCGAGTATGCGGATCGGCGTATCGGGCAGGGGGGGCAGGTCGACGCCGTCGCTCACCGGTGCGGCGGCCGCTTCGCCGTCACCGTGCTCCATGGGCAGGAAAGGCGCGGCGAGGCCGGAGATGGCCGGGAAGTCGTGCGGCTGCAGGAAGGGTGAGTCGGACAGCACGATGGCCCGGTAGATGGCGTTCTCCAGCTGGCGGACGTTGCCCGGCCAGTCGAAAGCCGTCAGCAGGGCGAGGGTCTCGCCCGCACAGCCGGCGACGCGCTTGCCTTCCTCGACGTTGAAACGCGCGATGAAGTGGTCGACCAGGACCGGGATGTCCTCGCGCCGGTCGCGCAGGGCCGGCGCCTCGATCGGAAAGACATTGAGACGGTAGAACAGATCCTCGCGGAAGCGGCCGTCGCGAACCTGTTCGGCCAGGTCGCGGTTGGTGGCCGAGACGATGCGCACGTCGACGCGAACCGACCGCTTGGACCCGACCGGATCGATCTCGCCCTCCTGCAGCGCCCGCAGCAGCTTGACCTGCATGTCCAACGGCAGCTCGCCGATCTCGTCGAGGAACAGGGTGCCGCCGTTAGCCTCGGCGAACTTGCCCAGATGCTTGTCGCTGGCCCCGGTGAAGCTCCCCTTCTCGTGGCCGAACAGGATCGACTCGACGAGGTTGACCGGCAGGGCGCCGCAGTTGACCGCCACGAACGGCTTGCCGCCGCGGTCCGAAGCGCCGTGCAGGGCGCGGGCGATGACTTCCTTGCCGACGCCGCTTTCGCCGGTGATCAGCACCGGGATGCCCGATTTCGCGGCGCGCAGGCCCAGCGAGCGAACCATGCGCATCGGGGCGCTCTGGCCGACCAGATCGTCGAACGAGGTGCGGCCCGAGACGTGCTTCTTCAGCCGCCCCACCTCGGCGGTCAGCTGGGTCATCTGCAGGGCGTTGCGGACGCCGACCAGCAGGCGTTCGGCCGAGACCGGCTTGACGAAGAAGTCCTGGGCCCCGGCCTGCATGGCCTTGACCACCGCGTCGACCCCGCCCGAGGCGGTCAGCACGATCACCGGCGTGGCGACGCCGGCGGTGCGGATCTCGGCCAGGGCCTCCATGCCGCTCATGCCGGGCATGACCATGTCCAGCAGCACGACGTCGGCGCCGCCGCCCTTGGTCAGGCGGTCGATGGCCTCGCCGCCGGATTCGGCGTGGACCACGGCATAGCCCTCGCGTTCCAGCACCGCCTGCGCCAGGCGGCGCTGGGTCGGATCGTCGTCGACCACGAGTACGGTCCTGGCCATCGCGGGTCACCCTTCATCATCACGTCTGCGGCCGGTCCTCGTTGCGGCGGGACTGGCTCATTCCGGGACGTTTCTACCCCGCACAAGGTGAAGATCGGGTTGTGCGGGGTGGTGAGCGAGGGGTTAAGGAGGTCAGAAGCGCGGGGTGAGCCGGCCGTGCTCCTCATCGCTGTCGACTTCTGTCGGAGGGGCGTCGGGCGGGCAGGCCTCATCGACGTCCGGGCTGGCGAGTTCCCCATCGCCGAGTGCGAGGGCGGGCCACGGGGAGGGACCAACCTTGAGGCGGTCGGTCTTCAACGCCACTCGTGGATCGAGCGCCCGACGGCAGGCCCGGAACTCGTAGTCGGCCGCCAGACGCCAGCCGCCCTCCGTCTGTTCAAAGATCGAGGCGCCCGATCTCCGCGCCAACAGAATTTCGCTCGTACCATCGCCGTTCAGGTCGCGGCGGGTCGCCACGCAGTCGCCGGCGGCGCGGCAGGAAAGGGTGGGGCCGGTCCGGTTCGCCAGCGCAAGGAAGTCGGCGGGGAGCGCCGCGCTGGCCGGCCATGGCTCGATCACCGGCGCAGGCCGCTCCCCCGCGACCCGCACGTCGTGCCGGTCCCGTTCGGCTTGCATGGCTTTCGCCAGCCGCGCGGTCTCGGGATTCGCTGATCGGGCCAATTGCGCGAGCGCCGCCTGACCCGCCTTGCCGCTTTCGAACCGCAGAAACCGATAGTCGAACCTGTCCGGCGTCACCGCGCCGCGCTCCAGCCGCGCCGTCTGGTCGGCGACCGACAGCCGGGCCGGATCGAGCAGCGGGCTGGACAGGGCGAGGATCAGGACCAGCGCGAGGGCGGCGGCCCCGATCGTCGTGCGCTCCAGCGGCCGCATCCAGTCGCCCTTGCCCCAGAACGGGCTCAGTGCGGCCCAGCCGTAGCCGATCGCAAAGGCGGCCCCGACGACGGCGCAGGCGGCGGCGATGACGCGGTCCGGCGTCAGCCCGTGCTGGCCGATGCGCAGCGCCAGCCCCCAGAAAGCGACGACGATCAGTGGCGTGATCAGCACCGCGGCGACCCTTACGGCGACGCGCAGCACCACCGGCGGCCGGTTGTCCGGACGGCCGTCCTGATAGGCGGCGTTGATCAGCACGATGAGGGCGGCGGTGGCGGACAGCACCAGCGAGGTGGCGCTGCCGGTCTCCCACAGGCCCTGGAGCCCGGTGAAGGGCAGGGCGATCACGAAGCCGGCGACGATCACCGTCATCACCAGCAGCAGCCACGACAGCAGCATCAGCGCGACCGTGCGGACTCCCCGGATCAGACCGTCGCGCACGTCGGTAAGATGCACCGCGATCGCGAACACCACGAAGGTGACGGGGATGTAGAACCAGTCCTTGCGGAGCAGGTCCTCGAGGAAGTCCAGGCCGATGATCCGGAACAGCGCGGCCCCGAGATGCAGCAGGGCCCAGAACGCCCCGGTGAAGCCGATCGACAGGGCCAACTGCACCAGCGACTTGGTGGCGGTATCGAAATAGGCCGGGAAGCTGGCGATGCGCCGCCGCTCCATGTCGGCGGGCGCGATCAGATGATGGGCGATGAACAGGGCGGCGGCCGAGAACAGGATTACAGGCCCCGACAGGAAGGGCGGATGTTGCAGGGTGTCGGCGCTCTGGCGCGCGATGTCGTGCAGGCCCAGCAGGGCGAGGACGCCCCCGGCGACAACGGCCCAGCCGCCCAGCGTTGTCACTCGCAGCCGGCCGACGCCGGCCAGCAGCATGACCGGCAGGAAGCCGAGGACCAGCAACAGGGGGCCGAACAGCAGCGGCTGGGTCGCGGGCCAGGCCACGACGCCGTCCGAAGCGCGGTGCAGCCACAGCAGGCCGAGGCCCTGTAGCAGCCCAATCGCCAGCCGCACCGGACCCAGCCAGGGCGCGCCGTCGCCGCCCAGGCTGTCCCGTCCGGTGGCTTCTATGGCGTCGGTCATTCGGTTCCCCTCCGTATGCCGGGCAACCTGCACCACATTGGCCCTGCGCGTCTCGAGGATTTCTGGTGCAGGCGCCGTGCAGGGGCGTGCGCCCGCTTGAGTTCCCGCCGGTTCCGTGTATAGAGCGCGCCTTCTCCGTCGCAGCTTCGGCCGCGGCGGTCCTGTCCGAGAACTTCGGGGCGTGGGGGCCACCCATGCCGTAAATGCCAGAGAGCCCTCTGGCGCCGTGGGGAGATGGGGATGCAGACGATCACCGTCACCCGGTTTCCGGGGGCACGGGGTTTGAGCTTCCTTCGGACAATACGACCGGCCTCAACGTCTCGCAGCGATGCGCGGCGCTTTGGCCAATCCGTCGTCGGGAATAAGCCCGACGGCGAATACCAGACTGGAGACCGCAATGGACCGCGCACAAAAAGCCGAGTCGATCGAAACGCTGAAGGGCGTTTTCGCCGACGCGGGCGCCGTGGTCGTGACCCACAACCTGGGTCTGACCGTTGCGGACATGGAAGACCTGCGTGGACGTCTTCGTAAAGAAGGCGGCACGTTCAAGGTGGTCAAGAACCGCCTGGCGCTCAAGGCGCTCGAAGCCGACGAAGGCAGCGAATACCACGGCCTGTTCAAGGGTCCCGTGGGCATCGCCTATGCCGACGACGCGGTGACGGCCGCCAAGATCACCGCTGAATACGCCAAGGCCAACGACAAGTTCGTCGTCCTGGGCGGCTTCATGGGTGAGAAGGTTCTGGACGCGAAGGGCGTGGAGGTTCTCTCCAAACTGCCGTCGCTGGATCAGATCCGCGCCTCGCTGCTCGGCCTGCTCAACGCTCCCGCGACCAAGATCGCCGGCGTCGTGCAAGCCCCGGCGGCCCAACTGGCCCGGGTGTTCAACGCCTACGCCACGAAGGACGCCGCGTAAGCGGACCCGCCTCTTTCATCTCTGCAAACTCTCTACTGAAACCCAATCCTCCGAAGGAAACATCCCATGGCCGATCTCGCCAAAATCGTTGAAGACCTTTCGAAACTGACCGTTCTGGAAGCCGCCGAACTGTCCAAGCTGCTGGAAGAAAAGTGGGGCGTCAGCGCCGCTGCTCCGGTCGCCATGGCCATGCCCGCCGGCGGCGGCGCCGCCCCGGCCGAAGCTGCTGAAGAGCAGACCGAGTTCACCGTCGTCCTGCTGGACGGCGGCGACAAGAAGATCAACGTCATCAAGGAAGTCCGCGGCGTCCGTTCGGACCTCGGTCTGAAGGAAGCCAAGGACCTGGTCGAAGGCGCTCCGCAGAACGTCGTCGAGAACGTCTCCAAGCAGAACGCCGACGAAGTCGCCAAGAAGCTGACGGAAGCCGGCGCCAAGGTGCAGATCAAGTAAGAACGGACCGTCTTTCGGGACAGTTCTGGAACGGGCCGGGGAGCGATCTCCGGCCCGTTTTCCGTGCGTGGGGCATGGACAGCCGCCGCCGGTTGTGGCCCCCTGCGTCGACAGCGGGAGGGCTGCCATGAAGCTGAACATCGTCGCCGCTACGCTTGTGGCGAGCCTGAGCCTGGCCGCTTGCGATCAGATCGCCACCGGCCGGGATCTGCCGCCGCCGCCCGGACCGCCGGCGCCGCCGTCGCCGGACCTGCCGATGACCGCGGCCAAGGCCCGGCTGATCATGGGCAATCTCTCGAACTCCTGCCGCGAACTGGCCACGCTCAAATACGACATGCACGCCTGCGAGCTGAAGCAGGGCAATCCGGCCAGCGAAGAGGCGCTGCGCACGGAACTGCGCGATCTGCGCTGGAACCTCGACAAGCTGACGGCCGACGAGGCCTCGGCCCAGTGCGCCGCTCAGACCAACGCCCTGCGGGAAACCCCGAAACCGCGGGCCTGCTGGTAGGCGCTCCTACCGCCGCCGCGGCGTGAAGATGTCGCCTAGCCGGTCGGGCGTTCCCTCGACCCGCTCGAGACGCGGGTAACGCAGGCCGCCGTGGTAGTCGAAGCTGAGCGTACGGAACTCGTCGCCCCGCTTGACCACCAGTACGATGGGAGCGGACCCGCCCTTCGCCGCGGTCACCGCCTCGCGGAGCGCTTCGGCCGAGGCCGTGCGGTCGCCGACAGCCACCAGGTCCCAACCGGCGCCGAGGCCCTGCTGGTAGGCGAGGCCGCCCCAGCGCACGCCGGTGATCCGGTTGCCCGAGCCCAGGGTGAAGCCCAGCGAATACTGGAAGTCGTTGGCCCAGCCGTCCTGCACCCGCTTCTCGACCGGGGTCAGGCTGTCGACATAGGTCAGGCGGTAGCCGCCGCGGGCAAGGCCGTCGAGCGGCGCGCGGGCGTCCGGCCCGACGGCGTCCAGCCGGCTGCGCAGGAAGGTCGTCCAGTCGTGCGGATGGACCGCGTTCAGGGTCTCGACCACGTCCTCGAACGTATACGGCCGCGCCTCCCAGACGCCGTCCTCGACGCCGTAGAAGGCCCTGGCGAAATCATCCAGGGATTTGCGGTTGTTGGTCGCCTCGCGGATCAGGGTGTCGGCGTCGAGCCAGATCAGCAGGGCCTCGCGGTAGTAGTCGCCGGTCCCCCGCATCCATGACGGCCACGGATTGGTGGTGCGGTAGCCCAGCAGGTTGTGGTTGGTGGTGTCCTGCAACGCCCGCCACCGGCGGCCGGGCTGGTTCTCGTAAAAGGCCGCGACGTCGGCGATGACCGCGAGCTGCTCCTCCTTCGACGCGAGGCCCGAGCGGGCGGTCAGCACCTCGCCCCAGTACTCCGTCTGGCCCTCATAGACCCACATCAGGGAGTTCTGGGTCGGGACGTTGAGGTTGGGCACATACTCGTCCGACGGCCGCCGGAACTTGCCGTTCCAGCTGTGGGTGTACTCGTGCGGCAGCAGGGCGAGGGTGCCGAAACTCTTCTCCATGCCTTCGGTGAAAAAGCCGGGGGGCGCCGAGTTCTCGGACGAGCGGTGGTGTTCCAGCCCGATGCCGCCCATTCGGTCCGTCAGGGCCAGCAGGAAGTCATAGCGATCAAAATGCCGGGCTCCGTAGAGATAGTCGGCCTGATCCACCAGGGCGCGGAACTTGCCGATCTGCTCATCGCTGGCGGCGAGGTTGGCGGCGGCGTCGGCGACGATGTTCAGGAACACCGGCGAGCGGCCGCCGGGATCGAGATCGACGCGTTTGAAGTGGGCGCCGGCGAACATCGGGCTGTCGGCGAGATGCTCCAGCGAGATGGGGGCGAAGGTGATGACGTCGCCTTCGCGGCCCGTCGCCTCCAGCGCCGAGCCCTGCTGCCAGCCGGCCGGCAGTTTGACCGACGGCGCGAAGGTGATGCGGCTGTGGGCGTAGCCGGCGGGATAGAGCAGCGCCTTCTCCCATTGCAGATTGACCATCTCGGGGGTCATGACCACGCGCCAGACGGTGTTGCTCGGCTGGGTCAGCCATTCGAAGGCCACCTCGATCGAACTCACGCCGGCCGGGATGTCGAGGTGGAAGGCGTGCGGGTCGACCGTGTCGCGCACCCATTCGATGCGCCGGCCGTTCCCGGTGACCGTAACCCCGGAGACCAGCTGGATCGGCCCGGTGTCGGCGTGGTTGCCGGGGATGAATTTCGGATACTGCAGGACCAGATGGCCGGCGCTGACAGGCACCGTCTGGCGCACCCGGATCACCTGGTGGTCGAGGTCGGTCAGGTCGGCCTGGATAGCGATGACGCCGGGATAGTCGCGATCCTGCGGCGCCGGGATCGGCGGCAGGGGACGCGGCAGACTGGTCGGCGCGGGCAGGGGCGTCTGGGCCTGTGAGGCGGGTGTCTGCGCCAGCACCGGGGCGGCGGCGGCGGAGGCGAGGAGCAGGGCGAGGGCGGCGGATTTCAGCATGGGTCTTTCCTCGCGATCAGCGGCGGCGGGGGGCGAGGATATCGCCCAGACGGTCCGGCGCGCCCTCGATCCGTTCGAGGTGCGGGTAGCGCAGGCCGTCGTGGTAGCCGAAACGGACGGTGCGGAAGCGGTCGCCGTTCTTCAGCATCATCTCGATGGGCCTGGTGTTGCCCTTCGACGCCGTGATGGCGTCGGAGATCGCGGCCGGGTTGGCGGCCCGGCCGTTGACCGCCACCACCTCCCAGCCGGACGTCAGCCCCGCCTCGAACGCCGGCGAGCCCCAGCGCACCGATGAGATGCGGTTGGCGTCATTGGTCATGATCCCCAGCGAATACTGGAAGTCGTTGCGGCCCAGCTCCTTGTAGAGCGCCTTGTGGTAGTCGTTCATGGTCTCGCGCCAGACCAGCCGGTAGCCGCCGCGCTCGATGCCGGCCAGCGGCGGGGCCGCGTCGGGACCGACCGCGTCCAGCCGCGTGCGCAGGAACCCGGCCCAGTCGTCGGCCTGCACCCCGTTCAGGGTCGAGGTGATGTCGTCGAAGGTGTAGGGCCGCGGGTCCCAGTTCCCGTCGTCGATGCCGAAGAAGGCCCTGGCGAAATCGTCAAGCGACTTGCGGCCGTTGGTCCGCTCGCGGATCCAGGTGTCCGCGTCCAGCCAGATCAGGGCGCCTTCGGAATAGTAGTCCTCGCTGCGCTGGTAGCTGGTCCACGGCTGCGGACGGCGCTGGGCGATGATGGGATCGTTGGTGGTGTCCTGCAGGGCGCGCCACTGGCGGCCCGGCATGGTTCCGTAGTTGGCGGCGGTCATGGCGAACCAGTCCAGCGCCTGCTGCTTGCTCGACAGACCCGCCCGCGCGGTCAGCACCTGGCCCCAGTACTGGGTCTGGCCCTCGTAGACCCAGAGCAGCGAGTTCTGCAGCGGCTCGTTCAGGGTCGGGGTCAGCTGGTCGGCCGGCCGCCGCCACTTGCCGTTCCAGGAGTGAGTGTATTCGTGACCCAGCAGGTCGCGATCGGCCACGGTGCTGGTCCGGTCGGTGAAATAGTCGGTGTCGACGCTGTTCTCGGACGAGCGGTGGTGCTCCAGGCCGATGCCGCCCAGCTTGTCGCTGACCGCCAGCAGGAAGTCGTAGTGGTTGAAGTGGCGCGCGCCGAACAGGCGGTCGGCCTGATCGACCAGGTTGCGGTGCAGTTCGATGTGCTCGTCGGTGGCCGCCAGCATGGCCGCGCTGTCGGCGACCACGTTCAGCCGCACCGGCGACCGGCCGCCCGGATCGAGGTCGATCTGGCGATAGTGCCGGCCCGCGAACACCGGGCTGTCGGCGAAATGCTCGAGCGTGATCGGGGCGAAGGCGGCCACGCCGTTCTGGAAGCTCTCGGTGTCCAGCGCGGTGCCGTACTGCCACCCGGCCGGAAGGCGCAGCGTCGGGCGTACGGTGATCTGGCTGGAGCGGTAGCCCGCCGGATAGAGCAGGGCTTTTTCCCACTGGATGTTGAGCATGTCGTCGGTGATGACCACCCGTCCCTGGGCGCCGTCGATCGGGGTCAGCCACTTGAACGATACCTCGACGGCGGATGCGCCCGCCGGAACCTCCACCTGGAAGGCGTTGGTGTTGACCGTGTTGCGCACCCAGCGCAGCGGCTGGCCATTGGCGGTGATGCGCAGGTCGGCGAGGTCGTCGACCGGCCCGACCGGGCCGTGGTTGCCGGGGATCCACTGCGGATACAGCAGGATCAGCGGCCCCGGGGCGGCCACCGGGATGGTCTGTTTCACCGAGACGATGCGACGGTCCAAGTCGGTGGCGTCCATGTCCAGCGAGATCGTCCCGGCATAGGGCGCGTCCCGGGGGGCGGGGATTGGCGCCAGCGCCCGGTCCAGCGCCGGCGTCCCGACCTGGGCCAGCGCCGGAACGGAGCCGAACAGCAGCGCCGCGGCGCAGGCGGAAACAAGCAAGCGGGCGGGACGCATCATGGAGGCTCTCGGTCAGTGAGGTTCGGCCGCAAGCTAGAGCGCCGCGCCGGCTCGCCGGATTAAATCCCTGTCATGTTGGCGGTTCCCCCCGGGCCCGGCCGGACGATCCGCCCCGAAGCGCCTCCCTGTGCTGGAGTTGGAGTCGGCGTCTGTCCCGCCCCTGTCCCTCGTTGTCCTGCTGTTGTCCCGGCGACGGCGACAAAACGGGCGGGGACAAACCGCTCAGCCCGCCGGCTTCACTTCCAGCAGTTCGACCGTGAACAGCAGGGTCGAGTTGGGGGGCAGTTCGTCGCCGCCCACCCAGCGCTCGCCGTAACCGAGCGAGGCGGGGATGACGAACTCGAACTTTTCGCCCTCGCGCATCAGGCCGACGCCCTCGGTCCAGCCCTTGATGACCCGGTTGAGGGGGAACTCGGCGGGCTCGTTGCGGGCCCAGGAGCTGTCGAACTCGCGTCCGTCGACGAAGGTCCCGCGGTAGTGGACCTTGACCGTGTCGGTCGAGGCGGGCTGGCGACCGGACGGGTTGGCCGGGCCGACGCGGCGGTACTGCAGGCCGGATGCGGTGGTGGTCCAGCCGCTCCGGGCGGCGTTCCAGGTCAGATAGGCGGCGTTGCCGGCGTCCCAGCTGGCCTGGGTCGACGATCCGGAGAAGTCATACGGGTTCGGCCCGGCCGTGGCGCAGGCGGAAAGGGTCAGGGCGGCGGCGGCCGCGAGCGCTGTGCGAGTCATGCGGCGACGCTATTTTCCCTGCTGTTGCAAAGCAATGGGTCGGCGGACCCGGCGCCGGGACCGTCGTAGCCCGTCCGGCTCCGAAAAAGGATGCCAACGGTCTTTATTTCGCCGTCAAAGCGAGTATATCAGCGCGTTCCGCTAACTCCGAGAGAGATACGCGCGAAAGCGCCGAGGCCCGGTTTGTCGCCCTCCGACCGGTGCGAAGGCGCGCTCCTCCCCAAGGGAGCCCTACATTTCAGGCGTCCTGGCTGATTCAGCCGAGGGTGGACGCCGAAACCGATGGTCACGGGTCGCCGGATTGGCGGAGCCGTGGCTGCTGCATTGAGCGCGGGCTGCCCGGCCCGGCGCGATTGGGAAGACAGAATGGCCAAGTCCACCGCCGAAGTCGCCGTCGCCAACGGCCAGTTCGCACACGCCACGACCTTCACCGGCAAGAAGCGCATCCGCCACTCGTTCGGCCGGATCCCCGAAGCGGTGCAGATGCCGAACCTGATCGAGGTTCAGCGCGCCTCCTACGAGCAGTTCCTGCAGCGCGAGGTCCGCTCGGGCCCGCGCAAGGACCAGGGCATCGAGGCGGTGTTCAAGTCGGTCTTCCCGATCAAGGACTTCAACGAGCGCGCCATCCTGGAATACGTTTCGTACGAGTTCGAGGACCCCAAGTACGACGTCGAGGAATGCATCCAGCGCGACATGACGTATGCCGCGCCGCTGAAGGTCAAGCTGCGCCTGATCGTCTTTGAATCGGACGAGGAGACCGGCGCGCGCTCGGTCAAGGACATCAAGGAGCAGGACGTCTACATGGGCGACATCCCGCTCATGACCGACAAGGGCACCTTCATCGTCAACGGGACCGAGCGGGTCATCGTCTCGCAGATGCACCGCTCGCCGGGCGTCTTCTTCGACCACGACAAGGGCAAGACGCACAGCTCGGGCAAGCTGCTGTTCGCCGCCCGGGTGATCCCGTACCGCGGTTCGTGGCTCGATTTCGAGTTCGACGCCAAGGACATCGTCTACGTCCGCATCGACCGCCGCCGCAAACTGCCGGCCACGACCTTCCTCATGGGTCTGGGCATGGACGGCGAGGAAATCCTCAAGACCTTCTACGAGACCGTGCCCTACGAGAAGCGCGGCGAAGGCTGGGTCACGCCCTACAAGCCGGAACGCTGGCGCGGGGTGAAGCCCGAGTTCGACCTGGTCGACGCCGACACCGGTGAAGTGGTCGCCGCCGCCGGTGCCAAGATCAGCGCCCGTCAGGCCAAGAAGCTGGGCGACACCGTCAAGGCCCTGTCGCTGGCCGCCGACGCCCTGCTGACCAAGTACCTGGCCGCCGACGCCGTCAACTACGAGACGGGCGAGATTTACGCCGAGGCCGGCGACGAGTTGGACCAGCCGACGATCGAACTGCTGGAGAGCCACGGCTTCACCACCATCGACGTGCTGGACATCGACCACGTCACGGTCGGCGCCTACATGCGCAACACCCTGCGCATCGACAAGAACACCGGCCGCGAGGACGCGCTGTTCGACGTCTACCGCGTCATGCGCCCGGGC
>NZ_DASPMQ010000010.1:0-55205 GCF_035626975.1 Brevundimonas sp.
TGAGTCCGGGCTGAAGGCCCAAGTAGTCGGGGATCGTGGTCGGTGACCGAGCGAAAGCAAGGGGACCCAGGGCAGACAGGCGGCGCCGCCGCGGTCGTCACGGAGGTCAAGCCGAAGGTTCAGAAGCCTTCGCTTTACCGCGTGCTGCTGCTCAACGACGACTACACCCCGATGGAGTTCGTGGTTTACGTGCTCGAACGGTTCTTCAACAAGAGCCGCGAGGACGCGACCCGCATCATGCTGCACGTGCACCAGCATGGCGTCGGAGTCTGCGGCGTCTTCACCTACGAAGTGGCTGAAACCAAGGTCGCCCAGGTGGTGGAGACGGCGCGCCGTCACCAGCATCCGTTGCAATGCACGATGGAAAAGGACTGAGAGGAACCTTCCAATGCCCTCATTTTCGCGTCCTCTCGAAGAGACCCTGCACCGCGCCGTCGCCTATGCGAACGAGCGCCGGCACGAGTACGCCACGCTTGAGCACCTGTTGCTCGCCCTGGTCGACGACCCGGACGCGGCCAATGTGATGACCGCCTGCAATGTCGACCTCGTCAGCCTGAAGACGGCGCTGACGCTGTACGTCGACACCGATCTGGCCGCTCTGGCGACCTCGGACGGCGAGGACGCCAAGCCGACGGCCGGCTTCCAGCGCGTGATCCAACGCGCGGTCATCCACGTCCAGAGTTCGGGCCGCGAGGAGGTCACCGGCGCGAACGTGCTGGTCGCCATCTTCTCGGAGCGCGAGAGCCACGCCGCCTACTTCCTGCAGGAGCAGGACATGACCCGCTACGACGCGGTCAACTACATCGCCCACGGCATCGCCAAGAAGGCGGGCGTCGGCGAGACGCGCCCGGCCCGCGCCGGAGCCAGCCCGGAGGACGCCGAGGACGCGGCGGCCGCCAAGACCGGCGGCGAGGCGCTGGAAGCCTATTGCGTCGACCTCAACGAGAAGTCGCGCCAGGGCAAGATCGACCCGCTGATCGGCCGCCAGGCCGAGGTCGACCGCTCGATCCAGATCCTGTGCCGGCGGACCAAGAACAACCCGCTGCTGGTCGGCGATCCCGGCGTCGGCAAGACCGCCATCGCCGAGGGCCTGGCGCGCAAGATCGTCAACCATGAGGTGCCGGACGTGCTCGAGGGCGCGACCATCTACAGCCTCGACATGGGCGCGCTGCTGGCCGGCACCCGCTACCGCGGCGACTTCGAGGAGCGGCTGAAGCAGGTCGTCAAGGAACTGGAGACGCACGACAACGCCATCCTGTTCATCGACGAGATCCACACCGTGATCGGCGCCGGGGCGACCTCGGGCGGGGCCATGGACGCCTCCAACCTGCTGAAGCCGGCGCTGGCGTCCGGGACACTGCGCTGCATGGGCTCGACGACCTACAAGGAGTATCGCCAGCATTTCGAGAAGGACCGGGCCCTGGCGCGCCGCTTCCAGAAGATCGACGTCAACGAACCCACGATCGACGACACGATCAAGATCCTGAAGGGGCTGAAGACCACCTACGAGGGTCACCACAAGCTGCGCTACACCGACGCGGCCATCCGCACGGCGGTCGAGCTGTCGGCGCGGTACATGACCGACCGGAAACTGCCGGACAAGGCCATCGACGTGATCGACGAGGCGGGGGCGTCGCAGATGCTGCTGCCGGAATCGAAGCGCAAGAAGGTCATCGGGCAGAAGGAGGTCGAGGCCGTCATCGCCCGCATGGCCCGCATCCCGCCGAAGTCTGTGTCCAAGTCCGACACCGAGGGCCTGCGCGAGCTGGAACGCGACCTGAACCGGGTGGTGTTCGGCCAGTCGTCGGCGATCGAACAGGTGTCGGCGGCGATGAAGCTGGCCCGGGCCGGCCTGCGCGATCCGCAGAAGCCGATCGGCGCCTTCCTGTTCAGCGGCCCGACTGGCGTCGGCAAGACCGAGGTCGCCAAGCAACTGGCCTCGACGCTGGGCATCGAGATGCTGCGCTTCGACATGTCGGAATACATGGAGCGGCACACCGTCTCGCGGCTGATCGGCGCGCCTCCGGGCTATGTCGGCCACGACCAGGGCGGCCTGCTGACCGACGCCGTCGACCAGCACCCGCACGCCGTGGTGCTGCTGGACGAGATCGAGAAGGCCCACCCGGACGTCTACAACATCCTGCTGCAGGTGATGGACAACGGGCAGCTGACCGACGCCATCGGCAAGAAGGTCGACTTCCGCAACGTGGTCCTGATCATGACCACCAACGCGGGCGCGGCCGACAACGCCCGGGCGGCGATCGGCTTCGGCCGGGGCAAGGTCGAGGGCGAGGACGAGAAGGCCATCCAGCGCCTGTTCGCGCCGGAGTTCCGCAACCGCCTCGACGCCATCGTGGCGTTCAAGGCGCTGGACGCCGATACGATCCGGTCGGTGGTGACCAAGTTCATCCTGCAGCTGGAGGTCCAGCTGGCGGACCGCAACATCACCATCGAGCTGACCGACGAGGCCAACGACTGGCTGGCCAAGAACGGCTTCGACGAACTGTATGGCGCGCGGCCGCTGGCCCGGGTCATCCAGGAACACATCAAGAAGCCGCTGGCCGACGACATCCTGTTCGGCCGGCTGACCCGCGGCGGGCACGTGAAGGTCGAGCTCAAGGACGGCAAGATCGCCTTCGACATCACCGGGCCCAGCGCCGCCCAGACGAAGGCCATCGAGGCGCAGGCGGCGGACTGATCCGCCCCGGCCACAGAGAGGAACGGGGCCCCGGCGGAGACGCCGGGGCCTTTTTCACGGTAGGCTCGGGCATCAGCCGGAGGAGGAAGACGCGGCGATGAAAATCCTTTTGCAGACCACCATCACGCCGACGGCCGACGACTGGCATATCGGCCGCTTCGCGCGTCTGGCGTCCCATCTGGCGGCGCTGCCCGGGGTCGAGGTGGTCGCCCGCGACCGCGCCGTTCCGGGCGGTGAAACGGACCCGGTGCTCGCGGGACTGCCGGGCAGTGACTTCGACCAGCTCTGGCTGTTCGCCGTCGATGCCGGCGACGGGCTGAACGGCGAGGAATGCGCCGCGATCGCCGCCTTCCGGGATCGCGGCGGCGGCCTGATGATCACCCGCGACCACATGGATCTCGGCGCGTCGGTGTGCACCCTGGGCGGGGTGGGCGACGCCCACTATTTCCACTCGAGCAGCCAGGACCCGGATCCCGAGCGCAACCGGCGCGACGACGTCGAGACGGGCTATATCGACTTTCCCAACTACCATTCCGGCGCCAACGGCGACTGGCAGACGATCCGGCCGGTCGGCGAGGTCCATCCGCTGCTGCGCGATACCGACGGGAAGGTGCTGGAGCGCCTTCCGGCCCATCCGCACGAAGGCGGCGTCGGAGCGCCCGCCAGCCAGCCGGACGCCCGGGTCATCGCCGTCGGGACCAGCAAGGTCACCGGCCGGCCGTTCAACATCGCCGTGGCCTTCGAGGGCGGGAACGGAAAGGGACGGGGGGTCGCCCAGAGCACCTTCCATCATTTCGCCGACTACAACTGGGACCCGCGCGACGGTTGTCCGTCCTTCGTCGATGAGCCGCCCGGAGATGCGATGGTGCGCGATCCGGAAGCCTTGCGGCAGACGCAGCGGTATATGACGAACCTGGCGGGCTGGCTGTCGGGAGGCTGAAATGGGCGATGCAGGACTGACGGAGCGGCAGAAGAAGTGGTTCGCCACGGTCGAGGCCAATTTCGAGAAGCAGACGGGCCGGCCGGTGGCGGTCTGGGTCGACATCCTGAAGGGGTGCCCGGAGACCCGGCCCAGGGCGCAGGCGGCGTGGCTCAAGGCGACGCACGGGATCGGGGCCAACCACGCCGCCCACATTCTCAGCGCCGCCCGGCCGGCGGACGCCATGGGCTGGGATGACGCCGAGGGTCTGCGCGCCGCCTTGTGGGCCGAGCCGCGCTCGCTGGCGATCCTCGAGGCGCTGGAGCGGGCCGCCGCCGGGGTCGAGGGCGTCATCTCGGGGCAGCGGAAGGGCTACACCTCGTTCTCGCGCGCCGTCCAGTTCGCGGCGGCCCGGCCGTTGAAGGGCGGGAAGGCTCTGTTGGGCCTGAAACTCGAGGCGGCGGCGTCGCCGAGGTTGGCCGGGGCCGTCCGCAGGGAGAGCTGGTCCGAGCGGCTGACCTCGGTGGTGGAACTGGACGGGCCGGGCGCGGTCGATGCGGAGATCGCCCGGCTGTTCGCCCTGGCCGCGGACAACGGCTAGCGGCGGCGGCGTCCGCCGAGGCCGCCGAGCAGGATGGCCAGGCCGGCGACGATGCCGGTGGTCAGCAGCGGCTTGCGGCGGGCGAAGTCGAGGCCGGTGCGGGCGTGGCCCTGGACACTGGTCGGGGCCTTCTCGACCAGGCCGTCGAGGCCGTCGATGACCCGGCCGTAGGCGTCGAGCGCCTTGCCCTTGACCTCGTTCACCTTGCCTTCGAGCTGCAGCCTGCGGTCGCCGGTCATGCGGCCGAGGCCGTTCTGGATCTGGCCTTCGGTCTGGGTCGCGGCGCCTTCGATGCGTTGGTCGGTCATGGCGGGCTCCTTCTATGCGGGGGGGGGAGGGTTGCGGGGTTAGCGCATGGCCGGGGCGGCGGTTCCGGGCCTGCGACAGCGGCGCGCGGATAATTATGTCCGGGTGATATTGACGGACGAGTTTCGTCCGGGTAAATCCAGCTCGTTCCGGCCGGATCAGACGAAAAACAGGGTCTGAACAGTCTGAACAGTCTGAACCCGCAACCCGAACCACGATGCGCCCTCCCTCCGCCGGAACTGTCCGGGCCGGGAGTATGGACGCGCCCTGCGTCAAACGCGGACGCATGCGCCGCCGCCGAGGAGATTTTGTCATGTCCGTCCCCGCCGACCGGCCCGTCGTCGCCTTCACAGGCCAGCGCCTGATCGCCCGCGGGCCGGTCGGCGAGACGCTGGACGCGATCCACGCCGCCGTCGGGGCGGGAGAGGGTGCGCTGGTGTTCGATCTGCAAACCGGCCGGGTGGTCGATCTCGACCTGCGCGGCGACCTGGCGGACGCGCGGGCGCGGCTGGCGACGGCCGTCTCGGAGGCGGAGCCTGAGAAGCGCGGGCCGGGGCGGCCGAAGCTGGGGGTCGTCGCCCGCGAGGTGACCCTGCTGCCGCGCCACTGGGACTGGCTGGCGGCGCAGCCGGGCGGGGCGTCGGTGGCGCTGAGGAAACTGGTCGAGGGCGCGCTGAAGGCGGGCGAGGGGCCGGACCGGGCGCGGCGGGCCAGGGAGGCGGCCTACCGGTTCATGACCGCGATGGCGGGGGATCTGCCGCGCTATGAGGAGGCGACGCGGATGCTGTTCGCGGGCGACTGGACGGCGTTCGACGCGGCGGTGGAGGGCTGGCCGGAGGGGGTGCGGGACGTGGCGCGAGAGATGGCGGCGGGGGCGTGGCGGAATGGGGCGGGGTTCCGTGATAAGCTCGGGCCGCTGGCGCGTCCGTTTGCCACGCATAACGTTATGCGTTATAAGGGCGCGTTAAATGATCCGCAGCTTCCGTGATCGCGAGACGGAGAAGGTCTGGGCCGGCGAGCGATCCCGCCGGTTGCCCGGAGACATTCAGGACGTGGCGTTGCGCAAACTGCGTCAGTTGAACCGAAGTGTGGTGCTCGAGGACCTGCGCGTCCCGCCGGGTAACGGCCTGGAGGCACTGACCAAGGATCGTAAGGGTCAGCACTCGATCCGGATCAACAGGCAGTGGCGGATCTGCTTCCGGTGGACCGAAGGAGGATGCGAGGATGTCGAAATCTGCGACTACCACTGACCGCTTCGCCAGCATCGGCCGTCCCGATGACTGGCTGAAGAACCCGACCCCGGGTGACATCCTGATGGAGGATTTTCTCAAGCCTCTGGGCATGAGCCAGACCGCCCTGGCCAATGCCATCGGCGTCCCGCCGCGCCGGATCAACGAGATCGTTCTGGGCAAGCGTGCGGTGACCGCCGACACGGATTTACGCCTGACGCGTTACTGGGGGCTCAGCGCCGGGTTCTTTCTCGGACTGCAGATCGACCACGACCTGCTGGAGCAGCGACGGAAGATGGGGCCGGCGCTGGAGATGATCACGCCGAGGGCGGCTTAGGTTGGGGCTATTCTCCCGCCGACGTCTTCAAATGATGGTCTCGGATCTGAGCGACCATCCCCTAGCTTGGCGAGCCCGTATCTGCCGCCACATCGATAGCGGAAAGGTCGCAACATCGTTCAGCTATCAAGCTGAACTGGCGATGTGTTGGGCGACTTCGAGAGTCGCTACCATCAGACCTTTGGGAACCGTCGAGTTTGACGACTATCCGCCAGATATCGTGTCCGATGATCTCTTCCCGGGCTGGCTCAGTGTGATTGAGGTGGCCATGGTTTCAAAAGGCGACCCGATGGTGCCTGGACGGTACCCGCTGACCTTGCGCAAGGGGCCCTGGCGCATCGGACGCAGCCCGGTTGGTAACAAGATCGACGAGAAAGATAGGAATCAGCTTTCGAAGGTACCGGACCAAGCTATCCGAATTCTTGCTTTGGTGGATGGCGGTAGCCGCGAAACTGAAGAGCCCAACGGGCTGACCCCGCAATGGAACGCGGCCTCACCGCGAGAGGTGCTCTCCCAAGCGGCCCAATATGCAAAGCACATCGACCTAATCGCGGTCATCTACCGACGGCCAGTTTACGGATACGTATTCGCTTCCGGTTCACCCGCCGGATATGATTGGGCAGCTGAAATCTACAACTTGACGGGAAAGGTCGATCCGCAGCCGCTTAATGCTGTGATCGCATTGCTGCCGCCAATTAAGGCGGCGCCAGTACGCCTTCGACATCTGGCGGATCAAGAACCGTTTTTGGCTGGTGCCCTCAACGGGTCGGTCTGCACAGGCTATCGCTGGTCGAGAGAAACGGGGACTTCCGTAATGGTGTCATCACGAACGCTTCAAAAGTTCCTGTGCCAGGAAGCACCTCTCGACTACTTCGAACAGGAAGCGATGAAACACCTCTCGGACCTCTTCAGGGAACAGACTGCAAGCGGTCGGGTGGTGAAAGGCGTCAGCTTGGAGTCCGGCGCTCCTGACGATGATGATGATCTCGTAGTCTTTGAGTTCGGTCGCGATGCTTCGACTGAACAGCTAAAACCGACCAAGCCCTAACCTACCTTCACCCGCGTAGCGGCCTCCGGCAAGTCCTCCCCGAACGCCCGCTGGTAGAACTCCGCGATCGTCGGCCGCTCCAGCTCGTCGCACTTGTTGAGGAAGGTCAGCCGGAAGGCCAGGCCCACGTCGCCCGCGAAGATGATGGCGTTCTGGGCCCAGGTGATCACCGTGCGGGGGCTCATCACCGTCGAGATGTCGCCGTTCATGAAGGCGTTGCGGGTCATGTCGGCGACGCGGACCATGGCGGCGATGCGGCGTTTGCCCTCGGCGTCGGACCACTCCGGCACCTTGGCGGCGACGATCTCGGCCTCGACGTCGTGGTCGAGGTAGTTGAGCGTGGTGACGATGTTCCAGCGGTCCATCTGGCCCTGATTGATCTGCTGGGTGCCGTGGTAGAGGCCCGAGGTGTCGCCCAGGCCGATGGTGTTGGTGGTGGCGAACAGGCGGAAGAATTTGTTCGGCCGGATGACCCGGTTCTGGTCGAGCAGGGTCAGGCGGCCCTGGGCCTCGAGCACGCGCTGGATGACGAACATCACGTCGGGGCGGCCGGCGTCGTATTCGTCGAAGACGAGGGCGATGGGGCGCTGGATGGCCCAGGGCAGCATGCCCTCGCGAAACTCGGTGACCTGTTTGCCGTCCTTGAGGACGATGGCGTCCTTGCCGACCAGATCGATGCGGCTGACGTGGGCGTCGAGGTTGACGCGCACCATCGGCCAGTTGAGGCGGGCGGCGACCTGCTCGATGTGGGTCGACTTGCCGGTGCCGTGATAGCCCTGGACCATGACGCGGCGGTCGAAGCTGAAGCCGGCGCAGATGGCCAGGGTCGTCTGCGGGTCGAAGCGGTAGGCGTCGTCGATGTCCGGCACATGGCTGTCGCGCTCGGTGAACAGCGGCACGGTCATGTCCGAATCGATGCCGAAGACCTCGCGCACGGTGGCGTGGCGATGCGGTTCCAGCGTCAGCAGGGGATCGGGGGTGGCGTCGAGCGGGGAGGTCATGGGCATCCCTTAGAATTCCAGCGAGGCGGGGTCCAGCGGACGCGGCGGGCCAGGTGAAATAACGGTGCTTTACAGTCGCGTTCGATGTGCGTAATAACTGACCAGTCAGTTAGAGAGAGGCATGATGCTGCCCGCAGGCGAACCGAAATTCCGTCGCCGACCCGCCGACCGCCCGGCCGAGATTCTCGCCGCCGCGCTGGAGGTGTTCGCCGAGCGCGGCTTCCAGGCGGCGCGGCTGGAGGAGGTGGCGAAGCGGGCCGGCGTGTCGAAGGGCGCGCTGTATCTGTATTTCGAGACCAAGGCCGATCTGTTCCGCGCCGTGGTGACCGACGCCATCTCTCCCAACCTGGAGCGTGTGAAGGCGATGGCCTCGGCGACCGTGCCGTTCGAGCAGGCGGCGCGGATGGGCGTCGGCATGCTGGCCCGCACCGTGATCCTGGACCGGCGCATCACGGGCGTGGTCAAGCTGGTGATCGCCGAGAGCCGCAACCATCCCGAACTGGCCACCATCTGGCACGACACCGTGGTCCAGCCCGGCCTGCAGCTGATGACCGGCCTGATCGCGGCGGGGCAGGCGCGGGGCGAGATCCGGTCCGGCGATCCGCGCCTGTTCGCGATGGGCCTGATGGGGCCGATGGTGCTGTCGATGGTGTGGCGCGAGACGTTCGAGCCGATCGGGGCCCAGCCGCTGGATGTCGCCAAATTGGCCGACCAGCATGTGGACACGGTGCTGAGGGGGATGAAGCCATGACGCGTCTTCGGCCGGTGCTGGCGATCGGGGCGATCGCGATCCTCGCCCTTCTGGTCTGGCTGCTGTTCCTGCGCGGGAGCGAGGCGCGGACCCTGACGGGCTATATCGAGGGCGAGCGGGTCTATCTGGCGGCGCCGGTCTCGGGCTCGGTGGCCGCCCTGTATGTGCGCGAGGGCCAGCGGGTGGCGGCGGGCGGCCGCACCTTCCTGATCGACCCGCGGGTGCAGCGGGCCCAGGCCGAGAGCGCGGCGGCGGCGGTCGGCGCGGCCGAGGCGCGGGCCGAGGATCTGAGGAAGGGCCAGCGGGCCGAGGAGCTGTCGGTGTTCGACGCCGAACTGCTGGCGGCGCAGGCCACCCAGCGCGAGGCGGAGGCGGAGTACGGGCGGATCGAGCCGCTGGTGCGGCGCGGCATCTATGCGCCGGCGCGGCTGGACCAGGTGCGGGCGGCGCGCGACGCCGCGCGGGCCCAGACGGCGGCGGTGCGGCGGCGGCGCGAGGTGGCGACCCTGGGCGCGCGGCAGGACGCCATTTCGCAGGCCCGGCAGCAGGCGGCGCAGGCGATGGGCGGGCTGAGCGAGGCCAATGCCCGGCTGGGCCAGCTGTCGCCCACGGCGCCGGCGTCGGCGCGGGTCGAGGAGGTGTTCTACGCGCCCGGCGAATGGGCCCCGGCCAATACGCCGGTGCTGGCCCTGCTGCCGGACAACGAGGTCAAGCTGGTGTTCTTCGTGCCCGAGGCGGAGATGGCGCGCTACCGGCCGGGGCGGACGGTGCGGTTCGCCTGCGACGGCTGCGCGGCGGCGGGCAGCGCGCGGATCACCTGGGTCAGCCCGCGGCCGGAGTTCACGCCGCCGATCCTCTACAGCAAGGGCAGCCGCGACCGGCTGGTCTACCGGGTCGAGGCCCTGCCGGCCAATGCGGCGACGCTGAACCCCGGCCTGCCGGTGGATGTGACGCCGCTGGGAGCGGGGCAGTGAGCCGCCGACCGACTCCCCTTCCCCTCGAGGGGGAAGGGGTTGGGGGTAGGGGTGGAGGCAGGCTGTCAAATGATGGGGCACGGGAGGCGGTGTCGAGTGGCCGCCGGAGCCCATCCGAGCCCTCCGACGAACATCCTGCCTCCACCCCCTCCCAACCCTCCCCCCTCGAGGGGGAGGGCTCAGAAAAAGTCATCGACGTGCGGGGGCTGAACAAGTCGTTCGGGGCGCTGCATGCGGTGAAGGATTTCGGCATCACGGTCGAGCGGGGCCGCATCTGCGGCTTCCTCGGCCCCAACGGCGCGGGCAAGACCACAACGCTGCGGATGCTGTGCGGCCTGCTGACGCCGGACAGCGGCGAGGGCACGGTGCTGGGCTACGATGTCATGCGCCAGTCGCGCCTGATCAAACAGCGCGTCGGCTACATGACGCAGAAGTTCTCGCTCTACGAAGACCTGTCGATCGAGCAGAACCTGACCTTCACGGCGCGGGTGCACGAGCTGGACCGGCGCAAGGAGCGGGTGCAGGCGGCGCTGGACCGGCTGGGGCTGACCGAACGGCGGGCGCAGCTGGCGGGCAACCTGTCGGGCGGATGGAAGCAGCGGCTGGCGCTGGCGGCGGCGACCCTGCACGGGCCGGACCTGCTGCTGCTGGACGAGCCGACGGCGGGGGTCGATCCGGAGGCGCGGCGCACCTTCTGGGACGAGATCCACGCCCTGGCCGCCGGGGGCATGACGGTACTGGTCTCGACCCACTACATGGACGAAGCCGAGCGCTGTCACGAGATCGCCTATATCGCCGGCGGCCGGACGCTGGCGCGCGGCACGGCCGACGAGGTGATCGCGGCCTCGGGGCTGGTGACCTTCCATGCGGAAGGCCAATACCAGGGCATGGGAGCCGACCGGCTGGCGCGCGAGCTGCGCGACCGGCCCGGCGTCGAGATGGCGGCGCCGTTCGGGACCGTGCTGCACGTGTCGGGCCGCGACCGGCCGGCGCTGGAGGCGGCCATCGCGCCGTTCCGCAAGGCGCCGCTGCACTGGACCGAGACGCGGCCGACGCTGGAGGACGTGTTCATCCAGCTGATCCACGACATCGAGGCGGAAAAGAAGAGGGCGGCCTGATGCTCTCTTTCACCCGCACCTGGGCCGTGATGGCCAAGGAGTTCACCCAGCTCACGCGCGACCGGCTGACCTATGCGATGATCCTGCTGCTGCCGATCATCCAGCTGCTGCTGTTCGGCTACGCCATCAACGACGACCCGCGGAACCTGCCGACGGCGGTGCTGGTGCAGGACAACGGCGGCTTCTCGCGCTCGATCCTGACCGCGATGAACAACAGCGGCTATTTCGACATCGTCCTGCAGGCGCGCAGCCAGGGCGAACTGGACCGGGCGCTGGAGCGCGGCGATGTGCAGTTCGCGGTGATCATTCCAGCCGACTTCACACGGCGGGTGGTGCGGGGCGACGCGGCGCAGATCCTGGTCGAGGCGGACGCCACCGATCCGTCGGCCACCAGCGGCGCGGTGGCGGCGCTGGCCAGCCTGCCGACGCAGGCGCTGACGCGGGACCTGACCGGGCCGCTGGCGGCGCGGGCGCCGGGCGCCCCGCCGTTCGAGGTGGTCGTGCACCGGCGCTACAACCCCGAAGCCATCACCGCCTACAACATCGTGCCGGGCCTGCTGGGCGTGATCCTGTCGATGACGCTGGTGATGATGACCTCGCTGGGCATGGCGCGGGAGCGCGAGCGGGGGACGATGGAGAGCCTGTTGTCGACGCCGGTGCGGCCGCTCGAGGTCATGGTCGGCAAGCTGACGCCCTATGTGCTGGTCGGGCTGATCCAGGCGACGGTGATCCTGGTGATGGCGCGGCTGCTGTTCGACGTGCCGATGAGCGGCGGCTGGATCGCGCTGATCACCGGCCTGATGCTGTTCATCATCGGCTCGCTGTCGCTGGGCTTCCTGATCTCGACGGTGGCCAAGACGCAGTTGCAGGCGATGCAGATGAGCTTCTTCTACATGCTGCCGTCGATCCTGCTGTCCGGTTTCATGTTCCCGTTCCGGGGCATGCCGGAGTGGGCCCAGGCGATCGGCACGGCGATCCCCGTCACCCATTTCCTGCGGGTGGTGCGGGGATCGCTGCTCAAGGGCGTCGGGCTGGAGAACGCCGGGCCGAGCCTGTTCGCGCTTGGGCTGTTCGTGCTGGTGGTCGGGGCGCTGGCGATGCTGCGGTACCGGACGACGCTGGATTGATCCTTTAGCCGCTCACCCCGGCGAATGCCGGGGCCCAGATCGCAGACTCGACGCCTGGACCAGGAGGCGCTGGCCCTTTTTCATAGGCCGGCGACATTCCATCTGGGTCCCGGCATTCGCCGGGATGAACGGATCGAGGGGTCAAACCGCCGTCAGCTTCACATCGACGTTGCCGCGCGTCGCGTTGGAATAGGGGCAGACCTGGTGGGCCTTCTGGATCAGGTCGTCGATGACGGCCTGGTCGAGCCCGTGGTCGCTGACGGTGAGCTCGACGTCGAGATTGAAGCCCTCGCCGCGGGTGTTCTTGCCGAAGCCGATGCCGGCCGCGACCTTGGTGTTCGGGCCGACCGGGGTCCCGGCCTTGCCGCTGACCAGCCGCAGGGCGCCGAGGTAGCAGGCGGCGTAACCGGTGGCGAACAGCTGTTCCGGGTTGGTCCCGTCGCCGCCCTTGCCGCCCATTTCGGTCGGGACGGAGAGGCGGACGTCGATCTTGCCGTCGTCGGTGGCGGAACGGCCTTCGTCACGGCCGCCGCCCGAGGCGGTGGCGTGGGCGCGGTAGAGGACTTCCATGGCGGGGCTCCTTGATGGGGAGCCATAGCTAGGCGTTCCTGGCGCCGACGCTAGGCCAGGCCGGCCTTCTTCAGCGTCTTGTAGGCCTTGATGACGTTCTGCAGCTTGGCCTCGGCCCCCCGGTCGCCCTTGTTGAGGTCCGGATGGAAGCGTTTCAGCATCTCGTGATAGCGGGCCTTGATCGCCTTCTTCTCGGTGCGCGCGTCGAGGCCGAGGTCGGCCAGCGCCGCCCGTTCCAGCTTGCCGATGCGCAGGTCGTCCTGGCCGTCGGGGCCGGCCTGTTCCTTCATGCGGCGTCCGAACAGGCCGAAGCTGTCGCGCCAGCTGCCGGCGCCGGTGGTGTTCGACGTGCCGAGCTTGGACGCGAAGGCGGCGGCCTCGCGGGTGAATTTGCCGGCCTTCATCTCCCAGGTCGGGCGGCCGCCGGTCATCGCCTCGTTCTCCTGGGCGGCGCGGACCTCGCCCTCGGTCATGCCGGCGTAGAAATTCCAGCCCTTGTTGTACTCGCCGGCGTGGCGCTGGCAGAAATCGTAGAAGTCGTTCAGCCGCTCGCGCGACTTGGGCGCGCGCGCCGTCGCGGCCTGACGGCAGTCGGGCCACTGGCAGGGTTTTTCGCCCGGCTTGAGGTGCAGGACGTCGGCCTCCGCCGCCTCTTCCTCGGGGCGGGGCGGCTTGACCCGCATGTCCTTGAAGCGCGGCTTGTATTGAAAGGCGGATGACATCGCACGAAGTGTAGGGGCGAATTGGTCACCAACAAGGACAAGCGCATGCCGGAAGGCCCGATCGCGACGATTATTCGCGGAAAACTGACGGCGGGGCTGTCGCCTGTCCGCCTGGAGGTCGAGGACGACAGCGGACGGCACGCCGGCCACCATCACGAAGGCGGGGTCGACGGCCGGGCCGGAGGCGAAAGCCATTTCAATGTCACCGTGGTGTCGGCCGCTTTCGAAGGGCTTGGGCGGGTTCAACGCCAGCGGGCGGTGAACGATCTGCTGCGCGAGGAACTGGCCGGGCCGGTGCACGCCCTGTCGATCCGCGCCCTGACGCCGGACGAGGCCGGCGCGGCCTGACCCCGCGGTTCAGCGAACGGTTGTCACTGAAACGTCAGCGTTCACCTCGTCTTAGAGACTTGCCCATAGCGTTCCCTCCGGAATGTTTGGAAGCTGGGGCGCGCAATGGTCGAATCCGACGGGATCAGCAAGCCGGCGAACGGCGAACCGGGTTCCGGCGAAGCGGCCCAGGCCCTGCGCGCAATCCTGCAGACCCACTATCTGCGCTACCTGATCATCACCAGCTGGGCCGTGGGCCTGCTTGCGGTTGTCGGCCCCTTCGCCGCCACGCTGTGGTTCTTCGGCACGATCGCCGCCGGCGCCCTGCGCGGCTCGGTCGAAAAGCGGATCAGCCAGCGGGTCGGCGCGGGCTGGGGCCTGATCTTCCCCGCCGTCGCCACCGCCACCACCGCCGCCTGGGCCACCGCGCCGCTGATGGCGTGGTTCTCGGGCCATCCCTTCGGCCAGCCGCTGGCCATGACCCTGCTGGTCTCGGGCTATGTGCTGGTGTTCGCCCAGCTGCGCAGCTCGCCCAAACAGGCGGTGGTGATTTCGTCGCCCTACACGGTCGCCGCGGCGATCGTCGCCGGATCGCTATGGGGCACGGACCTGTTCTGGGCCTTCATGGGCGTGGTGCCGTTCACGGCCGCGGGCCTCGTGGTGCTGGTCCTCATGACCATGCTGCGCGAGGAACGGATCCGGGCCTTCCAGGAGCATCAGGCCCATCTGATCGAGGAGCTGGAGTCCGCCCGCGACCGCGCCAATGCGGCCAGCGAGGCCAAGTCCAGCTTCCTTGGCGTCATCTCGCATGAACTGAGGACGCCCATGAACGGCGTCCTCGGCGCGGCCCAGCTGCTGAGCGCGACCCGGCTGGAGCCGGCCCAGCGGGAATATCTGTCGATCATCCGCAATTCGGGCGACAATCTGCTGAGCCTGCTCAACGACATCCTCGACATGACCAAGATCGAGGCCGGCAAGATGACCTTCGAGATGGTCGACGTCTCGATCGACGATCTGCACAAGCGCGTCACCGGACCATTCCAGGCCCAGGCTGAGGCCAAGGGCCTGTCCTTCTCCACCCAGTTCGAGGGCGACGCGCCCGCCGTGGTCCGCGGAGATCCGCTTCGTGTCTGTCAGGTGATTCACAACCTGCTGTCGAACGCCGTCAAATTCACCGACGCCGGGGAGGTGGCCTATACGGTCCGGTCCGAGCGGATCGCAGACGACCGGGTCCGCTTCGATTTCTCCGTCAAGGATTCCGGGGCCGGCATCTCGCCCGAGGATCTGGCGCGGCTGTTCCAGCCGTTCACCCAGGTCGACGCCTCCTCGACGCGCCGCTTCGGCGGCACCGGCCTGGGGCTGACCATCTCGCGGCGCATGGCCAACATCATGGGCGGCGACATCTCGGTGGTGTCCACGGTCGGCGAAGGCTCGATCTTCACCTTCAGCGTCGAGGCCGAGGTGGTGGAGTGGACGCGCGAGGCGGCCGCCGCGCCGATCGCCGCCGAGATCGAGGACGGCCGCTCGCTGAAGGTGCTGGTGGTCGAGGACCATCCGGTGAACCGGATGATCCTGGAAGCCTGGATGAACTCCGCCGGCCATGCGTCATCGACGGCGGAGAACGGGCTGATCGCTCAGGAGATGGCGGCCGACCAGCGGTTCGACCTGATCATCATGGACGTGAACATGCCGGTCATGGACGGCCTGACCGCCACGCGCGGCATCCGCGCCGGCGGCGGCGTCAACGCGGAGACCCCGATCGTCGTCCTGTCCGCCTCGGCGCGGACCGAGGACCATGAGGCCGGGCTCGAGGCCGGGGCCGACGCCTATCTGAACAAGCCGATCGATTTCGCCGCCCTCGCCATGGTGATGAACCGGGTCGGCGGCGGCCGGTCAGGCCTACGCTCGCTGGTCGAGGCTGAGGACGAAGCCGAGGCCGCCTGAGGGCGGCCAATAGCGTTCGAAAGGCGACGGTGGAGTGAACGGCGGGTGAGCACGGCCGTTCAGACCCGGCTCAACGGGCCGAAGCCAGAGTGCGGGCAAGTCGAAATCTTTCGGCCGCATCTGGAGACGCTCCATGAACAGGTTTCTCACCGCCGCCCTCGCCGCCACGCTCGCCGTGACCTCTCTGGGCGTGGCCTCCGCGGCCGAGGCGCAATCGCGCGGCCATTACGAACAGCGCCATGATCGCCGCGACGACGACCGTCGCGATGATCGCCGTGACGACCGCCGCGCGGAACGTCGCGATGACCGCAACGACCGTCGCGAATGGCGCCAGGACAACCGTGACGACCGGCGCGAGGCCCGTCAGGAACGCCGCGCCTACGCCCGCTGGCAGCAGTCGCAACGTCGCTACAACGCCGGCCGTTACTACGCCCCGCGCGGCTATGCGGTGCGTGAATGGGCGTATGGTCAGCGGATGCCGTCCTACTACCGCTCGAACCAGTATGTGGTGAACGATTACAACCGCTACGGCCTGCGCCAGCCGGACTACGGCCATCAGTATGTGCGCAGCGGCGACGACGTCGTCATGACCTCGATCGCGACCGGTCTGGTCGTCGCCGTCATCGCCGGGCTGTTCAACTAGGCGGCCTGACGCGCTTCGCGCTACGAGACTTCGCCCCGGAGGGAGACTTCCGGGGCGTTTTCGCGTTTGAAGGCCAGATGCGCGCCTTCGCCGAACTGCTTGACCGCCTGTCGCTGACGGCCTCGCGCAATGCGAAGCTGGTGCTGCTCAGGGATTATCTGAGGAGCACGCCGGATCCGGACCGGGGCTGGGCCCTGGCCTCGCTGACCGGCGATCTGACCTTCGACGCCGCCAAACCCGCGATGATCCGCAAGGCCGTCGAGGCGCGGATCGATCCGGTGTTGTTCGGCTGGTCCTATGACTACGTCGGCGATCTGGCCGAGACGGTCGCGCTGATCTGGCCCCGCGATCCGGAGTATCGCCCCAACCGGGAGCCGGAACTGGGGGAGGTCGTCGAGGCGCTGCGGACAGCCGGCCGCGGAGACCTCGCCGGTCTGCTGGAAGGCTGGCTCGACGCGCTGGAGCCCAAGGGACGCTGGGCGTTGCTGAAGCTGATGACCGGCGGCCTGCGGGTCGGCCTGTCCGCCCGGCTGGCCAAGACCGCCGCCGCCATGGTGCGGCCGCAGGCGATCCGCGAACCGCCCGATCCGGACGGCCGGGAGGCGGCCGTCGCGCTCGATCCCGTCGACGTCCCGGAGATCGAGGAGGTCTGGCACGCCCTGTCGCCGCCCTACGCCGATCTGTTCGCCTGGCTGGAGGGCCATGGCGCGCGGCCGGACGCGAACGCGCCAGGACGGTTCAGGCCGGTGATGCTGGCCGTGGCCATCGACGAGGCGGTGGATTTCGCGCGGCTGGACCCTGCCGACTATGCGGCCGAATGGAAATGGGACGGCATCCGGGTGCAGGCGGTGCGCGAGGGCGGGACGGCGCGGCTGTATTCGCGCACGGGCGACGAGATATCCGGCGCCTTCAGCGACGTCATGGCGGGGCTGGCGTTCGAGGGGGCGGTGGACGGGGAACTGGTCGTCTGGCGTGATGGCGGGGTGGCGCCGTTCGGCGACCTGCAGCAGCGGCTGAACCGCAAGACGGTCGATGCGAAGATGACGGCGGCCTTTCCGGCGGCCATCGTCGCCTATGATCTGTTGGCCGGGAACGGCGAGGATCTGCGGCCACTGCCGCTGCGGGACCGGCGGGCGCGGCTGGAAGCGCTGGTCGCCGGCGGCGGCGGGGACCGGCTGCACCTGTCGCCGATCGTGCCCTATGCGACCTGGGACGAGCTGGCCGTGCTGCGCGCCGATCCGCCGGTCGGGGCGGCGGCCGAGGGGCTGATGCTGAAGCGTTGGGACAGCCCCTATGTCGCCGGCCGTCCCAAGGGACCGTGGTTCAAGTGGAAGCGCGATCCCCACGTCATCGACGCCGTGCTGATGTACGCCCAGCGCGGGCACGGCAAACGTTCCAGTTTCTACTCGGACTACACCTTCGGCGTCTGGACGGACGAGGGGGCGCTGACCCCCGTCGGCAAGGCCTATTTCGGCTTCACCGACGAGGAGTTGAAACAGCTCGACAAGTTCGTGCGCGACCACACGGTGGAGCGCTTCGGGCCGGTGCGCTCGGTGCGGGCCGGGCGCGACTTCGGCCTGGTGCTGGAAATCGCCTTCGAGGGGCTGAACCGGTCGACGCGGCACAAGTCGGGCGTGGCCATGCGGTTTCCGCGCATCAGCCGAATCCGCTGGGACAAGCCCGCGCGCGAGGCCAATACGCTTGACGATGTGATGGACCTGCTGGACGCGCTGGAAAGCGGCGGTGGAAGGGTCGGCGCCGCGCGGTCGTGAAGAATCCGGCTTCGCGGGCTTCCAAATCGGGGCGAGGACGTTAGACCCGGCCCATGGTTTCGCTTCCGACCTCGCTGAACGACGCCGTGGCCGCGGGCCAGCAGGCGATGACCCTGGACGCCGCCGTGCTGGCCAAGCTGACCGACATGGCGGGCGATTTCGCGATCAACCTGTCGATCGCGCTGATCATCCTCGTTGCGACGGTCATCGGCGCCAAATGGGCCTCGCGCATAACCCGCCGGGCGCTGTCGCGGGTGCGCGGCTTTCGACACGACCAGACGGTGGTCAGCTTCGTCGTGCAGGTGGTGCGGGTGGTGGTCTACATCATCGGCTTCATCGCCGTGCTGCAGCGGCTGGGCGTCCAGACCACCTCGATCATCGCGGTGCTGGGCGCGGCCTCGCTGGCGGTCGGCCTGGCTCTGCAGGGGACGCTCTCGAACGTCGCGGCCGGCGTCCTGCTGCTGGTGCTGCGCCCCTACAAGGTCGGGGACGTGATCGAGGTCGGCGGGGCCTCGGGTTCCGTGCAGCGGCTGGACCTGTTCACCACCCAGCTGTCGAACGCCAACAACCACAAGATCGTCGTGCCGAACGCGAAGGTCCTGGGCGAGGTGATCGTCAACCTGACCGGCCAGAAGACCCGGCGCATCGAGCTGCTGTTCAACGTCGGCTACTCCGCCAATTTGAAGCAGGCCCGGGCGGTGCTCGCCGGCGTGGCCGAGGCGCACGATAAGGTCCTGCCGGATCCGGAGCCCTGGGCCGGGGTGACCAATCTGCTCGACAGCGGAGTCGAGGTGACCCTGCAGGCCTGGGTGGAGGTCGACGACTGGTGGCAGGTGAAGGCAGACCTGGTCGAGGGAGTGAAGGAGGGACTGGACGCCGCCGGCATTGAAATACCCTTCCCGCATCAGGTCGCCGTCCCCTATGAACCGCCGGCGCCGGGGTCCGACCCGGTCCGGACGCAGAAACCCGAACCCGAACCCCAGCCGCCCGCGCCGGCTCCGCGCCGACGCCGGCTGGGCCGAAAGGCCTGATCTCCATGCGCTACGATTTCGGTTCGGATAACACCGCCGGCATGGCCCCGGCCGCGCTGCAGGCCCTTGTAGAGGCCAACGAAGGCTACGCCCGGGCCTACGGCGCCGATGACGTCACCGCCCGGGCCGCCGACCAGATCCGCCGCCGGCTGGACGCGGACGCCGAGATCCGCTTCGTCTTTTCCGGCACAGCGGCCAACGCCATCGCCCTGTCGATGCTGGCGTGGCCGCACGAGGCGGTGCTGGCCCATCAAGCCGCGCACGTGTGCACCGACGAGACGGGCGCGCCGGGCTTCTTCGGCTCGGGCGTGGGGCTGATCGGCCTGCCGGGCTTTTCCGGCAAGATCGATCCGGCGGCCCTGCACGCCGCGCTGGACGAGCCGGAGGTCGGCCATCGCCAGCCCCCGGCGGCGCTGAGCCTGACCCAGTCCACCGAGTACGGCGCGGTCTATACCGAGGAGGAGCTGCGCCACCTGATCGAGCCGGTGAAGCTGAAAGGCTGCGGGGTGCATCTGGACGGGGCGCGGCTGGCCAATGCGGCGGCGGCGGGCTTCGACCTGACCCGGATCGCCCGGCTGGGGGTGGATGTGCTGGTGTTCGGCGGGGCCAAGGCGGGAGCCAATTGCACCGAGGCGATCGTGATGTTCGACCGGTCGCTGGCCCGGCGCATCGACAATCGCCTGAAGCAGGCCGGCCAGACCGCTTCGAAGGCCCGCTACCTGGCCGCGCCCTTCCTCGGTCTGCTGGAGAGCAACGCCTGGGAGGACGGGGCCGCCCACGCCAATCTGATGGCCCAGCGACTCGCCGACGGCGTTCTGGCCCGCTCGAGCTTCGCCCTGGCCCATCCCGTCGAGGCCAATGCGGTGTTCGTGCGCATGCCGGCCGCCGCCCACAGGCGGCTCAACGAGCTGGGCTGGGCCTGCTACCGGTTTGATGACGGCTCGATCCGCTTCGTCTGCTCATGGGCCACCACCGTCGAGGCCGTCGATGAGCTGCTGGACGCCATTGGCGGCCTCTGATACCTGCGTTGTGTCGGAAATCCGACATTACCCTGGCTCAGCCTTCGGTGCGCCGCCGATGAGTGGAACGGCGCATGCCGAAGAAGTCGAAAGATCCGGACATGCCGCCGCTCGACCGCGCTCTGCGGACTGCGTTCGAGGCGATCGAGAATCAGCCGGTTCCCGACGCGATCACTGACCATATCGACCAGCTGATCGATGGCCCGGCGGAACCCCGCGAACCGTCCTGAACCTCAGACGTCGCCGCGCGGCATGTCCATGGCCTCGGCCAGGCGATTGCGGGCGCGGTTGACGCGGCTCTTGATCGTGCCGAGCGCGCAGCCGGCGATCTCGGCCGCCTCCTCGTAGGACAGGCCGGCGGCGCCGACCATGACGATGGCCTCGCGGTGTTCGGGCGGCAGTTCGTCGAGGGCCACCTTCAGCGCGCTGAGCTCCACCGTCCACTCCTGGCTGCCTTCCGCCGTCAGCCGGGCGGCGTGGTGGCCGTCCTCGTCCGCGACCTCGCGGCTGCGCTTGGCCACCGACGAGTACCAGGAGTTCCGCAGGATGGTGAAAAGCCAGGCCCTGAGATTGGTGCCCGGCTCGAACCGGTCGCGGTAGGTCCAGGCCTTGGTCAGCGTCTCCTGCACCAGATCGTCCGCATCAGCTCCGTTGCGCGACAGGGACCAGGCGAAGGCGCGCAAGGACGGAATCCGGGCCGTGACAGCCTCGCGCCAGGTGGCGCGATCGACGATGCCGCCGGGGGCGTCAGGGCCGGAGTCATGACCCTCGAATGGCGCGCTGGGCAGCGACATGCTGACAAAGCTCTCGATAGGACGGAATGTCCCCGTAAATCAGGGACGTGCGATCTCAACGCCTGCTCGACGGGACCGTTCCGCTGGACATGCCTGCGTCGGCGTGGAACAAAAGGGGATCATGGCCCGTTGACCTGAACCGCGGGAGCCGATCAAGCAGGGGGCCACGCATGAGCGCATCCATCAAAGCCCCGGCGGCCACGGGCGCGATGCTCGAGGAATTCCGGCGCGTCCGCTCCGCCATGCCCGCGCTGGCCTGGGGGTTGAGCGCCGAGGACCTGGCCGCCCAGTCGATGCCTGATTGCAGTCCCGGCAAGTGGCACCTGGCGCACGCCAGCTGGTTCTTCGAGGCCATGATCCTGGGAGAGGAGCCGGGCTACCAGCCGGTCGATCCGCGTTTCCAGACCCTGTTCAACAGCTATTACGAGGCCTTGGGCGATCGGGTGGAGCGGCGCGAGCGCGGGCTGATGACGCGTCCGTCGCTGGACGAGGTGCTGGCCTACCGGCGCGAGGTCGACCGCCGCATGGAGGCCTGGCTGGAACGGGGCGCGCCCGATGCGCGGCAGGCCTATCTGTTCACTCTCGGCCTGCATCACGACCAGCAGCATCAGGAGCTGTTCCTGATGGACCTGCTGAACCTGATGTCCCGATCGCCGCTGGATCCGGCCGCCTATGACGAGGAGCCGCGGATCCTGCCGGTGCAACGGCCCCGGGGCGGCATGACCCGGTTCGAGGGCGGTCTGGTCCGTATCGGGCACGAGGGCGGCGGCTTCGCCTTCGACAACGAGGGTCCGGCACATCGACAATGGCTCGAGCCCTACGGCCTCGACCACGACCTGGTCCGCAACGCCGACTGGATCGCCTTCATCGAGGACGGCGGCTACGACCGGCCGGAGCTGTGGCTGTCCGACGGCTGGGCGGCCGTGAGGGCGGGCGACTGGTCGGCCCCGCTGTACTGGCGCCGCGGCGACGGGGGCTGGACCACGATGACGCTGGCCGGGCGACGGGCGGTCGATCCCGATGGGCCGGTGCGGCATGTCAGCTTCTATGAGGCGGAGGCCTACGCCCGCTGGGCGGGCCGCCGCCTGCCGACGGAGGCGGAGTGGGAGCACGCGGTTCGCTGCCGCCCCGAAATGTTCTCCAACGCTTTTGGCGAGGTCTGGCAGTGGACGTCGAGCAGTTACGCCCCATATCGGGGGTTCAGGCCGACCGAAGGGACCGCGTCTGAGTACAACGGCAAGTTCATGGCCAATCAGATGGTGCTGCGCGGGTCATCCTGGGCAACGCCGGAAGGGCATGGACGGGCCAGCTACCGGAACTTCTTCTACCCGCACCAGAGGTGGGCGTTCATGGGACTGAGACTGGCCGAGGACCTCCCCGCCGCCCCGGCGCGCGCGAGCAGGGAGGGCGAGACCGCCCGGTTTCGCCGCGACCTGCTCGCCGGCCTGACGCGCTCACCCAAGACCGCTTCGCCCAAATGGTTCTATGACGCCGAGGGATCACGGCTGTTCGAGGAGATCACCCGGGTCCCGGAATACTATCCGACCCGGCAGGAGGCGGCGTTGTTGCGCGAGGTCGCCCCGGCGTGGGCGGCCCGGTTCGGGGCGGATGCGGCGCTGGTCGAATTCGGATCGGGCGCCAGCGAGAAGACCCGGATCGTTCTGGACGCGGCGCCCGATCTGGCGGCCTACGTTCCGATCGACATCAGCGCCGACGCGCTGAACGTCGCGGCGCGGCGCATCGCCGAGAGCTATCCGGGCCTCAAGGTCGCGCCGCTGGTCGGCGATTTCCTGCATCTGGCGGCGCTGCCCGAGGGGATCGGGCAGGGACGGCGGGTCGGCTTCTTCCCCGGTTCGACGATCGGCAACCTGGAACCGGCCGAGGCGGAAGCCTTCCTGAACGCGGCCCGGCGCCAGCTGGGGGAAGGCGCGCTGTTCATCCTCGGCGTCGATCTGGTGAAGTCGCCGGATATCCTGACCGCCGCCTATGACGACGCCGCCGGCGTGACGGCGGCCTTCAACCGAAACCTTCTGGTCCGCGCCAATCGCGAACTGAAGGCCGGGTTCGACATCGACAGCTTCGTTCACCGCGCGGTCTGGAACGCCGGCGAGTCGCGCATGGAGATGCATCTGGAGGCGGCGCGGGACATGGAGGTCGAGATCGACGGCCGCGCCATCGCCTTTCGAAAAGGCGAGACCATCCACACCGAGAACTCGCGCAAATTCACGGAGGCCACGGTCCGCGATCTCGCGGCGGCGTCCGGCTGGACGGTCGCGGCGTTCGAAGCCGGGCCCGAACCGTCTGTGGCCCTGGCGCTGCTGGAAGCGTGAAACGCAAAAGGGCGGCGTCCGACCGGCGCCGCCCTTTGATCCCTTGAAGAGATCGCGATGTCTATTCGGCGCCGCGGGCTTCCTTGCCGCGCGATCCATGCGAGGCCTCGCCGCCTTTACGCCCCGCTTGCGCGGCCAGGCTGCGGTCCTGGGAGAAGCTGCGCTTTTCGCTGGGTACGCTGGCGCCGCCCTTGCGCGCGATCTCCCGCTGTCGCTCGGGATCCATCGAGGCGAAGCCCCGCTTGGAAACGCCAGAGGCTCGGGTGGGCTGACCTAAAGCCATTGCTGTGTCCTTTCACGCCGACGGTCGAGGTTGGTGACTGAACCCTCGCGCCGCCGTCCGGTTCCGGTTCGGACCTCACAGAAACGCGAGCGAATCAGAGGGTTTCACGCCCTCAATCGTCGTCCTCTCCATAGGGCCGGGAGTCGCCTTCGCCGCCGCCGCCGGGTTCGAGCGGCGGCACTTCGTCCGGTGTGGAGCCCGGATCTATGTCGGGCTGGGGGGTGTCCGGTTGGGGTATGTCGGGCTGGGGCGTGCCCGGCGGGGTGGGCTCGATATAGGTCATGGCGGCCTCCTTCCACGGTCTGAACGCGGCGGTGAACCGGCCGTTCAATCACGATCCCACCGACAATCGCGGGGACCGGAACCCGGGCGGCGCGGACGGATTGAACAGCCGAACCCCACCCTCCAGGAGCCTGCCATGACCGAGACCTACACCGGCCCGACCTCGCCCGAGGACATCGACGACGAGCCTGACGTCGAGTCCGCCCGCCTGGACCAGGACGCGGACGCCATCCTCGTCGATGGCGAGGCCCGGGCCTTCGGCCCCCAACCGATCCACGAGGCGGTGCGCGAGGACGCCCTCGCCGCGCGCGACTGGGGGCGCACCCGCGCCGAGCGGCTGCGCCGCGCCGTCGAGGACGAACCGATCAAGGCGACGCTGTACGCTCTTGGTCTGGGCCTGGTCATCGGCCTGTTGATGGCGCGATAGGGCCGGCCCGTCAGGACGGCCCGGTGGCGGGACGGGCGATCGGCGCCCGGCGCATGGCCTGATCCGACACGAAGGGGTTGGCGCGCCGCTCGGCCCCGAAGGTCGAGCTGGGGCCATGGCCCGGCACGAAGGTCACGTCGTCGCCCAGCGGCCAGAGCCGGGTCACGATGGCGTTCAGCAGGGCGCCGTGGTCACTGCGCGGGAAATCCGTCCGCCCGATCGAACCCTGGAACAGCACGTCGCCGACCTGGGCGAACCGGGCCTCGCGGTTGAAGAAGATCACATGGCCGGGCGTGTGGCCGGGACAGTGATAGACCTCCCACGTCGTCTCACCGAGCGTGAGCACGTCGCCGTTGGCCAGCCAGCGGGTCGGGGTGAAGCTGCGCACGCCGGGCAGGCCGTACAGCTGGCCCTGCTGCGGGATGCCGTCGATCCAGAACTGGTCGTCAGGGTGCGGACCGATGATGTCGAGGCCGGTCTTCTCCTGCATCTCGGCCGCGCCGCCGGCGTGATCGAGGTGGCCGTGGGTGATCCAGATGGCGTCCAGCGTCAACCCCTGCTTCGCCACCGCGCCCAGCAGGGCGTCGACCGAGGCGCCCGGATCGATGATCGCGGCCTTCAGCGTCTTGCGGCACCAGACGAGGGTGCAGTTCTGCTGCAGCGGGGTGACGGGGAAGACGGCGACGCCGATCGGGGGAGGGGACTGGTCCATGACGCCTTGATAGCGGCCCGCGGGCTCCGCCGAAACCGCCGCCTCGCCCGCGTCTCACGTTGACCTTTGAGGCTGTCATCGACATAAGGGCGGGCTTCAAAGGCGCCGCCTCGAAAGGGCGGCCCTTATTGCTTTACCCACACCGCGCCGCGCCTGCCCCCAGGGCGCCGCCCCAGAGCGTCAGAATCCCGACCATGCAAGTCGTCGAAAAGTCCAACGAAGGCCTCAGCCGCGTGATCGCGGTGACCATTCCGGCCGCTGAGCTGAACCAGAAGCTGGACGCGAAGCTCAAGGAAGTCGCGCCGCAGATGAAGCTGAAAGGCTTCCGCCCCGGCAAGGTCCCGATGTCGCACGTCAAGAAGACCTTCGGCCGCGACATGATGGGCGAGATCGTCAACAACGCCCTGAACGAGTCGAGCCAAAAGGCGCTGGACGAGGCCAAGGTGCGGCCCGCCGCCCCGGCCGAGATGAAGCTGATCTCGGACATGGACAAGGTCCTGACCGGCGGCGCGGACCTCGCCTACGAGATGTCGCTGGAAGTGATGCCGGACTTCACCCCGGTCGACATCAAGACCCTGAAGTTGAAGCGCCCGACCTACGAGGCCACCGACGCCGACCTCGACGAGGCGCTGAACGAGCTGGCCGGCCAGGCCAAGTCCTATGAGGAAAAGAAGGGCAAGACCGTCAAGGCGGCCGAGGGCGACGAGGTCACCATCGACTTCCTCGGCAAGCTGGACGGCGAGCCGTTCGAAGGCGGCGCGGCCGAGGACACCCAGCTGGTCATCGGTTCGAACCGTTTCATCCCGGGCTTCGAGGAGCAGCTCAAGGGCGCCAAGGTCGGCGAGGAGAAGGTCCTCAACGTGACCTTCCCCGAGGACTACCAGGCCAAGCATCTGGCCGGCAAGGCCGTGACCTTCGACGTCAAGGTCAAGGCCATCAAGGCCGAGGCTCCGGCCAAGGTCGATGAGGATTTCGCCAAGCGCATCGGCCTGGAGTCGCTGGACAAGCTCAAGGAGCTGCTCCGCGACAACCTGAACCAGCAGTACAAGGGCGCGGCCCGCTTCAAGTTGAAGCGCGCCCTGCTCGACGAGCTGGACAAGGCTCACGACTTCCCGCTGCCGCCCAAGATGGTCGACGCCGAGTTCGACGGCATCTGGTCGCAGGTCCAGGCCGACAAGGAAGCCGGCCGCCTGCCGGAAGAGGACGTCAAGAAGTCCGAGAAGAAGCTCAAGGACGAGTACCGCAAGATCGCCGAGCGCCGTGTGCGTCTGGGTCTGGTGCTGGCCGAGATCGGCCGGGCCAACAACGTCCAGGTCTCCGACCAGGAGCTGAACAACGCCATCATGAACGAGGCCCGCAACTATCCGGGCCAGGAGCGTCAGGTGCTGGACTTCTATCGCCAGAACCCCAACGCCGCCGCCCAGATGCGCGCCCCGATCTACGAGGAGAAGGTCTGCGACCTGATCTTCGACCAGGCCAAGGTGACCGACAGCAAGATCACCAAGGAAGACCTGCTCAAGGAAGACGACGACCTCTAGGACCGTCACCGGCGCCCGGCCCGTCTGACGGGGCGGGTCGACCGTCTTGCCGGACTGCGCGTCTACCGGGTGTTGGTGCGCTTGCTCAACTTTTCCGGCCATGCGAGACGGACGTGCTGGATTGTCCCGGCAGGAGAGAGCGGCCCGGTGACCCTGATCGCTTCGTTGATGGCCGCGGCAGCCGTGGCCTTTCCCCAGGACGCAACCACGCCTCCGCTCCCGACGCAGGACCCCGGCCAGCAGGTCGGGGATCCGGACACCGATCTCGGCACGCTGGTGGTGACGGGCGAGCGTCCGGTGGAAGATCGCGCCACGGCGTTCGTCGAAGAGGTCGGCGCGGCTCCGCGCGGCCGCGGTCTGGGCCGCTGGGATCGCGCGATCTGCGTGGGGGCCGCCAACATGAGCGGCCAGTACGCCCAGTTCATGATCGACCGCGTGGCGACGGTCGCCGTCGAACTGGGGCTGGATATCGGCGAGCCGGGCTGCAGGCCGAACATCATGATCGCCGCGGCGGCCGATGCGGACGATCTCGCCGCCGCCCTGGTGAAGGACGATCCGGACGGATTCCGTCCGTCGGTGAACCAGACCGATCTGGGGAGCCGCGCGCTCGACCTGTTCCAGACTACCGACGCCCCGGTGCGCTGGTGGCACGTCAGCCTTCCGGTCAGCGTCGATACCGGCGATGTGGCGATCCGCCTGACCGGCGAGGAGGCGCCGACGGTGCGGGTTCGCGACGCGTCGCGCCTGCGCGCCAATGTCCGTGACGATCTGGTGCGCGTGGTCATCATTCTCGACACGCCCCGGATCGGCCGGATCTCGTACGGAGCGCTCAGCGACTATGTGGCCCTTGTGGCGCTGGCTCAGATCGAGCCGTCGGCGGACACCTCGGCCTGGCCGAGCATCCTCAATCTGTTCAGCGCCGCCGAGCCGCCGGCCGGTTTGACCGACTGGGACCGGGACTATCTGAGCTCGCTGTACGGAGCCTCGCGCGACCGGGCGCGCGCCACCCAGCAGGCGCGGGAGATCGTCCGCGGCATGGTCGACGCCCGGACCGACCGGTCCGCGCCGGAGACAGAAGCGACTCCGACGCCGTGACGGCGGCCTTGCGTCATCGGCCCGGCGACGCGATATCCTGCTCAACACGCGCGCGACCGGTGAGTCGCCGCCACCCTCCGTCAACGGGGCATCCCGAGAAGGCCTGAATGCGCGATCCGATCGAACTGATGAACATGAACCTCGTCCCCATGGTGGTGGAGCAGTCCAGCCGGGGCGAGCGGGCCTTCGATATTTTCTCGCGCCTGCTGCGCGAGCGGATCATCTTCCTGACCGGACCTTTCGAGGACGGCATGGCGTCGCTGATCTGCGCCCAGCTGCTGTTCCTGGAATCGGAGAACCCGAAGAAGGAGATCAGCATGTATATCAACAGCCCCGGCGGTCAGGTGACCTCGGCGCTGGCGATCTACGACACCATGCAATACATCCGCTCGCCCGTTTCGACGGTGTGCATGGGCATGGCCGCCTCGGCCGGTTCGCTGATCCTCGCCGCCGGCGCCGCCGGCGCGCGGGTGGCCCTGCCGAACGCCCGCATCATGGTGCACCAGCCCTCGGGCGGCTTCCGCGGCCAGGCGTCGGACATCGAGCGTCACGCCGAGGACATTCGCTACACCAAGCGGCGGCTGAACGAGATCTACGTCCACCACACCGGCCGGACCTATGAGGAGGTCGAGAGCACCCTCGACCGCGACCACTTCATGAGCGCCGAGGAGTCCAGGGCCTGGGGCATCGTCGATCACGTTTACGACAAGCGCGAGCAGGCCGACGAGGACGGCGTCAAGACGCCCGGCTCCTGATCGGCGTCATCAGACGACAAGAGGAAAAGGGCGCGCCGGACCGGCGCGCCCTTTTGTTTTGTGCTATCGCGCCGCCATGCAGCACACGCGAGAGACCAGCGGGACCGTCGAGGTCGACGGCGAGACCTATGAGTGGGAAATCCGCCGCCAGCCCCAGCCCAAGGCCGGCGGCAAATGGGACGGTATGGCGATCAGCCTGCGCCTGAAGGATTTCAAGCGCGAGGCCGTCGTCCAGTTCCCCATGCCGATGCGCCCCAACGGGCGTCCCGACCAGGAGAAGCAGCGCATCAACGTCGAGGCCGTGCGCAACGCAGTGGCGTCGGCGATCGAGGCGGGCTGGAACCCGACCTCGCGCGGCAAGGCCGTCGTCTTCGACGTGGACGCCGACGGCCGGTGACCCTCAGGGCCGGCCGGTGAAGACCCGGAAGCCCTTTTCGTCGGCGATCTGAAGCATCTCCGTGTCGCCGGAGGTGTCGCCATAGGCGGCCGCCAGCCGGACACCCTCGCCATAAACCGACCGTAGCCGCCGGACCTTCTCCTCGCCGCGGCAGTTGGGGCTGGCGAAGGCGCCGGTGACCCGGTCGTCGACGTCAAACACCAGCGGCGTGCCGAGGAGGGCCTCCGCGCCTAGCCGGCGGGCGAACGGCGCGACCGTGGTTTCGGGGCTGGCGGTGACGATGACGCGACAGGCGCCCTTGTCGCCCCAGGCGGTCCAGCAGGCCAGGGCGTCCGGACGCATGAACCTGTGCCAAATCCGGTCAGCGAAACGTTCGGCGTCGGCTTCCAGTGTCGCGCGATCCACACCCTTGAGGAATTCGCGCACCGACGCCGCCTTGATCCGCCCCCGGTCACGGTCGCGGGCGTAGGCCGCCACCGCGGGCGCCATTTTCACCAGGCCGAGCGCCCAGCCGCCGGGGCCGGCCCGCCAGCGCAGGAATTCAGTGAAACTGTCGCGGATCGTCAGGGTGCCGTCGAAATCGAAGGCGACGATGGCCTGATCCTTGCGGAGCGGCTGGCGAAACGGAGCGTCGCTTCCCATGTCAGACATTCGCCGTGATCGCCATCAACAGTGAACCGTCCGCTTCCGCCTGCTGCTCCGCTTTCGCGGGGTTGTGGCGGGCGCTGTGATGGGTGATTGTCATTTTTTGAAGACCTTTGCGCCCATTGTCCGGGAATCAACGTGAGGGAAGCGCGTTTGGTCTCATATCGGGGCCATCGCGGGAGTGAGAAGGGTCGATGACCAAAGCCGCCGGCACAGACGCCAAAAGCACGCTGTACTGCTCTTTCTGCGGGAAGAGCCAGCACGAGGTGCGCAAGCTCATCGCCGGGCCGACCGTGTTCATTTGCGATGAATGCGTCGAGCTCTGCATGGATATCATCCGTGAAGAGCACAAAATCTCGTTCTCCAAGGCCAAGGACGGCGTGCCGTCGCCGAAGGAGATCCGGGAGGTCCTCGACGACTATGTGATCGGACAGAGCCACGCCAAGAAGGTGCTCTCGGTCGCGGTGCACAATCACTACAAGCGTCTGAACCACGCGACGAAGAACAACGACGTCGAGCTGGCCAAGTCGAACATCATGCTGATCGGGCCGACCGGCTCGGGCAAGACGCTGCTGGCCCAGACGCTGGCGCGCATCATCGACGTGCCCTTCACCATGGCTGACGCCACGACGCTGACCGAAGCCGGTTACGTGGGCGAGGACGTCGAAAACATCATCCTCAAGCTGCTGCAGGCCTCGGACTACAACGTCGAGCGGGCCCAGCGCGGCATCGTCTACATCGACGAGATCGACAAGATTTCGCGCAAATCGGACAATCCCTCGATCACCCGCGACGTGTCGGGCGAGGGCGTGCAGCAGGCCCTTCTGAAGATCATGGAAGGCACCGTCGCTTCCGTGCCCCCGCAGGGCGGCCGTAAGCATCCGCAGCAGGAGTTCCTGCAGGTCGACACCGCCAATATCCTGTTCATCGTCGGCGGCGCCTTCGCCGGCCTCGAGAAGGTCATCGCGGCGCGCGGCGACGGGGCCTCGATCGGCTTCGGCGCCAAGGTCAAGGAGATCGACGAGCGGCGCACCGGCGATATCCTCAAGGGCGTCGAGCCCGACGACCTGATGCGCTTCGGCCTGATCCCCGAGTTCATCGGCCGCCTGCCCGTGCTGGCGACGCTGGAGGACCTCGACGAGGAAGCCCTGGTCACCATCCTGACCGAGCCGAAGAACGCCCTGGTCAAGCAGTACAAGCGCCTCTTCGAGATGGAGAACGTCGACCTGACCTTCACCGACGACGCGCTGATCGCCGTCGCCAAGAAGGCCATCACCCGCAAGACGGGCGCGCGGGGCCTGCGTTCGATCCTCGAAGGCATCCTGCTGGAGACCATGTTCGAACTGCCGACCTTCGAGGGTGTCGAGGAAGTCGTGGTCAATGCCGAGGTGATCGAGGGCAAGGCCCAGCCGTTGTTGATCTACTCGGAAACCAAGAAAAAGACGGCCGACGGGGCCGCCTGATCCCCTGAAGACGGGCGCTGATGCCGATCGCGCCTGAAGACCACCCCGGGGCCGTCCACCAGACCAGGTGGGCGGCCCTTTGTTTTGCCGCCGTCGCGGTTCTGGCCCTGGCCGCGTTCCATGCCGCGCCGGAGCAGGCCTGGATCGGTCAGTCCGGTTTCCATCTGGCGCTGGCGCTGGCCGGCTTCGCCATTACGGACCTGACAATCGCGGCGCCCGAGGAACGCACCGCGGCCAGGCTGCTGGGCGTCTGGGGCAGGGCGGCCGCATGGGCCGTTCCCGCTGTCGTCGTGGTCGTCGCGGCCGTGCTGATGGCGGGACTGGCGCTGCTGCCGCCGGCGGACTTGCGCAATCAAGGCTGGACGGCGTTGTGGACGGCGCTGGGAAACAGCGGCGCGGAATTGCTCAAGCAGGGCGCTTACACGCCCCGTTCGAGCAGCGAACTGCTGCTGCATGGCTGGCTGATCGGGGTGGCCGCGCAGCTGGCGCCTGGCTGGAGCGCCATTCTGGTCCTGATGCGACGACTTGGCCTCGCTCGCTGGATCGTCATCGCGGCCGTCCTCGGATTGGCGGCGTCGCTCGCCCTCGATCTGTTCATGCGGCGGCAGGGGCTCCACCCGGCCGCCTTCTACCTGGCTCCGCCCCGGGCCTGGCCGTTTCTCGCCGGCGCTCTGGCGGCCCTGATCGCCCGGCGGCCCGGGCGGCCGGCGCCAGGATGGGCGATCCGGCCTCTGGAAGGTCTGGCGCGCTTCGGGGTCGTGGCCCTGCCGTTCTACCTGTGGAGCTGGCCCCTGCTGGCGCTGCCCGGGCTCATTCTGGCCCGACCCCTGAGCCTTCCCGAAGCGGCCCTCGCGCTCGCTGTCGCCGCCCTGCTGGCGCTGGCCACCCATCGCTGGATCGAGACGCCGGTCCGCCGGCGGCTGGAAGGCCGGCCCATCCGCGCGCTGATTTTCGCCGCGGCCGCGCTGGGCGCGACCGGCGCCGCCGGCGCGACCCTGTTCGCCCTCCACGGACTTCCGGGCAGGGCGTCGGCGGCGGTGCGGGCCGAAGAGGCGGGCGTGCTCCGACGTCCTCCATTGCAGGCTCTCTGCCATACCGAGGGCCACGCCCTGCCCGCGGCGGATCGATGCACGGTCCCCGCCGGGGCCGATGTCGACGTCGTGCTGTGGGGCAATTCGCATGCGGATCATCTTTCGCCCGCGGTGCTGGCCTGGGCCGGAGGGCGGGGCCTCGGGGTCCGGCAGGCCACCCGTTCAGGCTGCCTGCCGCTGCTCCGCGCCCGCGCACCTCTGACCGACGAAGGCTGCCGCGCCTTCAACCGGGCCGCGGTCGCCGAGTGGGGAAGGGCGGGACCGGAGGTCGTTCTGCTCGGCGCGGCCTGGACCTTGATTCTGGAGCGGTCGCCGGGGGATCCCGCGCGCAACCTCGACGCCGTGATCGAGGATTTGGCGCGCACCGTGCGAGCCCTGCGAAGCGAAGTGGGGCCCAGGACCCTGATCGTTTTGCTCGGGACCACGCCGGACTACGGTTTCGCCCCGGGCGCTTGCCATGCTCGCCGGGCCTTCCTCGGCCTGGATACCGGGCGTTGCGACCTGGCGGCGCCGGCGAATGCGGAATTGGCCGCTATGGTCGACGCGAGGCTGGCCGCACTGGCCGCCGCCGAGCCCGGCGTGACGCTTTACCGGCCCCGGGATGCGTTGTGCGAAGGCGCCCGGTGCCGAACGAGGGGGGGCGACGGTCCCTGGTATTCGGACCGAAGCCACATGACAGCGGCCGGCGGCGCGATCCAGCGGCGGGCCCTCCAGGCGACGCTTGACGCGCACGTTCGGTCCGCGCCCTGAGGCCGCTGAGCCACAGGTCGGGGGAACGCCGCCTGGCCGGGATCCGCCCGCCACACGCATGATCCGTGCTGGCGCGCCGTCTCTGGGGCCGTCGTCGTGCGGAGGAAGCTCTGTGGATGGAACGGACGGTCGCGTACCCGTCACGCTTGAACCCCGCGCGATCCGAACCACATACTCTCTCAAGGCCGCCGAATGGCGGGCCGAGTCGACACGGCGGGGCACAGTCGCCCCGAACGCCGGCCCGGCGGGCTTGAGATTAACGAGAGCCCCGGGAAGTACGCATCATGCCAGAGACCCAGACCCCGACCAAAACCCTGCCCGTCCTGCCGCTGAGAGACATAGTCGTCTTTCCGCACATGGTCGTGCCGCTGTTCGTGGGGCGCGAGAAATCCGTCAAGGCGCTCGACGAGATCATGAAGGGTGAAAAGCAGATTCTGCTGGCCACCCAGAAGAACAGCGTCGATGACGATCCGCAGGCCGACGCCATCTATCCGATCGGCGTGCTGGCCACGGTGCTGCAACTGCTCAAACTGCCCGACGGGACCGTCAAGGTGCTGGTCGAGGGCAAGAGCCGCGCGCGCCTGACCCGCTTCACCGACCGCACGGACTATTTCGAGGCCGAGGCGGTCGAGATCGCGGACGATCCGGGCGAGCCGTCGCAATCGGAAGCCCTGCTGCGCGCGGTCATCGAGCAGTTCGAAAACTATGTGAAGCTGAACAAGAAGGTGCCGCCCGAGGCTCTCAGCTCCATTCCCCAGATCACCGATCCGTCCAAGCTGGCGGACTCGGTCGCCGCCCACCTGTCGGTCAAGATCGCCGACAAGCAGGGCCTGCTGGAGACCATCTCCGTGCCGTCGCGGCTGGAGAAGGTCTACGGCCTGATGGAAGGCGAGATTTCCGTCCTGCAGGTCGAGAAGAAGATCCGCTCGCGCGTGAAGCGCCAGATGGAGAAGACCCAGCGCGAATATTATCTGAACGAGCAGATGAAGGCGATCCAGCGTGAGCTGGGCGAGACCGACGACGCCCGCGACGAGATCATGGAGCTGGAGAAGCGCATCCGTAAGACGCGCCTGTCCAAGGAAGCCCGGATCAAGGCCGAGGCCGAGGTCAAGAAGCTGCGCAACATGAGCCCGATGTCGGCGGAATCGACGGTGGTGCGGAACTACCTCGACTGGCTGCTGTCGATCCCGTGGGGCAAGGCCAAGACCCGGCCGATCGATCTGAACAAGGCCGAGGCCATCCTCGAGGAGGACCACTACGGCCTCGAGAAGGTCAAGGAGCGGATCATCGAGTATCTGGCCGTGCAGGCGCGGACGAACAGCCTGAAGGGCCCGATCCTGTGCCTCGTCGGACCTCCCGGCGTCGGCAAGACCTCGCTGGCCAAGTCGATCGCCAAGGCGACCGGGCGCGAATACGTCCGCATGTCGCTGGGCGGCGTGCGCGACGAGGCCGAGATTCGTGGCCACCGCAGGACCTACATCGGCTCGATGCCGGGCAAGATCATCCAGTCGATGAAGAAGGCCAAGACGACCAACGCCTTCGTGCTTCTGGACGAGATCGACAAACTGGGCGCGGACTGGCGGGGCGACCCGTCCTCGGCCCTGCTCGAGGTGCTGGACCCGGCCCAGAACAATGCGTTCGGCGACCACTACCTCGAGGTCGACTACGACCTCAGCAACGTCATGTTCGTGACCACGGCCAACAGCCTGAACATGCCACAGCCGCTGATGGACCGGATGGAGATCATCCGGGTGTCGGGCTACACCGAGGACGAGAAGGTCGAGATCGCCAAGCGTCACGTCCTGCCCAAGGTCACCAGCGACAACGGCCTGAAGCCGGCCGAGTTCGTGGTGCCCGACGACAGCATCCGCGACCTGATCCGCTACTACACCCGTGAAGCCGGCGTGCGCTCGCTCGAGCGCGCCTTGGGCGGGCTGGCCCGCAAGGCCGTGCGCGAGATGGCCCGGGAGAAGACGCTGTCGATCACCGTCGACGCGGCCAAGCTGGCCGAATACGCCGGCGTGCGGAAATTCCGCTACGGCGAGACGGACGAGGAGGATCAGGTCGGCATCGTCACCGGCCTGGCCTGGACCGAGTTCGGCGGCGACATCCTGACCATCGAGGCGATCAAGATGCCGGGCCGCGGCCGGATGACCGTGACCGGCAACCTGAAGGAGGTGATGAAGGAGTCGATCTCCGCCGCCGCCTCCTACGTCCGGGCCCGCTCGCTGGCCATCGGGGTCAAGCCGCCGGTGTTCGAGAAGACCGACATCCACGTGCACGTGCCTGATGGCGCGACGCCCAAGGACGGTCCCTCGGCGGGCGTGGCGATGACCGTCGCCATGGTCTCGGTCCTGACCGGCATCCCGATCCGCAAGGACATCGCCATGACCGGCGAGATCACCCTGCGCGGCCGGGTCACCGCCATCGGCGGCCTGAAGGAGAAGCTGCTCGCGGCGCTCCGCTCAGGCATCAAGACGGTGCTGATCCCGGAAGAGAACGAGAAGGACCTCGCCGACGTGCCCGACAATGTGAAGGGCGCGCTGGAGATCGTCCCGATCAAGACCGCCGACGAGGCGTTGAAGTGGGCCCTGACGGGCGTGCTGACGCCGGTCGAATGGGACGAGGCCGCTGAGCCCCTGCCGCCGCCGCCGCCGGTGCAGGACCCGGGCACGGTGGTCGCCACCCACTGATCGCGGCCTGACAGAAAGAACCCCGCCCGGATGGCTCCGGGCGGGGTTTCTCATTGGGGTTGAGGCAGGGCTCAGAGGCTGTCGACCATCACCAGTTCGGCGTCGGCCCTGGCCGTGATGGTGATCTCGGTCTCGTCCTTGATGGCCGCGCCGTCGCGGGCGTTCAGGGTGACGCCATTGACCTCGACCTCGCCCACGGCGGGCACCAGATAGGCGCGGCGGCCCTCGGCCAGGCTGTAGGTCAGGCTTTCGCCGGCGTTGAGCGTGGCGCCCAGCACCCTGGCGTCGGCGTTGATGGTCAGGGCGTCGTCGGACGGATCGCCCGAGGCCAGCACCGAGAAGCGGCCCGTCCGGTCGGCCTTCGGGAAGGCCCTGGCGCCCCAGCCCGGCTTCGCGCCCGGCCTGTCGGTCTCGATCCAGATCTGGAACAGGGTGGTGGTCTCATCCTCGAGGTTGAACTCCGAGTGGCGCACGCCCGTGCCCGCGCTCATCACCTGCACGTCGCCCGCGCCGGTGCGGCCCCTGTTGCCCATCGAGTCCTCGTGGGTGATGGCCCCGGTGCGGACATAGGTGATGATCTCCATGTCGGCGTGGGGATGGGGCGGGAAGCCCGACTTCGCGGCGATCTCGTCGTCGTTCCAGACGCGCAGCCGGCCCCAGCTCATGCGGGACGGGTCGTAGTAGTTGGCGAAGGAGAAATGGTGCTTCGCGTTCAGCCAGCCGTGGTTGGCGCCGCCGAGGCTGGAGAAGGGGCGGACGTCGATCATGAGGGGTCTCCCGATGAGGGGCGCATCCTATGACGCGCCGTTCGGGCGCAATATAGGTAACAGTGTCGGTGGCTGAAAGGGTGGATCAATCCAGTCTGCGGCCGAGCGTTACGACGGGTTGTCGGGCCATGCCCAGCGCCTCGTAGAAGCTGATCGCCCGGGCGTTGCCTTCACGAACCATAAGCTGGATTTTCGGCGCGCCGCGATCGGCCAGCCAGGCCTCGGCCGGGGCCATCAGGGCGCGACCGAGGCCGCGCCGCTGAACGTCCGGATGGACCGCCAGATAGTAGACCCAACCGCGATGGCCGTCGAAGCCGGCCATGACGCTGCCGCGGACCGCGCCGTTCTCGCGCGCGACCACCACGACGCTGTCGGCCGCGTCCCGCGCCAGCGACAGGTCCCTGACGGGATCGTTCCAGGGCCGGGTCAGGCCGCAGGTCTCCCAGAGTGCGATCACGGCCCCGGCGTCGCCGTCCGCCATCGGTTCGATGGTGATCACCCCGCCTGAGCCCGGTGCCTGAGCATCGCATCGGCCAGTACGCAGGCCGCCATCGCCTCCACCACCGGCACGCCGCGCAGGGCCACGCAGGGGTCGTGACGCCCCTTGGTGCGCAGGTCGGTCTCGGCGCCGTCGCGGGTGATGGTCTGGCGAAGCGTCAGGATGGAGGAGGTCGGCTTGAAGGCCACGCGCGCCGTCACCGGCTGGCCGGTCGAGATGCCGCCGAGCACGCCGCCGGCCATGTTGGACAGGAACACCGGCCGACCGTCGTCGCCCAGGCGCATCTCGTCGGCGTTGTCCTCGCCCGACAGCTCGGCCGCGCCAAAGCCGGCCCCGATCTCGACGCCCTTGACCGCGTTGATCGACATCATCGCGGCGGCCAGCTCGGCGTCCAGCTTGCCGTAGATCGGCGCGCCCCAGCCGGCGGGTACGCCGGCGACCTCCAGCGCCACCACCGCCCCGATCGACGAGCCGGCCTTGCGGACGCCATCCAGGTAGTCTTCCCACGCCGGCACGACGTCGGCCGAGGCCGCGAACAGGGCGTTGTCGTAGACGGCCTCGAAATCCACCGCCTCAGGCGCGATCCGGTGCGGACCCAGCTGGACGACGCCGGCGCGGATGCGCACCGCCTCGCCCAGCACCTTGCGCGCCACCCCGCCCGCCGCCACCCGCACCGCGGTCTCACGCGCTGACGAACGCCCGCCGCCGCGGTGATCGCGGACGCCGTATTTGGCCTGGTAGGTGTAGTCGGCGTGGCCCGGCCGGAAGGCGCGGGCGATGTCGCCATAGTCCTTCGAGCGGGCGTCCTCGTTGGTGATCTCAATGGCGATCGGCGTGCCGGTGGTGACCGGGCCGGCGCCGTCGTCGAACACGCCGGACAGGATGCGGGCGGTGTCGCTCTCCTGCCGCTGGGTCACGAAGCGGCTGCCGCCGGGCTTGCGCCGGTCCAGCCACGGCTGGAGGTCGGCCTCGGTCAGCGGGATCAGCGGCGGGCAGCCGTCGACGACGCAGCCAATGGCCGGGCCGTGGCTCTCGCCCCAGGTGGTTACGCGAAACAGATGGCCGAAGGTGTTGTGGGACATGACCCGTCAGGCTTAGGCCGCCAGCCGGTCCGGCGTCCAGACGCGGGTGAAGCGGACCAGCAGATCCTCGGCCGCCGAGGGGGCGTCGTCGGACGGCTGCAGGTTGATGAACAGGTGTCCTTGCGGGCGGCCGCCGCGCGCCGGCAGGCCCAGCCCCTTGAGCCGCAGACGCAATGGCGCCTGCCCGGCGGTGATCCAGGCGGAGCGGGCGCCGGCATGGGTGTCGATCTCCAGCCGCCCGCCGTCCTCCATGAGCCGGTTCGGCACGGGACAGTCCATGTACAGGTCGTCGCCGAGCACGCTCAGACCCTCCGCACCGCGGATCAGCACCGGCAGATAGACGTCCGCGCCGCCGCCGCCAGCGCCGCGAAGGCGCAGGTGCTCGCCGCTGCGCAGGCCTTTCGGCACGTGGATATTCAACGTCCGGCCCGCCAACCGCACCGCGACATGGCCGCCGTTCAGGGCTTCGATCGGCCCGATGGCGAGCACGGGCGGGGAGGGCGGGGGCGCTATCGGCGCGGCGAGCGCCAGTGGCCGCGCCTCGTGGCTCTGGATCAACCGCCAGGCCGCGATCACGCGGCGGAAGCGATCGGCGTCGCCGCCCGGCGCCGAGGGATGCGCCGCCTTCACCGCCGCGCGGAACGCTGCTGTCAGAACAGGTTCGGCTGTCGGACCGGTCAGGCCGAGCAAGGCGTGGGCCTCGGCGATCGAGGCGACCTCGGGTTGGGAACGGGCGCGCATCCGCAAGCTTAGGCGGCAACATGGTCAAGGTCCGGTTAACCGTGACGCCTCGACAGCGGCGACCGGACGGTGAAAAGTCCGGGGATGAGTTCCACCGATCCGGTCCAGGTTCTGCACCGCACGCTCGCCCGGCGGGAAACGCCCGAAACCGTGGCGGCCTATGCCCGCGACGCCTTGCCGGAACTGCGCAGGGGCGAATGGGCCGAACCGCTGAAGCGGATGCTGGGGATGGCGTCGCACCGCCGGTTTGGCTGGTCGTCCATGCCCGCGACTTTCCAGTCGCCGACCAGTCCGCGCCGGCAGCTCGACAAGGCGCGGGAGCTCGCCCTGCTGTTTCTCGGTGAAACCTTGCCGGATGGAGCGGACGCCGCCGCCCTCGACACCGTCGCGGCGGAACTGGGCCGCCTCATCGGCAAGGCCGCTGGCCGCTCCGCGTTCGCCACGGATCGTCTGAACGGCGAGGCCCGGGCCGCGGCGGGCCTGACGCTGTCGCGGCGGCGCTACGACAAGCTGTTCCGGTTGGTCGGGCGGCTGGAGCGCCGGGCCCGCCGCCTCCAGCGCGAAGAGGAGAAGTTTGACCTCATTCTGGTGGGAAAGGCAGGCCTGTCGCCCCGTCTGACGGTCGAGGATTTCGGCGGCGACGTGCGCAGCGCCGCGTTCGTGGCCTACTACGCCGCCCGCATGAAACTTCGCAGTGAGTTCACCATCGCCGGGCAACAGCGTCCGTTCGACGCCTTCGCGGCGCACCTGCTCAAGCTGTGCGAAGCTTCGCCGGCGACGTCCTGGTGGGCGATCGCCCATGTCTTCCCCCGCGCCGACGTGCTCGCGCGACTGACTGACGAACAGAAGGGTCGATTGCTGGGGCAGTGGTTCGATGTTCTGCAGATAACAGCCGAGCGTCTGGCGGAAGCCCACGAAAGGACGGACATCGATCTCCAGACGATGATCGTCAGGCGTGGCAACGACTCCAGCACGTGGAACCTGATGGCCGGGGCGTTCAACCGCGCGCGGGACCATTGGATCGCGTTGCTCGAGGCCATGGGCGCCGACGCCGTCCTCGAGACCACGATGCCGGGCAAGGTGCTCAGGCTGATGGCTGCGGACGTGGCGGCATGGCATCGCCGCGAAGGCGGCGGACTCCATCCGGACACCCTCGTCTGGCGGCGCCTGCCTCCGCCCTGGGCCGTGATGCGAGGGGAGGCGGTCAGCTCCCGCGCCCATATCGAGGCGGCCTGCGACGCGGCGGGCCTCGATCCCGAGAAGAGCGGCTGGAGCCGGGCGCGGGCCCGCACGCAGATCGCGGACTTCCGTCCGACGCCGGAACTGGTGCACGGCGTGGCGGTGAACAATCCGCACCTCGCCGCCTATTTCAGGCAAGCCGGCGTATTCAGCGGCAAGAGCCTCAAGCCGGCGAAGCTCTGAGCGCTTGCATGCACGGGGCGGCTGCGCCAACAGGGGCGGGTCATCCGGTAGCTCAGCGGTAGAGCAGTCGGCTCCTAACCGACAGGACGCCGGTTCAAACCCGGCCCGGTTGACACTGTCCCCGTTCCGTCCCGATGATGCGCCTGCTGCCCGGTAGCTCAGTGGTAGAGCGGTCGGCTCTCGGACCGACAGGACGCTGGTTCGAGACCGGCCCGGGCAGTATATCCCCCCAATGACCGCTCCCCTGATCCCGCCCAGCCCGACCCGCGAGGAGTATGCGGAGCAGTACGCCGCCGCCCTGGCCGCCAACGGCGACGAGACCATCTTCGACCGCGCCGAACCGATCGGCCTGTTCGTGGAATGGCTCGCCGATGCGAAGGCGACGGAGCCGAACGACGCCAACGCCATGACCCTGGCGACGGTGGACGCCGCGGGCCTGCCCGACGCGCGGGTCGTGCTGCTCAAGGACATCGACGCCCGGGGCTTCACCTTCTACTCGAACCGCGAGAGCGCCAAGGGTGAGGCGCTGGCGGCCCATCCGGCGGCGGCCCTGCTGTTCCACTGGAAATCGCTGCGCCGGCAGGTGCGGGTCCGCGGCGCGGTCGAGCCGGTCAGCGAGGCCGAAGCCGACGCCTATTTCGCCAGCCGCGCCCGCGAGAGCCGGATCGGGGCCTGGGCCTCGGACCAGTCGCGGCCGCTCGACAGCCGGGAGACCCTCGAGCTCGCGGTCGCGCGCGAGGCGGCCCGGTTCGCCGATCAGGATGTGCCGCGGCCGGAGCGCTGGACCGGCTGGCGGGTCATTCCGGATACGGTCGAGTTCTGGCGCGACCGGCCGTTCCGCCTGCACGACCGGCTCCGGTTCGACCGGGTCGGGCGAGAGTGGACGAAGACGCGGCTCTGGCCCTGACCTGCGTCAGGCTCCGTGGCGGGCCAGGAAGGTCTCGACCGCGTCGGCGACCACTTCCGCGTTCGAGCGCCGCATCCGCACCTCGTCGCCGGTGACCAGCGGGACGAAAAAGACCGGGTGCTCGATCATGCCCATCAGCTGGCCGGCGGCCCATGACGGCCGTTGCACGGGCTTCAGGGCGCCTGTTTCGGACAGCCGGACCAGGATTCCGATCAGGGTCGCCCCGAACTCCGCCCGACCCTTTTCGAAGAAGCGCAGCGCCACGGCCTCGAAGCGCGGCCGCTCGGCCATGACCAGCCGGAAGACGGCGCGCACGAACGGATCGCCCATGAAGTCGGCGTAGGCCTCGGCGAAACTGGTCAGCGTCAGCCGCGCGTCGCCCTCGACCGCCCGGACGCAGGCCATCTGGCGCGCGAAATCCTCTGCGGCGTCGTCGATCACGGCCGCGAACAGTTCGGCCTTGCCGCCGAACAGGGTGTAGAGGGTGGCCGTCGACACGCCGGCCTCGCGCGCGATCGGCTCGATCTTGGTTGCGGCATAGCCCTCGCTGACGAAGCGCTTGCGGGCGTGGCTCACGATCAACTGGCGCTTGGGATCGGGGGCGGAGCCCGAAAGGTCGACTGAGCCGTGCATCTGTTCATCGCTCGCTTGAGCGACAAGCAGACCCGCGCCGGGCGGCGCGGTCAAGGGGTCGGCGACCCCTGTTCGATGATCAGCCGGCGAAGAGGCCCGCCAGCAATGGATGGGCCAGCACGGGCGCCGCCAGCCGGACCACGGCCTGCGGGTCCTCCAGCCGCACGGCGGCGGTGGCGTCGGCGACGATGAAGTCGGCGTTGACCCGCGACGGTTCGGTCAGGCGCTCATGGCCGGGGCGGACGGTGGCCAGATACTGCTGGATCACGGAGTCGGCGGTCCGGCCCCGCTCGGCCTGGTCGCGCAACAGACGACGGATGAAGCGGATATCGGCGGGGGTGTCGACGAAGACGCGGATGTCGAACAGCTCGACCAGCCCGGGCGTGCACAGCACATGTGTGCCCTCGACGATGACCACCTGGGCCGCGCGCACGGGCTCGCCGCCGGGTTCGCGGCCGTGATGGATGAAGGAGTAGATCGGCACGGTGACGTCGTGTCCGGCCTTCAGCGCGGCCAGGTCCCGGATCATCAGCTCGTGGTCGCGGGCCGCCACGTCGTCGAAGTCGAAGGTGGCGGCGTCGAAACCCGGCAGGCTGGCGGCGTCGCGATAGTAGGAATCCTCGCGCACCAGCACGGCGGCGCCCGCGGGGAGCGCGGCGACCAGCGTTTCCGCCAGGGTGCTCTTGCCGGAGCCCGACCCTCCGGTGATGGCGACGAGTATGGGCATGAAGGCCTTCCAGGGTGAAGCCGTGCCGGATATCCGGCCGCGGAAACAGGACCTCGGTGACCTAGCGTCACGTTGCCTAACGTCTACGGCCCCGATACTCCTTTCGGCAAGCGCCTCGGGCAGCAGGCGCAAGCGAGGGATATCGATGCTGGGATTGATGCAGGACTGGCCGCTGACGGTCGACAAGATCATCGACCACGCGAGGAACTGGCACGGCCACCGCGAGGTCGTGACCCGCTCGGTCGAGGGGCCGGTCGTCCGCGCCACCTACGCCGAGATCCACGCCCGCGCCAAACGCGTGTCCAGCGTGCTCAAGGACTGGGACATCAAGGTCGGCGACCGGATCGCCACCCTGGCCTGGAACAGCGGCCGCCACATGGAGGCCTGGTACGGCATCATGGGCATGGGGGCGGTCTGCCACACCCTGAACCCGCGCCTGTTCCCGGAACAACTGGCCTACATCATCAACCACGCCGAAGACCGCGTCATCTTCGTCGACCTGACCTTTATCCCGCTGCTCGAGGCCGTGCTGCCGCATTGCCCCTCGGTCGAGCGGGTCGTGGTTCTGACCGACGAACTGCACATGCCGGCGACGAAGCTGCCCGGCGCGGAATGCTACGAGGCCCTGCTGTCGACCGCGTCCGAGGACATCGCCTGGGGCGGATTCGACGAGCTCACCGCCTGCGGCCTCTGCTACACCTCGGGTACGACCGGCAACCCGAAGGGGGTGCTGTACTCGCACCGCTCCAACTTCATCCATACGCTGCTGGGCATGCAATCCACGGTGCTGGGACCTTCGCCGAAGGAGGTGATCCTGCCGGTGGTGCCCATGTTCCACGCCAACGCCTGGGGCATCGCCTTCGCCGGACCCGCGTCCGGGGCCAAGCTGGTCATGCCTGGCGCGCGCATGGACGGCGCGGCCATCTACGAACTGATCGAGAGTGAGGGCGTGACCTTCTCGGCCGCCGTGCCGACGGTCTGGCAGGGCCTGCTGACCCACCTGCGCGAGAACAACCTCAAGATACCGACGGTGAAGAAGGTGCTGATCGGAGGCTCGGCCGTGCCCGAGAGCCTGATCCGCGCCTTCCAGGAAGAATTCGATATCGAGGTGTTGCAGGGCTGGGGCATGACCGAGACGTCTCCCATCGGCACCCTGTCCAACCTCCCCCCCGAACTGCTGGCCCTGCCGTACGACGAACAGATGAAATGGCGGGTCAAACAGGGCATTCCGCCCTTGGGCGTCGAACTGAAGCTCAAAAACTATGCGGGCCAGGAGATGCCGCACGACGGGCACACCTACGGTCGGCTGATGATCAAGGGCCCGACCATCGCCGGGGCTTATTTCAAGGGCGAAGGCGGCGACATCCTCGACCATGAAGGCTTCTTCGATACCGGCGACGTGGCCACCATCGACGAGCAGGGCTTCATGCAGATCACCGACCGCGCCAAGGACGTGATCAAGTCCGGCGGGGAATGGATCAGCTCGATCGAGATCGAGAACATCGCCATGGGCCACCCGAAGGTCGAGCTGGCCGCCGTGATCGGCGCGGCCCACCCGAAATGGGACGAGCGTCCTGTGCTGGTCCTCAAGCTCAAGCCCGGCCAGAACCAGAACAAGCAGGAACACCTCGACTTCCTGCAGGGCAAGATCGCCAAATGGTGGATGCCGGACGACGTGGTCTTCGTCGACGACATCCCGCTTGGCGCGACCGGCAAGATCGACAAGAAGCTGGTTCGAGAGCGGATGAAGGACTACCGCCTGCCGACGGGAGGCTGAGATGGCGGGCCGGTCGACCCGCAGCGGGATTGCAGGCCAGGGTCTGGCCGCGCTGGTCCTGGCCGCGCCGCTGCTCGTCTTCGTCGCCGCGCTGGGGACCCGGACCGGGCAGTGGAGCTACGCGACCGGCCACGATCTTCTGGTGATGCGCGTCGGCCCCGTCCTCGCCGGGCTCGGCGCATTGGCGGCCCTGGCGCTGTTGGTCATGGCCCTGCGCCGCCGCGCCGTGTGGCTGCTCTCGCTCGCCGCCGTCGTGGTATCGGCCGCGACCATCGGGGTCTACGCCTGGCAGGCGGGGCGCGCCGCGTCGGCCCCGCCGGACGACATCAGCACCGACCTGGCCGAGAGTCCCGGCTTCGGCGAACTGGACGCCCGGCGCGGCGGAGCGGGCCCGACCCGGACGGCGGGGGTCGAGTCGTGCCCGGGCGCCGTGCCCGCGATGACCCAGGTCGCGCCGGAGTCCGCCGTCTGGGCGCTGCAGCAATCGGGGTTCAGTCTGCAGGGCGGCGTCAGCGTGGGCCGCGCGGCGGGCTCGCATCGCGGCTTCTGGTTCGGCACGGTCCACGACGCCGTCATCCGCATCCGGCCCGGTCGCACCGACGTCCGCGTCGCGGCCCGGGACGGTCGGAGCCATGGGGGCGAGGCTTGCCGTCTCGCGACCCGGATCAGCGAGGCGTTGCGTAGCGGCGGCTGATCGCGACGGTTGCGCGCCGTTGCTTCGGTGCAACTCATAAGACCGACGGACTCTCGCCGGTTGCGTCGAAAGACGTCGCTGTTTACCCCTGCCTGATCAGGGGGAACCAAAAATGACCGACAGTACGGCCGACGAGTCGCTCGCGCCCTATACGCCCGAACCCGGCGAGACGCTGAGGTTCTCGACGACGATCGAACCGCGCCGGTTCCTCGGGATCAGCCTGAAGAATGGGCTGCTGAACCTTGTCACGCTCACGCTCTACCGCTTCTGGGGCAAGACGGAAGTGCGCCAGCGGGTGTGGCGGGGCGTGCGCATGAATGAGGAGGCGTTCGAATACACGGGGCGTGGCGTCGAACTGTTCGTCGGTTTCGTGATCGCCCTGTTCGCCCTGGGCCTGCCGTTTCTCGCGATCGCCTTCGGCATCCAGTTCATCGGCGAGTGGTTCATCCTGCTGCTGCTTCCGCTCTACATCGGAATGTTCTGGCTGTGGGGCTTCGGCGTCTTCACCGCCTTCCGGTACATGGCCAGCCGCACGACGTGGCGCGGCATCCGCTTCCGGCTCAAGGGCTCGGCCTCTTCCTACGGCCTGCACTATCTGGGAGCCCTGTTCCTGAGCAGCCTCACCGCCGGCTGGTTCTGGCCCCATGCCGAGCGCAGCCTCGCGTCGAAAATCTGGGACGAATTGCGCTTTGGCGATCGCCGCGTGCGCTTCCGGATGGAGCGGGCGGAGCGGCACGGCATCTACGGCGCCTACGCCATTGGATGGGTCGGGACACTTGTCGGCTACATCCTGCTGCTGATCGGGGTCGGAGTCATCGGGGCCGTGACAGGAGTCTTCGAGCCGGGCCCGGATGGACAACCGGCCCAGCCGTCGATCCTGTTCACCCTGTCGATCTACGCAGGTCTCCTCGTTGTCTCGCCGTTCGCCCTGCTGATCTGGGCGCCGTACCAGGCGGCCCTGCTGCGCTCGATCGCCGCCGGCGTGACGGTCGACAAGGCGGGCTTCAAGCTGAACGTGAAGGCCCTTCCCCTCTGGTGGCTGACCGTGACGAACCTGTTCTTCCTGCTGATCACCGTCGGTTTCCTGATGCCATGGGTGCAGGCGCGGACCGCCCGGTTCCTGATCGAGCGCCTGGAGTCGGCGGGTGAGGCGCGTCTGGATCTGGCCCAGCAGACCTCACGCGGACCGGGAAGCGGCGAGGGGCTGGCGGACGCCTTCGGCTTCTCGGCGATCTGACGATGAGCGTCCGGTTCTACGACGGTCGGACCGCTCATCCTCACGAGGCCGAAGCCAGCCTCGATGGCGACATGCTGACCATCCGGGCCGATGGGCGAGAAATCGGCTGGCGGCTGCCGGATCTGACGGTCCAGATCGAGGCGGATCAGGCCCGTGTCTCCAGCCGGCGTGAGCCCGACGCAAGGCTGGTGCTGCCCGTGGGCGACTGGAATCCGCTCATCGGGGACCGGCTGGCCGACCGCCTGAAGAGCCGGCGCCGGAGCGAGGTCTGGCTGGTGGGCGGCCTCACCGCCGCCGCCGCCGGCGTGGTCGCCTTCGTTTTCATCGGCGTTCCCGCCCTAGCGGGTCCCCTTGCCCGGGCCACGCCGGCGGATATGGAGCTGCGGCTGGGCTCGAACCTGGACGCCCAGGTCAGCGCCGCCTTTCCACGCTGCGACGATCCGCGGGGCCAGGCGATCCTGAACGACCTGGGCGACCGGATCGCCACGCGGGCCGACACCCCCTTCGATATCCGGGTGCGGGCGGTCGAGGCGCCGATGGCCAACGCCCTCGCCCTGCCGGGTGGGCCAATCCTGATCACGGATGATCTCATCCGCGACGCCCGGACCCCCGATGAGCTCGCCGCCGTCATCTCCCACGAGGTGGCGCATATCGAGAAGCGCCACGTCATGCAGGCGGTCTGGCGCGATCTCGGCATCGGCATGTTGCTGGATCTGGTTGTGGGCGGCGGAACCGGAGCCGGCCAGCAGGCCGTCATCCTCGCCGGCCAGGCCTCTGACCTCAGCTACAGCCGCGACGCCGAACTCGAAGCCGACGCGGGCGGCCAGGCATTGCTCCACGCGGCCGGGCTGTCATCGCGGGGCATGGCCCCGTTCTTTGAGCGGATGGCGCGTGCGGAAGGTGACGCCGGTCAGCTTGGCGCGGCGGCTGAGTTCATGAACACCCACCCGGACTCGAGGCGGCGAGGCCAGGCCGCGCGCGCTGCCGAGCGTCCGGGGGAGAGCGCCCTGAGCGCCGCCGATTGGGAGACGGTCAAGGCGACCTGCTCCGCCGGGTCAGACAGCCCGGTAGAGCGCCTGAAGCGACGCCTCCGGCTCGGCGACGACCCGGCCCTGACGGACCAGGGCGATCAGGTGGGCCCAGACCGAGAGGGACGCGGCCGGCCATAGCCGCTCGTCGACGGCGGCGTAGAGCGTCGGGACCATGTCCATGATCCGCCGGGGGCCCGTCGCCAGCCGGGCCACGATCTGCGCCTCGCGTTCCAGCCGGTGCGCCCGATAGGCGTCGAGGAAGGGGCCCGGCTCCGTGATCGGCGCGCCGTGGGTCGGCCAGATCGTTGAGAAGCCGCGCGCGATCACCGCGTCCAGGCTGGCCATATAGGCCGTCATGTCGCCGTCGGGCGGGGCCACCACCGTCGTCGACCAGCCCATCACATGGTCGCCGCTGAAAAGGGCGTTTTCCTCGCGCAGCACGAAGGCCATGTGGTTCGAGGCGTGGCCGGGCGTCGCCATGGCCTCGAGGGTCCAGCCGTCGCCGTTCAGGATCTCGCCGCCGGTCAGGATCAGGTCCGGCGCGAACGTCTCGTCATCCTCTTCGTCCAGCGCGCCCGAGGCGTGGACCACCATGGCCGGCGGGCGCGCGGCCAGCACGGGCGCGCCGACCGCTTCCGCGAATGGACGGGCGAGGGGCGAGTGGTCCCGGTGGGTGTGGGTGACCAGCACCTGGCTGACCGTCTGGCCTTCCACCGCCGCCAGCAGGGCCGCAAGGTGGGCGTCGTCCGGCGGGCCGGGGTCGATCACCGCCACGACCGCTCCGGGCTCCGCGCGCCCGACGATATAGGTGCCGGTGCCGGTGAAGGTGAACGGCCCGGGATTGGCCGCAATGACGCGCCGGATCAGAGGCGAGACCGCGTCGGCCCGCCCGTAGGCCACCTCCAGCCCGCGCACGAAAGGGATCATGTGCGGCGGCGCCGACTGCGGCCCGGCCCTTGCCTCACAGCCCCGGAATCGTTCCGCGGAGTGCCCGACATGGCCGTTTCCATCGCCCTGGCTGTCTCAAATCGGCTCCAGCCCATCGCGGCGGCCTTCCTGTGTCTCATGGCGGCGCAGCTCGTCGCCGCCTCCTGTACGCCAGACCCGGCGCCCTACGCCGTCCGTGTCGGCGTTATTCGCTGACAGCCTTATAGCGGAACCTGGCTGAGGTCGTAGCCCGCCGCGGCCGCCGCTTCCCGCAGAGGTTCGGGCTCGACGCCGGCCAGCCGCTCGGCCATGGCCCACGCGGCGGCGGACCGCATCCCCGAGCGGCAGAAGAACACCGCCTTGTCGTCCGGCTCCAGGGCGTCGAGCGCCTCGCGTGTTGCGGCGACGACGGCCGCGTCCGGCAGGCCCCGGGTCGGGGCGTGGACGACCCTGAGACCGGCCTCGGCCCCGGCCCGGGCGACCTCCGACGCTGTCGGCTGCCCGGGTTCCTCCCCATCGGGCCGGTGATTCACCAAGCAGGTGAATCCCGCCGCGCTCAGCTGACTCAGTTCCTCCGGCCGGACTTGCCCGGTCACCCAGACTTGCGGGGAAAGACGGTGGATTAAGGCAGAATTGGCGACCATTTTGTCTGTCTTCCCAGCAACTTGATCTGGCGTGTGGCGGGATTGCGACAGCGCCGCCACGATTGGATTACGGCGCCGTAATTATGCTGCGCTTGGGGGTTGCCAAGTCTAAGGTCACCGCAATCTGCGTGCATTGGGGTGCGCGGAGTTTGGTTGCCGTCGATGTTCGCCTCCTCCTGGATGCGCCCGGCGGTCTCAGGAGGACCACCTTTGAAGACCCAAACCATCAAGCAGCGTTTGCTGCACTCGACCATGATTGGCGGAACAGCGCTTATGGCGCTGGTGGCGGCTCCGGCCCTCACCCTGATGACGCCCTCGGTCGCCATCGCGCAGAACCTGACCCAGGGGGCCGTCGCCGGCACAGTGGCGAACCAGGCCGGTACGCCGGTCTCGGGCGCCAGCGTCACGCTGACCTCGGTCAGCCAGGGCTTCTCGCGCAGCTTCACCACTGACGCCTCGGGCGGTTTCCGCGCCGTGGCCCTGCCGCAAGGCCAGTATGAAGTCGTCGTCAACGCGCCGGGCTACAACTCCCTGACCGACACCGTGAGCGTCGGCTCGGGCGGCACCGCCTCGCTGACCCTGACCCTGGGCGCCGCCGAGGGCAACGCCACGCAGATCGACGAAGTCGTCGTCGTCGGCGTCCGTCGCGCCGTTTCGGAATTCGACGCCACCACGACCGGCCTGACGGTCAACGTCGAGGAACTGTCGCGCAACATCCCGATCGCGCGCGACGCCAGCGCCGTGGCCCTGCTGGCCCCGGGCGTGACCGCCTCGGACGGCGCCTTCGGCTCCATTCCGACCATCGGCGGCGCCTCGGCCGGCGAAAACACCTACTTCGTCAACGGCCTGAACATCACGAAATTCCGGGACTTCACCGGTTCGTCGACCGTTCCGTTCGAATTCTACCAGACGCTCGAGACCAAGACCGGCGGCTATTCGTCGGAATTCGGTCGCGGCACTGGCGGCGTGCTGAACGGCACGACCAAGTCGGGCGGCAACGAGTGGGAATTCGGCATCACGGCCTACTGGTCGCCGGATAGCCTGCGTGAAGATTCGCCGGACACTTACCTGGCGCAGAACCGCTTCGACGAAGTCGAGTCCTCCGATGTCATCTTCGACTTCGGCGGTCCGATCATCGAGGACCGTCTGTTCATCTTCGGTCTGTACAACTTCCGTGATCGTGAATCGACCAACATCGGCAGCCTCCTGGTCCAGCCCGATCCCGATTTCGGCGCGGGCGCCAACGGGACGGTCGTCACCTCGGACGATCCGTTCTACGGCGCCAAGGTCGACTTCCTGATCACCGACGATCATCGTCTGGAGTTCACCTACTTCTCCGACGAGCAGGAGCAGGAAACCCGCAACATCTTCGTCAACGCCGACGGCGAGGAGATCGGCGAGTTCACCCCGTCGACCTTCAAGTTCGGCGGCGAGAATTGGATCGCCCGCTATACCGGCGTGTGGACCGACTGGCTGACCACCTCGCTGGCCTATGGCGTCAACGAGTACAACGAGTACAGCTTCTCGCCCGGGGACGCCGGCGCGCTGATCACCGACGAACTGCCGATCTTCCCGCGTCGCGGCATCTGGGGCGTCGGTCAGCCTTCGACGAACGAGGACGAGCGCACCGTCCTGCGCGCCGACGTCGACATCTACGCCGACTTCTTCGGCTCGCACCACTTCCGCTTCGGCATTGACCAGGAGAAGCTGGAATCCTTCCAGGCTCTCGACTACTCGGGCGCCGGCTACAACTATTGCCGGCCGAACGGTCGCAACGTTCCCGGCTTCACCCCGATCAGCTCGGTTGTGAACTGCACCGGCGACCGGACGGGCGGCCTTTGGTATCGCTTCCAGACCCTCGTGACCGCTAGCACCGGCCCCGGCGCCATGAACAACGCCGCCGGAACCGGCTTCGCTGATCCGATCCGGTTGACCGGGCCGCTCGCGGGCACGCCGAACCCGAACTTCAACCCCACCCTCGTCGGCCGGGCTGACATGCTGGGCAACCCCGGACGCGTTCGCGTCCGCGCCTACGACAACGACGGCGGCTGGTCCTCGACCCAGAACGCCTACTACCTGCAGGACTCGTGGGAAGTCACGGATCGGCTGACCCTGAACCTCGGCATCCGGAACGAAGGCTTCGAGAACGAAAACATCGCCGGCGTCGCCTTCGTCGACCTGCAGAACCAGTGGGCCCCGCGCCTGGGTGCGACCTACGACGTGTTCGGCGATGGTGAAGCCAAGCTGTTCGGCTTCTGGGGGCGCTACTTCCTGCCGGTCGCGGTCAACACCAACCAGCGTCTGGCCGGCGCCGAGTTCTTTATCCAGGACACCTGGAACCTCGACTTCACGGGCGGCCCGAACGACGTGGACCGCAACGGCATCCATGACACCACCGATGAGCCGATCCTCCTCGGTTACGGCACCACCAACCAGGGCTTCGTCAGCGGCGGCAACTTCGCCAGCGGCGAAGTCCGGCCGATCGCGACCCAGGTCGACAAGGAACTCGACCCGATGTTCGTGGACGAGTTCATTCTCGGCTACGAACAGCGCGTGTTCGGCGACTGGACGATGGGCATCAAGGGCACCTACCGCGAGCTGGGTACGGCCATCGATGACGTCGCCATCGACGCGGCAGTAAATCAGTACTGCCTGGCGAACGGGCTCGACACCGACATCACCGACGGCGCCGGCTGCGACGAAATCTGGTACGGCTTCCACCAGTACGTCCTGACCAACCCCGGTGAAGACATGGTCATCACCCTGGATGGCGACGACCTGTCCGATGCCACGGGGGGGGTCGTCACGGCTGACCGCGAGGTCACCCTCACGGCCGACCAGCTGAACTACCCGGATCCGGAACGCACCTACAAGGCGGTCGAGGTCTCGCTCGAGAAGCCGTTCGATGGCGTCTGGGGCGGCCGGTTCAGCTACGTCTGGTCGGAAAACAAGGGCAACTACGAAGGCGCCCTGAAGTCCGACAACGGCCAGACCGACCCCGGTCTGTCGCAGGACTTCGACCAGCCCGGTCTGACCGACAACTCGTACGGCTTCCTGCCCAACCACCGCGCGCACACCTTCAAGGCGTTCGGTAACTGGCAGGCGACCCCGGCCCTGAACATCGGCGCCAACCTGCTGATTCAGTCGCCGCGCAAGTTCGGCTGTCAGGGCGTGCACCCGACCGATGCCTTCGCCGCGGCCTATCAGGCGGCGTCGTGGTTCTGTCAGGGCGTCGCCACCCCGCGTGGCGAGTCCTTCGAAAGTGACTGGCTCAGGGTCCTCGACCTGACCTTCGCCTACGATCTCGCCGAGGTGTTCGAAATCCCGGGCGACAGCCTGGTGCTTCGTGCGGACGTGTTCAACGTGTTCGACACCTCCTCGGCTCAGGACTTCAACGAGTTCGGCGATCTGGGCGACGGTTCGGTCAATCCTAACTACGCCAAGGTCACGGCCTACGAGGCGCCGCGTACGGTGCGGTTCAGCCTGGCCTACCGCTTCTAGTAAGCGGTCGGAGAGACAGACTACCGGGCGGCGGATCTTCGGATCCGCCGCCTTTTTCTTGCTCGCCCGTCCGCGATGAAAAATATGTCGCCACGGAAAAACCATTGCGGGGCCTGAAGCGTTGCGGCATCCGAGCGTCGTCAAGCGGCGCATAACTCCGGAGCCTTCATGATCGCCAGCCTCGCCCTCGCCGCCGCCCTGATGATGCAGACGGCTCCCGTCGCCGCCGGTCAGGAAGGCCCCGTCGTCACCGCCGGCCCCGCCTCGGGCGAGACGACCGAGGCCCTGCGCATCCGCGAGGCGGTGGCCTACGCCAACCCGCTGCCGCGCGGCGCGCCGCAGGACGACTATCCGCTGGTCGCCTGGTGCGAAGCGCTGGTGAACGGCCATGTGACGCTCGGCCAGACCCTGACCGACGCCGACCCGCTGGACCAGGACATCATCCGCCTCGGCAAGCTCGAGGCCGCCGACTTCCGCGCCGCCCTCGACGCCGCCGGTCCGCGCCAGTCGGCCGCCAGCCGCGCCGCCGCCCGGGCCGCCGCCGCCGAAGCCACGGCCAAATGGGCTCCGCTGACCGGTCAGGACGAGTCCGTGCGCAGTCAGGCCTTCGGCCTGTTCTTCGGCCTGCCGGGCCGCTGCGAACACGCCGCGCGGCGCCTGCGCGAGAACATCGCCACGCCGCCGGCGACGCCGGAAGAGGTGGGGCTGGAGTAGGACTCCCGCTCCGCGGGAGAGGGTCTCAGGCCGCGTCGCTGCGGGGCGCGGCCGCCGGATCGTAGTTGAGGATCGGCCCCAGCCAGCGTTCGGCGGTGGCCAGGTCCCAGCCCTTGCGGCGGGCGTAGTCCTCGACCTGGTCGCGGTCGATCTTGCCGACGCCGAAATAGTGGCTCTCGGCGTGGCCGAAATACAGGCCCGAAACCGAGGCCGGCGGCGACATGGCGAAGCTCTCGGTCAGTTCCATCCCGGCGTTCGTTTCGGCCTGCAACAATCTGAACAGCGTGGCCTTTTCGGTGTGGTCAGGCTGGGCCGGATAGCCGGGCGCCGGGCGGATGCCCTGGTAGGATTCGGCGATCAGGTCTTCGACCGACGTCTGTTCGTCGGGCGCGTGGCCCCACAGCTCGACGCGCACCGTCTTGTGCAGCGCCTCGGCGAAGGCCTCGGCCAGCCGGTCGGCCAGGGCCGTGGCCAGGATGGCGGAATAGTCGTCGCCGGCCGCCCTGAACGCCGCCGCCTTCTCCAGCTCGCCGTGCCCCGCGGTGACCGCGAAGGCCCCAAGCCAGTCCTCGCCGTCCTCGGCCACGAAGTCCGACAGGCACAGGTTCGGCTTGCCGCTGGTCTTGGCGATCTGCTGGCGCAGACCGTGGAAGCGGGCCAGTTCGGTCGTCCGGCTTTCGTCGGCCCAGACCACGATGTCGTCGCCGCGCGCATTGGCGGGCCAGAAGCCGGCCACGCCCCGTGCCGTGTACCATTTCTCGTCGACGATCCGCTTCAGCATGGCCTGGGCGTCCGCGAACAGGTCGCGGGCCGCCTCGCCGACGATCTCGTCCTCAAGGATCATCGGATAGCGGCCGATCAGCTCCCAGCTGGCGAAGAAGGGCGTCCAGTCGATGTATCGCGCCAGATCGCCCAGATCCCAGGCGTCGAACGCGCGCGCGCCGAGGAACGACGGTTTCGGGGGGCGGGGAGTCGCCGCCTGCGGCCGGAACCGGTTGGCCCGCGCCGCCGGCAAGGTCGTCCGCGCCTTGGCCGTCTGTCCGCGCGCGAACTGCTCGCGGATGCGGATGTATTCGTCGCGCGTCGCCGCCTCGTTGCGCGCCTTCTCGGTCGGGGACAGCAGGCCCGAGACAACGCCCACGGCCCGGCTGGCGTCCACCACATAGGTGGTCGAACCGCGGTGATAGGCCGGCTCGACCTTGACCGCCGTATGCGTCCGGCTGGTCGTGGCTCCCCCGATCAGCAGGGGAATGTCGAAGCCGCGCCGCTCCATCTCGCGCGCCACGAAGACCATCTCGTCCAGCGACGGCGTGATCAGCCCCGACAGGCCGACGATGTCGACCTTGTGCTCGATCGCGGCGTCGAGGATGCGGTCGGCCGGGACCATGACGCCCAGGTCGATGACCTCGTAGTTGTTGCACTGGAGCACGACGCCGACGATGTTCTTGCCGATGTCGTGGACGTCGCCCTTGACCGTGGCCATCAGGATGCGGCCGGCCAGCTCGCGCGGCTTGCCGGTTTTCTCGGCCTCCATGAAGGGCTCCAGCCAGGCCACGGCCTGTTTCATCACCCGGGCCGACTTGACCACCTGCGGCAGGAACATCTTGCCCGAGCCAAACAGGTCGCCGACGACGTTCATGGCGTCCATCAACGGGCCTTCGATGACGTGCAGCGGGCGTTCGGCCTGCAGCCGCGCCTCTTCCGTATCCGCCTCGATCCAGTCGGTGATGCCGTGCACCAGGGCGTGTTCGATGCGCTTGCCGACCGGGGCGTCGCGCCACTTCAGGTCGACGACCCGCGCCGCGCCCTTGTCGCCCTTGTAGTTCGGCGCGAGGTCGACCAGCCGCTCGGTGTTGGAGACATTGGTCCGTTGCGGCCGGTTCAGGATCACGTCCTCGACCGCCTCGCGCAGCACCGGGTCGATGTCGTCATAGACCGGCAGATCGCCGGCGTTGACGATGCCCATGTCCATTCCGGCCTGGATGGCGTGGTAGAGGAACACCGAGTGGACCGCCCGCCGCACCGGCTCGTTGCCGCGGAAGCTGAACGAGACGTTCGACACTCCACCGGAGACGCGGGCATGGGGCAGGGTGGCCTTGATCGTCCGCGTGGCCTCGATGAAGTCGAAGGCGTAGGCGTCGTGCTCCTCGATCCCCGTCGCCACGGCGAAGATGTTCGGATCGAAAATGATGTCCTCGGGCGGGAAGCCGATGTCGTCGACCAGCAGCCGGTAGGCGCGGGTGCAGATCTCGACCTTGCGCGCCGCGGTGTCCGCCTGGCCCTGCTCGTCGAAGGCCATGACCACCACGGCCGCGCCGTACCGCAGGCATTTCACCGCCTGCTCGCGGAACTCGGCCTCGCCGGCCTTCAGCGAGATCGAATTGACGATCGGCTTGCCCTGGACGCACTTCAGCCCCGCCTCGATCACCTCCCATTTCGAGCTGTCGATCATCACCGGTACGCGCGCGATGTCCGGCTCGGCCGCGATCAGATTGAGAAAGGTGCGCATG
>NZ_DASPMQ010000011.1:0-59802 GCF_035626975.1 Brevundimonas sp.
CCGCGGCCTGATCCGCGGCCTCGGCCTCGGCAAGGACGGGCTGACCGACCGCGAGATCGCCGAACTGCCGACCATCGCCGAACAGGTGACCATGACCGAGCGCCGCTCCATGGCCGCCGAGCGCGCCGCCATGGACCGCTATATGGCCGCCTTCCTGTCCGAACGGGTCGGGGCCACGTTCACCGGCCGCATCACCGGCGTCACCCGCTTCGGCCTGTTCGTCCGCCTGGACGAGACCGGCGCCGACGGCCTCGTGCCCGTCTCCACCCTGGGCGGCGAGTATTTCCACCACGACGACCGCACCCATGCCCTCGTCGGCGAGCGCAGCGGCCAGCGCTGGACGCTGGGCCGCACCGTCGAGATCAAGCTGGTCGAGGCCACCCCGGTCACAGGCGGCCTGGTCTTCGAAATGCTCTCCGACCCCGCCCCGCGCGATCCCAACGCCCCCGCCGCCCGTCTCGGCGTTCGCGCCCGCGGCCCCGGCGGCGGCGCCTTCCCCAAGCGCGGCGCCAACCGCCCCGGCGGTCCCAAGCCGCCCGGCGGCGGCCGTCCCTCCGGCGGTCTCAAGGGCGTCCGCAAGGGCAAGCGGCGGTAACCGGTCCTCCCCCTTGGGGGAGGAATGTAGCGGGCCAGCCTTCGCCTACCCCGCGAACAGGACCAGGTTGCCGTCGGGATCCGCGACGATGAAGGTCCGCGCGCCCCATTTTTCGGTTCGCAGCGGCTGATGGAAGGCGACGCCGGCGCGCCCGAACTCCTCGAACAGCGCTTCCGCGTCGTCGACCGCGATCGTCGCCGCCAGCACGTCGCCCTCGGTTTCGCGAAAGCCCGTCGCGAACGGCTGGCTGTCGACATGCCGGAGGTTCAGCCGCGCGCCGTCCCGGATGACCTGGGCGTAGAAGGCCGGCTCGCCGTGGGCGAAGGCCAGGCTGAATCCAAGCCGGCGCATATAGTGGTCCAGCGCCGCCCCGAGGTTGGTGACGAACAGCTGGGGTTCGGCGAAAAGCAGGGTCATGGCGGGCTCCCGGTAGGCTCGGCCGCCGCCCATGCTAAAGACAACCGATGCCCGCCGCCATCTCACAGCCCTTCGACGCCGCGCAAGACCTGAAGGACGCCCCTCGCACCGGTTCGGCGCAGCGCCCGAAGGACGCCGCCACCCTGATCCTCACCCGCGTGCGGAAGGGTTCGGCCGAGGTCCTGATGGGCCGCCGCGCGCCGGGGCACGTCTTCATGGCCTCCAAATGGGTCTTTCCCGGCGGCCGGGTGGAGCGGGCCGATCCCGGCGCCGCCTCGGCCAGCGAACTGCCTCCCGTGGACGCCGCCCGCCTGACCCGCGAGGTCTCCCCCCGCCGCGCCCGCGCCCTCGCCCTCGCCGCCGTGCGCGAGACCTTCGAGGAGACCGGCCTGCTGCTGGCCGAACCCGCCCCGCCCGCCTCCGTCGCCGGGCCGTGGCGCGAGTTCCGCGCCGCCGGGGCCCTGCCCGACCTCGCCGCCCTGTCCTACATCGCCCGCGCCATCACTCCGCCCGGCCGCACCCGCCGCTTCGACGCCCGCTTCTTCATGGCCGACGCCTCGGCGCTGCTGCATCCCGACCCCACTGCCGGCTCCGGCGAACTGGACGAGATCGCATGGCTGCCGCTGGAGGAGGCCCGCGCGGTCGACCTGCCCGCCATCACCCGCTTCGTCCTCGCCGAGGTGGCCGAACGCCTCGTCCATCGGGACCGCCCCGTGCCCTTCGTGCGCATGGTGCGCGGTCTGCACAGGGTGGAGCACCAGGACTGAGCCATGGCCGACAGCCCGATCACCCTGCGCCTGACCATCGCCGACCCGGTCGCCGGCGTCCGCTACAGCCTGCAGAAGGACGACGCGCCCTTCGAGCCGGTGACCGCCGCAGACGCACCCCTGTCCTTCGACGTGCCGATCCGCCTGTCGAACGACAACCGTTTCCTCGGCCCCTTCGTCCGCCGCGAGGGGCCCGACCGACGCTTCGTCTACATCCGCATCGGCATTTCGGCCGGCGATCACGCCAGCCCGTGGAGCCGCCGCGCCAAGATCGACATCCACGACATCCCGCCCGCCGTGCTCGATCAGGCCCGGGCCGGCCGCATCCTCGAGGCCACCCTCCCCGGCCGCGGCATGGACGGCTCGCCCGCCTGCGCCACCGTCCGGCCGGTCGCGCCGTGGCGCGCGCTTTGACCCGGACCCCGGCCGCCGGTATGCCCACGGCATGAAACTCGAGGCCCCGTTCATCAAGCTGCCGTTCCGGTTCGACGCCGCGCGGCTGCAGGAAGAGATCGCGGCCCTGCCCGCCGGCGGCTGGGTGCGCCACCCCAACAACCTCGACGGCAACAGCGCCCTGCGCCTGATCACCGTCGGCGGCGGCGAGAACGACGACGTGGCCGGCGCCATGGCCCCGACGCCCCACCTGCTCGCCTCGCCCTATCTGCAGCAGGTGCTGGCCCATTTCGGCGTGGTCTGGAGCCGTTCCCGCCTGATGAAACTGGGCCCCGGCGCCACCGTGCCGATGCACACCGACATCAATTACCACTGGTACCACCGGGTCCGGCTGCACATCCCGATCGTGACCACGCCCGACGTCAAATTCTTCTGCGACGACCAGGTCGTGAACATGGCCGAGGGCGAGTCGTGGATCTTCGACAACTGGCGCACCCACAAGGTCGAGAACAACTCGGACATCGAGCGCGTCCACCTCGTCGCCGACACCACCGGCAACAGCCGCTTCTGGGACATGGTCCACGCCGCCGCCACCAGCGAGATCGCGCCGCAGACCGTGCCGTACCAGCCCGGCGCCCGGGTCGGCATCGCCACCGAGCAGCACAACGTCTACCGCGTCATGCCGCCCTCGGAGGTCGACGATCTGCTGCGTGACCTCGTCGGGGAGACGATCTCGCTCAAACCCGGCGAGGCCGGCCGCGAGGAGATGGGCCGCTACGAACGCATCCTCTACGGTTTCCGCCAGGACTGGCGTCAGCTGTGGTCCCTGTTCGCCGACAGCGACCGTGGCATCCCCCATTACCGCAAGCGGCTCGAGATGCTGCTGCAGCAGGTCCAGAGCCTCGGCGACGATCTGCGGGTTCGCTCGAACCACATGCCGGTCCTGCGCGTCATCGGCCAGCGCATCGGCGCCTATGCCGTGAACCCCGAGGTCACCGGCCTGGGCGGCGCTTCCGCGGCGCCCGTCGCCGCCACCGCGCCCGCTGCCCGTCCGGTCGTGCGCACCCCCGACTACGACCGTCCGGTCATCATCGTCGCCGCGCCCCGCTCGGGCAGCACCGCCCTGTTCGAGACCCTCGCGGTCACCCCCCAGCTGCACAATCCGGGCGGCGAGGCCCACTGGCTGGTCGAGGGCTTCCGCATGTTCCTGCCCGGCGCGCCCGGCGTCGACTCCAACCGCCTCACCGCCGACCGCCTGACCCCCGAGATCGCCCTGGCCATGAAGTCGCGCCTGGCCGGGAAGCTGGTCGACGCCGCCGGCGCACCGGCCGACGCGCCGTCCATCCGCCTGCTCGAAAAGACGCCCAAGAACGCCCTGCGCATCCCCTTCTTCAACGCCCTGTTCCCCGACGCCCGCTTCGTCTTCCTGTGGCGCGAGCCCGAGGAGAACATCTCCAGCATCATCGACGCCTGGCGCGCCGGCGGCTGGGTCACCTATCCGGACCTGCCCGGCTGGGACGGCCCCTGGTCCCTGCTCCTGCCGCCCGGCTGGCAGGCGCTGAAGGGCAAGCCCCTGCCCGAGATCGCGGCCTACCAGTGGGCGACCACCAACCAGACCATCATGGACGATCTGGAGCAGCTGCCGGCCGACCGCCGCCACGTGGTCCGCTACAGCGACTTCCTCGCCGATCCCGCCGCCGTCATCCGCGGCGTCTGCGACTTCGCCGGTCTGGAGTTCGACACGGCGCTGTCGGAGCGCACCGGCGGCGACCTGCCCCCCTCGCGCCACACCCTGACCCCGCCCGAAGCCGGCAAGTGGAAGAAGAACGCCGCCGAGGTCGAACCGCTGATCCCGGGCCTGACGCCGCTGCTGGACCGCCTGCGCGCCTTCCGCTGAGCTAGTCCGCCACCGGCCGGGTCAGGTCGAACTCGACCCGCAGGAAGCGGCCCTCCGGGCGGCGCAGCTCATAGGCGAACATCCGTCCCGGATGCACCTCGACGGCCCAGACGTTGGTCGTCGAGACGGTCGCCCCGCCGGCGACGAACTGGTCGATCGACTCCTGGTCGACGGGGAATTCCTGCCGTTCGGCCGTCCCCTCGCCCGCCGTGTCGCCGCCGTACATGTGATAGCCGTGGATCACGCCCTCGGGGTCGCGATGGTCGTGCTTGAGCCGCAGGCCCGTCGCCGTCCGCGTCACGATCCAGCGCCGCGACCGGTCCTCGCCCACCGCGAACGGAATCCCCACCTCGCCCGCCGAGCAGTCGCGCACATGCATCAGCAGCCGGTTGCTGGCGAAGTTGGCGTCGGCCGGATCGGTCGTGACCACCCGCCCCTCGAACCTCTGTCCGCACAGGGCGTTCAGCCGCGCCATGAAGGCGTCCTGCGGATCGGCCGGCTCCGGCGTGCTTGCGCAACCCGCCAGCAGCGGCGACAGGGACAGGGCGGCGAGGGCGGCGAGGGCGAGGTGTTTCATGCCCCCACCCTGACCCGCTCCGGGGCCCGGCTCAACGCGTATCTGGCCCGGTTGACTTCCGGGCGCGCCTGAGTATGTTCCGCGCCTCTCATTTCAGCGGCTTTCGCCGTCGCAAAGGTAATTCCGATGGCCAAGCCGGCTTCCATCAAGATCCGCCTGAACTCCACCGCCGACACCGGCTTCTTCTACGTCACCAAGAAGAACGCCCGCACCATGACCGAAAAGATGGTCGTCAAGAAATACGACCCGGTCGTGCGCAAGCACGTCGAGTTCAAGGAAGGCAAGATCAAGTAAGGGTTCGCCCCCGCTGGATTTTCGGACGCCCGGTCGCAAGGCCGGGCGTTTTTCGTTGTCCGGCGTGCTAGGCTGCGGAATGAGCGATCCCGACGACGGCCAGCCGGATGCGTCCCCGGAAACCCCCATCCAGCGCGCCCTCCGCCTGAAGCAGGCCGTCATCGACGCCCGGCCCAAACCGCCCCGCGGCGGCCGCTTCCAGCGCGAGCAGGCCGCCAGCATAGCGACGGGCAAGTCCAAGCCGTGGATGAGCCGGTAGGCCCTAGGCCGCCCGCGCGATCACCTGGTTCCGGCCGCGCGACTTGGCCTCGTACACCCCCTCGTCGCCCCGCTTGAGCAGGGCGTCCGGCGTGTCCCCGGCCACGCTGGCCGCCACGCCGACCGAGACGGTGACCGTCAGCCCCTCCGTCCCGCCCATGATCGGGAACGGTTGGCCCCCGATGTCGCGGCGGATGCGGTCGGCCACCCGCGTGGCGTCCTCCAGGCTCGCGCCTGGCATCACCACCACGAACTCCTCGCCGCCCAGCCGGCACGGCAGGTCGATGGCCCGCACATTGGTCGCCAGCCGCACCGCGAACTCGCGCAGCACCTCGTCGCCGGCGTCGTGGCCGAAGCCGTCGTTGACCAGCTTGAAATGGTCGATGTCCATGACCAGCACGGCGACCGGGTCCCCGCCCTGCGCCGCCCGCCCGACCAGCGCCTGCAGCTGGCCGGCCATGTAGCGGCGATTGTGCAGTCCGGTCAGGGCGTCGGTGACCGCCATCTCGAGGCTGTAGTCCAGCTTCTCTTTCAGGAAGTCGGCGTAGCGCTTGCGCTTGATCTGCGTCCGGGCCCGAGCCATCAGCTCCTCGGGATCGACCGGGCGCGGCAGGATGTCGTTGACGCCCAGCTCCAGCGCCTTGAGCAGGCGCGGCCGGTCCGAGGCTTCCACCACGGCCAGGATCGGCGTCCGCCGCGAGGCCTCGCTGGACCGCACCTGGGCCACGAACCGCAGGCCGTCGAAACCGGCGCTCGAGACGTTGACGATCATCAGGTCGATCGGCCCCCGCGCCGCGATCAGGGCGGCGGCCGGATCGGTCTCCGCGACGGGCCGGTGCTCCTTGGCCAGGTGCTCGATCATCTTGGCGGTCTGCAGTTCGCTGTCGTCGACGATCAGCACCCGCCCGCCGGAGCCGCGCAGCCGCCCGGCCCCGTCCGAATCGACCCCCATCCGGCGACCGCTCTCCTCGCGCTCGCGCAGCTCGTCCATCACCGCCTTCAGCCGCACCAGCGACTTGACGCGGGCGAACAGGATGACGTCGTCGATCGGCTTGGTGACGAAGTCGTCGGCCCCGACGTCCAGTCCCTTGATCTTGTCCTCGCGGCCGTCCAGCGCGGTGACCAGCACCACCGGAATGTGTCGCGTCACCGGATCGGCCTTCAGCCGCCGGCAGGTCTCGAACCCGTCCATGCCGGGCATCATCACGTCCAGCAGGATGATGTCGGGCCGCTCGGCCGCCGCGATCTCCAGCGCCGTGGCGCCGTCCATCGCGGTCAGCACCTCATAATATTCGATCGTCAGCTTGGCCTCGAGCAGGCGGACGTTCGGCTCGACGTCGTCGACGACAAGGATGCGCGCTGTCATGGAATGGCTGCCTCAACGGCCCCGAGGTGTTTGCGCACCACCTCGAGGAAATGCACCACCGAGATCGGCTTGGAGATATAGGCCTCGCAGCCGCCCTGCCGGATCCGCTCCTCGTCGCCCTTCATGGCGAAGGCGGTCACCGCGACCACCGGGATGTGGCTCAGCTCCTCGTCGTCCTTCAGCCATTTGGTGACTTCCAGGCCGCTGATCTCCGGCAGCTGGATGTCCATCAGGATCAGGTCGGGGCGGTGCTGACGCGCCAGGGCGAGCGCCTGCAGGCCCTCGCGGGTCTGCAGGGTGCGATACCCCTGGGACTCGAGCAGATCATGAAAGAGCTTCATGTTCAGTTCGTTATCCTCGACGATGAGGACCGTCTTCGACATCATCACCCGGCCTGACTCGCTTCCTGGGAAGCGCGGTTGCGCTGAGGCTTGCTCGCCTTCTTCAGACGCACTCTGTCCCGGCGTCTCTTAAGTTGACGTGAAGCGAAGGGCGAGCGTCCCTCCCGCTATCGTCATCCTCCGGCGAGCGCAGCGAGACCGGGGGACCCAGCGGCGCCGCAGCGAAGCGAAGGCGAAATGCTCGCCACCGGCGCCTTCGACAGGGTCGCGCTCACGCGCGCCGCTGGGTCCCCCGGTCTGCGCCGCTGCGCGGCTTGCCGGAGGATGACGATAGCGGGAATAGAGCCGATACTCCGCCCCGCCATGACCCCGTCCCGATGAAATCCATCTGCCGCGACTGCCTGTGGACCGCCGACGCCCTCGTCGAGCGTTGCGGCGCGTGCGACTCGCGCCGCGTCGTCCGCCACGACGAACTCGCCGACCTCGCCATCGCCCATCTCGACTGCGACGCCTTCTACGCCTCGGTCGAAAAGCGCGACCGGCCTGAGCTGCGCGATCTCCCGGTCATCGTCGGCGGCGGCAAGCGCGGCGTGGTCTCGACCTGCTGCTACGTCGCCCGCCAGTACGGCGTCCATTCGGCCATGCCGATGTTCAAGGCGCTCAAGGCCTGTCCCGACGCCGTCGTCATCAAGCCCGACTTCCGCAAATACGTGGCCGCCAGCGAGGCCATCTTCGGCGCCGTCGGCAAGCTGACGCCCCTGGTCCAGACCCTGTCCCTGGACGAGGCCTGGATCGGCCTCGCCGGCACCGAGCGCCTGAACGGCGGCCCGCCCGCCTTCCAGCTGGTCCGGCTGCAGAAGCAGATCGAGGAGCAGACCGGCCTCACGGTCTCGATCGGTCTCGCCGCCAACCGCTTCCTCGCCAAGGTCGCCTCCGAACTCGACAAGCCGCGCGGTTTTTCGGTCATCGGCTCCGAGGCCCGGGCCCTGCTGGCCCCGAAGCCCGTCGGCATCCTGCCCGGCGTCGGCCCGGTGTTCCGCAAGACCCTGCAGAGCGACGGCTTCGCCACCGTCGGCGATCTGGCCGCCGCCGACGTCCGCGACCTGATCAGACGCTATGGCGAGACCGGCCTGCGCCTGCACGACCTCGCCCACGGCCGCGACGCCCGCGCCGTGAAGCCCGAACACGACCGCAAGGGCATGAGCGCCGAGACCACCTTCAACGAGGACCTGACCCGCGCGGAAGATCTCGAGGCCGAGCTCTGGCCCCTGTGCGAGAAGCTGGCGTCCAAGGCCCGCCGCGACGGCGTCGCCAGCCGCGTCATCGTGCTCAAGCTGCGCCGCACCGACTTCAAAATCGTCACCCGCCGCGTCACCGTGCCCGAACCGGTCCAGACCGCCCGCGCCCTGTTCGCCGCCGGCCGCGAGCTGATGGCCCCCGAACTGGGCCGCCCTTACCGCCTGATCGGCATCGGCATGGGCGATGTCCAGGACGCCGTCGAGAGCCCCGCCGCCCTGTTCGACACCGCCGAGGCCCGCGCCCTCAAGACCGAAACCGTCATCGACCGCCTGAGGGCGAAGTTCGGCGCCGGCGCGGTGGTGGCGGGACGGGCGCTGAAGGGGTGACGATAGCGGGTGGGGGCGATGACGCTGTGCTGGCAATTCGCGGAATTATAGTCGACTTCGCTGGAAAACATCCCGCGCTGCCAAGGGCTTGGCCTTTTCTCGATCCGATTTGCCCGCCACAGGAGCCGGCCGCCGCACAATACCGCCGGTGTTTGGCAGCCGAACCGCCGCCCGCGCCGCCCGCGCCGCGTTCCCGGAGTCAGACTCTTCAGACTGTTCAGACCCTGTTTTGAGTCTGAACCACCTCGCCGGCCGCATCGACGCCGCCCTTCCCTCGCGCTAAACCGCCCCCAAACCGCACCAGGAGCCTTCCATGACCGTCGCCGCCCGCCTCGCCGAACTCGGCATCCAGCTGCCCGAACCGGCCAAGGCCGTGGCCAACTATGTCCCGTACGTTCTGACGGGAAACCTGCTCCACATCTCCGGCCAGCTGTCCAACGACGCCTCGGGCGGCATCAAGGGCACGGTCGGCGCCGACGTCACGCCCGAGCAGGCGCAGGCCGGCGCCCGGCTGTGCGGGATCAACCTGCTGGCCCAGATCTCCGCGGCGCTGGACGGCGACCTCGAGCGGGTCGTCCGGGTGGTCAAGCTGGGGGGCTTCGTCCAGGCCGCTGGCGACTTCGAGGCCATCCCCGCCGTCATCAACGGCTGCTCCGACCTGATGGTCGAGGCGTTCGGCGACAAGGGCCGCCACGCCCGCTCCGCCGTCGGCGTCTACAAGCTGCCCCTCGGCTTCGCCGTCGAGGTGGACGCCATCGTCGAGGTGCGGTGACCTTCACCCTGCGCGTAAACGATCGGGTCGCCGACATCGGCCGCGACGCCTGGGACGCCTGCGCCTCCCCGTCCGGCGACCCGTTCGTCTCCTTCGACTTTCTCGACGCCTGCGAGGCCTCCGGCAGCGCCGTCCCGCGCGAGGGCTGGGCCGGCCGCCACCTGTCGCTTCACGACGAAACGGACCGCGTCATCGGCGTCATGCCGCTCTGGCTCAAGGGCCACAGCCAGGGCGAATACGTCTTCGACCACAGCTGGGCCGACGCCTACGAGCGCGCCGGCGGCCTCTACTATCCCAAGCTGCTGGCCGCCGTGCCCTTCACCCCGGTCACCGGCCCCCGCTTCCTCGCCCATCCCGACGCCGACGCCGGAACCGTGCGCGAGGCGCTGCTGCAGGGCGCGCTGGCCTTGACCGACCGGCTCGGCGTCTCCTCCCTGCACATCAACTTCCCCACCCACGACGAGTGGCGCGCCCTGGGCGAGGCTGGCCTGCTCCAGCGCCAGGATATGCAGTACGTCTGGCGCAACGGCGGCTACCAGACCTTCGACGACTTCCTCTCGGCCCTGTCCTCGAGCCGTCGCAAGACCGTCCGCCGCGAACGCCGCGAGGCGCAGGCCGGGCTCGACATCCGCGTCCTCACCGGGGCCGACATCGAGGAAGCCCACTGGGACGCCTTCTTTGCCTTCTACATGGACACCGGCTCGCGCAAATGGGGCCGGCCCTATCTGACCCGCGACTTCTTCGGCCGGATCGGCGCGACCATGGCCGACCGCATCGCCCTGGTCATGGCCTTCCGTGACGGGATCCCGATCGCCGGGGCGCTGAATCTGATCGGCCGCGACGCCCTCTACGGCCGCCAGTGGGGCGCGCTGGACGACGTGCCCTTCCTCCACTTCGAGCTCTGCTACTACCGGGCCATCGAGTTCGCCATCGGGCGCGGCCTGTCGCGAGTCGAGGCCGGGGCCCAGGGCGAGCACAAGATCGCCCGCGGCTACCTGCCCTCCCCGGTCTGGTCCGCCCACTGGATCGCCGACCCGGCCCTGCGGGCGCCCGTCGCCGACTATCTGGAGCGCGAACGCCCGGCCGTCGACGCCGAGATCGACGCCATGGCCGCCGAGCTGTCGCCCTTCCGCAAGGACCTGGGATGACTCAGTCGATCCGCCGTCCGTCGCCGCCGATGAACCAGCCGGCGATCCAGCTCACCACGCCGGTGACGATGGCCGCGCCGATGCCGGCCCACAGGCCGTCAACCGTGAACCCGCCCAGCAGCACCGCCACCAGTCCGATCACCGCCGCGTTCACAACCAGCAGGAACAGACCGAAGGTGATGATCGTCAGCGGAAAGGTCAGGACGGTCAGGATCGGCCGCACGATGATGTTGGCGATCCCCAGCAGGATCGCGGCCAGCAGCAGCGTGGGCGTATCACTGAACCCGACGCCGGGCACGACCTGCGCCGCCAGCCACAGGGCCAGGCAGGTGACGAGAAACTGGACGATGAACCGCAGCATGGCCGACTCCTTCTGGACCTTGACCATAACACCCGAACGCGGCCGGGGCTCCCCTCTCCCTGTCCCCGTTGCTAGCCTCGTCTGAACGCCGCCCGGAGCCGCCCGTGACCCTGCAAGCCCCCTACGACCCCGACAACATCTTCGCCAAGATCCTGCGCGGCGAGATCCCGGCCGTGAAGGTCTGGGAAGACGATCACGTCCTCGCCTTCATGGACGTCTTCCCCCAGTCCGAGGGCCATGTCCTGATCGTTTCGAAGACCTCGACCGCCCGCACCCTGCTGGACATCGAGCCCGACGCCCTGGCCCGTCTGATCGCCGCCACCCAGCGCACCGCACGGGCGGTGGTCGCGGCGCTGGATCCCGACGGTTTCCAGATCATGCAGCTGAATGGCGAGGCCGGCGGGCAGACGGTCTTCCACCTGCATTTCCACGTCATCCCGCGCTGGTTCGATCGCCCCATGAAGGGCCACGGCCACGCCCCGATGGCCGAGCCGGAGGCCCTGCGCGCCCTCGCCGATCGCATCGCCGCCGGCCTTGACTGATCAACGTTCATTGACGGGCGTCGCGGCGAGGGTAGCCTCCGTCCGGTAGCGGACTCACCGCACGCCTTGGGAGGGGCGATCCATGAACGCGAAACTCAACTGGATGGGCATCATCGTGGCGACCGTGGTCGCCTTCTTCATCGGCTTCCTCTGGTACGGCCTGATCTTCGAGGCGACCTGGCTGGCGCTCACCAACACGACCAAGAGCGAAGACATGTCGATGCTGCCGATGGCGTACGGCTTCGTGCAAACCTTCGTCACCATGGTCGGCCTTGGCTGGTTCATTGCTCGCGACGGCGACGCCGGCTGGATGGCCGGGCTCAAGATCGGCCTCGTCGCCGGCGTCTGTTTCGCCCTGATGACCTCGGCCTACGGCTTCCTCTACGGGACCGCGCCGATCGGCCTGCTGCCCATCGACTGGAGCCATCTGCTGGTCATCTACGCCGTCGGCGGCGCCATCATCGGCGGACTGAAGATGAAGCCCAAAACCTGACGGACGTCGCGCTTGCGTCAACCGCTGCTCGCCAGCATAAGAGCCGCCGTCACGACGGGCGCCGGTTTAGCTCAGCTGGTAGAGCAGCGGTTTTGTAAACCGAAGGTCGCGGGTTCGATTCCTGCAACCGGCACCAGTCCTGTCAGAGCCTGCGCTCGCCGCAGCCCCGGCACACGAATGTGCCCTTGCGGCTCCGGCTCGTATCCCACTGGTGACGACAGAACAGCCCCCGGACGAGCGTGAACAGGCTTCGACTGCGGCGGGCTGACGGGGCGATCGTCCCGGCGGGGCTCAGCATCGGTGCGCCGATCGGGCGTCATGCAGGCGGGCGAAATGCCCGGCCGCCTCCGCGCCGAACAGCACGGGATCGGCCGAATGCGCGTCTTCTATCACGGCAAGCACGGCGTCGATCGCCTCCTCCCGCGTCGGCTTGGCCCCCTCGACCAGCCGGTCCAGCAGGCCGAGCAGCATGTCCCGCCGTTCGCGCGCCTGCGTCTTCAGCGCCCTGGCTCCGGGTCGTAGCATTTTCGGAGACCTCACGGCGGCGCGCGGCCCAGGCTCTTCGAAATCGATGAAGACGTTCCCGGCGGGCTCGAACTCGGGCAAGGCGTCCAGCGCCAGCGGCGCCTCGGCGACCCCATGCGCCGTGAACGCCGCGGCCCGCGGCTCTGCGGTCAGAACGTCGGCGGCCTCGGCCGCCTGACGCTTGCCGCATCGGCGGCAGCGATCCGAGCGATGGCGCTCGGACCAGTAGAAATCGTGCCTGCAAAGCAGAGGCTTGAGTGGCGACAGCATCGATAGGTTCCCCGGACCGGGGACGAATCGCCGATTTACTTACGATTTGTCAACCATGGTTCTCCCGACGAGGGAGGAACGCGGTTAACCGCCCCCCAGCGCGACCGACACGCGATAAGTGACCAAGGCCGCGAGATAGGCCAGGCCGAACATATAGGCGACCATCACCCACATCCATTTCCACGAGTTGGTCTCGCGCTTGACCACGCCCAGCGTCGCCACGCACTGCGGCGCGAAGATGTACCAGGCCAGGAAGGCCAGACCGGTCGCCAGCGACCACTGCCCGGCCAGCGTGGTGGCCAGGACCGCCGTGGCGGTCTCGGGGTTGGCCACGGCATAAACGGTGCCGAGCGCGGCCACCGCCACCTCCCGCGCCGCCATGCCGGGGACCAGGGCGATCACCATCTGCCAGTTGAAACCGATCGGTGCGAAGATCGGCTCCAGCGCCTTTCCGATCATGCCGGCGAAGCTGTAGTCGATGGCCGGCGCCGTCGCGCCTTCGGGCGGATAGGGGAAGGTCGACAGCGCCCAGACCAGCACCATCAGCGGCAGGATGATCCGCCCCGCCCGCTCGAGAAATATCCGGGCCCGGAGCCACAGATTGAACGACACGCTGCGCAGATCCGGTGTCTTGTAGGCGGGCAGTTCCATCATGAAGGGCTCGACCGCCCCCCGCCAGAAGATGCGCCGGATCACGAACGACACCGCCAGCGCGCTGAGAATCCCCGCCGCATAGAGGCCAAACATCACCAGCCCTTGCAGGTTGGCGAAACCCCAGACCGTCTGGCTCGGAATGAAGGCGGCGATGATCAGGGTGTAGACCGGTATCCGCGCCGAACAGGTCATCAGCGGCGCGACCATGATGGTCGTCAGCCGGTCGCGCTTGGAGTCGATCACCCGCGCCGCCATCACACCCGGAATGGCGCAGGCGAAACTGGAAAGCAGGGGGATGAAGGCCCGCCCATGCAGCCCCGCCCCACCCATGATCCTGTCCATCAGGAACGCGGCCCGGGCCATGTAGCCGAAGTCCTCGAGCAGGATGATGAACAGGAACAGGATCAGGATCTGCGGCAGGAAGACCAGCACGCTGCCCACCCCCGAGATCAGGCCGTCGACGATCAGGCTCTGCCAGATGCCGTCTGGAACGGCCGTCGCGACCCAGGCGCCCAGCAGGCCGAGCGCGCCCTCGATGCCGTCCATAAGCGGCGTGGCCCAGGTGAAGACCGCCTGGAACATCACGAACAGCAGGGCCAGCAGGATGACCAGCCCGCCGACCGGGTGCAGCAGGACGGAGTCGATCCGTCCGGTCAGCGTATCCGGCCGCTCGGGCGGCTGGACGCAGGCCTTCATGATCCGCTCGGCTTCCCGCGCCGCGCCCCGCAGGGCGGCGGCGTCCGGCGGAGCCCACGCCATCCCGGCGGTCGGGGACCAGGTCCCGGCCGCGGCCCCGATGGCCGAGACCAGTTCCTCAATGCCGCGCCGGCGGGTGGCGACCGTGGTCACGATCGGCAGGCCCAGTTCGGCGGAAAGCTTCTCCAGATCGATCCGCAGCCCCTGACGCTGGGCGATGTCGTACATGTTCAGCGCCAGCACCATCGGTCGCCCGACGGCCTTCAGCTCCAGCACCAGCCGCAGCACCAGACGCAGATTGGTGGCGTCGGCCACGCAGACGATGACGTCCGGCGGCGTCTCGCCGGCCAGCCGCCCCAGCACCGCGTCGCGAGTCACTTCCTCATCCGGGCTGCGGGCGCGCAGCGAATAGGTGCCGGGCAGATCGAGCACCGACAGGGTCCGTCCGTCACCGCCGCGGATGAAGCCTTCCTTGCGCTCGACCGTCACGCCGGCGTAGTTCGCCACCTTCTGGTGCGCGCCGGTCAGGGCGTTGAACAGCGCCGTCTTGCCGCTGTTGGGATTGCCGACGAGCGCGACGCGCGCGCTCCGAACCGCCATATCCATCAGGCGGGAACCTGCGCCGCGGCGGCGGGAACCGCGACCGCGGCAGCCGCGGCATCCATCCGGACGATCAGCCCGGCCGCCTCGTGCCGGCGCAGCGCCACGCGCATGTCGTCCACCTTCATGGCGATCGGATCGCGGCCCAGCAGCCCTTCGTGCAGGAGTTCGATCCGCGCGCCCTCGACGAAGCCCAGTTCCAGCAGCCGCCGCTCGAGCTCCAGCGCATGCTCATCGTGATGGCAGTGATCGCCCACCTGGACGATGACGCCGCGATCACCGCGCCGGGCCTGGCTGAGTCGAATGGTGTCGGACATGACGCTCACGCAACGGCGCGACCGATGCGCCTATCTGACAGTGATTATCAGGTGCGATAGCCGTCCGTCCACCCTGCTGAAGCGTCGCAGGCCGTTGTCGTCGGGCCGGGTTGCGCTATCACTGGCCCGTTACGGAGGCCTCGATGAATCGCCCTGTCCTGATCGCCCTCGCCGGCTTCTGTCTCGCGTCCTGCAGTGAGGGCGGAGACGGCGGCGACGGCGCCGCGTCCGCCCCGCGCCGTCCGGCTCCCACAGCACCGGAAAAGGCGGCTCTGCTGGCCGCCCTGCCCGCGCCCTATAATCAGGCTGATCTCGACAACGGTCGGCGTGTTTTCGCCCGCTGCCGCTCGTGCCACACGATCACTGAGGGCGGGCCGAACATGACCGGACCCAACCTGTACGGCGTCTTCGGACGGGCGGCGGGCGGCCACCCCGGCTACAACTATTCGACCGCCGTCCGACAGGCGGGCTTCACCTGGGACGCGGACCGGCTGGACCACTGGCTGGAGAACCCGCGCACCTTCCTGAAGGGCACGAAGATGAGCTTCGCCGGCATCCCGGACGCCACCGACCGCCGCGACGTCATCGCCTTCCTCAAGGTAGAGACGGGCTACACGCCGCCCGCCCGGCCCTGATCTACTCCGCGGCGGCCTGAACCGCCCGGTCGTTGGCCGTGCTCTCCTGCGCCTCCCACTCCTCGATCTTTCGGGCGGTGTACTCCGGCGACCTGGTGAAGCGCGCCAGCACGCCATAGATCACCGGCACCACGAACAGGGTCAGCAAGGTCGCGAACATCGCTCCGGCGAAGATGACCACGCCGATGGTCTGGCGGCTCCCCGCCCCCGCCCCCTGCCAAAGCACCAGCGGCAGGGCTCCGAAGGCCGTGGCGATCGAGGTCATGATGATCGGGCGCAGGCGCAGGGTCGACGCCTCCACGATCGCCTCGTGGATCGACCGGCCCTGGTCGCGCAGCTGGTTGGCGAACTCGACGATCAGGATGCCGTTCTTGGCCGCCACGCCGATCAGGATGATCAGGCCGATCTGGCTGTAGATGTTGAGGCTCGACCCGGCCATGACCAGTCCGAACAATCCTCCAGCGGCGGCCAGCGGCACAGTCAGCATGATCACCGCCGGGGTGATCCAGCTCTCGAACTGGGCCGCCAGAACGAGGAAGACCAGCAGCAGGGCCAGGCCGAACGCCGCGGCGACCGCACCGCCCGCCTCCTGCTGATCCCGCGCCGCCCCGCCCCATTGGGTCGTGACCACGCCCTGCGGCTGCTCGCCGGCCACCCGGGTCAGGAATTCGGTGGCGTCGGCGATGGTCGTTCCCGGGTTCAGGTCCGCGCTGAGGCTGATGGCGCGCTGACGGTCCAGCCGGCGACGATCGGGCGTGTCGCCTGATGTCTGGGTCGTGACGACGGCGGACAACGGCACCAGCTGCCCGCCACCCGTCTCCACATACAGGGCCTCGAGATCGCCGACGTTGCGCCGGTTGGCCCGTTCCGTCTGCAGGATGACGTCGTACTCCTGCCCGCCGCGCAGGTAGGTGGTGGCGCGCCGTGACCCGAACATGGTTTCCAGAGTGCGGCCGATCGCCTGGGATGAGACGCCCAGGGCCGCCGCCTTCTCGGGGTCGACATCCACCAGAAGGCGCGGTGCGTTCGGCTCATAGTTCAGCCGCGGCCGGGAGAGGCCGGGATTCTCGAGCGCCGCCGTCAGGACAGGCTGGAGCCAGGTATAAATATCCTCGTACTCGGAGCCGGTGACGACCATCTCGACCGAGTTGGAATTGGCGCCGCCACGCTGGAAGGCCCCCGGAACAGAGGCGTTGACCTGGGCATCGGTTTGCCCGCGCAACTTGCCGTTCAGGTCCTGGGCGATGTCGTCGGCCGACCGCTCTCGCTCGGACCAGTCCTTGAGCGTCAGGACCGCGTTACCCGAGTTGAAGCTGCCGCCGCCGAAGCCGGGCGCGGAGATCAGATAGCTGTCGACCTCGCCCGCCTGCCGGTATTCCTCGAGGATCGGCTCGAGGCCCAGCATGATGCGTTTCGTATAGTCGAAGCCGGCGCCCTCCGGTCCCTGAATCCGGACCATGACGCGGCCGCGATCCTCGTCCGGCACCAGTTCGTTGGGCAAGGTGAAGAACATCACCGCCGCGCCGGCGGCCACGAACAGGATCAGGGCCGCAACGCCGACCACGGCGATGCGGCGCCCAAGCAGGGCATCCAGCGAATTCCTGTACGAATTCTTCAGCGCCTCCATGGCCCGGTCGACCCGGCGCGCCAGCCAGCCGCTTCCCGCCGCCGGCCGAAGAATCTTCGAGGCCAGCATGGGGGACAGGCTCAGCGCCAGGAAGGCCGAGAAAGCCACCGCCGCCGCGATCGCCGCGGCCAGCTCCACGAACAGACGGCCGACATAGCCGGGCAGGAACAGCAGCGGCGCGAACACGGCCAGCAGCACCACCGTCGTAGCCACCACGGCGAAGAACACCTGACGCGCCCCGCGCTCGGCCGCCACCAGCGGCGGCTCGCCGTGGTCGAGACGACGCTGGATGTTCTCGGTCACCACGATCGCGTCGTCGACCACCAGGCCGATGGCCAGGACCAGCGCCAGCAGGGTCAGCAGGTTCAGCGAGAAGCCGAGCGGCGCCAGAACGATAAAGGTCGACAGCAGGCAGATCGGCGCGACGATCGAAGGGATGAAGGCCGCTCGCAGCGTGCCCAGGAATATGAAATTGACCAGCGCCACCAGCACCAGTGAAATGCCGATGGTGATCCAGACCTCGTCGATGGCGTGCGAGGTGAAGACTGAATTGTCGGACCCCACGACCAGTTCGGCGCCCGCCGGCAGACTGGGCCGGATGCTCTCCAGCATCTCGGTGACGCCGTCGGAAATGGCGAGGTCGTTCGACTGGGCCTGACGGGTGATGGCGAGACCGATCTGATCCAGTCCATTGCCCCGGAACAGGCGGCGGTCCTCCTCCGGCGCCTCCTCGACACGCGCGATGTCGCCCAGCCGGGTGACGTAGCTGGCCACGCCCTGGATGGCGCCCGTCGCGCCGCTGGGCAGCGCCGTGGCACTGGAGGTCTGGCCGCCCTGGCCCGTGGTCGCGGAGGCCGAACCGTCGGTGCCGATCGGCAGCTGCCGGAAATCGTCGGCGCGGGCATACGTCCGCGCGACCCGGACCGTATAATCCTTCTGTCCCGACTCCAGCGTGCCGGCCGGGAGTTCGACGTTCTGGCTGGTCAGGGCGGTCTCGACGTCGCTGACGGTCAAGCCGCGCGCGGCCAGCGCCGCCGGATCCAGCCAGATGCGCATCGAGTAGCGCTGCTCGCCGTAGATCTGGACCTGGGCCACGCCCGGCACGGTGGCCAGCCGATCGATCAGGTAGCGGTCGGCGTAGTCGGTCAGCGCCAGCCGATCCATCGAACTGGAGCGCAGGAACAGGATCATGATCGGCTGGCTGTCGGTGTCGGCCTTGGCGACCGTCGGCGGGTCGGCCTGTTGCGGCAGACGGCCGACCACGCGTGAGACCCGGTCGCGGACATCGTTGGCGGCAGCGTCGATGTCGCGGTCGAGCGAGAATTCGATCGAGACATTCGAGCGGCCGTCGCGGCTGGTGGAGTTGATCCGCTCGACGCCCTGGATGCCGGCGATCTGCTGCTCGATCGGCTCGGTGATCCGGCTCTCGATGACCTCGGCCGAGGCCCCCGCGTAGGTGGTGCTGATCGAAACGATCGGCGGATCAACGTCCGGCAGTTCGCGCACGGGCAGGAAGAAGAAGGCCGCCGCGCCGATGACGCACAGCACGATCGCCGCCACCGCCGCGAAGACGGGGCGTCGGACCGCGACGTCGGACAGCATCATGGCCGCTCGCCCCTGGCCGGAGCGGCCGTGCGGGCGCCGGCCACGCGAACCGGCGCGCCCGGCTGGATGCGGTTCAGGCCCGAGCCGACCACGCGGTCGCCGGCCTCGAGGCCGGACAGGATTTCGACGAAGCCGCCCTCCACCGCGCCGGTTTCGACCTCGACGCGCTGAGCCGTCGAGCCGCGTTCGCCACGCGCGATCCGGTAGACGAAGGCCCCGTCGCCCTCGTACTGCACCGCGGCTTCGGGCACGGCCGGCGCGGTGCGCACGCCCTGCTGCACCGCGACCCGCACCAGCATGCCCGGCCGGATGCGGCCGCCGGGGTTGGGAATCTCGGCCCGCGCGGTGGCGGAACGGGTCTGCTCGTTTACCCGCGTGTCGATCAGGGCGATGCGCCCGCCAAAGCCCTGCTCCCCGAACGCGTCGGCCGTGGCCATGATCGGCGTGCCCTGACGCAGGAGGCCGAGATAGCGTTCAGGCACCGGGAAATCGACCCGAACCACGTCGATGTCATCGAGGGTGGTGATGACGCCGCCCGGGTTGACCAGGGTGCCGGCGGTCACCGTGCTCAGGCCCAGCACGCCCGCGAATGGCGCGCGGATGACCCGGTCGCCGCGCCGCGCCTGGGCCGCCGTCAGGGACGCGCGGGCGGTCTGCAGTTCGGACAGGTATTGCTCGGCCGTGGCGCGCGGCGCGATGCCGCGATCGGCCAGATCCTTGTAACGGTCGTACTGACGCTGGGCCTGGTCGACCCGAGCCCGCGCCTCGATGATGCCCGCGTCTTCCTCACGCGCCTGCAATTCGACCAGCGGCGTGCCCGCGGCGACGCGCTGGCCGTCGGTGAACAGGACGCGGGTGATCAGCTCGCTGGTCGAGGAGGTGATGTTGACGGAGCGCCGGCCCCGCGCCACGCCCAGGACCCGTATCTCGTCGGTGAACTGACGCGGGGTGGCCACCGCTTCCGAGACCGTCTGGCCCCGCCCGCCGCCCGGTCCGCCCCGCCCGCCCGGTCCGCCGCCCTTCTCGTCCCCGGCGAAGGCGATACGGAGGATCACGGCCACGACCATCACGGCGAGCAGGACCGCGGCGGCGGCGAGGAAGAAGTGGCGTTTGATCACGCGGCGCAGGCTCCGGGCGAGGGACGAGCCGACTTAGCGGCTCCCGCCGTCGACGCAACTAAAGTCTCTGCAACGTTCAGTGTTTGGGAATCCGTCGCCGCTCAGAAGCGGCGCCAGAAAGCGATCACGGGTCCGCTCGCATCCGGCGTTTCCCGGCCCGCCACGGTCTGCCTCCACCCCGCCTGCACGCTCCAGTTGCCGAAATGACGGACGACGGTGGACTCCACGGACAGCCATCGGGGGCCGTTTTCGTCCGCCAGACCTCCGAAGGCCTGGTTCAGCAACAGCCAGTCCTCTCCAAGGTGGACGCCGTGGGTGAGGTCGATACGGGTTTCGTCCGGCAGGCCCTGCCGAACCCGCCGCGCCACCTGCCCTTCGAGGAACGACCTGCGGGGGGAAATGGCTGTCCCGCCTGTGAAGTTTCGGCCGACGGAGAGCCGCATCTCCCAGTCGCTGTCCCCCTCGCCGGGGGCGGCATAGCCGGCATTGCGGCCCTCTCCGCCGTCTGCGTAGCCGACGTAGAGGCTGACCGCGGTCTTCGGCTCCCGCCAGACCCGCCACGTCACCCCGATCTCGATCGGACCCCGCCCCTCGAAGTCGACGAACGCGTCCTCGCCCGACTGCCAGTCGCCCTTCACCTGAAGGGTCAAGCTGTCGGTCAACCCGTACTCGGCGAACACGCCCACTGCGGCGTCCCGGCGTCGGGCCGGCAGATCGACCGGCGCCCCGTTCGGGTCAAAGCCCTGATAGGCGGTCATCTGCTCGACCTTCAGGATGACATGGGACTTGCCCTTGGGCTGGGTCCAGGCCCCGGCGGCGGCCGGCGTGCCGAGCGCCGCGACCGTGAGTCCGATCAGCAGCCCCCCGAAGCGGCTCACACGTCGTAGCCCGGCGACCTTCGATCGAGCATTCGCAAAGCGCCCGGCCAGGCGAGCGCCGAAATGAAGCCGATGCCCCTGCCCTGCTCGCGCGTCTCGGCCTGGGCCGCCTCGGGCGCGATCAGCACGTGTTCGCGCCCGCCCGAGAGCGCCGCCACCTGCTGGGCGCAGGCCCGCTCGAGGAAGAACATCCCGATCCACGCCTGGGCCGCCGTCTGGCCCACCGCCAGCGTGCCGTGGTTGCGCAGCAGCATCAGCGGCTTGTCGCCGAGGTCCGCCACCAGCCGCTCGCGCTCGTCGTGGTTCAGCGCCACTCCTTCGTAGCCGTGATAGGCCACCTGGTGCTGCAACAGGCAGGCGTTCTGGCCGAGCGGCAGCAGGCCTTCCTGCTGCGCCGCCACGCCCACGCCGGCGACGGTGTGCAGGTGGATGACGAAATGGGCGTCCTCGCGCGCCGCGTGGATCGCGGAATGGATCGTGAAGCCGGCCGGGTTGATGAAGTTCGTCGTCTCCTGGACGATGGTCCCGTCGAGATCGACCTTGACCAGGGAGGAGGCGGTGATCTCCTCGAAATAGTAGCCGTACGGATTGATGAGGAAGTGTTTCTCCGGTCCCGGCACGCGGGCCGAGATATGGGTGAAGATCATGTCGTCCCAGCCGTGCAGGGCCACCAGGCGATAAAGCGCGGCCAGCTCGACGCGGGTGGTCCACTCGGCCTCTGAAACACGGGATTTCAGCGAGGCGGGCGCTCCATCGGCCATCGTCAGGGCTCCTCAAGGTTGCGTACGGCGGCGCACGCTCGCGCCGCGCGGGGCCGCCGTCAAGATTCAGCTTCCGTTAACCCTGCCTTAGCGGCCTGCCGCTAAGCTTGGACAAGCCGAATCGTCGTGCGCCGGAGATCCCCTTGACCGTCGCTCTGTTCCGTTCTCCTCCCCTCGCCTCGCCGCCGGCCTATCCGGACTTGCTGGCCCTGGCGCGCAACCCCAGCGCCGACGCGCGCGAGAGACTGCTGCTCGGCGTCGTGGCCCTGTGCGACGCCCGGCCGCCGACGGGCGAACTGTCGCCGGTCCTGGGCGAAATCTTCCTGACGCTGGCGCGGCAGGCGGAGCGGGAGGTGCGAAAGGCCCTGTCGGAGCGCCTCGCCCAGGCCGAATGGGCCCCGCCCGCCCTGATCAACGTCCTGGCCCTCGACGAGATCGAGATCGCGCGCCCTGTTCTGGCAGCCAGCCCCCTGTTGCAGGACGATGATCTGCTGCGCGTTCTGGTCGAGGCGACGCTGGAGCATCAGATCGCGATCGCCCGCCGGCCGTATCTCGGCGGTCGCGTCGCCGACGCGATCATCGAGCGTGGCGAGCCCGCGACCCTCACCGCCCTCGCCTTCAACCGCACGGCCGAGATCAGCCTCGACGGGATCCGGCGACTGGTCGAACAGTCACGCCGCGTCGCGGCGCTCCGCGGCCCGTTGACCCGCCATCCGCGGCTGACGGAACAGCTGGCCGAGGAAATGTACCAATGGGTGGGCGTGGCGTTGCGCCAGTCCATCTGCGCCCGCTTCCGGGTCGACGAAACCAGGCTGGCTCCGCTGATCGAGCAGTCCGTCTATGACGCCCGATCCGGAACTGTGACCCCTGTGCCAGCCAACGATCCGGATCGGGACGAGATGGAGCGACGGCTCGTCGCCAAGCTTCAGGCCGCCGGCCAGCTGCGCGCCGGCTATCTGGTTCGCGCGGTCCGCGAGCGCCGGCTCGGACTGTTCGTCCACGCCCTGGCCGCCCTTGGGGGTTTCTCGGTCGCCCAGATCCGCGAAGCGCTGGCCGCCCGCAGCCCGGAGGCGCTGTTCTACGCCTGCGCCTCTGCGGGCGTGGACCGCGCGGTCTATCCCGCGCTGCTGGTGGAAATTCGCCTGCTCAACGACGGTTTCCCCGGCGATCTCGGTGAACGGGTCTGGTTGCGCGGTGCGATCTCCACCGCCTCCGCGGCGCGCTCCTTCCGGGCGCTGATCAGGGGCTGAGCACGGGTCGTTTGACTTCGCCGCGCCGCTCGGCTTGCGTAGGCGCGTGAACCAGCCCGAACTCCGCATCGCCTTCGCCGCCTCAGACCGTCCCGAGGCCGCCGCCGCCCGGGACCGGCTGGTCGAGCTGTACGGCTCCGCGGACGCCGCCACGGCCGATGTCATCGTCGCCCTGGGCGGCGACGGGTTCATGCTGGAAACCCTGCACGCCAATCTGCAGCGGCGCACCCCGGTGTTCGGCATGAACCGCGGCTCCGTCGGTTTCCTGATGAACGACTACAATGAGGAGGGTCTGCCGGAGCGGCTGGCCACCGCCGGCCGGGCGGTCATCCACCCGCTGCAGATGGACGCCAGCACCGAAGCGGGCGCCGTGCAGACCGGTCTGGCCATCAATGAAGTGTCCCTGCTGCGCCAGACGCGGCAAAGCGCCAAGCTGCGGATCACCGTCGACGACCGGGTCCGGCTGGAGGAACTGTCCTGCGATGGCTGCCTGGTCTCCACCGCTGCGGGTTCGACGGCCTATAATCTGTCGGCCCATGGGCCGATCATCCCGCTGGACGCCCGGGTTCTGGCGCTGACGCCGATCAGCGCCTTCCGTCCCCGGCGCTGGCGCGGGGCGCTGCTGCCGCATACCGCCAAGGTCTGCTTCGAGGTGCTGGAGTCAGACAAGCGCCCGGTCAGCGCCACCGCCGACAGCTTCGAGGTCCGGGAGGTCGCGCGGGTTGAGATCCGGGAGCGCCGCGACATCGCCCTGACCATGCTGTTCGATGCCGGCCGCTCGTTCGAGGAGCGCGTGCTGGCGGAACAGTTCGCCTCCTGACGACGTGCACGGGTTCTTAAGTGTGCCCTGTCACCATGTCCGAGGTTTGTCTTCAGGAGCTCGCCGTGAGCAATTCCGCCCAGGTCATCCGCCCGCCCAACACGCTGCGCCTCAAGGTCGGCGGCGCCTTCGGCGGTATCGACGCGAGTGCGATCGCCAAGGCCGAAGAAGCCCTGAAGGCGATGTCCTCCCAGTTCGGCCAATGGCTGCAGGATGAAATCGTCAAGCTGGACAAGGCCCAGACCGACATCCGCACCCAGGGCTACGACGCCCAGACGGCCGAGGCCCTCTATTTCCGCGCCCATGATCTCAAGGGGCTGGGCGCCACCTACCAGTATCCGCTGGTGACCCGGCTGGCCGGATCGCTGTGCAAGATGATGGACGATCCGGTCAAGCGGATGGCGGCTCCGCGCAACCTGATCGACGCTCATATCGACGCCATCAAGGCCGTGGTCCGCGATCAGATTCAGACCGACGACCACCCCATCGGCCGGGCCCTGGCCGAGAGCCTTGAAGCGGGCGTGGCCGACCACCTGGGCTGAGCAAGCCAGACGAACCGAAGCGCCCGCCCACCGGCGGGCGTTTTCAATTGGATCAGGCCGCCGCTGCGCCGATCGCCGCGCGGACCGGTGCGGGCTCGTGGTCCAGCCGTTCCATCAGATAGGCCAAGTCCTCACGCGGGGCGTTCGGACGCTGGGTCAGGAAGCGTTGAAGCATCTGCTGACGGAACTCGTCGCCCGCCGTGTCCGCTCCTTCGGCCTGAAGGGTTCGCCAGGTGTCCACGCCGGCCCGGAAGGCCTGGAACAGCCGGGGCGGCAAGCCGGCCCGATCGTAGATCGCCTTCAGCCCCAGCGGGCCCGCGTCGTGGATCATCAGCCAGGCGCGCGGGTGGGGCGTGCCGGCCAGCTCAGCGAGGCCGTATTCAAACAGCGCCATCTGGCCCCGGGCCAGAGCCCGCAACAGCAACGAGCCGGTCAAAGCCCGGCGGGCGTTCAGGCCGGCTGTGAAGGCGGCGAGGTCGGCGTGGTTCGACGCCTGGTCGACCAGATCGACCGTCGCCCGCTCCCGGGCGAAGGCGGCGAGGCGAATGGCCGTCTCCGGAGCCACGGCATGGCGGGTGACCAGATGTTCGCGCACCGCGTCAGAGGCCAGTTCAACCAGCCGTTCCGTCACCGACAGCGGCAGCACCTGACGATAGGCGATAGCGGCCACGATCTCGGAAGAGGCGCCGAATCGGTCGACGCACCGTCCGAGCGCCGCCTCGGCGATGTCGGCGTTGTCATTCGCGGCCAGCGTTCTGACCGCCTGCTCGCAACCCAGCTCGGCCACGACCGTGGCCACATCGCGTCCAACCACCGGTCGGCCGGCGACCGCGACCTGACGGAGCGCCGAACCGGCCTGAACGATCTCGATCAGGTCCTCGTCGGTGAAAGCCGGTGAGAAATTGATCAGCGGCAGCGCCACGCTGTCCACATCGGCCGCCAGCCGGCGGGCCACGTCGCGGGGAATCAGGTCGGAGGCCTTCAGCGTCACGGCCATGGCCCGACGCACCAGTTCCGCTGCGTCATGGGCCAGCATGCGCAGGATTTTCTGCGCCGCCTCGCGCTCGTCTCCCGTCAGCGCCGCCTTGTCCATGTTGCGGCACAGCTTGTGGGCGGCGGCGGCGCGTTCGTCCTCGTCCGTCGCCTTGATCAGGCGGCGAATGTCGATCTCGGTCAGGCGGACACGGTAGGCGGTCATGGTCGGGCGCTCTGGGTCAGGCTTTGCCGTTCAGCATTGAACGGTCATCCCTAACGGGCCGTTTACCATCGCCGGATTCGCGGTCAGACGCTTGAACTGGCTTCCGGAGCGAACGCGCCGCCGAAGCCGCCGCCCTTTCCATCCCCGTCCTGCCCCAGCAGAAGCGCCAGCAGGCTCTGATCCTGCTTCAGCCGATCCAGCCGCGCCGCCAGCATCCGGTCCCGCTCCGAAAGCTCCGGGACCTTCTGGACCGAGCCTGCCGAAGCCGCCGGCGCGCCCTCGCCCGCCGTCCGTTGCAGATTCGCGTGCACCTCGGCGACGGTCGCCGGACGGCCGTCTCTGTAGAAGATCGAGCGGTTGGCCGAGGCGGCCTCGGGGAAGATCGAGGCGGCGCTCACGCCCGGCCGCCGCTCCATGGCTTCCATCAACTGGGCCGCGCCTGCGGGACCGAGGAAGTGAGCCGCATACAGATCGCCCGCGCCTGGTTCGCGGCCGGTCCGGCCCCGCAGATAGGCGGCGTTGGACGCGGTCAGCTCGGCGGCCATCGTCGAGGCGGCCTGGGCGTCGAAGCGCAGGTCCAGCACGACATTGCGGGCCGACCCCTCCACCCGCCACCGACCGTCCGAACTGCGATGGATCAGGTCGGCGTACTGGCCATAGCCGTGCTTGGCGCCATGAGCCTTCACCGTGCCCAGCCAGGTCTGCTCGATGAACTGGAACAGTCCGGCGGCGGAGGACGTCCGGGCCCGCGCCGACGGGTTCATGGCGCTCTCGCGCCGCGCCGTCTTGATCAGGAAGTCGGCGTCCACGCCGGTCGCATTCGACGCGCGCCGGATGGCCGCCTCGACCCCGCCAGAGGATGGAATCGCTCCGATGCTCATGCCCATGACGCTGCGGCTTCGTAGTTAATCAAATCCTAACAGCGGCAGCGCTGTCCACAGACCCTTAACCTTTGGCGGCGGGGCGCGGGTCGGTCCGTGTCGGTTTCATGGCGAAGCTCGCCGCAAACTTGCCCGAACGGAAGCGCTCAACTTGGCCGTGGGACGCTGCGGGGGCGGCGAACGACAGGGATGAACGGCCATGATGATCAGAACCGCGGGCGGCCCCGGACTGGTGAGCCCCTTCGACTACAACGAGCGCAAGACCCCATGCTTCTCCCGAACGACGTGGGTCGCGCTGGCGGTTGTCGCCGCCGGCCATGTGGGGCTCGGGGCGGCCCTCTATTACCAGCGTTTCGAGCTCGATCTTCCCCCGGCGGCTGCCCCGGCGCCCTTCGACATCGAGATCATGACGCCGCCGAAGCCGACGCCACCCGAAGCGAAGCCCGCGCCGGCCCAGGCGCCGAACACGAAATACAATGACCTTCCCGCTCCCCCGACCGCCACCGACGTCGTCAACGTCGTGCAGGGCGAGACGGTGACGGGCGCCACCGTTATCAACAACACGGAGACGGCTCCCGAGGCGATCGAGACTGGCACGACGACCGAGCCGGTCCGGGAGCCCCCGGCCGTGATCACCAACCCCCGGTGGGAGCGGCAACCCTCGGCGGAACAGCTGATGCGCGCCTATCCGGACCGCGCCCTTGAGGCTGGCGTCGGAGGCCGGGCCACGATGAACTGCCTGGTGCAGCCCAACGGCCGGGTCGCTGACTGCAATCTGACCGGCGAAACGCCGGGCGGCCATGGCTTCGGACGGGCGGCGCAGGGGCTGACCCGGCATTTCCAGATCAGTCCGCGCACCGTCAACGGAGCGCCCGAGGGATCACGGGTGAACATCGCCATCCGCTTCAACCCTCCTCCGGCGGAGTGATCAGGCGAACCTGAGCGGATCGAGGGCCGCGGCGTCCGGCGCGGGCGGCCGACCCTCGATCCCGTCGGCCACGACGGCCGCGACAAGCGGGCCGAGCAGCCAGCCGTTGCGGCGCGGCGCCAGGGCCAGATGCAGCCCGATCTCGCCGGACGCACCGGCGAGGGGCAGGCCGTCAGCGACCGCGCCGCGGATGCCGACCCGGCTCGGACCGGCCTCGCCCGCCGCGCCCAGCAACGCCAGTCCGGCCTCCACTCGCGTCTGCGCCTCCTGGGCGTCGGGATCCAGATCGCGGCGGCCCGGCTCCATGGTCGCGCCGACCACGGCGCCGCTCGCCGTGGGAGCCACATAGAGGCCGGGGGCGCGCACCGCGCGGCGGGGCGGCTCCATGGCGATGGGCGTCAGCTGGCCCCGGATCGGCTGGATCGCGTCCACGAGCGCCGCGACCTGCTCCGGCAGGCCCGGGATCGCGGCGGCCGCGCCGGTGGCCAGCACCACGGTCGGCGCGAACCATGTGCGGCCCCCTTCCGCCTCGATCCGCCAGCGCCGCGTGTCCGCGGTCAGGCGCGCCACCCGGCCCCTGACCGAAGTGACGCCGGATGTCCGCGCGAGAGCCGCCAGCGCCGTCGCGGGTTCGATGCGCCAGTCGTCCGGCGTGGTCAGGCCGCCCCTTGCGGCCCTGGCCTCGAATCCCAGGCTGAGCAGACGGGCGATGGCGGCGGCGGCGTCCGGTCCGCGCCATTCCGCCCCCTCGCGGTGCAGGGTCAGTCCGTGCGCCTCGGCGAAAGCAGGCCACAGGTCGCGGGCGCGCTTCAGCAGGGCGGCCCGGTCGGCCGACAGGTCGTCGAGCAGGGACTCCAGCGCCGGGGCGAGCATGCCGGCGGCGATCGACGAGGCGTTGGCGCCGCCAGGGTCGATCACCGTCACCGCATGGCCCCGGCCCGCCAGTTCGGCGGCGGTGCACAGGCCGAGCACGCCGGCGCCGATGACGATCACATCCGGGGAAGAAGTCACAGGCGATCAGATCGACCGCCCGCGAGCCTTTTGCAAGCGCAACGACGCGGCTGTTCGCAGCTTGAGCTACTCCGCGGCGATGGCGGCGGCGCGGTTCCGTTCGATCCGGGCCGTCAGGGCGGCGTGCTGGTCCCACAGGGCCTGGGGCAGGCGGTCGCCGAACATGCGGTAGAAGTCCGGTATCAGCGCCGCTTCCCGCGCCCAGAGGTCGGCGTCGACGTCGAGCAGAATCGACAGGTCATCCTCGGACAGGCTGAGGCCCGACAGGTCGAGCGACTCGCGCGTCGGCACGCGACCGACCGGCGTGTCGACCGCCCCGGCCTCGCCATCAAGCCGTTCGGCGATCCACTTCAGCACGCGGGCGTTGTCGCCGAAGCCGGGCCAGACGAACTTGCCGTCCTCGTTCTTGCGGAACCAGTTGACGAAATAGAGCCGCGGCAGCTTCGAGGCGTCCGTGCGGTCCTTCATCGACAGCCAGTGGGCGAAATAGTCGCCCATGTTGTAGCCGCAGAACGGCAGCATGGCGAAGGGGTCGCGGCGCAGTTCGCCGACCTTGTTCTCGGCGGCGGCGGTGCCTTCCGAGGCGACCGACGAGCCCATGAAGACGCCGTGGTCCCAGTCGTAGGCCTCGGTGACCAGCGGCACGGCCGAGGCGCGACGGCCGCCGAACAGGATGGCGTCGATCGGCACCCCCTTCGGGTCTTCCCACTCGGGGGCGATGGCCGGGCATTGGCCGGCGGGGGCGGCGAAGCGGGCGTTGGGATGGGCGGCGGGCTCGCCCGACGACGGATCGTGCGGCTTGCCCTTCCAGTTGGTCAGGCCCTCCGGGGCCTCTTTCGTCAGGCCTTCCCACCAGACGTCGCCGTCGGCCGTCAGGGCGGTGTTGGTGAAGACCGTGTTGCTGGCCATCGTCGCCAGGGCGTTGCCGTTGGTGTTCCGGCTGGTGCCGGGAGCGACGCCGAAGAAGCCGGCCTCGGGGTTGACGGCATGAAGGCGGCCGTCGTCGCCGATGCGCATCCAGGCGATGTCGTCGCCGATGGTTTCGGCCTTCCAGCCGGGCAGGGTCGGCTGGAGCATGGCCAGGTTGGTCTTGCCACACGCCGAGGGGAAGGCGGCGGCGACGTATTTGGCGCGGCCCTTCGGATCGGTCAGCTTGAGGATCAGCATGTGCTCGGCCAGCCAGCCCTCGTCGCGGGCCATGACCGAGGCGATGCGCAGGGCGTAACATTTCTTGCCCAGCAGGGCGTTGCCGCCGTAGCCCGAGCCGTAGGACCAGATCTCGCGGCTCTCGGGGAAGTGGACGATCCACTTCTCGTCGTTGCAGGGCCAGGGCACATCGGCCTGGCCCTCGGCCAGGGGCGCGCCAAGGGTGTGGACCGCGGGGACGAAGACGCCGTCGTCGCCCAGCACGTCCAGGGCCTGCTGGCCCATCCGGGTCATAATGCCCATCGACACCGCGACATAGCCGCTGTCCGTGATCTCAACGCCGAGGGCGCTGATCTTCGAGCCGAGCGGCCCCATCGAGAACGGCACGACGTACATGGTCCGGCCGGCCATGCAGCCGTCGAACAGACCGTTCAGACGTTCGCGCATCTCGACCGGGTCGGACCAGTTGTTGGTCGGGCCGGCGTCGATCTCGTCCGCCGAGCAGATGAAGGTCCGGCTCTCGACGCGGGCGACGTCCTTCGGATCGGAGGCGGCGTAGTAGCAGCCGGGGCGTTTGGTCTGGTCCAGCGCCTTCAGCGTGCCGCGGGCGATGAGGTCGGCGACGATGGCCGACTTCTCGGCCTCGGAACCGTCGCACCAGTGCACGCGCGCGGGCTTGGTCAGGGCGGCGATCTGCTCGACCCAGGCGACGAGGCCGGCGTGTTTGGTCGGAGCCGGACGAAGGCCGGGAATGGCGGATACGGTCACGCGAACTCTCCTGAACGTCTGCCCGGCGATCTACGCCGCCGTGGCCCTCCCTTGCGTGAGATCACGCAATGTTTCAGCCGGAATGACACCGAAGCGGACGGGAGGTCAACCGCTGCAAGTTTCAACCTCCCGCGAGCGGCGAGCGGCGCCTCGGCCGCATAATTCCGGTCGCGGCCGGGGGCGGCGCGGAGTATCGGAACCGCCATGCAGACCATGGACGCGATCGCCGCGACTCCCGAAGGCGCCCTCGCCTCACCCGCGGCGGCGCGCAACGCCGGGCCGATTCTCGAGGTGCTGAAGGCGCATCTGCCGGCGCGGGGACGGGTGCTGGAGATCGCCGCCGGCTCGGGCGAGCACGCCGTGGCCTTCGCAGGCGCCCTGCCGGGCCTGGAGTGGACGCCCGCCGATCCGTCGGCCGAGGCCCGGGCCAGCATCGCGGCCTGGGCCGGGGCGGCGGACCTGCCGAACCTGCGGCCCGCCCTGGCGCTGGACGCGCTGGACCCGGCGACGTGGCCGGAGGGGCCGTTCGAGGCGGTCGTCTGCATCAACATGATCCACATCAGCCCGTGGGCGGCGACGGAAGGGCTGATGCGGCTGGCGGGGCGAGCGCTGCCGGTCGGCGGTCTGCTGGCGACCTACGGGCCCTACCACGAGGCAGACGTCCCGTTGGCCCCGTCGAACGCGGCCTTCGACGAGAGCCTGAAAGCGCGGAACCCGGCCTGGGGGCTGCGCGACCGGGACGCGGTGACAGCGGCGGCGAAGGCGGAGGGACTGGCGCTGACGCGGCGGGTCGGGATGCCGGCCAACAATCTGATGCTGCTGTTCCGGCGCCTTTGAGCTTGCCCGCGGGGTCCGAACGTGAGGAGGTGGCCCTGTTGCAGTGGAGCTTGTCATGAAGCGCATCGCGGCCGTGATGGCCCTTCTCGTCCTGTCGAACCCGGCCTGGGGCCAGAGTTCGCCGTCGTATGGCGAGCCGATCCGGCTGGACGCGGCGCAGGCGATCATCGACCGGGCCGTGGCCGCCGCCGCGGAGCGCGGCTTCCGCATGGCGGTCGCGATCGTCGAGCCGTCCGGCGAGCTGGTCGCCTTCGCCCGGATGGACGACACCCAGTACGGCTCGATCTTCGTGGCCCAGCGCAAGGCGGAGACGGCGGCGCGGTACCGGCAGCCCACCTCGGCGATGGAGGAGCGGACCCTGGCCGGGCGGACGGTGACCCTGGCCAATCCTGACAGCCTGCCGATCGCCGGCGGCGTGCCCATCGTGGTCGACGGCCGGATCGTCGGGGCCATCGGCGTCTCCGGGGCCTCGGCGGCCCAGGACAACGAGGTCGCCCTGGCGGCGCTGACGCCCTGAGCCTTGCCCGGGAGCGGTCGGGAGCCCTAGGGAAAGGCCATGTCCTTTGCCCGCACCTATGACGGCGCCGAGCCGGTCCGGATCAACAAGTGGCTGGGCCAGTCGGGCGTCTGCTCGCGGCGCGAGGCGGACGCCCTGATCGCCGACGGTCTGGTCTCGGTCGATGGCGAGGTGGTCACTGACGCGGGCCGCAAGCTGGCGCCGGGGCAGACCCTGACGCTGAACGAGCGGGCCACGGCGGCGCTGGCCGAGGGCGTGACCATCGTGATGCACAAGCCGATGGGCTACGTCTCGGGCCAGCCGGAGCCCGGCAAGATCCCGGCGGTGCGTCTGCTGACCGAGGCCAATCGCGTCGGCGAGGGCGCGGTCCCGGCGGCGGACGCCTCCCTGCCCCCGATCGGACGGCTGGACGAGGATTCGCGGGGCCTGCTGCTGCTCTCGTCGGACGGGGTGGTGGCCAAGGCGGTGATCGGACCGGAGTCGGACCTCGACAAGGAATACCTGGTCCGGGTCGCCGGCGACGTCACCGAAAAGAAGCTCAAGATCCTGCGCCACGGCCTGATGCTGGACGGCCGTCAGCTGCGCCCGGCCTATGTCAGCCGGATGGAATCCTTCCGGCTGAAGTTCATCCTGCGCGAGGGCCGCAACCGGCAGATCCGGCGGATGTGCGAGATGGTCGATCTGGAGGTCGTGGACCTGATCCGGGTGCGGATCGGACCGCTGAAGCTGGACAACCTGCCTGAGGGCAAGTGGCGGATGCTGACGGCGGACGAGCGGGCGGCGCTGGTCGGCTGATTCCGGCCACCCTGGGTGACCGGGTTGGCAGGGTTCCTGACTGAAAAATCGCGGCGGGCTATTCTGAACATTCGCGCGCCTGCCGCGAGCGGGGGGAGCGCCTCGCCCGGACGGCGCGACGGCGGAGTTTCATGCTGTCAAAGACCAGGCCCGACGGGCATTCGGCCATTATGCACGGCCGTGCGTCAAAGGCGGACGCATGCCTCGGAGCGGGCCGGCCCGATCATGACCGGGACTGTCGGAATGACCCGCGAAGTGTCGGGATGACAGGGTACGGGAAGACAGGGTTTTTGGGCGCGGGACCGTCAGGCCGGCACATAGGTGAGTTCGATCGCCTCTCCGCCGATCCGGCGGTGCGTGACGAGGCGGAGCGGCGGCCGGGGGCCGGCGAAGAACGGATCGCCACCACCCAGCACGACGGGATGGAGGCAGAGGCGGTACTCGTCGATCAGGCCGGTCAGGGCTTGCGCCAGCACCGGCCCGCCAACGTAGAGCTCGCCCTCGAGCTCCTGCTTCAGACGCTGGACCGTCCCCTCCACCTCGTCCGCGACAAGCGTGGCGTTGGGACCGACCGAGGTCAGCGTGCGCGAGACGACCCATTTGGGCTCGGCGCGCCACACCGCCGCGAACTCCCGAAGATCCGGGGTCCAGTCAGGATCGTCCTGCTCCCAGTAGCGCATGATCTCGTACAGGCGGCGGCCGTACACGCTGCCGGCCGAGCCGCGCACCTGCTCGATGAAGTGGCGGAAGAGGACGGCGTCCGGCCCGAACTTTTCATAATCGACGTAGCCGTCGAGCGACACGTTCATTCCAAAGACGAGCCGCGCCATGCCGCAATCTCCAGTCCCGTTCCTGTGATGGTGTGATCTAGCCCGCGACCAGTTCCGGCCGAGCCGCTTCCGCGGCCCTGAACGGCTTCAGCTGGTCGGCGAGGGCGCGCTGGAAGGCGGGGCGGGCCTCGGCGCGGGCGACGTAGTCGGCGAGCGCCGGATAGTCGGCGAGGATGGTGGTGTGGCGCAGGTCGCGCAGCACGTGGGTCATCAGGATGTCGGCGGCGCTGAAGCGGTCGTTGGCGAACCATTTGCGATCGCCCAGCGCCGTCTGGAGATCGGCCAGACGGCGACGCACCAAGGTTTCGACTTCGGGCCGGCGTTCCGTCGCCCAGGCCTTGTCGGCATGGAACAGGTCGATGCCGGCCAGCTGGCCGACGAACGGCTCGACGCTGTTCATGGCGGCGAACAGCCAGGTCATGACCATGGCGCGGCCGGCCTCGTCAGCGGGCATCAGGGCGTCGGAATGCTGGGCGATATAGAGGACGATGGCGCCGCTCTCGAACATCTCGACCTTGCCGTCGCGAAAGGCCGGCACCTGGCCGAAGGGCTGCAGGGCGCGATACGCCTCGGTCGCCTGGTCCTCGAAGCCGATCAGGTGGTCGTCGTAGCCGAGGCCCGCCTCTTCCAGCGCCCAGCGGACGCGGATGTCGCGGACCGATCCCTGGGCGAAGCGCGGCACCCATTTGAAGGCGGTGACCTTGATCATGACGGGCTCCTGCTGGTTGACGGATAGGTTGATATCAACATATTATCGGGCATGTCAAACATGCCGGCCGCCTTCGCCGCCACGCTGCACATCCGGGACCATTGCCTGTGCCTGCACGCCCAGCGGGCGGCGCGGGCGCTGTCGCGGCGGTTCGACCTGGCCTTTCGCGAACTGGGGATCACCAGCGGCCAGTTCTCGCTGCTCAACTCCCTGAACCGGCCGGAGCCGCCGACGATCGGCGCGGTGGCCCGGTTGCTGGCCATGGACCGGTCGACGGTGACGGCCAACCTCAAGCCGCTGGAGCGGATGGGCGCGGTCGCGGTGTCGGTCGATCCGGAGGACCGGCGCGGACGGCGGGCCGCCCTGACCGACGCCGGCCGGGCGCTGCTTGCCAAGGCCACGCCGATCTGGATCGAGGAGCACGCCGCGGTGGAGGTGGAGCTGAATGGCGAGGGGGATGCGCTGCGGGCCGGGTTGCGGCAGGTGGCGTAGCCCCCTCGCCGCTATCGTCATCCCGGGCGAAGCGCAGCGGAGACCCGGGACCCAGCGGCGCCGCGACGGCGGCGAAACACCGGATGTGAAAGGCGCGATGCACCTGTGCTCCCGACAGGTTCGCGCTCGCGCGCGCCGCTGGGTCCCGGATCGCGCCGCTGCGCGGCTTGTCCGGGATGACGATAGCAGGGAGGTGCGGCAACGCTTAGTGCGCGAACGCCAGCATCCACACCGCCATCGCCACCATCATCAGGTTCTCGGTCAGGGAGACGAAGCCCAGCGGGACGTTGGACGAGCCGCCGACGCAGGCGCATTTCAGTTCGCGCCTGTCGATATAGACGGCCTTGAACACCGAGACCGCGCCTATGCCGCCGATGAACAGGGCGAGCGGGGCGGACAGCCAGGTCAGGGCGCCGGCCAGCATCAGCACGCCGGCGCCGAGCTCGGCGAAGGGGTAGACATAGCTGTAGGGGACCCAGCGGCGCGCCAGCAGGTCGTAGTTCAGGAACATGGTCGAGAATTTCTCGACGTCCTGCAGCTTGAGCATGGCCAGCAGACACATGGCCGCGGCGATGAAGGTCGGCAGGACCGACACATCGAGCGGCGTGCCGAAGCGCAGGTACGCCACCGCCAGGGCGATCAGGGCGGCGACGGCGAACACCACCAGCACCGGCGTGTAGCTGGTCGCGCCCGGTTCGGGGACCTTCTGGCCGAAGTAGCGGCGCAGGTCGTCGTAGCCGCCGATGCGGACGCCGTCGATGAAGGTCTGGGGCGTGGTCGGGACGCCGTGTTCAGCCTTGAAGGCGTCGGTTTCCTCGCGGGTCTTCAGGTGGTGGTCCTCGATCTGGTAGCCCTTGCGACGCAGCAGCCAGCGGGCCTTCTGGCCCGAGGGGCAGAGGTGGTCGGGCATGACCATGCGGTAGAGGACGGCGGTCTTTTGAGGCGCGGACATGGGGTTTCTCCAGTTGCCGATAACGGTCCGCGCCCTATCTGGGGTCCGTACCATGGTCCGGAGTCAAGCGATGTCCCCTTCCCTTTCCGCCATGACCATCGCGCGGCTGGCCGAGGCCGGCGGCGTGGGGGTGGAGACGGTGCGCTACTACCAGCGGCGCGGCCTGCTGGAGACGCCGCCCCGGCCGGAGGGATCGGGGCTGGGCGGCAGGGTGCGGCGCTACGGGGCCGAAGACGTGCGGCGCCTGCGCTTCATCCGCTCGGCGCAGGCGGCCGGGTTCACCCTCGAGCAGATCGGGGAGCTGCTGGTGCTGGACGCGGGGGAGGACCGGTCGCGAGCCCTGGCGCTGGCCGAGGGGCGGCTGGTCGAGCTGGACGCGCGGATCGCGGAGCTGGAGGCGGCCCGGGCGGCGCTGCGACGGCTGGCGGGGGCCTGCGCGGGCGGCGGCAAGGGCCCGTGCCCGATCCTGGAGGCGTTCGAGGGGTAGAGGCCATCCCTTCCGGCGCGCCGCGCCGCAGGGAGTTCCCGCAGGACGGGGCCGCCCGGCGTGGGCGGCCCGTCCGCTTCCGGTGGCCTAGATCGGCTCCATCCCCCCCTCGCCGCAGTAGAAGGCCGGGTAGGCGTCGTAATAGCCGGAGGGCACATAGGCCCGTTGCACCCAGCGGTGCTCGCCCCAGCCGCCGCAGCCGCTGTCGGTGACCGTGCCGCCGTACTGGGTCTTGGCCGCGTCGTGGTACCAGTCGTAGGTGTAGCCGGTGTACTCCGGGGGATAGTCCAGGGCCATCGAGCCCAGGGCCGCCAGCGCCACGGCCGAGACGACGGCCACGCTCCTGATCGTTCTCAACATGCATACCTCCCTGAAATGCGCCTGTTGCGCGAATTCAGGGAATGGCGACCCGGGCCGCGACAGCAACTCAAAGTTTCGTGTCGTAAAAATTCATGACTAACGGTTGCGGCGCGCCCCGAGGGTTCGTCAGGCGATCTCGTCGACGGTTGCGCCCAGCCGCTCCGCATACAGGGCCAGGGCCCGCTTCCACGCCGGACGGGCCATGGCGCGGGCATAGAAGGCCTTCACGTTGGGGTAGCCGTCCATCAGGTCGGTGTGGCGGAGCTGGCGCAGCACCGAGGCCAGCAGCAGGTCGGCGATGGTGAAGTCGTCGGCGGCGATCCAGTCCCGGCCCTCGAGCTGACGGTTGAGGCCGTCGAGCACGCGACAGGTCCAGCCGGTCAGGAAGTCGCGCACGTCGCCCGGTTCGCCCATGGCCCCCATGTCCATCAGCTTGAGCGGCTGGATCGGGCCCTCCACCGTGGCCTGGGCGGCGAGAACCCACTGGATGACGCGGGCGCGGCCCTGCGGGTCGGCGGGGATCAGCCGGCCGGACCTCTCCGCCAGATGGATCAGGATGGCGGCGGATTCGGAGATCGTGAGATCGCCGTCGGTCAGGACCGGGATCTGGTTGAAGGGGCTGATGGCCGAGAATTCCGGGCCGGTGGTTTCGCCGCCGGTGTGGTCCCAGCCACGCACCGTGTACGGCAGCCCCATCTCCTCCAGCGCCCACTGGACGCGCAGGTCGCGGGTCTCGCCATGGACGGCGGGATGGACGCGGCCGAAGGCGTGGAGGGTGATCATCCTAGGCGGCGGCGTCGAAGGCCTGTTTGAGGACGGCGAGGACCTCCGTGTCGACGTCCTCCGCCCTGGTCAGCGCGACGGCGAACTGGCACATGCCGCCGGGTTTCTGCGCCACGATCCGGTCGCTGGCGACGTCGGACTTCAGGTTGAGGCCAAGTTCGGCCCGATCCGCCGTCTTTGGGCCCAGCATGGCGAACTGCTTCTTTCGGCGGAGCGCCACATAGCCCTTTTTGGGCGCGATCTCGAACGGCCCCCAGGGGGTGATCGCCGCCATGATCGCGTCGTGCACGGCGCGCAGGTGCGCCTTCTTGCCGGCGTAGATCTCGTCGAGCGCATCGGCGCCCGAGGGCGCGGCCCCGGCCTTCGGATCAGCGGAGGCGGCGTGGGCCAGGCCGTTGGCGTCGCCGTAACCGAGGCCATAGGTCTCCATCAGCCAGCTGCGGATCTCGCCGTGCTTCGCCTTGCCCGAGCCGGCGATAGCGGCGCGCAGGGTTTCCAGGCTCTGGCCGGTTTTGGCCTCGATGTTGCGCAGCTGGGTGGCGCGCGCCTGTTCAGGAGTGCTCACCGGTCATCCTCCATGATCGCCCTGGACGAGGTCGATGAGTAAAGCGCGACCGCGCCCGCCTGACCAGAGCGCCGCGCAGCCATGGGCGCCGGCTGGCTCGCTGAGCGCGCCGGGATGACGAAGGCGGGATCAGTCCGGCTCTTCCGGCGGAAGCCAGTTGGGATCGCTTTCGGGAAACCAGTCGGCGGCGAGATCGGGCCAGTCGGGATTGGCGTCCTCGATCAGCTTCAGCTTCCAGTCGCGCTTCCATTCCTTGATCTGCTTTTCGCGCCTGATGGCTTCAGCGACCCAGACAAACCGCTCGAACCAGACGAGGCGGGTGCAGCCGTAAGTCTTGCTGAACCCCTCGAACGCGCCTGTTCGATGCCTCCAGACCCGCGCGGCCAGGTTGGCCGTCATGCCGGTGTAGAGCGTCCCGTTCCGCCTGCTGGCCATGATGTAGGTCGCGATGAAGGTCCGATGCGTCGGCATCAGCACAACCTATAGCTTTACCCTCCCGTCGTCATCCCGGCGAAGGCCGGGACCCAGCGGCGCCGAAGGCGATCTGTTCCGGCACGGCGTCCGCGACAGGGTCGCGCTCGCGCGCGCCGCTGGGTCCCGGGGTCGCTGCGCGCCCCGGGATGACGACAGTTATTTGAGGAACGGCTCCACCTTCTTCTCCAGCAGCGCCACCAGCTCGGGCTGCATGAAGGCGTAGTCGTCGGGGATGTCGAGGCAGATGACGCGCTTGCCTTTCAGATGCGCCCCGAAGCGTCGCTGGAGTTTGTCGCGGTGGGCGCGCTCCATGACGAAGATGAGGTCAGCCCGGTCGAGGTGGTCGGGCGTGACCGGCTCCTCCGCATCGGGCGCCAGGCCGGCGGAGGCGGTCTCGACGCCGGGCCGGTTCGCGAAGACGCGCTCGGCCGTGGGGGAGCGGAGGCGGTTGCGGGCGCAGAGGAAGAGGAGGTTGGTCAGCGGGCTCTCGGCCTCTCAACCAGGTTCAAAGACGCTGACCGCCTCGATTTGGACGGTGAGAAGGTGTGAAGTCTTCACTCGTCAAGGAAACCAGCTTCGCGAGACCACTCGTGCATCGCTTTGGACAACTCGCTAGCGGTGGAGAAGATGGAAGTCGCTGGCCACTGTGAATCTCCGGGCGACGCGCCCCACACGAGATGCACAATCGCATAGCGGCCGTCGTTGAGCGCCGCCACGACATCATCGTTGGCAGCGCTGCGACCTATGACGCTCGGATCCAATCCCCACAGCGGATGGCCAAGCGTGACCTCGAACTTCAGACGCCGCGTCAATCCTTCCCGGTCTTGCGAACCAAGATCGAACGCCCAAGGCAATACAGAAGCGATATCGGAATGAGGTGTCATAGCGGAATATTATCGTGCTTCTTCCACGGGTTCTCCTGCTGCTTGTTCTTCAGCGTCCGTAGCGCCCGGATCAGCCGCCGGCGCGTTCCGTGCGGCATGATCACGTCGTCGATATAGCCCAGCCCCGCCGCCACGAACGGATTGGCGAAGCGGGCCTTGTACTCGGCCTCGCGCGCCGCCAGCGCCTCGGGGTCGCCGGCCTCCTTGCGGAAGATGATCTCGACCGCGCCCTTGGCCCCCATGACCGCGATCTCGGCCGAGGGCCAGGCGTAGTTGACGTCGCCGCGCAGGTGTTTGGAGCTCATCACGTCATAGGCGCCGCCATAGGCCTTGCGGGTGATGACGGTCAGCTTGGGCACGGTGGCCTCGGCGTAGGCGAACAGCAGCTTGGCGCCGTGCTTGATCAGGCCGCCGTACTCCTGACGCGTGCCGGGCATGAAGCCGGGCACGTCGACGAAGGTGACCAGCGGGATGTCGAAGGCGTCGCAGAAGCGGACGAACCGCGCAGCCTTGCGGCTGGAGTCGATGTCGAGGACGCCGGCCAGGACCTGGGGCTGGTTGGCGACGACGCCGACGGTCTGGCCGTCGAGGCGGCCGAAGCCGGTGACGATGTTCTTCGCGAAGTCCGGGCCGATCTCGAAGAACTCGGCCTCGTCGACCGTCTTCAGGATCAGCTCCTTGATGTCGTAGGGCTGGTTCGGATTGGCCGGAACCAGGGTGTCGAGGCTGGGCTCGTCGCGCTCGGGATCGTCGTAGGAGTCGCGGACCGGGGGCTTCTCCCGGTTGGACAGGGGCAGGAAGCCGATCAGGCGGCGGACCTCGCTGAGAGCCTCCAGATCGTTCTCGAAGGCGCCGTCGGCGACCCCCGACTTGCCGGCGTGGACCCGGGCGCCGCCGAGGTCCTCGTGGGTGACCACCTCGTTGGTGACGGTCTTCACCACGTCGGGGCCGGTCACGTACATGTAGCTCGTGTCCTTCACCATGAAGATGAAGTCGGTGATGGCGGGGCTGTAGACGTCGCCGCCGGCGCAGGGACCCATGATCACGCTGATCTGGGGGATGACGCCGCTGGAGAGGGTGTTCTGGAGGAAGATGTCGGCATAGCCGGCGAGGCTTTCGACGCCCTCCTGGATGCGGGCGCCGCCGGCGTCGAACAGGCCGATGATCGGGGCGCCGTTGGTCAGGGCCATCTTCTGGATCTTGACGATCTTGGCGGCGTGAGCCCCCGACAGGGAGCCGCCGAAGACGGTGAAGTCCTTGGAGAAGACATAGACCAGACGGCCGCCGATCGTGCCCCGGCCGGTGACCACGCCGTCGCCGGGGATGCGCTGGTCGCGCATGCCGAAGTCGTGCGAGCGATGCTCCACGAACATGTCGGTCTCCTCGAAGGAGTCCTCGTCGAGCAGCACCTCGATGCGTTCGCGCGCGGTCAGCTTGCCCTTGGCGTGCTGGCTTGCGATGCGCGTCTCGCCGCCGCCGAGGCGGGCCGCGGCGCGGCGGGCTTCGAGCTGTTCGAGGATGTCTTGCATGGTCGGGTCTCCCTGGGCGCGAGGCTTAAGGAGAGGCGGGTGCGGTGGCAAGCACCCCCTCCACCGTCCTTCGGACGGTCCCCCTCCCCCTGCGGGGGAGGATTTCTAGCCCGCAAACCCCTCGCCGAGCAGGGTCGGCGCGGTCAGCCCCGCCAGCCGCTGCAGCTCGGCCACATGGGCGGCGAAGGCGGCGCGGCCGACGGAGGTCAGCGACAGCCAGGTGCGCTGGCGCCCCGCATGGGCCTGTTTGCGCAGCCTGATGTAGCCCGCCTCCTCCAGCTGCTTGAGGTGTTTGGACAGCACCGAGTCGGACACGGCGATGGCGTCGCGGACCATGGCGAACTCGGCCTCGTCGGCGGCCGACAGGATGGCGCAGATCTGCAGCCGGCCGGGGGCGTGGATGACCGGGTCGAACTGCGGGACCCGGCTCATTCCCCCGCCCCCATCTCGGCCCGGTAGACGCGGCGCCACAGGCGCGAGCCGGCGAGGGCCAGACCGAAGGCGACCGCCGCGGCGCCGCCGCCGATCAGGGCGACCGGGAGGTCGGCGGCCGTCCGCCTCAGATAGACCAGGCCCAGCATGACGGCGGCGAGGATCAGCCCCATGGCGATGGCGACCCACCGGGCCCGGCGCGGCGACACGCCGGTGATGCGCAGGCCGGTGCGGCGGCTCTCGTGCTGGAAAACGCCGACCAGGGCCAGGACGCCGAGGGTGCTGGCGAGAACGTTGGACGGGTTGTCGAGGGCCTGGCCCCCGATCATGCCGGCGACGATGGCGGCGTAGGTCAGGTCATAGCGCCAGCCGCCGGTGGCGACGCGGTCATGCACGGCGCGGCGTGAGCGGGCGATGGCCTCGAGGGCTTCGGCGGGGGTCGGGTCTTCGGACATCAGCGGGTTCTCACTTTCTGATCTGGAAAGTGATGGCGACTTTCCAGATCGTCAAGTGATAATTTTCCACACTGGAAAGTTAGCCCTCCAGCGCCCGGAACCACCGGTCGATCAGCGCCGCCTCGGCCCGGCGGGCGGCGGTGCGGTCGGCGGCCTCGGCGTCGACGCCCCACTGGCGTTCCTGGAAGGCCTCGTCGAGGCGGCTGAGATCGAAGGCGGCCTCGCCGGACAGGACGGCGCGCTGGACGGCGAAGGCGAGGACGGCGGAACCCAGCAGGGGCGTGGCCATGGCCAGGCCGGTCAGGGCGAAGTCGTCGAGGCGCAGGGCCAGTTCGCGCACGCGGGCGATGGCGGCGGGGTCCTGGGGCCGGTGGACGACGCCCTCGGCCGGTTCGAGCACCACGCCCAGCTCCAGCGCCGCCCAGTCGCGCCACGGCGTCCATTCGCGGGCCTGTTCGACGGCCAGCGCCGTCGGGTGGTCCGCCAGATAGCAGAGCAGGTCCGAGCCGGCGAAGGCGGCGATCTCGTCGGCGACCGGCTCGCGCGCCCGGCTGACGCGGTCGATGGCGGTCGAGGCGAGGCGGGTGGCGGGCATGGTCCCCGGCTCGATGAACTCGCCCTGGGCGGCCCATTCGTCGGCGACGAGGCGGGCGGCGGCTTCGGTCGGCAGGCGCAGCGGGGCGTGGGCGGGGGTCTTCGGCGTGCGGCCGTCGAGGGTCACGCTCCAGCCGCCCTCCCCTTCCGCCACGTCGACGGCCTTCCAGAAGCGCTTGAGGCGCTCCTCGGACTCGCGGAAGCCCTTGCGGGCGGCGACGTTGGGATCGAGCGACATGGAGAGGGGCGGTTTCATCGGCGCTGTCCTTATACGCTCGGCGGCCTGCTTGCACGTGGAGCGTCGCGCCGGATCAGACGTTGGGACCCGATGGAGACCGTGATGAAGACTCTGATCCCGCTCGCCGGGCTGGCCCTGCTGGCGGCGGGGTGCGAGGCGCCGACGTCCACGCCCCGTGATGTGGCGCCGGCCGACAGCCGGCCCGCTACGGGAACGCCGGTCCCGCCGCAGCCGCCCGGCGGCCCCGCGGCGCCCGCGGCCGCGCCGACGATCCTGTCGGGGCTGAGCCGGGCCGACTTCGAAAACCGGCTCCGGAACGGCGCGGGCTGCAGCCTGTCACGCGGCGGCGCGGAGCTGGTGGTCGCGGTCATCGGCGACGCCGTGGCAAGGGTGGACGGCGAGGTGGTCGACCTGACCGGCGCGCCGCTGAGGGAGATCAGCGACATGGCGCGCGGAGGCCGCTTTGAAGGCGGCGGCGCGGTGATCCGGATCGACGCCGCCCCCGACCTCGGCGAGGCGGTCGCCGGGCCGGAGAGCTCGCTGAGCCGCCCCGTGCGCGTCACGGCCACCTCGGGCGGCCGACACGAAACCTTCGACGCGGTCTGGACCTGCGCCAGCTAGGCTCAGCGACGGGTGTCGACCGCGATCCAGTTGACCTCCCAGGTCGCCCCGCCGTCGGCCGAAAAGGCCTGTTCGAAGCGCGCGGAATCCGCGGTGATGTCGGAAATCACGAACCGGACCAGAATGGCCCGCCCCGCCCAGGTGTCCTGGCCGAAGAAGACGCCGCGGCCGTCCCTGAACTCGCCGAACACGGGCGGGCTGAGCACGCCGCCGCCGGCGAAATTGAGGCTCCACTGCCGGGCGTCCGGATCATAGAGACGCAGCGAGACGCCTTCGATCCGCCCCGCCGGCCCCTCGACCGACAGCTCAACCAGATTGCCGCCGCCCAGCACCGGGCGGACCACGGTGGTCCCCTGATACTCGACCCAGGTCGTGGAGCCGCTGAGCGGCCGCTGCAGGCGCGACAGCCGCGTGGTCCATTCGCCGATTTCCCAGTCGAAATCCCGCCCTCCGTCGCGCTCGGCCGCCGCCGGAGGCGGCTGTTGCGCCAGCGCCGGAGCCGTCATCGCCGCAAGAGCCAGAACCAGAGCACAGAGAACAGATCCCGCGCGCAGGAAACCGGCCATCGTCTTCTCCTGAAAAAGCGGTCCCCGGGCCGCTGCAGGAGCTTCGCCTGTCCGCGGAGCCGAGTCACCCCCGGGCGGTGGACTAACCGCGAAGGCTCAGGCGACTCTCGAGACGGGAGCGCGGGCGGCGAAGCCGTCCAGTACGACGCACAGTTCGCCGAAGGTGCCCGCGACATGCCGCGCGCCGGCCGCCTTCTGCTCCTCGACCGTGTGGAAGCCCCAGGCGACGCCGAGCGGCAGGACGCCGGCGTTGATCGCCATCGTGATGTCATGGGCGGTGTCGCCGATCATGACGGTGCTCTCAGGCTCCGCGTCGCAGGCGGCCATGGCCGCGTGCAGCATGGCGGGATCGGGCTTGCCGGGGCCGTCCTCGGCGCAATGGGACGAGATGAACAGATCGGCCCAGCCCTCACGGGCCAGGTTGCGCGCCACGCCGCGGCGATTCTGGCCGGTGGCCAGGGCCAGACGCCAGCCGTCGCGGTGAAGCCGGCGCAGGGTGGCCATGGCCTCCGGATAGAGCGGCTCTTCGTGCCCCGCCTCGTACATGCGGTTGAAGCTGGCGCGGAAGCCGGCGATGAAACGGGCCAGATCTTCGGGGCTCAGGCCCGGCTCCAGCACCGCCATGGCGTGATCGAGCGACAGGCCGACGATCTGGCGCACGCGGTCGTAGTCCGGCTCGGGCAGGCCGATGTCGCGCGCGGCCTCGCAGGCGGCGCGGTGGATGGAGGCGCGACTGTCGACGAGGGTGCCGTCGATGTCGAAGACTGCGAGGGGGCGGGTCATCGAATCCGCCTCACGCCCTCGAACGGATCGCTCTCGTTGCCCTCGGCCTCCTCGAAGCCGAAATGGGCGAAGCCGGCCTTCATCTCGGGCGACAGCGGGGCCTCGACGATCAGCTTGCCGCCGGAGGGGTGGTCCAGCTCGATGCGGCGGGCGTGGAGCTGGAGCTTCAGATTGCCCGACAGCTCGCGCGACTTGTCGTCGCCGTATTTGGGATCGCCGAGGATCGGATGGCCGATGGCGGCCATGTGGGCGCGCAGCTGGTGGGTGCGGCCGGTGAAGGGGCGCAGGGCCATCCACGAGGCGCGGTGGGCGGCGCGGCTGATGGTGGCGAAGGCGGTCTCGGCCGGCTCGGCCCGGGGGTCCTTGCGGTCGGCGGGGCGCATCATCTCGAAGTCGTTGATACCGGTCTTCTTCAGCGGCATGTCGATCTGGCCGGCGGCGGGCTTGGGATTGCCGATGACGATGGCCCAGTAGGTCTTCTTCGCCTGACGCCGGGCGAAGGCCCCGGCCAGACGCTTGGCCGCCTCGGGACCCTTGCCGAGCAGCAGGACGCCGGAGGTGTCGCGGTCGAGCCGGTGCACCAGCCGCGGCCGTTCCATCCCCTCGCCCCAGGCCGACAGCAGGCGGTCGACGTGGCGGCTGGTCTTGGTGCCGCCCTGCACAGCCAGGCCGTGGGGCTTGTTGATGGCGATGACCATCTCGTCCTCGTAGAGCACGAGGGATTTGGCGAAGCGGATGTCCTGCGCGCTGAGGGTGTGGGCGTCGCCCGCCTGACGCGAGGTGTCGTCGGGGATCGGCGGCACGCGCACCGCGGCCCCGGCGGTCAGGCGGCCTTCGGGCTTGATGCGGGCCCCGTCGACGCGGATCTGGCCGCTGCGGGCCATCTTCTGCACCTGGATGTTGGACAGGTGCGGCCAGCGCCGGCGGAACCAGCGGTCCAGCCGGATGCCGTCCTCGGCCTCGGCCACATAGAGGGTCTGGACCTCGCGTTTGGGCGCGTCGGGCGCGTCCTGGATGGGTTCGTCAGTCAAAGGGCGGCTCCGAAGGCGCGGCGGGCGACCATCAGGCCGATGAACAGGGCGGCGATCGACAGGACCACCGACAGGGCGACATAGCTGCCGGCCATGGCGAATTGGCGGCGCTCGATCATCAGCGCCGTCTCCAGCGAAAAGGCCGAGAAGGTGGTGAAGCCGCCCAGCACGCCGACGGCGGCGAACAGGCGGATGGACTCGGTGTGAAGCCCGCCCCGGAAGGCCAGCCAGCCGGCCAGCAGGCCCATCAGCAGGCCGCCGACGATGTTCACGGCGAGTGTGCCCCACGGCCAGGCCGAGGCCGGGAACAGGCGGAAAGCCCAGACGCCGACGCCGTAGCGCGCCATGGCTCCGAGCGCTCCGCCGGCCGCAACGATCAGAAGTCGTGTCATAGTGCGGGGCTTATACTGGACTCGGCGGCAAAACGAAGGAGGCCCGTGTGCTCGACCTCATCCTCGCCATTCTCCACCACCTCGCCGTCTTCAGCCTCGTCGCCACGCTGGCGATGGAGGGGGCGATGCTCCGGGCGCCGGTGGTCGACGTGTCCCGTCTGGCCAGGCTGGACGCGCGGTTCGGGATGACAGCGGGGCTGGTGGTCGTCATCGGCGTCGGCCGGGTGATCTGGGGCGGCAAGGGCTGGGCCTTTTACGAGGCCAATCCGTTCTTCTGGGCCAAGATCGCCATGTTCGCGGCGATCGGCCTGGTCTCCGTCGCGCCGACGCTGCTGTTCCTGCGCTGGCGCAAGGCGGCGGCGGGCGACGCGGGCTTCGTTCCGCCGGCGGACCAGCTGAAGCGGGCGCGGCTGGCGGTCGGACTGCAGGCGCTGCTGCTGGTTCCGCTGCTGGGCTTCGCGGCGGCGATGGCGCGCTGGCCGTTCTGACCGAAACTTCACTTGCCGGACGGTTCGGTTAACGGCGATACCGGGAGCCGACGGCGCGGCTTCGCGTCGTGAGAGAAGGGCCTCGACCCGCCCCGGCGATCTGCCAGGCTGGCCGACCGAGATCAGAGGACCGCCGGAAGCGCCATGTCGCACGACGACCACAGCCAGGCTCACCACGCCCACGGGGCGCCGCTCGACGGCGGCCACGGCGGGCAGGGCTTCGACGCGCGCCTGTCTGCACCGCTGGGCGACGCCAATCCGCCGCCGCCGGGGGCCGCCGATCACGCCGAGCGCGCCATTCCCCCTTCCGGTCCGCCGCGCGGGCTGGGGCCGTCGCGCTCCGACGAGGGCATCACCCGGCCGATCAGCGACAGCGACTATTTCTCCACCGATCCGGCCGTGGTGGCCAACATCTCGGCCCACATCGACGAGTATTTCAACCAGCCGCTGGACATCTTCCCCTTCTGGGAGACCGAGGGGAAACCCGACCGCTTCCACGTGCTGTTCGCGCGCCAGATCGAGGAGCGGTTCCCGGCCGAGCAGGACATCCGCAGCCGCATCCACGCCTATGGGCGTACGGTGTTCAGGGCGCTGTGCGTGCACGTCGCGGTCAAGCGGCTGAACCAGGCGCTGGCCCTGGTCGGGCTGATGCTGCTGGCCACCTTCGGCCCGACCCAGTTCGCGCAGTGGACCGGAACCAACCCCATGGGCCTCGCGCTGGCCGGAGGCGGCATGCTGCTGGTGCTGGGGGGCTTCTGGGCCCTGAACGCCATCCTGTTCATCCAGTACCGGTTCCGGCTGGAGAACGACTCCTACGAGCTGTCGCGCGAGATCGTGCAGCGGACGCGCGAGATCCAGAACCTGTTCACCAACGCCCGCGCCCTGTCGGACCAGGCCGAGACCCAGTTCCAGCAGGACGGCAAGGGCTGGGGCCAGCGCGCCATGTTCCTGACCCGGCTGACCATGTGGCTGGGCGCGCGCATGGAGTACCTCGAGAAGCACGTGCAGATGGAGCTGTGGCGGGTGCGCCGCGAACGCTACTGGATGCGCTGGTTCGCGCGGCTGACGACGCCGCTGGTGCTGCTGGTCTGGCTGGCCGTGTTCGCGCTGGAGCCGGCGCCGGAGGGGCGCGAGGCGGCCTTCCGGGGCCTGCAGGCCGTGGCGGTGCTGATCGGCGGGCTCGTGACCTGGCTGTCCTATTTCCGCTGGCGGACGCCGGTGACGGCGATCCAGGACAAGCTGGGCGTCGACGGCTGGGTCCGATACGCCTCGCTGGACGTCGACAACGCGGTCGGCGAGCAGGTGCGGCGCGACAAGGAGCGGCTGGTCGAATACCGGGCGCTGACACGCGGCGGGCGTTAACGCCTAGAGGAGACGACCGCGCAGGCTGTCCTGCACCCCGCGGGCGTCATAGGCGTTCGGGCGGTCGGGGCGCTCGCCGTTGCCCATCACCACCTCCAGCGAGGTCGAGGTCGGCGAAGGGCCGCTGAAATTCAGGCCGACGCCGACGCCGACGCCGGAACTGCGGTAGTTCCCGTAGCGGCCGCCGTAACTGCTGGAGCCGTAGCCGACGCCGACGCTGGGCCGGAAGCCGCCGGCGCTGTCGGGCCGGCCGTCGGTCCAGCGCTGGGTGACCTCGAACCAGTCGTAGCCCTGCGCCGTGGTCAGTTCGGCCGCCCGCAGCAGGGCGTAGTCGGCCACCGGCCCGGGATGACCGACGCCGTTGTAGGTGACGCGGAAGCGGTTGGATTCAATGCGCTGCTCGACATAGCCCTGTCCGCCGGCGGAGACCTGCGGGCCGTAGGGGGCGAGGCTGGCGCAGGCCGACAGGGCGAGGCCGGCGGCGGCGAGAATTGGCAGGGTCAGGCGGTTCATGGCGGAGCTCCGGGCGTGCTGCCGAAAAAGCGCGTCACGGGCCCTGTTCGTTCCGTCGCCCTAGAGCGCTGCCGCGGCCTTCAACGCCTCGAAATCCGCCGGCAACGGGGCCTTCACCGTGCGGTCGCCGCCCTCGGGGTGGGGGAAGGTCAGCTTCGCGGCGTGCAGCATCAGGCGCGGCGCGGCCCGGCCGGCGAAGGTCAGGGCGCCGCCGTAGCGGGGGTCGCCGACGAGCGGACGGCCCACATGGGCCATGTGCACGCGCAGCTGGTGCATCCGCCCCGTCAGCGGCTCCAGCTCGACCAGGGCGCCGTCCTCGGAGGCGGACAGGGTGCGGTAGCGGCTTTGCGAGCCCTGGGCGCCGGGGGCGTCGAAGGCGCAGACGCGCATATAGCTCTCGCGCCCGATCTCCTGCCGGACCAGCGGGGCGTCGATCATGCCGGAGCGAGGCTCGGGCGCGGCGGAGACGAGGGCCAGATAGGTCTTGCGGAAGCGGCGCATCTGCAGCGCCTTGCCGAGAAAGCCGGCGGCCGGCTTGGTCTTGGCCGCGAGGATGACGCCGGAGGTGTCGCGGTCGAGCCGATGCACCAGTTCGGGCCGCTTGCCGTTGGAGCGCATGAAGGCCCAAAGCAGATCGTCCAGGGTGTGCGCCTTGATCCGCCCGCCTTGGCTGGACAGGCCCGCGGGCTTGTTGAGGACGAGCACCTGCGGGTCCTCGTGGATCACCCACGAACGGACGGCGGCGATCTCGTCTTCGGAGAGGGATACGGGGGAGCGGTCGGTCACCGCGCGTGCTTACGCGAACCGCCCTCCCCCGTCAGCCCTCAGCGCAGCACGCCCTTCTTGCCCATGGTCCAGGCGTACCAGAGGAAGAACAGCGCGCCGGCGGTGATGCAGGCGTAGGTGATGACGCCCTTTTGTCCCATCGAGGCGCCCGCCTCGGACAGGCCGTAGCTATAGACCAGGCTGATGGCCAGGCCGATCAGCGAAACCAGGAACAACTGGACCGCCCAACGCGACCGGAACAACAGGGCCAAGGTCCCCAGGAAGGCCCCCCAGGTGCCGGCGAACCAGGCGACATAGGTCCAGGCGGGCATCGCGGCCATCAGCGCCGCCTGTTCCGGAGTCACCTTCATCATCTCGAACCAGGCCTCGCGGTTGACCATGGTCATCGCGAAGTCGGTGGCCCCGAAGCCGTTCCAAAGCAGGCTCACCACGCCCACCACCCACAGGTGCCAGGGCGTGCGCGTGGTCATGGAAGTCGTGTCGGTCATGGTCCCCTCCCAAGGATTCCGATGCGGGAGAATGATCCGAAAACACCGTTACGGCAACGGTTGCGTGGATACCGGGGTCGAGCGGCCGAGCCAGATCGCCCGGGCGTTGAGCAGAAGCCAGAGCATGACCGCTCCGCCGGTGGAGATCGCCCAGCCTCCGGTTTGCCATGCAACGAGAACCGCGAGCACCGCGAGACCGGCGGGGGCAAGATACATCAGGCTGACGACAAGCGAGGTTCCCCACCGCCGCCCGACCACGGACCACAGGACGACAGGATCTCGCCGGGTGAACAGGATCGGCGCGAGGGCCAGAGCCAGAACGACCGGCAGCAGGACGATGCCGACGCCGACCGCGCCCATCAGGGGAATGGCGAGGGTATCGGCCCATTCTGGGACCTGCTCGCGCCCCACGGCCTGAAACGCCGAAGCGAACAGCCCGGTCACCAGCAACGCCAAGCTGAGGGGAACCACGACGGTCACCCGCCTCGTCGCACGCCAGCCGCCGACTGCGGCCACATACAGCAGCAGCGACCACGCCATCGCCGCATAGCCCAGGTCGGCGTAGAGCCATTTGGGCGTCTCGTATCGGTCCTGGAGCGCATGAAAATCGCGCGACGCCCGATCGAAGGAGTCCATCCCGCCTGTCCCGCCCGTATCGTCGTACAGGCTCTCGCGAATCCCCTTCAAACCTTCGAAATAGGCGTTCGCATCCGTGTGCCAGGGCGTCGTCGCCGCCATCGCGATCAGCCCTCCGCCGAGGACGACCAGCACCAGCGCCGCCCTCGTAAGCCACCGCCCGTCGCCCCGCGTTGCCTTCGCCGCCATCCGCTTTCCCTCCTGTGATCAAGGTCTCCACCCTGATCCAGAGCGCGGTGAGCGGCATGAGCAAACCCTGAGCATTCACCGAATAGCGCGGTGTCGCGATGGGAAAGCGACGCTAACCCTGGTCGTCGCCCGCCCGCAGCGCCGCCCAGCGCTCGAGCCGCTCCTTGACCTTGGCCTCGTGGCCCTCGCCCTTGGGCGCGTAGAAGACGCGGCGCTCCATGCCGTCGGGGAAGAAGTTGGCGCCGGAGAAGCCCTCGGGGGTCGAGGGGTCGTACTGGTAGCCCTTGCCGTAGCCGAGCGACTTCATCAGCTTCGTCGGAGCGTTGCGGATGTGCGCCGGCGGCATCAGCGAACCTGTCTCGGCCGCCGCCCGCTTCGCCGCCTTGAAGGCCTCGTAGACGCCGACCGACTTGGGCGCGGTGGCGAGGTGGACCACGGCCTGGGCCAGGGCCAGTTCGCCCTCGGGAGAGCCAAGGAAGTCGTAGGTGTCCTTCGCCGCATTGGCGACCAGCAGGGACAGGGGGTCGGCCTCGCCGATGTCCTCGACCGCCATGCGCACGATGCGACGGGCCAGATAGAGCGGATCCTCGCCGCCGTTGAGCATCCGCGCCAGCCAGTAAAGGGCCGCATCCGGGTCGGAGCCGCGAACCGATTTATGCAGCGCAGATATGAGGTTATAATGCTCTTCTCGACTCTTGTCGTAAGCCGGCGCGCGCTTCTGCAGGACGCCGGCGAGCGCCTGGACGTCGAGCGGGTCGGCCGAGGTCAGGTCGAACAGGACCTCGGACATGGTCAGCAGGTAGCGGCCGTCGCCGTCGGCCAGGGCGAGCATGGCCTGACGCGCCTCCGGAGTGAGCGGCAAGGTCTTGCCCTCCTGCGCCTCGGCTCGAATCAACAGTTGATCGAGAGCCGCGTCGTCGAGCCGTTTCAGCACATAGACCTGGCAACGGGACAGCAGCGCCCCGTTCAATTCGAACGAGGGGTTCTCGGTCGTGGCCCCGACGAGGGTCACGACCCCCTCCTCCACGAACGGCAGGAAACCGTCCTGCTGGGCGCGGTTGAACCGGTGGATCTCGTCGACGAACAGCAGGGTCGACTGGCCGGCGGCGCGGCGCATGCGGGCGGCCTCGAAAGCCTTCTTGAGGTCGGCGACGCCGGAGAAGACGGCGCTCAGCGACTGGAACTGGTAGCCGGCCGCCTGGGCCAGCAGACGGGCGATGGTGGTCTTGCCGGTGCCCGGCGGTCCCCACAGGATCATCGAGCCGAGCCGCCCCGCCTCGACCATGCGCCGGATCGGCCCGCCCTCTCCCAGCAGATGTTCCTGGCCCACCACCTCGTCGAGCGTGCGGGGGCGCAGGCGGTCGGCCAGCGGCGCGTCGGGGGGATGGATGCCGGAGGCTTCGAACAGGTCGCTCATGGAGGATCAGAGATAGGCGTAACCGTCGCGGTTTTCACGCGTTAGTATGGTCAGGCTCAACGGAGACCGCGCCATGGCCGAGGACCACAACGCCCAGGGGCCGACCACGGGCGTCGCCCCGCACCTGACCATCCCGTCGCGCGGCGGGCAGGCGGCGATCGAATTCTATGTCCGCGCTTTCGGGGCCGAGGAGCTGATCCGCCATCTGGCCGAGGACGGCGAGCGGCTGATGCACGCCCATCTGCGCATCAACGGCGGCAGCGTCCTGCTCAATGACGAGTTCCCGGAATACGGCGGCGAACAGGACATCGTCCCCAAGGGGGTGACCATTCACCTGCAGGTCGACGACGCCGATGAATGGTGGAACCGGGCCCTGCTGGCCGGCGCGGTGCCGGTGTTTCCGCTGGACGACCAGTTCTGGGGCGACCGCTACGGCCAGCTGAAGGATCCGTTCGGCCACAGCTGGTCGATCGGGAGTCCGATCAAGGCGAAATAGCATGGCCTACGTCCCGCCCGATCCGCCGGTCGTCCCCTATCTGATGGTGGGCAACGGGCATCGCGCCCTGGACTGGTATGTGCGGGCCTTCGGCGCGCGGGAGGTCAACCGCTACGACATGGAGGACGGCCGCCTGGGCCACGCCATGCTGACGCTCGCCAACGGCGGCTCGATCTATGTCGCCGACGAGTTTCCGGAGATGATCGGAAAGATCGGGACGCTGGCGCCGGACAGTCTGGGCGGGACGACGGTCACGGTGGCGCTGGCGGTCGACGACGTCGACGCCTGGCTGGAGCGGGCCCGGGCCGAGGGGGCGTGCACGATCCGCGAGCCGGTCGACGAGTTCTACGGCCGCCACGCCAAGCTGCGTGACCCGTTCGGCCATGTCTGGTCGCTGACGGGACCGAAACGGGACCAAGGCTAGCGGATCACGCCGGTGATGCGCCGGCCGCGCCGCTCGATGACGACCTCGGAACCGCGAGCCAGATCGGCCAGCTGGTCGACCGAGGTCACGGCGCGGCCGTTCACCGCCATGATGATGTCCCCGCCCTGCAGGCCGCTCCGGTTGGCGTAGCTGCCGCGCTGGACCCGGCCGACGATGACGCCGGTCGCGAAGGGATCGCCGCCGAGGCTGTCGGCCAAGGCCGGATTGAGCGCGAGCACCTGCGCCCCGCTCAGAACACCGGACCGGATGACGGTGGCCCGGTCGATGTCCGCATCACCCGGCAGCGGCTGCACCCGGGCGTTCAGCGTCTGGGGCCGTCCGTCGCGCAGCACGCTGACCTGCACGGTGTCGTTCGGCGCGCGCGTGCCGACGCGGAAGTTGAGACCGCCCTGATCGTTGACCTCGGCGCCGTCGATGGCGGTGATGACGTCCCCTTCCCGCAGGCCGGCGCGGTCGCCCGGGCCGCCGGCGTAGACGTCGGTGACCACCAATCCCTGCGGCCGGTCGAGACCGAGGCTGCGGGCGATGTCGGCGCTGATCGTATCGCCCTTCACGCCCAGCCACGGACGGACCACGGCGGTGGCGCCGCCGACGGCGGAATCGACCACGCGCCGGACCATGGTGGCCGGGACCGCGAAGCCGACCCCCGAAGAGGATCCCGAGCGCGAGAAGATGGCGGTGTTGATGCCGATCAGGTCGCCGTCCATGTCCACCAGCGCCCCGCCCGAGTTGCCCGGATTGATGGGCGCGTCGGTCTGGATGAAGGAGCCGCTGTCGGAGATGCCGGTTTCCGTGCGGTTCAGGGCCGAGATGATGCCGTTGGTCACCGTCTGGCCGACCCCGAAGGGGTTGCCGATGGCCAGCACCAGATCGCCGACCTGCTGTTCCTCGCGATCGTCGATGTTCAGCGTCGGCAGGCGTTCGTTGACGCCCTCGAGCTGAAGCACGGCGATGTCCGAGCGCGGATCGGCCAGAACGACGCGGGCGGAGAATTCGCGCCGGTCGTTCAGGGTGACGCGGATCTGCTGCATGCCCTCGATGACGTGGTTGTTGGTCACCACCACGCCGTCCGCGCGGACGATGACGCCGGAGCCGACCGAGCCCGTCTGGCGCTGGCCGGGGATGCCCCAGAACGGATCACGGACCTGCTGCACGCCGATGGCCGCGATGTTGACCACGGCCGGGGCCGCCTCGCGGACCACGGGGGCGAAGCTGGCCTTCATCGACAGGGCGTCGCCGGGCAGGACGCGGTTGTCGGCGAAGACGCCGTCCTGGGCGCGGGTGTCGTTGGACCGTCCGCAGGCGGCGAGAGTCAGGGCGAGAGCGAGAGCGAGCGTGCTGGTCTTCATCATGATCCGGCTGGAATGAAGGGTCCGATACGCCGATTTCGCCCGGTCTTTTGGACGCGATCAAGGCGCGTGCGAGCTCAAACGGTTACGTTTTCCTCACGTTCCGCCCCGGTGCGGCCTGGCGCAACCGGCTCGCAACCGCACATTGCCGAAGCTTAATGCCGACCCGCCTTGCGCCGGACAGCGGCGCGAGGCCAAGCTGCCTCATGACCGCTGTTATAGAGACGCGTGGGCTGGCCAAGACCTACGGAACCGTGCGCGCCCTCGACGGGCTGGACCTGTCGATCCCCAGGGGCGGCGTCTATGGCGTGCTGGGCCCCAACGGGGCCGGCAAGTCGACCCTGTTCCGCATCCTGCTCGGCCTGATCCGAAGCACCGACGGGACCGCCATCGTCATGGGCGGCGGGGTCGGGGACGTCGCCGCGATGCGCCGCATGGGCTCGATGATCGAGACGCCGCGCTTCCCGCCCTATCTGACCGCGCGGCAGGTGCTGGAGTGGCTGGCGCGGGCGCAGGGCATCACCGGCGCCGCCGACATCCCCCGCTGGCTGGAGCGGGTCGGACTGACCGAGGCCGCCGACCGCCGGGTGCGCGGCTTCTCGGTCGGGATGATGCAGCGGCTCGGCGTCGCCGCCGCCCTGCTCAGCGACCCCGAACTGATCATCCTCGACGAACCGACCAGCGGCATGGATCCTCCCGGCATACAGGAGATGCGCGCCCTGATCCGCGCCCTGGCCGACCATGAAGGCGTCACCGTCGTCCTGGCCAGCCACCAGCTTCTGGAGGTCCAGCGCGTTTGCGACCGGGTGGCCATCCTCAACAAGGGCAAGCTGGTGCGCGAGGGCGCGGTCAGCGAACTGACCGCCGTCGGCGAGCGGCTGCGCCTGTCCGTCACCCAGCAGGCCCAGGTGCTCGAGGTCCTCGGCTCGAAAGGTGCGGCCGAGGGCGACGCCGTCCTCGCCGACATCAAGCGGGCCGAGGGGCCGGCGCTGATCCGCGCCCTGGCCGGGGCCGGGGTCGACATCCACGAGGCCCGCTGGGTCGGCACCGATCTCGAAGCCATCTTCTTCACCGAGACGGGCGCCGTGCAGGCGCCGGAGACGATCCATGCTGGCTGACGCCATTCGCGCCGAAGGCTACCGCCTGTCGAAGAACCGTATGACGGTGTTCTGGAGCGTGATCTTCACGCCGCTGCTATTCGCAGTGGGCGGCATCGCCTACCACCTCAACAAGGCTCAAGGCGACAAGCTCGCTGCCGGCGCGAACTTGCCGACCATGCCCGTCTCGCCGGTGAACCTGGCCGAGGCCCTGACCTTCACCGCCAACCTCGCGGCGGAAGCCAAGCTCGGCGGGATGATCCTCGTCTTCATGCTGATCGCGGGCGCGACCGTCTACGCCGGGGACTATCGGTGGGAGAGCTGGCGGCTGATCAGCGCCCGAAACGACCGCACCTCGCTGATCCTCGGCAAGGTGGGCGTCATGAAGGTCCTGGCGCTCGCCACCATGCTGGTCCTGCTGGTCGCCAGCCTTTTATTCTTCGCAAGCCAGGCGATCATCTATCAGCGTCCACTCAGCTTCGACATGAGCCTGGCCGAAGCGGGCGATACCCTGCTGATCTGGCTGCTGTCCTGCATCCGTATCGTCCAGTTCGGCCTCATCGGTCTGCTGACCGCGATCGTGACACGCTCGATGCTGGCGGCGCTGTTCGTGCCGCTGGCTCTCGGCTTCGGTCAATCCATCCTCGGCATCCCGCCGCTGATGGCGTTTCTGGGCCTGCATCCGGACGGGTGGGCGGCCCAGCTGCTCATGCCCGGCCTGTCCTATGACGCCCTGAAGACCCTGCTGGTCCCGGGCATCACACCAGCGCCGATCACCGCCGCAGCCTTGTGGCCGGCCATAGTCGGCCTGGCGCTGTGGACCCTGCTCCCGTTGGGAGCCTCGATCGCCTGGTTCAAACGGCAGGATCTGTCGAAAGAGTAGCCGCCCCGCCGACGCGTCCTCGTATGTGATCTCAGCTCACAAAGCGGCGCGGATTAATCGATTTCCGGCACGCTGCGGATCGGCTTTACACTGGCCGATGCCGCTATCCGACAGACTCCCGCCCCCGCCGCGCCGCCCCCTCCGGGACCGGATCGCCCGCGTCCTCTGCGCCGTGCTGATCTGGACCGCCGTGCTCTACGAGGCCTTCGTCCGCTAGATCCGCTTTTCCATCCACACGTCGCAGCGGGCGTAGGGCGTCGGCTGCGGCGGCAGGTCGACGAAGCCGAAGCGGCGGTACAGGGCGATGGCGTGGGTCTGGGCCTTGTTGGTCTCCAGATACAGGCGTGGGGCGCCCGCGGCACGGGCGTGCGCCTCGCAGGCCTCAAGCAGCCGCCAGCCGAGGTTCAGGCCGCGCGCGCTCTCGATCACGGCCATCTTGCCGACCTCGTAGCCGCCGTCGGCCATGGTCATCAGGGAGCAGCAGCCGACCGGAACGCCGTCCCGCGCGGCGATGAAGATGGCGCCGCCCTTGTCGAGGATCGCCCCCTGGGGATCGCCCAGCACCAGCTGGTCCTTCGGCTCCAGCACATAGCCGCCGGCGATCAGCCAGTCCTCGTTCAGCGATCGCCAGGCGGCGGCGTGATCGGAGCGGTAGCGTTCAATGGCGACGTCGGCTGCAGGCATGGAAGACCCCCGTTTGATCTCATCTGGGGAGCGAGGCGCGTTCCCGGAAGGCGCCCGCCCAGTCTTCGTGGCCCATGGTTTCCTCACCGCCACGGCGTCAAGGAAAAGGGCGGCCGGATCGCTCCGGCCGCCCCTAGGTTTTTCGACTCCGGTCTACGTCAGAAGGCCTTGCGCACGGTCATGCCGACGATGCGCGGCTGGCCCACGGTATAGCCGAGCCGGGCCCGGCCGCCGCGCTCCCGGTCGAACGACAGCAGCGGGTTCTCGTCGAACAGGTTGTTGACGTAGACGACGACGTCGACGCCGTTGTCCATCTCGACCCCGGCGCTCAGGTTGAAGATCTCATAGCTGGGCAGTTCGAGGTCCAGGACCGTCGCATCGGCGCCGGACGCGCCGCCGAACGGCAAGCCCGAGACGAAGCTGCGCGGGTTGTTCTCCTGGTCACTGGCCTGGGTATAGCGGCTGCCGACATGCTGGAACGAGGCCGTGATGTAGCCGTCGGCGCTCGCGCTGATCGGGCGCGTGTAGGTGGCGTTGAGGGAGATCTGAAACTTCGGGACCGACGGCAGACGATTGCCTTCGCGAATGCCGCCGATGACCGCCCCCGACCCGTCCCGGACGGTAGAGTCGAACTCGGCCTCGACCAGGCTGCCCGAGACGCCGATCTCGAAGCCGGGCGCGATCTCGCCGGAGAATTCGGCTTCCAGACCCATGGTGTGGGCCTTGGGCACGTTGAACACGACGCGCGACGAACAGGAGCCGGCGTCCAGCGTCGTCTGCAGGTTCTCGATGTCGGTGTAGAAGGCCGCCGCGTTGAAAGTCATGCCGCTGAAGCGCGACTTCACCCCGGCCTCATAGTTCCACAGCGTCTCGTCCTCGTAGGACTGGAATCCGCCGAAGATGGCGGCGTCCTCCGGGGTGCAGAGCGGCAGGTTGAGCGGATCATTGACCCCGCCAAGGCGGAAACCCTGGGCGGCCTGGGCGTTCAGAGTGATCGAATCCGTCGCCTCGTAGCTGAGCAAAACCCGCGGGGTGAAACCGTTCGAGGACGTCTCGTCGACCTGATCATCGCCGTTGGCGAACAATCCGCCGGAGGTGAAGCGGCGTTCCTCCGAGAAGTCGTAGAAGCGGCCGCCCCCCGTGATGGTCAGCCGGCCCATGTTGTAGCTGGCCTCGCCGAACACGGCCATCTGCTCGATGTCGTACGGGAGGTCGGCGTTGTAGGGCGAGTTCAGTGGAAAGCCGTTGGCGACGGCCGCCGAGGTGCCGGGGCCGAAGCGGGCGTCGGTGTACGCGTCATAACCCGGCGTGGGCAGGCGTTGGCTGTATTGACGATCCACCTGCGAATAGAACGCCCCCACCAGCCACTGGAAAGGGCCGTCCCCGTTGGAACTCAATCGCAATTCCTGGGAGAACTGCTGAAGGTCGGTGGTGTCGACGAGGGTCGACGGCAGGGTCACCGCCGCGCTCGGATAGCCAAGGTCGACCGACACGCTGCCAGTCAGGGAGCTGGCGTCACGGTTCAGGACGATGTTGCGGTCGATGTAGCTGGTCACCGAGTCGAGCGAGACCGCTCCGAGGTCGAACGTCGCGGTGATATCCGCAAGCGCCGTGTCGTCGGCGAAACTCTCGTCCAGCAGCAGGTATTGTTCACGCTCGCCGAGCGTGATCGCGGGCCGGGTCGTCGTGAAGGGGTTGGCGAACAGGTTGAACGCCTCCTGTCGGTTGAACCCGTCGGCCCGGATCTCCTGATAGACAAGGCGCGGCGTGATGCTCACCCGGTCGTTGGGCTGGAAGAGCAGGGCGACGCGGCCGCCTGTCCGGTGACCCCCGTTTACGTTCTCCTCCCGACCCCCGCCTTCCCGCAAGGCGTCGATATAGCCGCCGTAGTCCGTGTGATAGGCGACGGCGCGCAAGGCCAGCACGTCGCTGATCGGCGCGTTGACGGCGCCCTTGACGTGCCCCCCCATGGAGTCGCCATCGACGAAGTTGACGTTGCCCTCCAGCAGGCCGCCCGTCTCGTTCAGCCGCGGCTGGTTCGTGATGTAGCGGATGGTGCCGCCGACCGAGCCCGAGCCAAAGAGCGTCCCTTGCGGACCGCGTAGGGTTTCGACCCGGTTCAGGTCGAACAGGTCCAGATCCGGCGTGAACAACGAGAGTGAGATCACCGACTCGTCCAGATAGACGCCGACCTGCTCCTTCACGCCCGGCTGGTCTCGAACGACCTGACCGGCCGAGACTCCGCGCACCGAGACCTGGCTTTGCCCTGGTCCGAGGTTCTGGATGGTCAATCCGGCGACGTTGCGGGACAGATCTTCCAGATTGACGGCGCCGGACCGCTGGATGTCTTCCTGCGTCTGGGCGTTGATGGAGAAGGGAACGTCCTGGACCGTCGACGCGCGTCTGCTGCCGGTGACGATGACTTCTTCCACCTCGGTGACGCCCGGATCCTGCGCCAATACAACCGACGGGGCGCCGAAGACCGCCGCCAGTGAAGTCGCCGCAAGAAGCGCGGACCGCTGCAAGCCGTTGAACCCTGCCTGGTGACGCATGACGCCCCCCCTCTCATGAGACTCGTGAAAGGCAGGCCCGGCCCGTAGTGATCCTGAGATAACGTTGATATTTGATTCCCGCGAAGCTTCTGTCTCAAAATTGCCACATTCAGGCCACGCGTCGCGGACATGAAAAAAGGGCGGCCGGTTCGCACCGGCCGCCCTTTCGTCCTGGCCCAATGGCCGGGACTTAGGCTTCTTCGTCGCCCTCGACAGCGTAGACCGGACCCGAGTCCAGGCCCTTGGCGGCGACGTCGCGGTCGACGAACTCGATGACGGCCATCGCGGCGTTGTCGCCGTGGCGGTAGCCGGCCTTCATGATGCGGATATAGCCGCCGTTACGGTCGGCGTAGCGCGGGCCGATCGTCTCGAACAGCTTGCCCACCTGCGGCACGTCGCGGACGTGGCTGATGGCCTGACGGCGGGCGTGCAGGTCGCCCTTCTTGGCGAGCGTGACCAGCTTCTCGACGAAGGGACGCAGCTCCTTCGCCTTGGGCAGGGTCGTGGTGATCTGCTCGTGCTTGATCAACGACGCGGCCATGTTGGCGAACATGGCGGTCCGGTGAGCGCTCGTGCGACCGAGCTTGCGATAGGCGGCGCCGTGGCGCATCGGGGTCTCTCCTACTCACCCTGGTTTCCACGAAAGCGGACCTGGGGTTCTCTCATTCTAACCGCTCCGCGTCCCCGGAAGGGGCCTTGGGCGGAGGGTTGAAACTAGATCTGGTCGTCGAACTTCTTGGCCAGGTCTTCGATGTTTTCCGGCGGCCAGTTCGGCACGTCCATGCCGAGGCTGAGCCCCATGGTCGCCAGCACTTCCTTGATCTCGTTCAGCGACTTGCGGCCGAAGTTCGGGGTGCGAAGCATTTCGCCCTCGGTCTTCTGGATCAGGTCGCCGATGTAGACGATGTTGTCGTTCTTCAGGCAGTTGGCCGAGCGCACCGAGAGCTCGAGCTCGTCCACCGGGCGGTAGAGCACCTCGTTCGGCTGCGAGCCCGCCGCGATCTCGATCGCGGAG
>NZ_DASPMQ010000012.1:0-60363 GCF_035626975.1 Brevundimonas sp.
GGGCGGCGGCGGCTTCGGCCTGGGCGGCGCTGGCGGCCTTGTCGGCGGCGGCGGCCTGCTCGCGGGCGGCGGCGTCCTTGCGGGCGCGTTCGGCGGCGGCGGCGGCTTCACGCTCGGCGTTCTGGCGGGTGGCCAGTTCGATGGCGCGGCGGCGCGCCTCCTGCTCGGACGCCGACAGGCCGCCGCCGTCGCGGGACGGAGCGGTCGGGCGCGGGGCGGCCGGAGCCTCGGTCTTCGGACGCGCGACATCGAAGCCCTGCGGGCGCTGATGCCCGGGGACCGCGCCGACGCGGCGCTTGGTCTCGACCACCACGGTCTTGGTGCGGCCGTGGCTGAAGCTCTGGCGCACGGTGCCGGTCGAAACCGACCCCGCCTGCCGGGGCTTCAGGCTCAGCGGCGCGCGCGGCCCCGTCTGGGACGGAGTCCCGGTCGGGGTTTGCGGGCCGTCGTTGGTCTTGTCGTTCTCGTCAGTCATCCGGTCGCTTTACTCGGGACGGCGGGATATCCGCCATCGTCTCGTTCAAACACAAAAAATCGTGCGGCGCCCCGCCCCCTGATCAGGGAGCAGAACCCCGCCCGCTCAAATCCTTGTCCGGGTCCTCAGCCGGCCTCTCGCCCCACTCCGGGGGCAGAAGCGGTCGAAATCCCGCCAGTCGTTCGACCTCGAAGGTCCAGCGATCGGCCCGCCCGCCCTCAAGCAGGACGGCGTGTATCGCATTTTCCAGCCCGAGGGCCAAACTCAAATCGTCCGCCGTGAAGGCGCCGCAGACTTTCGGGGGCGGCGTCATGTGTTTCGCCAGCGAAAGCAGCTTGCCGCGGCCGTCGGCGGACCCGTCCGCCGCCTCGATGATCCACGCGGCCTTGCCCGACCGGACGTTGGCCAGGGACTTTTCGAAGCCAGAGATAAGCACGCCTTCGCGCCGGGCAAGGCCCAACTGGTCCAGACAACGCCGGACCAGCAGGGTTTCGACCAGATCGGGCAGGTCGGCGGCCGGTTTCAGCGGGGCCTTGGCCGCGCGCGAGAACAGGTTCTTCTTCACCGCCGCCTCGAGCGAGGCGCGGTCGGCCGCGACCCACAGGCCGCGGCCCGGCAGCTTGCGCGCCAAGTCGGGGGCGACCGTGCCGTCCGGAGCGGCGACGAAGCGGATCAGGCGAGATTCATCCATGACCTGGTGGGTGACCAGGTCGCGGCGTTCCCTATCGATCGTCGCTTCGCGCAGACTCATGGAGGGCCCGGTCTCCCATCACGCGTTTTCGGGCTGTTCGGAGTCCCCGGCGGGGACCTCGTCTTCGTCGCCTTCCGGCGCCGCCTCTTCCCCGCCCTCGTCCTCAGGGGCCGCAAACACCGCTTCGGCGTCGTACTCGCCCTCTTCCTCGTATTCGGGCTCGGGCTCCGGCTGGGGCAGTTCGGAGGCGTCGATCCAGCCGGCCGCCACGCGCGCCTGCAGGATCAGCATCTCGGCCTCTTCCTGGGCCAGGTTGAAGCTCTCGAGGACGCCCGGGACCTTGACCCGTTCGCCGTTCCTGACCTCGTAGCCGCCGCGGATCTCGTCGGTGGCCAGGTCGGCCAGGTCCTCGACGGTCTTCACGCCGCCCTCGCCGAGCGCGACGGCGATGGCGCCGGTGACGCCCGGAACCTCCATGACGCCGTCCTCGACGCCGAGTTCCTTGCGCTTCGCATCGAGAATGGCGGCCTGGCGGTCGAGGAAGTCGCGGGCGCGGGCCTGCAGCTCTTCCGCCGTGTCCTCGTCGAAGCCCTCGATGTCGGAGATTTCATAGGGTTCGACGAAGGCCAGGTCCTCGACCGTGGCGAAGCCTTCGGTGACCAGCAGCTGGGCGATGACCTCGTCGACGTCCAGGGCTTCCTGGAACAGGGCGGTGCGCTCGCTGAACTCACGCTGGCGGCGCTCGGAGTCCTGGCTCTCGGTGATGATGTCGATCTGCCAGCCGGTCAGCTGCGAGGCGAGGCGGACGTTCTGGCCGCGGCGGCCGATGGCCAGCGACAGCTGTTCGTCGGGCACCACCACCTCGACGCGGTCGGCTTCCTCGTCCAGCACGACCTTGGACACCTCGGCCGGGGCCAGGGCGTTGACGATGAAGGTCGGCTCGTCCGGGTTCCACTGGATGATGTCGATCTTCTCGCCCTGCAGCTCGGCGACGACCGCCTGCACCCGCGAGCCGCGCATGCCGACGCAGGCGCCGACGGGATCGATCGAGGAGTCGTTGGACAGCACGGCCATCTTGGCGCGCGAGCCGGCGTCGCGGGCGGCGGCGCGGATCTCGATGACGCCGTCGTAGACTTCGGGCACTTCCTGGGCGAACAGCTTGGCCATGAAGCCGGGGTGCGAGCGCGACAGCATGACCTGCGGGCCCTTGGCCTCGGCGCGGACGTCGTAGATGTAGGTGCGGATCCGGTCGCCGATGTTGAACACCTCGCGCGGGATGGAGTCGTTGCGGCGCATGATGCCCTCGCCCCGGCCCAGATCGACGACGGTGTTGCCGTATTCGACACGCTTGACGGTGCCGTTGACGATCTCGCCGACGCGGTCCTTGAACTCTTCGTACTGGTTGGCGCGCTCGGCGTCGCGAACCTTGCCCATGACGACCTGGCGGGCCATCTGGGTCTGCACCCGGCCGAACTCGAACGGCGGCAGGTTCTCGACGTATTCCTTGCCGACGAAGGCCTCCGGGTCGCGCTTCAGCGCGTCCTTCAGGCGCACCATGGCGCTGTCGTTGAACTCCTCCAGCTCGTCTTCGGGCTGCCAGTCGTCCTCGACGATGGTGACGTGACGGGTCAGGGCCAGCTCGCCCGACTTGATGTCGATCTTGGCGCGGATGTCGTGGTGGGCGCCGTAGCGCGACTTGGCGCCCTTCTGGATCGCCTCCTCGATCGCCTCGACGACGATCTCCTTGTCGATGTTCTTCTCACGCGCGACCGCGTCGGCGATCTGCAGCAGTTCGAGTCGGTTCGCGGAAACGCCGGCGACAGCCATGGTCTAGTCCTCGGTCTCAGTGTTGTCGTTACGGGCGGCGCGCTTCTCGGCGCCCGCCTTCAGGAGTTCGTCGGTCAGCACCAGCTTGGCGTCGACCAGCCAGTCGAAGGGGATCAGGGCGGTGTCCGCCTCCCCGTCCAGGTCGATGGCGATGTTCTCGCCCTCGGTCCCGGCGATGGCGCCCTTGAAGCGTTTGCGGCCCTCGATCATGCGATCGGTCTCCAGCCGCGCCTCATGGCCCTCGAACAGGTCGAAGTCGCTCTGGCGGGTCAGGGGACGGTCGACGCCCGGCGACGACACCTCCAGCAGGTATTCGCCGCTGATCGGGTCGGCGGCGTCCAGCACCTCGGACACCGCGCGGCTCAGCCGGGCGCACTCCTCGACCGCGATATCGTGGTCGCTCGGCCGCTCGGCCATGATCTGCAGCCGCCGGCGCAGGGTGCCGCCCATCAGCCGCACGCGCACGATGTCGAGGCCGAGGCTTTCCGCCACGGGTTCGATCAGCTCCAGCAGAGCGCGGTCTTCGACGGTCCTGGCCTTCAAGTCACTTCTCATTCGGGTCGCCAGGGAGGCGGCCACGGTCCAGACAAAACAAAAGCGGCTGGCCTCCAGGGGCCGCCGCTTCAAACGGCGCCGTTGGACGCCGGTCTAACGATGTGAGGGGGCATATAGACCCGCGAACGGGGTTTGTCAGCCCCTGACGTTGCGAGGACCGCGGGACGCATTGCCAACACCGCCGCGCCCCGCCAGAACAGTCCTCAATGAAAGTCTACTGGATCGGTATCGACACGCCCGGCCGCCTCGGGGTGTCGCGCAAGCCCGACGGCGGCGAAGCCCTGAACGGACAGATCGAAAAGCTGGCGCACGGCATGGTCGACCACGTCGTCACCCTGCTGGAGCCCGAAGAGGCCGCGAAGCTGGGTCTGGCCGACGAAGCCGCGATCTGCGAGCGGCACGGCGTCGGCTTCTACAACTTTCCGATCGTCGACCACGGGGTGCCGGCGAACGTCGAGCACTACCGCCGCGTGGCCCACGCCATGGACCGGCGGCTGCGCGCCGGGCAGGCGCTGGTGGTCCACTGCCACGCCGGCCTCGGCCGCGCTCCGTCCCTGGCCATCAGCGCCCTGATCGCCGGCGGCATGAACGTCGACGAGGCCATCCTGCGCGTCGGCCGGGCGCGCGGCCGGCCGGTGCCCGAGACCGACGAACAGCTGGCCTTCCTGCGCGCCTTCGCGGCGGGCGAGGTCTAGGTCCGAATGAAGTCCAGGAAGATCGGCGGGGTGTCGCCCAGCTTCTTCTCCTCGTAGCGGGTGACGACGTGGTCGGCCGGAGCCTCGCGCCAGTCGTCGGCGCGGTCCGCCGTCCATTCCAGCCCCGGCGTGCGCTCGAACCGCTCCAGCGCCCAGTCGGCGTAGTCCTTCCAGTCGGTGACGAAGCGCAACCGGCCGCCCGGCTTGAGCAGGCGCACGATCTCGACCGCCAGCTCATCCTGCACCAGCCGCCGCTTGTTGTGGCGCGCCTTGTGCCACGGGTCGGGGAACAGGATCATGACCCTGTCCAGCGAGGCGTCGGGCAGGGCGGCCATGACGGCGCGGGCGTCGTCGGCGTGGATGCGGACGTTCTTCAGCCCCCGCTCGTCGATGTGGCGCAGGGCCGAGCCGACGCCGTTCAGGAACGGTTCGCAGCCGATCATCAGCGTATCGGGATGGCGCGCCGCCTGTTCGGCCAGATGCTCGCCGCCGCCGAAGCCGATCTCGAGCCAGACCGCCCTGGCCTCCGGCATCAGCGTCGCCGGATCGATCGGCCCCGCCGCCGGATCGGGCACGGCGACGGCCGGCAGCAGGGTGTCGAACAGCGCCGCCTGGCGCGGCTTCAGCGCGCGCGACTTGATGCGGCCGAACGAGCGGAGCGGACCCCGGGTCGGGGGCGAGGGAGCGTCGGGGTCGGAAGACATGGGCGCCCTATAGCGGGGCGGGGAACGGGGGGCGAGGGGCGAAGGAGCCGGCGGCGGCCATGCCCTGTTCGCCCCTCATCCCGGGACCAGCGCCTTCAACCGGTCGACCAGATCGGTCCGCTCCCACGAGAAGCCGCCGTCCGCGTCCGGCGCGCGGCCGAAATGGCCGTAGGCGGCGGTGCGGGCGTAGATCGGTCGGTTCAGCCCCAGATGCTCGCGAATGGCGCGCGGCGTGGCCCCGCCGATCATCCTCGGCAGTTCGGCTTCCAGAATCTCCGGATCGATCCGGCCGGTGCCGTGCAGGTCGACGTGCACCGACAGCGGGCGCGCCACCCCGATGGCGTAGCTCAGCTGGATGGTGCAGCGGTCCGCCAGGCCGGCGGCCACGACGTTCTTGGCCAGATAGCGGGCGGCGTAGGCGGCCGAGCGATCGACCTTGGTCGGGTCCTTGCCCGAGAAGGCCCCGCCGCCGTGCGGGGCCGCGCCGCCGTAGGTGTCGACGATGATCTTGCGTCCGGTCAGGCCGGCGTCGCCGTCGGGTCCGCCGATCTCGAACGAGCCGGTGGGGTTGATATGCCACTCGGTCTCGTTGGTGATGAAGCTGTCGGGCAGCACCTCGCGGATGTAGGGCTTCACGATCGCCGCCACGTCATCCGATGACAGGCCCGGCGCGTGCTGGGTCGACAGCACGATCGAGGTCGCCCGCACGGGACGGCCGTTCTCGTAGAACAGCGTCACCTGGCTCTTGGCGTCGGGCTCGAGCTTCGGCTCCCGGCCGGCGTGGCGGGCCTCGGCCAGCTTCCTCAGGATGTTGTGGCTGTACTGCAGGGTCGCCGGCATCAGCTCGGGCGTCTCGTTCGAGGCGTAGCCGAACATGATGCCCTGGTCGCCGGCGCCCTCGTCCTTGTCGCCCGCCGCGTCCACGCCCTGGGCGATATGGGCCGACTGCGGGTGCAGATAGTTCTCGAAGACGAACTTCTCCCAATGGAAGCCATCCTGCTCGTAGCCGATGTCGCGCACCACCCTGCGCGCGGTCGCCTCGATCTCGTCCTTCACGCCAGGAGCCCAGGCCCCGTCGACGTCCATGATCCCCTTGCCGCGGATTTCGCCCGCCAGAACGACCCGGTTGGTGGTGGTCAGCGTCTCGCAGGCCACCCGGGCCTCGGGATCCTTGGACAGGAACAGATCGACGATGGCGTCGGAGATCTGGTCCGCGACCTTGTCGGGATGTCCTTCCGAGACGCTTTCGGAGGTGAACAGGAAGGACGAACGGGCCAAGGCGGACTCCTGGAGCGCGGAAACGGCCGCCAGACATATAAAGATATGTTTATATGTTCAAGACGTGGGAATGCGGCGGCGCCAGGTCGTCGCCGGCTCGCCGGCCCGCCATCGCTCGCCTGGACCGGCAAGCGACGATGTGTCCGGCGATCAGACCTGTCGTGATGTCGCCGCTCCCTCCGAAGGGCGAGGCGGCGACCGGCGTCTCCAGATCCGGTCCTCGCTGACCGCCCGCTCCCCCGCCAGCCAGCGCTCCGCGGCGCCGCCGAGGACGACGACGTAAAGAAGAATCCAGAATCCGAGAAGGGCGGACAGGATGGCGTACCTGGACAGCTCCGGGTTCGCCAACCCCAGGACGCGGACCAGGACACACAACGCCAGCGAGGCGGTCACCGCGATCGGCCACCATCGATCGGCTTTGAGGGCCAGCCAGCCAAAGACCAGCAAGACAACGACGTCCTGCGTCACCGAGACGGAAGCGAGCTGACGGATATTCAACTCGGCGCCGAGCGTCGTGGCCAGGTAGTCGACGAGGAGCACCAGCGCGCCGAAACGCTCGGGATGCCCGCCTCTCAACCAGCCGCAGCTGACCGAAAGCAGGGCGAGAACCTGCAAGGCTATGTAGAAGGGCGAGGTGATGTGGCGCTCCCGTCGACGGCGTCCAGGTTTCTCCGACGATCCTGCCGAACCGGCAGGCCCATAGTTGCCGCGGCCCTACTCACCGCCCCCGGACGGCAAGGCGGTCGCCTCGCCGATTTCCTGGGCCTGTCCCGCATAGTCGAGGATCAGGTCGGCCACGGCCTTGAGCATCACCGCCGTCACCACGATGATGACGAACAGGATCAGGAGACGGACGGCCCAGCTTCGTGGCGGTGGGCGGTAGCCGAAGCGCCGCTCTGGGCTCCCACCTGGGCCATCACCCAGCCCGCGCTCAACACCTGCTGCAGCAGCTCCCTCGGGTCCGACCGCTGCGCGTCGTCCGCCAGTCCCCTGAGGAGATGGCTGCGGACCGGATCGTTCCGTCCCATCGGGCTGAACCTGTCCAGCGCGGCCTCCAGATCCTCCCACGTCCAGTGGGGAAGCGGCGTACTGTTCGATGCCATGGTCTGACTCCCTGTCGAGGGATTCATCAACGGTGGAACCGCCGGCGTCGCCAATGGGGTCTTTCGGCTCTGGTACGTTTCGTTCCAGGAGGGCGAGCGCGGCCTTGCGCCGGTTGACGCCGAGCCGGCGGCAGGCCTCGTGCACGTGCTTCTTGACCGTGGTCTCGGACAGGCCCAGCCGGACGGCGATTTCCTTGTCGGTCAGGAAGGCGGTGAGCCTCAGGCATTCTTCCTGGCGGGCGCTGAGGCGCTGCGACATTCTACGCTCCGGTACGGCCTGATTAGCTACGGCGTGCGAACAGCGTCGTCCAGTGGCGAAGCGCCTGGAACCTTCGCGCCGGCGTTGTTCACGCCCGGATCGGGTCGATGGAAGAATGGTGCCGCTTAGGTGACTCGAACACCTGACCCCCGCATTACGAATGCGGAAACTCGATCATAACCGCTTGATTTATTTCGATTAATCAAACGAAAGCGGATCGAAGAAAAACGACGGTACTGTTGAATTTATTGAGATTTCTGGGGCGAAATCGGCTATAATTCGAGAGTTGCAGTACGTTTTCACGTACCTCCCCACACCCCTCACAATCCAACTTCACTAAGGTTCTCCTGAGCCGCCCAATAACCGTGCGTCTTCACTCTCCCAATTGTCATTCCACACCCATGTCCAACGTCACCGTTGGGCACCCACGCCCTGCGTCCGTGCCCTCCCAAAATCACCGCTCCGACACCCACCTTCGACTCCCCAACGTCGAGCGGTTCATCGCCGGCTGCCCGGATCGGTACTTCATCACTCTCACGACGAAACGACGGTTGGATTACCTCGCCTTCTCGGCGGAGGTCGCCAAGACAATGCACCGGGTCAACGGCAATCTGTTCGGCACCGCCTACAAGCGTCGTCGGACCATGATGCTGGCGACGATGGCGACGCAGGAGCGGTCGTTCAACGACGGCCTGCACACCCACATGATCGTCGGCGTGCCCGAGGGTTCGTTGCAATTGAAGGCCAATCCCTGCCCGATCCCCGTGCCCGAACTGATCGTCGCCACGTGGATTGCGGGCGACCCTGAATACCGCCGTGCAAACGGCCAGGATGCCCGTGACGTCTACGATTTCTCGGGCGTCCGACGCTACATATACAAGGGCGTCAAAACCCTTGCGGACTTCGACAACGCCGATGTCCACAACACCATCATTCCCAGTTTTTGAGCGCCTGTCCCGGCAACGTCCGGGATAATCCATAAACTCGGCGGCAGCCGCTCCCCTCGGAACAACACACCCTACCAGCCCTTGGCCAGACACCCGTCCGGCCTTGATCATAGAGTATTGCCTAAAGGGCACTTCGAAGAGTCTCGCAAAGGGTCCGAAGGACCATCGACGAGCGACGCGAGGAGATCACTTTTAAAGGGTCGGGGTTCCAGTCAAGCTGGAGGCTACGTAGGCCGCCATTGCTTCGCCGGAATTCCTTATGCGTCAGCACACTGCTCTGGGTCTCCACCTGATTGAAGTCTTGAAGGAGGCCAGCACTCAGAGCTGGGAGTCTCACGATGTAGATGGCCCGTGGCGACCGCTGCCAGCGAATGAAGAGCACCCGGCTTGGGAAAATCGCGCGCTGGCCGAGCACCTCTTGGCAGAGCTTTCTCGTGGGCTGAGACTCTCAAACGCTGATCGCCAGCAACGGGGCATCGGAAGCCAATCGCTCGGCAGCAAGCTGGTCTATGGCCCGACACGGAAGATCACACGCGGCTATCTTCAGCCGGTGAAACGCGTGCCTCTGCTGGAAAGAGTTCCGGTCGCAGTTGTCCAGTTCGTTGTCGGCCTTCCTGGCGGTAAGGACTTCCTACTTCGGGAACATCATGGCCCTGTGGGGTGGCACTATCACTATTTGGACCGGAGTCAGTCGCGGTCGAATGTGATCCTCTCGTGGGACACCAAGTATGCGAAGATCGAGGATCCGCATCCGCTCTTTGTGGAAGTGCATGGAGAGGGAAAGGCGAAATTCAAAGCCAAGCCTGATCGTTGGGGGCACGAAAAGAAGCGCTCCATGCACAGGTCTTGCGCCCGAGATTTGGATGGTAGGTGGCCGCTCAGCGCGTTCCGCTGCGCTTCGACAAAAGCAACCGCGGTCTGGCCGGAAAATGCGGTCTTGATGACCTCTCACGCAACGAAGGTCTCCTCCGCCAAGGGGCAGAGATCACAGCCGCGTCGTTAGGCGAGCAGTGCGAAAAAGAGCGCCAGAAAGGGTAGATGGCGAACCTCAAATCATCAGCCGTCGTTGTGGGCTGCGTTCTTTCGATCCTGAACGGCGATGGCCCGAATGCCCGCCTGCTGAAGTTGCGTGAAGTAGGGAGGCTGGACGTCCGGCCCGAGATGCTCGGGGAGACCCCATGCCCGGGCAATCGGCGTGAAGAGAGCTAGCGTTTGGAGAAGCACACGCACGGACTCGCTCTCGACATCTTCGAACGGCGGGATTTCGTCGAACGACTCCGGCCCAGTTCCCGGCGGCGTGGTCACCTTCTCGTCCAGGCACAGGGGAAGTCCGAATGCCTCGAAACGGTCGAGCACTGCTCGGATGTCGAGGAAAGGGACGGTGCGCCACACGTTCAGCAGCCGGGCCTTGATATAGTAGGGTTTCGTCCACCCAGCCCGTGCCAGCAGGCGGCGCTGAATCTCGACAACACCAACAAGCAGGTTGAACAGCATGTTGAGGTCGACCACGCGCGGGGAGGCATAGTTCCGGCGTTCTAGAGAGGCTATAAACGAGGAGGCCTGCTCGTATCCCTCGAGGTGCTCCTCAAGGCGCCACGCTTGATCGACAGCATAGAAGTTCAACGGAACAATGACGTCACTGACCAAGGTCTGACGGAAGCGCCAAGTGAGTCCGAGATTATGTGGATCGTTGACGTTGACCTGACGCGCGATAAATCCGTTGGCGGATGTATAAAGTGTCTCGAAGGGGACTGAGCTGACTACGCCCCGCGAGACGTTGAAAATCTCGCGCAGCTCGGACGAGTCGATCTCGAGCCAAGGATCTTCATCGCGCCACGGATCGGTCACCATCATCAAGCGCAGATAGGGCGCTTCCTCCTCACCCTTCGAGAATTCGGGGTCCCGTTCGACCCAGGTCTCGAAATCCTTGCGCAGTTCGTCGCCACGACGAAATAGTTGGTCGAGGAGATGGCGATCGTTCTCGGGCCGAGGCTCGGACCCATCACCGACCCGTCGATAGATTTGCCCGGATCGGTGGACATGGGGCGCGGCGAAGCTGCGTGGGACGTAGATGCAGATCACGCCCCGGTCCGCCGCGAGGCCACCATCGTGCGGGCCCGTCAGGACCTTGACGTCGAAGTGCGGCGAAGGGTTGAGATGTCCGGCCACAGCCTGTCGGATGCGCTGAAGGTTGGCGTCCATTTCGATGGTCGGTACGCCAGGAAAAGACCCGGCCACCGAATTGTCCTTGGAAGCTTCCTCGACGCCGTAAAACAGCCAACCACCGTAGGTGTTTGCTAAGGCCGAGATCGACTTGGCGATGGACGTGGCGTTGGGGACTTCGCGTTTGTACTCGACGTACCAGCCCTCGGAGGTGGTGGTCAGTCGACTCAGGTCATCGACGGTGAGGTCTTCGAGAGGGCGCTGGAAGGGGGTGTAGGTGGCCATCGCCTAGATATGACATGAACGACGGCCGCACCAACGGTAGCGCCGACAAGCCGTAGGATCGGCACCGCCCGTGGCTGGCTGCCTCGCTAGAGGAACCCCAGGATCAACCGCCAAACGGTTTGCAGCGTCCAGATCAGGGCGGTGAAAAGCAGGAAGATCGACGCCAACGCCACCGATAAGGAAGTAAACACTGCCCGGTCCAAGTCGAGCGCCGGCATGAGGTAGCGAATCACGCGCATTACACGTCCCCTGAACGCGGCCAGCGCGAGGGTCAGCAGATAGGCGATCAGGAACCCGGACGTCGTCAAGGCCGATGCGACCATCGGCGAGAAAGGAACGTTGACCTGCCCTTTGGGTGGAATGATCGGGTCGTTGAGATAGCTGACAATCGACGCGCGATCCCGGTCGATCGGCAAGGCTCCTAAGAAGGAGTTTTGGAGCTGGAGGTTGAGCGATCCGAAGTAGGCCGGCGCGGACGAGTAGGGGTCGAACCCTACGTAAGGCGCCAGTTTGAAACCGACGACCTGATAAGCGTCATAGAGGGTTCGCTCGAATGCGGCCCACCAAGCATTGTGGACGCCGGCTGCCCCGACAAGATCAGCGGCATCAATGCTGCTGCGCACCGCCGTCACATCCATAAAACATCGTCCGTCGTTTGCCCGGCGGGCGAGCGCCGCCCTCGCATAGTAATCGTCAGACATTGCTTCGCTGATTTTGCCAATATCCGCCGTAACCGGCTTTCGCTGGGCCTGCTCAGCCATGACGGCCTCGAACAACTCCTGTGACGCAGTCAAGGCAGTCCCAGCGTCGACCCTACCCTCCCGGGTGCCAGGCGCGCAGGCTCGATGCGCAGTGAACTTTACTTGCCGAATCGACTTTGGATCTTCCAACTGAGCCGCCACGCCCCTGCGCTGCCAATCGGCTACGCGTTGGAGCTCCGGTGCTGTGCGACCGTTCGCGATAGCTATCGCGAACGCAGTCACCGATTCATTCTCCGATCCCACCTCGACGTCGGCCTCGGCGAGAGCTGCCGCGAGTTGAACAGGCGCGTACGTGTCAGTCTTGCTCAACACTTGGACCGGCGTGATTTGCAGAACCAGCAGAACGCAGATCAGCCGGGCCACGGAGAAGGTGACGAAGAAGATGGAAAGGCTGACGATCACATCCGCCGCGACCAAGGCTAGGGAAACAATAGCCGACCGGGACTGGTCGATAGCCCGAACAAACAATCGCGTTTGGGCATAGGAAAAGATGTCGCCGACAACGGCTGCGGTTAGGCACACTAGCACGATCACAACGCCCAGACCTGTTACTCGGCCGGGAAAGATCGTGATCAAGGGCTGCACGTGAGGCCCGGATGTCATTACGGCAAAGCCGTAAGAGAGTGCAATCGATGTCAGGGAGATTAGGACGTACCGTGGTACTGCCCGCCAAGAGAGAACTGACGGGCCGAACCAGCGATCGAGAAAGGCTGAGCCGCCGTAGTTCACGCCCCCGATCCGGGAGGCAAGTTGCGCCAGCCACGAGCTAAAACGGGCCTTTATCTGCGGACGGATGGCGACATCAAGAAGCGCCCCAAGGCCGAGGGCTCCGATAACGGCAAGCGTGTCAGACAGGTTAAGCATTTCGACCCTTCGGCCGAACACTGTGCGGCGATTCTCCGACGACGCCATGGGCGGCCGATGTCGCCCAACCTTATCCGGCCTTGATCATGGAGTATTGCCTAAAGGGTACTTCAAAGAGTCTCAGGAGAGGGTCCGAAGGACCGTCGTCGAGCGAAGCGAGGCGACCAATTAAAACCGCGAGCGCTAGGGGTGCCTATCATCCGGCTTCTCGCACCGGCAGTTGTGAGCCCATGCTATAGCTTGTGAATGTTCACGAGACGCCAGCGAGTCGGCTACGGCTCAATCGCCGCATTCACAATCGCTGCAGCCCCTCCCGCCATTGGAGCGGGGTTGGAGACGATGGGCTGGGAATGGGCGGATTGGACCGGGCCGTGGCAAGTCGCCTTCGGCGTCCTATGCGTTCTCGTTGGCCTTGGGTGCGCGGGCTATGCGGTAGGCCTTGATCGCCGATTGACGAAATCCAAGCGTAGGTCCCGGAAACTCGCGACCGCCGGCCATCGCCCGCCCGGTCTAGGTTGGGAATACGTATCCATGCACGAGGCTGGCGTTTGGCTTTACAGCCACGGCAGCGAGAACCTGCGGGGGGTTATTAGGCGAGGCGTTCCGAGCCCATTCGACAGCATAGATGAGCACGCTCAAGCACTGGTGAGGAACGCAGCCGTCCACGGCGCGGGGACACTTTACGGCCGTTGGGGTCAGCACCTGCCTCTTGAGAGGATCGACCTCGCTAGCGCTGAATATGATGCATTCGAATCCGTGCTGGGCTCAGATCGCAAGCTGGTGGTGGACACAGCCATCCTGCGGTCTGATCTGCCTCGTATATTGGCCTATTACGAGAACGGCGCTGACGCCTGAAAATGACTAGCGCATGCCAACAGGGGCCCAAGCGACGGCATACAGCGCTGCGGCCAGCTCCGCCTTTACGTCCAATACCGTTGCGGCGGCGGCGGATATTTCGCCTAGAGACGCTTCACAGTACGCGACGACGCGTTGTCCCTTAGGCACGCACTTCTTCGCGACTGGTCCTGCACGCGCTCCCGGGTCCAGGAGGAGGAGAACCTCGCCGTCCCGAAGACTTTCTGGGGCGTTAGCCAGTTCGCCCTCGTGGACGCGCGCATCTACCCCGAGGTCCCACAGCCCGCTCATGGCTTCATCCAAGAGCCATTGCCCGGAGGCTCCATGACGGCCTAACGCGACCAGAGCCGATGTTCCGGGCGCCCGTACCAGGGGCTGACGTTCAACTACATCGGCCCTGAAGACGGCCCTCCGGGTTTCCACATATTCAGCGGTGTGGAGAGAGGCGAGGCGGACCGATTCCAACGCCGATTGGCCACTGTGCATCCAGTAGTAAGCGAAAGCGGCGCTGAATGTATCCCCCGAGCCAACCTTGTGAATCGCGGAAGCTTCGTAGGCGGGGATCTGACCAATCAGAATTCCAGATTCGAAGACGTAGGCGCCATTGGGACCGGCCTTCACCACGGCGACTTCCGCGCCGTCTTTTTCACAAAGACTTTGTGCTGCCGCAGCCATATCCGAGACCGCCGTCACAGCCCGGAGTTCGGCCCGGTTCAGAACGATGGCCAAGCGTTTCGCCGCCGAACCGTTGGCCCGAAAAGGGACGGGCGCGACGGCGGTCTGGGGATCATAGACGGCCATTTCTCCCACGACCCGGAAGTCGCCTTCAAGGCAACCAAACCTGAGGATCGCTTTGCCTTGAACACCGACCGACCCGGCAGCCGGCAGCGGGATGGGCGAGATGCGGGGCCGAGCCAAAGGATGCAGATAGTGAAAGTGTACGCGGTCGGAGGACGGATACAGGTGCACGTCCACCCCGAAGGGCTCGAAGTTGGGATAGACCTCGTCCGCCAATCGCGCCGGTTGGAAAGCGTGCAGCTCAACCGCCTTTATGAGGCCGGTCAAGGCTAGAGCGGCCCGCCCTCCGGATCCGAAAAGCGAAGTCGAAGGGGGGGCAACGCAGACCTCCGAATAGATGCCGCCTGCGACGATCATCCGTACTGGCGAGTGATCACACAGGTCAGCAAGCCCGGACTGATCGTCTCTATGTACGCTGCATAGAGCACCTGATCTTTCAGGCACTCGATCAACTTCTTCAGTTCAGGCACCCCTGCAACCGGGCCGAGCCGAATTCCGTCTAGGGTAGCCAACGCCAAAATGGGTTGGCTCGCCCCCTCCAGCAGAAGCGCAAGCTTATCGCCCTCGTGGAGGCCCCCGGGGTTAGGCATGGTGACCATCACCTTTGGCGGGCAGGTCGGCTTCGGATCGCCGGGAGGGGGCGTCGTGTCCGGGGGTGTCGTTCCGCCCATATCAGCCTCACATTGTGTCGGGCCCCGATCCTAGGCTCACTCAGACCTTAAGCCTAGCTATGCGGCCAAGGGGCTTCGCCCTGCTCTCATCTCGGTCCACATGACTGCATCGAGGACTGACGCCCGCACTTGGATTGCCGAGGCGAACTCCAGAAACCGGCGCTCGAGAACTTCATAGTCCTTCGGCAGGGTCATCTGTTGCGGAAAGATGTGCATCGCGGTGCATGCCCGAATGACGTGGATGTCGAGGATCGCCACCTCGTCGCTGCCAAGGATGTTTCGTACGATCCAGGATGCCGTCTTCGGACCCACGCCTTCGAGCCCAAGGAGATAGTCTCGTAGTTCGAGGGCGGTGAAGCTTGCGGCGTCGATGTTATCCAGACTTGAGAGCATGGCCGCGAGGCGTCGCGCGCGCTGATTGGGGAAGCGGTAGCGGATGCGTCGACCGGCGACGTCCAGTGGCTCCAGCAGGCGCTCAAGGAGCCAAGTTTCGCTCGGCCTCGCGCCCGGTTGGAAGGCACCTTCCATTCTGAGTCGTTCAAACGCCGCGGCGTTGACCTCATAAGTGATGCCGAAGCCGCCTAAGAGGCAGAAAGCAGCCTCCTCAACGAGCGAGCCGCCCTCGGAAACGAACGCCGGTTGATCGGCGTCTTCCCAGCCGCACCGCACCGCCCAGTAGGCGGGGGTCATGGGCTCCTCGGGGCGCCCCCACGGCACGCAATCCAAAACAGGTTCGTGAGGGTCAGGAAGAACGAGACGATGAGCGCTGTCGCCAGCCCCAGCCCAGACGAGTTGCACGAATCGCTCTCCTTGCGTTCTATGCAGAATATTGCATAAAACCTGCCATGGCCACCCGCATTGATCAGGAGCGCGTCAAAATCCTTCTCGAAAAGAGCGGGCTAAATGACCGTCAGATCAGCGAACATCTCGGGACAAATCAGTCGACCGTCTGGCGACTCCGTCATGGAAAAATATCCAAAATAGACAAATATATAGAGCCACTTGAGTGCCTGATCCCTGGGTACGTCGCTCAGGGCAACCTCGCGGAGCTATCTGACTTGGCGGAGCAGTCTCCAGCGTTCCGGGCCGTGCTTGAGTCTCTAATGCGTTTTATGCATGAATGCTCGCCCACAGCTGTAAAGTAGGCGGCGTTGCGAGAATAAACCCCAAGCTGCATAGTCGCCCCCTCGGGGGGGATGATTGTGACCACAGCACTGGTGCTACTCAGCGGCGGCTTGGACTCGGCGGCATGCGCCTATGTGCTCAAGCAGCAGGGGCTGGCCGTGTCCGGGCTGTTTGTGGATTTCGGACAGGCTTCGGCGTCGCGCGAACGTGAAGCGTCCACCGCTGTCGCCAAGACGCTCGGCATTGACCTCACAGTGCGGTCGATAGGGCCGTCCTATGCGCTCGGCGAGGGAGAGTTGTCGGGGCGAAATGCCTTGCTGATTTCGCTCGGTGTCTTCGAGCTCGGCACGCGCGCCGGACTGGTGGGGATCGGCGTGCATGCTGGAACACGCTACTATGATTGCTCGGTGCCCTTCATCGAAGCGATCAACCAGCTCGTGCAGGAGCAGACTGACAGCAGGGTCGCCGTCACCGCCCCCTTCGTCACTTGGACGAAGACTGAAGTGTATCGCGTCTTCCAAGAGAGCGGCTTGGCCGTCGAGAACACGTACAGCTGTGAAGCGGGCGCGACGCCTTGTGGAACCTGCCTGTCCTGTCAGGACCGTGCATCACTCAAATGCTAGCAAAAAAGCGCCTTATCACCGGCATCGCGGGCGGACGGACGCCCATGCTTTTGCCCGCTCTGTCGAGCAAAAGCGGCCTTCCGGCTGTACCTGACTCCATGCCCCGGTTTTTTCCGGAGCTCTTGTCAGGCGCCACTTTGATCAGCGCTTACGACATCTTCTATCGTCTGGTTGAAATCCCAGAATTCGCGCCGGTGATTTTTCTTGACAGCGGCGGTTACGAGGCCCTCCGCGACGCCCAAGCGGCGCAACATGGAGACCGTCGGGGCGTCGACAACACTCCTTGGAACGAAGAGGCCTACCGGAACGTGCTGGAGGAATTTCCGCTGCATCAACCGGTCGTCGCCGTGAGCTTCGATCACCCGGATCATCCCATGTCGCTGGACCAACAGCTGGATCGAGCTGATCGACTATTTCCTAACCGCGATGGTCTCTTGAGAGAGTTTCTCATCAAGCCTGACCCCGGTGGTGATTTCGTAAGCCTTGAGGTCATCAAGCCGCATCTGCCGCGACTGGTCCAATACCCAATCATCGGCGTCACAGATAAGGAGCTTGGCGATTCACTTTTTGAGAAAATGCGAACCGTTGCTCGTCTTCGTTACGCGTTGGACGCGATCGGAAGCGATACGCCGATCCACGTTTTTGGTAGTTTGGATCCGCTGACGGCCCCGCTCTATTTTATCGCAGGCGCCGACATTTTCGACGGACTGGCCTGGCTCAAATTCGCCTTCGACGCGGGCCGCGCCATCTACCCTCAGAACTTCGAAGCCGTGGAGCTGAGCACACGCAAAAATACGCAGGTCAATCTGACCCGCATGTGGGCGCACAATTACTATAGCCTCTTGAAATTGGAGAGCGCGATGCGGCGGTTCCTACAAGCCGAGGACTATTCCCACTTCGGGGAGAACGCCCCCCTGCTTCAGCAAGCGTGGGTCAGTCTCTCCGAGAGCTTGGAGGACTGACAGATGGGCGGCAGTTCAAGCGGAGGAAGCAACTATCGAGGGCTGTCCAGCTCCGCCGTTCCGGCGCGCCCAAGCGTCGAGGACGCGGCGGTCGAAGCCTTTCAAACCGAACTTGGGGAACTGCTGGCGACCCTGCTCGCCAGCTACAATCAGCGCGACTATGCGCTAGTCGAAAAGCGGGTCGAGCCGATCGTCGAGGCGCTCTGTGGCGAATACTCCGGATCGATTGAGCGCCTCTTCGGAGGGTCCGTCGCCAAACACACCTACGTCGATGGTCTGAGCGATATTGACTGCCTCATCACCATCGACGGTAGCGACCTAGCCGAGCATACCCCGGGAGCCGCCCTCAGGAAGATCGCGAATATGGCTGCTGAGGTTTCATCCGGCGCCACGGTGACTGTGGGCCGGATGGCCGTCACGGTCAGCTTCGCGGACGGCATGGAAGTCCAGTTGCTGCCGGCCATGCGCGGGGATGACGGAAAGGTCTCAATTCCGACGAGCGACGGAAAGGGATGGTCCACGGTCAACCCGCAAAATTTCCGCGACGCTCTTGTTCGGCGGAACGGAGAATGTGGCGGCAAACTGGTCCCGACAATCAAGCTCGCAAAAGCTGTACTCGCCAGTATGGATTCCGATCTGGGACTGAGCGGCTATCACGTGGAAAGTCTCGCGATCGAGGCCTTCCGAGGGTACAGCGGCACCAAGTCCACTGCGGCGATGCTACCGGCATTTTTTGAGCGTGCGAGGACGTTGGTCCTCGAGCCCATCAAGGATTCGACCGGCCAGTCGATCCATGTGGATTCCGACCTCGGCCAAGCTCACAACGAACAACGACAACATGTCAGCCTCGCCCTCGGTCGGATCGCGCGACAGATGCGTACGGCCTCTGCGGCCGCTTCCCGCGATCGGTGGAGTGACTTTTTCGGACTGGGCGAGTGACAGAAGACGCGACGACAACACGGCTCAAGACCATCAAACGGATCGCTGATCAGAGTTGCAGCGCTCACGCTCACCTCCGGGATCAGTACGCGGGCCAAGCCTTCATGTTCGATCTGATCATATTGAGCGCCTCGGCATGGACCTTAGCCCTCTCGTTTGCTGACGCCAGAATCGCTGCACTGCTTGCACCCTTCGAGATGTCGCCCGTCATCTGGACCGGCTTGATGGGCGTGGCGATCTTTATTGCTACGTTGGCACAGCTCAAACTCGATCTGAAAGGGCGGTCCGATAGTCACAGGCGGGCCTGCGAAGCGCACGCCAGCGTCAAAAAGTCAGCGGGAGACGCTCTTCGACAAGAGGGCGATGATCCCGCCCGTTTGAAAGAGGTGGAGGCACAGTTGGGGCTCGCGGCCGCCATAGGGGTGCCGATCCCGGAACAAGAGTTCGTCCGCCTGAAGCGAAGACATCTGCAAAAGGTGGCGCTGAGCCGGCACCTCGACGACCAACCGTTTGCGTCGCCGACCCTCGTAAGTCTTTCGTGGTGGTGGCGGGACAATTTTGGCAAGCCCAAAGAGCTTGGCGCAGGGGCTGCGGACGACGCGCCCAAGACGTAAGCGGGACGCATGGAAAATCCCTACCAAAAGGCTGAACTCAAACCTCACTATCTCGATCGGGAGGCATGCCGCATTAAATGCTTCGATGTCTTCAACATCATGTCAGCCAGCGTTGCCCTGGCTGGCGAGTACGAAATGGCGGAACCTGAAGATCCCGTCGAACCCTCCGCGATGTTCAGCCTGCACCATCGCTTGGCAGAACCCCGTCTATCCCAGCTGCTTCTCGATATCGCAGTGTTCGTGCGGACGTTTGATGATGTGATGAGCGACGCTGCACCTGACGCCTACACCGAGTTTGCGAGTGGGACAGACGGTGCGAACTTCATCGGCGTTCTGGACGGCGGTGACCTGCGCCTCCGTGAGGCGTGCAACAAGATCATCCACGCGACTGACTTCCGCCCTGTATACGAACATGTCGATCGGGAGGTTCCGAACCAAGAGCTGCAGCGTGTTTGGCATCTCGATGGGCAAATCGAATTGGGGGGAATGCTGGGTAAGAAGCAGTGGCAGGCTACGCTCTTCGTCGAGAATTTTTTGGAAACAGTTCTCGACCGACTGGAGTTTGAGCCGGCGGGGAAATGATCGGTATTGAGTGAAATCGTTCATCCCGAGCGTCACTGCAGATGCCCTTCACGACCGGCGGCAATGCAACGATTAAGGAGCATGAACGTCGCCTTCTTGGAGGAGCGCGTAAGTCCGCGGACGGCGCTTACCCGACGTACCTTGCCGCTGTTGATGGGTACCAGCATCCTCCTCGTGGACTCGCAACGCCGCGCCGATTGAGCTCGATGGCGATGGCGTAGGAACTCGTGTGGCCGCTGGCTTTGATCGCCTGAACTGTAGTGGCTATGTCGGCGGTACGTCGGCGAATGCGGAGAGCTTTGGCTTCTCGGGCAAGGGTCAGGTCACCCACTCGGCTGCCAAACGCGATCGAGCCGTTTGGATTACCTAAACGATGAACCGAACGGCCGGTACGGGCAGAGACATGAACCTCTCCGCGATCGATCTTTTGCTTGATCGCCGCCAGCGCCTCTTTGGTGCGGCGGGAGATCGCCTCGCGTTCGGCCTGGGCGATGACGGCTAGCACGCCGATAGTCAGGTCATTTGCATCAGGCACATCGGCAGCAAGGAAGCGGACGCCGCTATCGCGGAGCGTCAGCAGGAAGGCCGCATTGCGGGACAGGCGGTCCAGCTTGGCGATGACGAGGGTAGCGTGCGTGATGCGGGCGTGATGCAGGGCCTGCGCCAAGACCGGCCGGTCATTTCGCTTGCCGCTTTCGACCTCGGTGAACTCGGCCAGCATCGTCATTTCACGCTGGCGGGCAAGATCGGCGACGGCGGCCTTCTGGGCTTCTAGGCCGAGGCCGCTACGGCCCTGCGCAGCGGTGCTGACGCGGTAATAGGCGACTGCCTTCATCGACCCTCCGAGGCTGGCTTAGCGTTTCGGCAAACGAGCGTTTGTCGAAACGGCCCTTCCACCTTGGGCGAGGGCTTCTCAACGGCCTTGCGGGCTCTCACCGCCGGAAAGTGCTTAGTTCATCGCCATCATGCGGTTCTGCGGCTTTGGTTCGCCGGTGCGACCGGTCGGTGTCGAAAAGACACGAGAATCCCTTTGGTGGGCCTCTCCTCAGATTGCGACCGAACCTGGCGCACTCGCCTGTTAGTTGACGAGCTTCACCGTTCGTGCGCCCATTAGGGGAAGACGCGGTTGATGGAGGGGGCTCTTGTCACACGATCGTCGAACCACTCTTGGACGCCTTTTGGCAGGGGGCGCCCTCCTCGCTTTTCTGCCTCGCGCTGCAATGGCGAGGGACCCGGAGGTCTACGCCTATGATGCGCTCGGCCGGCTGACCAGCGTCACCTACGACAACGGCGACGTCCTATATTACGTCTACGATGCCGCCGGGAACCGAACACAGGTGCAACGCAACGGCACGCCGCCCGCGCCCCCCTCGCCGCCAGGTCCGCCGACACCGTCGACCCTCGCCGTCGGCGTCACTGCCACCACGTGGCTGAGCAGCCCCGTCACAGGAGAAGACCCGCCGGTGGCCGCGCTCGTGAGCGGCGGGGTGCCGCCCTACTCCTTCACGTGGCAACGTGTGAGCGGGCTGGCGACGGTTCAACCGAACACGCCTAACGCCAGTTGGACCGAATGGGTCTGGACGGGCTCGAATCCCACGCCCCCGACCAAGCAAGCGACTTGGCGGTGCCGCGTCATCGATGCGGCCTCGACGACCGTCTACTCACCGAACGTGGTCGCCACGATCGACCTGAGCTGAGAGGAAGCGACATGAACCTTTCAGCGAAATCGTCGGTCGCCTTAGTTGCCGTTCTGGCGGTTCTTGGCTTTGCGCTCTCGGCACAGGCTCAGACCGCCAAGGGGCCGCAGGCGCCGGAACATTACACGCTCGATGCCAACCACATCGATGTGGTGCAAGGCACCTACAACTACTCTGCCACCGACGTCACGATCGGACCGGAACAGGGTGGACTGTCCTACACCCGCATTAGCTCTGGCGAGAGCCAGCGCAGCAACCTGGACGGCCTGATCGAGGTGGAGCTGGCCGGATCGGGCCCGGGTTACGACATCTGGGCCTATTCCGTCAGCATCGGCGGGCAGAAGGGCTTCTATCAGAACCTCAGCACCAACTCGCCCACGGCGACCATGACCGCCAAGAGCGAGGACGGGTCGACGCTGACCTACAACGGGTCGAACCAGTACACCCACGTCGACTCCTCCGGCACGGTCAGGCTGTTCAGCACGGCCTATGCGGTCCCAAGTTCTGGGAGTTCATCTGCCATCTCAGGGCCCGGCGGACAGATCACGCAGATGACCGCCCCGGATGGCACGCGAACGGACTGGCACTATCGGACGGCTACCGTCGGGACGACGAACGCCTATCGCGTCCAGTCGGTCACCAACACGCGCGGGTATCAGATCAAGTTCGAATACGCCTTCAACGGCACGCCCACGACGACCGCCCAACTGACATCATTCCAGGAGCTGACCAGCGCGCGCGGCATCAACAACGCCGTCGATTATTGCGACCCGAACGCCGACGCCTGCTCCGGCTTCACCGAGACGTGGCCGGTCGCGACCTATGCCTATTCCACGGCGGGCTCAAACAAGCGGGTCGACGTCACCAACGCGCTCGGCCAGACGAGGGGGTACGTCTACCAACCCGGAATCGACGGCGGCTACCTGCTGAACACCATTGATTGGGCCCAAAGCGGGCGGACGTCCACCGTACTGACCTACGACACTGTCGGCCGGGTTGCGACCTACTCCGACGGCGGATCGGCCTGGACCTATCTGTTCGAGGATTCCGGCCTCAACTTCCAGAACACCACCGTTACTGACCCCAACGGCAACCAGACGCGCTACCGGTCGCGACTGCGGATTGGTCCGAACCCCGGGCCGACGGGCGACGTCACTGCCATCAACCGGCTCAACTACATCATCGATCCGGTCGGCAACCGCACCGACTTCGACTACGACGCTCAGGGTCGCGTCATTGCCGTCCAAATGCCCGAGGGCAATCGGATCGAGTACACCTACGACGCGCGCGGCAACATCACGCGTAGCCGCCAGACCGGCAAATCGCCGAGCACCGATCCTAACCTGGACGTGACGGCGACCTATCCGACGACGTGCACCTATGCCGTCACATGCAACAAGCCAACCTCGATCACGGACGCGCGTGGTGCCACCACCGACCTTTCGTGGGACAACACCCACGGCGGCCTTCTGACCGAGACGCCCTCAGCCCCCACTTCCGGCGCTGTGCGGCCCCAGACCCGCATGAGCTATAGCCAGGGCACCGCTTGGTACCGCACGTCGTCATCGGGCTCCTTCACCCAGGCGGCGCCGATCTGGTTGCCGATCTCGACCTCGGCCTGCGCCACGGCGGCGGTGCCCAGCCCCGGCTGCGCCGGCACTTCGGATGAGGTGCTGTCCACCACCGGCTATCAGAGTGGCTCCGCCTCGGTCGCCTCGAACCTCTTGCCTGTCACCACGTCGAGCGGTGCGGGTGACGGCTCCCTGACGGCGACGACCACCTCGACTTGGGATGCGCGCGGCGACCGCAAGACCGTGAACGGTCCGCTCAGCGGAAGCGCCGACACGACTTGGTACGCTTATGACGCTCTGCGGCGTCAGGTTGGTGTTATCGCTCCCGACCCGGACGGCGGTGGCTCGCTGGCCTTCCCGGCGACAAAGACGCTCCACGACGCCGACGGGCTGGTCACTTCGGCGCAACAGGGCACGACTACAGGCCAGAGCGAGACGGCCTTCGCCGCCTTCACCCAGCTCAGCCGCGTGGACACGGCCTATGATAGTCAGGCCCGCAAGGTGACCGACACCCAAGTGGTTGGAACCGGCACAATCGGCCTGACGCAGTACAGTTATGACGCTGGCGACCGTCTCACCTGCACAGCCGTGCGGATGAACCCCGCCGTTTATGGATCGCTCCCTTCGTCGGCCTGTACGCTCGGGACCGCCGGCTCGTACGGCGACGACCGCATCACTCAGAACACCTACGACGCGGCCAACCGGCTGACGCTAGTTACCTCAGCCTACGGGACGTCGCTGGCCCAAACCACGCGGGCCAACGCATGGACCGCAAACGGGAACCTGGACTGGGTGCAGGACGCCAATCGAAACCGCAGCAACTACACCTACGACACCTATGATCGGCTTTCGCAACTGAACTTCCCATCGACCACGCTGGGTGCCCAAGGGTCGAGCTCCACCGACTATGAAGCATACGGCTACGACGCCAACGCCAACCTCACGTCGCGTCGCCTAAGAAGTAACGACACGATCACCTATACCTACGACGCCCTGAACCGAGAGACAGCGAAGACCGTCCCGGGCAGCGGCACCGCGAACGACGTCTTCTCGACCTACGACAACCTCGGTCGCCGCCTTTCGGCTCGGCATGATAGCACCTCGTCGACCAATGCCGTGATCTGGACCTGGGACGCGCTGGGCCGACCGCTGACTGAAAGCACCTATGGCCGCACTCTGACGTCGACCTATGACCTCGCTGGACGGCGCACGTCGCTGACCTGGCCATCCAGCGTGCTTCAGGCCAAATATGACTGGGATCTCGCCAACCGCATGGTCCTGACGTGGGACAATGCGGGCTCGCCGGATGGGAGCTACCTTTTCGGCGCCTACGCTTACGACAATCTCGGACGCCGCACGGTCCTTCAAAAGGGCGGCGGGTCGAGCACCTGGAGCTACACTGCCAACAGCCGCGACTGGTCGCTGACGGTGAACCTCGCTGGCACGACGAACGACGTGACCTACGCCTTTGGGTTCAATCCGGCTGGACAGGCGATCACGCGCTCGGTGTCTAACTCGGCCTATCGCTATGCGCCGCCGACCGTGAATCAGAGCTACACTCGGGACGGGCTCAACCGCTACACGGCGGTCGGCGTGGCCAGCTTCAACTATGACGCTCGTCAGAACCTCACCAGCGACGGCTCGCTGACCTATGGCTATGACCTTGAGAACCGCCTGACCTCAATTACTGGCTCGCCCACCCTTACATTGGCCTACGATCCGCTAGGCCGGCTCCACCGGGTGACCACAGGCGGCGTCACCACTGACTGGTTGTGGGACGGCGACAAGCTGGTGGCGGAATACAACGGCTCGGGAACGCTCACGGCCAGCTACGCCCACGGCCCCGGCCCCGACGAACCCTTGGCCGTCACGGCGTCCGGCGTACGGCAGTGGTTCCAGGCCGACCACCAGAACACGACGGTCGCCATGGCAGACAACACTGGTACGATCGTGGGTTCTCCCTACGTCTACGACGCTTATGGCCAGCCCGCCGGCGGCATCTATTCAGGGCCTCGGTTCCGCTTCACAGGTCAGATGAGCCTGCCCGGAGCCCCTCCGCTTTGGCACTACAAGGCGAGAGCTTACGCGCCGGTGATTGGGCGTTTCCTTCAGACCGACCCGATCGGGTACGAAGATTCCCTAAATCTATACGCCTACGTCGGCAATGATCCGTTGAACGCAACAGACCCAACCGGACTATTCTTCGACGACTTCGACATGTGGAACGAAATAGGCACGCTGGGAGAGAGTACCAACCAAGATCCTGGCGCAGAAGCGCGACGAGAGATTGCCGAACAACGTATCTTGGAAGCGTGCGCCGGTAGCAATGATCCTCATACTTGTGTGTGGCTTGAGACTGAGCTTCTCAACCAGCAAGAGGCGATGATCGCGGGCTTGCAGCTTGATGTCATGCTGGCGATGTACGGAGGACGGCTGGGGCTAGGCGGAAGGACACGAGTTACTAACCTGTCAGCAGCAAGCCTACGGGTTCCTGGCGTATCAGTTTTTACGGCCAAGTTAGCAGTGAGAGGACCGGTAGCTATTGTGCGCGTCGAATTGGTCGAAGCATCAGGCGCAAGTCTTGCTGGGGGCGTGAATGCTCTAGCAGACCTGGCTCGATCGCAGGGGGCCCGCTATCTTCGAATTGAGGGCACCCTCGCGAACCCACGGCTTTATGACGTCTTGCGTTCTCGATATGGCCTTGCCACTAGAGGAAGTCGTGACTTCTTCTATGTACCTCTCTGAGAATAAAAATGTCCTCTGAACGTCATTTCGCTAAGTATATTTCAGCCTATCCTCACAAGGGGCTGAGGCTGGGCGATAATTCTGAATCGAACGATCGACTCGGCGAACTAAAACTTACCGAAAAAGGGCAGGTATTGGAGATATTCAAGGACAGAATCTCTATTGCCGGTATATTCAGCCTCGGATACGACTCAATAGTTGAGGTTAAGACGCATATTGGCGGAGCACTGCGCAATTGCAATTTCATAGAAATAGTTGATAGGGCGGGGCGGAGTTATAAGCTTTCACCGAGCGGTGCCGATCAGGTTTCTTACCTTCTTGCTTCTTTTCTTAAGGCGGCTTCGCTTCCTTTTCGTCGTGCTAGGGATCGCGATTAGAGTGATAAAGGTAGAAGCCGAGGCCTCGGGGTGATTTGAGCGGGTCGGCCTCTAGCCTGAGTAGCCGACGGACCGAGATACCGCCGCCCCACTAGATGAAATAGGGCGGGATATCAGTGAGATGGTTCCAGCCGGTCAGCGAGAAGCAAACGTGCCCGATGCAACGTTCGACCAGCTGACGACGTGTCTGTCCGACGGGCGGTAGCGGTGTTCGAGGTGGGACAGACGTTTCGGACTCCTGCAACGAGCCCCCGTTGTTCTCGGCGACAGTTTGCTGGAAGCCGCCCTCACCAACAGCGGAGGTCGGCATGAGCGTTCTGGACAAACTTGAAGTGATCGATGGCGTCGAGCGGCAGCGGGGTTATGATCCTGTCCGGGTCCGCCGTCGCAAACTGGCGGAAGGGCTGGCGGATCAGCTGAAACTGCTCGACGCCATCGATGGCGGCGGCACCTATCAGAAGGTCTGCGTCCGCCGCCGTCGTGATCTGGAGACCGACGAGGTGCAGACGGCGGAGGATCGTCGGTCTGTGTCGCCTTGGTGGTGGATTGACGACGGGGGCCAGGTGCAGTTCGCCCTTCGCTATGGGTCGGCTCGCCTGAAGGTCAAGGACGGCAAGGACACCTTCGTGCTGCCGACCCTGAACGACCTGCGCCAGCTCCTCCCGCCGCTCAGGCAGGAGGTGCTGACGGGGGCGCTGGACGCCGCCTTGGCCGAGGCGGCGTCCGGACTTCAAGCCCGCTTCGCCACCAACAAGGCGGCGAAACCCAAGGCTTGAGGTTTAGACGCTGACCAGCGGAACGCCGGGGCCCTCAAGCTCCGGCGCTTTCCGTCGCGGGGGCCTGGACAACGGCGCTGGGCAGTCCTCGGCGAGACCGCAGTGCACGGCGGCGGCGAGGTCAGCCAATCTCATCTCGCCGAGCGGCAGGGCCCGCAGCCGGCGCTCGAACGGCAGCAGGGGTCGATCGAAGAACACCCGGGCGACGATTTAATACGCGGCCCGGGCGTCGGCCGCCTCTGCCGCCAACACCTGCATGGAGCAGGCGCTATCCGTCAGCCACCATCGCTCGTCGATGACGGCCAGATCGCCCTCGGGCAGGGCGACAAATAGGGGAGCCCGGAACGGCGTCAGGGCCTGATCGAGTTCACCCGCCAGATGATCGGAGGCCTCACGGAGCGCTCGCCGGGACTCAAAGCAGGTCACGAGCTGGGCCGTCCACGGCCGACCTTCGCCGTCGAAGGTGATGGTCAGCTCCTTCTCCGCCTCATCCCAAGGACCGCTTACGGGCGAGCAAAGCGTTTCGACCCGTCCTTCCTCAGTGATGGGATGAGGTCGCTCGTCCCAGTAGGCCCAGGGCAGGTAGGTCTCCAGCCGGGTTCGGCAGTCGTCCGCCCGGATGTTCAGCAGCCAGTCCAGTGTGCTCATTCGTCGTTCCTCGTTTGGGTTAGAAAAGGCCGCAGGCGGCCGCATCCGGGCGGCGGGATGCCGTCCGAATTGGGGAAGACCGGTTGGTCGGGAGTTCAGGAGCCTTGGGGAGGCTTCAGCAGAAGAGGTCGTCCAGCGGCCGAGTGGTCAGCTCCGCCACCTTTGGCAGGAAGGAGGCTTGCGGCTGGAGGAAGGATCGGGAGACCTCCAGCGTCCGGTTGGGAAACCTGATCTTGCGCTGCCGGGTGGTGATGGTCAGCCGCTCATATTTGGCGAGCTTGAACGTCCGCCAGCGCAGTTCCCCCATGCCGTCCCTCGGCGAAAAGGCACGCTCGTTGTAGGTGCGCTTGAAACCTTTCTGGATCAGGTCCGAGAGGTCATAGAACGCTCCCTCGCCGTCCAGGTCGCCGCCGAACTCGCCCTTCCATATGACGCAGCTGATCTGGTCATCGAGGTTGAAGATGAAGCTGGTCTGCCCCTTGCCTCCCAGATGGAAGTCGAAGGTCCGCAGTACATAGCGACGGCAGCTCTCGTCCGGCGCTTCGGTCTCCCGGGCGTCGTCTCGCTGGCCGATAAGGCCTTGGCGAGTGGTTTGCGCCTTGGCCGACCTGATAAGGTCGTAAAGCGGATTCACGTTCACAGGCTTCATGCGCAGCTCCCCTTGGCGACGACGGGCGACACGCCGTCGGTGAGGAAGCGGGTGGGGCGGCGGAAGCTGTGCAGCTTGTCCCGGTTGAGTTCGGCGGTGAGCGAACTGGCGTAGAAGCGGTCGATCATCTCGACGCTGGTGCGGGCTGTCCGGGCTAGCGTGAGCAAGTCGAGATCCTTGGCGTGCAGCAGCCGCAGCGTGATGGCAGTGTGCCGAAGCGAATAGAGCGAGTGCTCCACCCCCTTGGTCGACTGCAGCAGGCCTGCGTGTTTCAGGACCAGGCGGAACTGGCGGCGAACGAGCTCATGGGCGTAAGCCCGTTTCTTCTTCGACGGGAGGAAGACGTAGTCGTCTGGCTTGCCGAAGCCGGCCTTGCGGTGCCGCTCGATGGTGCGCTGATAGACGGGCACCGCCACCGGCATGGAGATGATCGGGGCTTCGTGGCCCTTGGACGACGGGGCATCGATCCGCAGGTATGCCGGACCATCCGCATCTTCAGGTACGACGATGATGTGCTCGTTCTTTAAGGCGAACACGTCGCCCGGCCGGGTGAACGTGTTGACCATGAAGGTCACGATGGCCCGCAACTCCCAGTCCACCCGATTGCCCTTGAAGGCGATAACGGGCTTGCCCTTCTCCACCTGCTTCAGCGTGGTGAGCAGCTTCGTATAGGTGGCGGCGGTGAATGCCGGGCGAGGACTTGGCTTCTGCCCCTTTCGAGGAATGGCCGGCATCTGACGGATCAGGCCGTCGTCGTGGGCCATGCGGAGCGTCTTGCTGACGAACGACATGACCACCAACACGGTGGCCTGCTTGAGACCCTTGGCCACCAGTTCATCACGGAAACGCCGCAGCATCGCCGAGTCGATGTTGGCCAGCGGTGTGTCGCCAAAGAACGGAGCGCAGTGACACCGCAGCCGGTCCTTATAGTCCGGGACCAGGCGGGCGCTGTTCTGGCCCATCCGGACTCGGGCCTCTCCGTCCCGAATGAGGGTTTCGGCGGCTGTGATGAAGGTGTGTTTGGGTTTCATGCAGGACTCCGGGCAGCGCCGGGCGAGCCCGGTGCAGGGTGGTGATCAGGTTGTGGGGCGTGTGGGGTGGGGCGGTCGGTTATGCGGTACTATGGGACCGCATATGGAGATCAGCCGAGAGGCTGGGAGCGATTGGACCGTGCGAGATCGTCGGCGCTGACGACAGCCCCGGTCGGGGGGATCACAGGGAGTTTTGTCGGTGCGTTCGGGTTGTCGTTCCCTGCGCAGGCAACGACATAATTGTTGGCTGTGGGCTTGCTTGGAGATTTGACCATTGTGACCTCGTGATTGCGGGGAGGCGCATTTAGGCCAATCGTCTTGAATAAACCAGACGCGGAAATCAGGTTTCAGACTTGCGATGCACTGGCGAAACAGTGACCACATTCAGCAGGAATGACACCTCATGTGGGTTTTGGAAGTGCACCACAGCAGGAATCGAAATGGCACCTAACCTTTATGAAGTAAGCCGTTTGTCAGAGTCCGGTTTAATCAGGCAGGACAGTGGCGAGGGCCGTTGACTGCGCTGGGCTCCGGCGATCGTCGGAGAGCCGGTTCAAATCGCCGGAAAATCGATTCTACGCCGTGGCCATAAGCCGAACCGGCGAAGGGGCGATCTCACCAGTTACAGCCGTGGCGAAGGGCCATGGTCAGGACCTTCGGCGGAATGCCCGCCTCTTCCACCGTCGTCTCGACGCCGGCACGGCGTACATCGGACCATGATGTGTTGACGCTGTCCTCGCAGGTGAAGCTGACGTTAGCCGTGACGTCGACCGGACGCTCGGTCCGAATGGTCATCGTGCGGTGTGTGCCTTCGGAATGAACGATGCGCCCCCGCCATTCCGCCAGTCCTCCTTCGGGGAGAGGCTCGGCATGGAGGAAGACGCTGCCACCGTCCCCGCCTCCAGTGCGGGCCGCAGCCGTCATCTGCCGCCCTTCCGCAAGGAATGCCCTGGCGACCGAACGGATCGCATCCTCCATCGGTGTCAGATCATCCACCTCGATGAGGAGGTCGGCTTTGTCGATGGTTGGCTGGACTGAATAGGTGATCCGGCCGGCGGCCGGCGGATTCTCGCCGAACGAGGCGATGTAGTCGGCGCTACAGGTCACGCTGCTGGTGGCGAGATCCACGCTTTCAAGCGTGATGTTCTCAAAATCGCTGCTGAGGTGTTCGAGGAAGAAATCACCGTCCTCAAGTCCGGGCTGGAGTGAAGAAAAGCCTCGCTCCAGCACGTCTTCGACCGAGACCATCGCCGCTATCGTCTGGGTGACGGAGAAGTGGCCGCAGGCCCGGCCGTCTCCTTGCGCCAGCCAGCGCACGGGCTCGCTGATGTCGACGCCGCCATCTGCGCCCTTTTGCGGGGCTTCGGGTTCCGTGCAGGCGCCAATGCTCAGGCTCAGGACAATGGCCGCACCAGCAACCCAAGACGATTTGGACATGCTTTTCCCCCCGTTCGATTGAGGGGCCGCCTTCCGCCCGATCTCGACCACGGGCAACGAAGCACTCAATCCGAATACATATTATAGTTGATAAACTTGGCCGTGCGGGGAGGTCAACGGTGGCCGCATGGACATGCGGCGGCTGCTCGGCCGAAATGTGAGGAAATGCCGGATCGAAGCCGGCCTGACGCAGGAGCAGCTATCCGAGCGGTCCGGCTTCAGCCAGCAGTACATCAGCGACATGGAGCGGGGTCTTCGCAACCCCACCATCGTCAGCCTCTACGAACTCTCCCAAGCCCTCGGCACGACCCCTGTTGTCTTGATCACGCCAGACGGGGAAGCGGCCGCCGAAGGCTGACGGTCAGCCTCCTGGAGGCTGCCATGTCCAAAGACTTGTCGGATGCGGAACGGTTCAAGATCGCCGTCGGCCAGAGGGCTTATCTCTGGCGACTGGCCGCTGGTCTGGGACGGTCGGAGTTGGCCGCAAAAGCAGGCGTGTCGGCCGACTACGTGTATCGACTGGAACAGGGTTGGGCGAACCCTCGCCTTGACACATTGCACCGTATCGCCTGCGCCCTCGACACGCCGCTTGAGGAGCTACTCGCCGTCAGCGAGGAGGAGATACGTCTGGTCTGAATCCCTACGTCCAGACCAGACGGACGCTGTTGAGGCGGCTATGGCTTCCGGCGCTTGAAGCAGACCTTCTGGGGCGTCGATTGAAAATAGGTAGCGAACCCGGTCTCAGCCTGAACCCACCGTGGCGGTTTGGTGTTCAGGTACGGTCCATTCGACCAATAGGTCCATGACCGGGTGCTGGGCGACATAGGTCCGACCATCGCCTCCAGCTCCGGGTACGACAATGTGACCTCGTCGCCCTTAAAGGCATTCAGATAGTCGACGAGAGGCTGGTACTTCCTCGGCTTCGGCATCAGACCCACAATGACAACGCTTGGTGCCGCTAGTCGGAGTCGAGCTCCCGAGGAAGATGGTGGTGCCGCTTAGGTGACTCGAACACCTGACCCCCGCATTACGAATGCGATGCTCTACCAGCTGAGCTAAAGCGGCCTTGGCGCGGCGGATGGAGCCCGCCCGCGCGAGAGGCGCTCTTTATACGCGGGGCGCGGGCTTGCCAAGCGCCTCGACGAGCGCCGCCTCAACCGGGCGCGCGCCGACGCGGATTTCCAGTCCCGCTGTCTGGCGCAAGGGCGCCGCGGCGGCGTCGGAGATGGCCACGGCGGCCTGTCCGGCGAACGGGCCCAGCGCCGCCACCGCGCGCGCGGCGCGGACGGAATGGATCAGGACAGCGTCGAAAGCCGCGGGCGCGGCGGCGCCGGTTTCGACCGCTTCATAGATCGGCAGGGCCCTCGCCTCGACGTGACCGGACAGCAGCGCCGGCAAGTCCCCGGAAGGCTCGAGCGCGCCGGGAACCAGCACCACCCCTCCGCGCGGCGCGGCCCCGCTCAGGAGCCGGGCCAGATCATCGAGCGCTCCGGCGGCGGAGCGGACGGACGCGAACCCCGCCGCCCGGGCGGCGTCGGCGGTGGCGTCCCCGACCGTGAACACCGGCAGGGCGCGATCGCCCGACAGGGCCGCGAAGGCGTCGACGCCGTTGCGGCTGGTGAAGGCCAGGGCGGCGATCCCGTCCAGGTCCGGCTCCGGTTGCGGGATCGGCCGGATGGCCAGCAGCGGCGCCGCCACCGGCTCGAAGCCGGCGGCGGCCAGGCGGGCGGCGGTGCGCGTCGCGCCGGGCTCGGCGCGGGTGATCCAGACGCGGCGGATCGGGCTCAGAGGTGAACTCGCTGGTCGCCCGCCGCAGCCTGCACCTCGGCCCCCAGACGCAGGCCGAGGGCGCGGGCCTGCGTCCTCGCATCCGCCGCGTGGACGTCGCCGATCTCGCCCGCCCGGCGCCAGCGCGCGGAGCCGTCGGGGGCCAGCATCTCCGTGGTCAGCCGCAGCCGGCCGGCGGCGATCTCGGCGTGAGCCCCGATCGCCGTGCGGCACGATCCCTCGAGCGCCGTCATCGCCCCGCGCTCCGCAGCCACGGCCAGGGCGGTCGCCGGATCATCCAGCGCCGCGACCCAGGTGGCGCCTCGATCGTCCGTCCGGGTCTGCAGCGCCAGGGCGCCCTGGCCCGGCGCCGGCAGGAAGGCGTCGAGCGACAGCCGCTCGCGGATCGCCGCCTCGAACCCGAGCCGGTTGAGGCCGGCCGCGGCCAGCAGGATGGCGTCGAACTCGCCGTCGGCCAGCTTGCGCAGCCGGGTGTCGACATTGCCGCGCAGCATCTCGATCGACAGGTCCGGCCGCAGCGCCAGCGCCTGGGCCTGGCGCCGCAGCGAGGCCGTGCCCAGCCGCGCCCCCATCGGCAGGTCGGCGAAGGCGGCGAAGGCCTCGCTGACGAAGGCGTCGCGCGGATCCTCGCGCGTCGGAACGGCGGCGATGCACAGGCCCGTCGGCTGCTCGGCCGGCACATCCTTCATCGAATGCACCGCCACGTCGACGCGGCCCCCCAGCAGCGCCTCCTCGATCTCTTTCGTGAACAGGGCCTTGCCGCCGATCTCCATCAGGCGGCGATCCTGCACCCGGTCGCCGGTGGTGACGATCTCGACCAGCGGCACGGCCTCGGCCAGATCGGCGTCGGCGACGCCCAGGGCGTGGCCGATGGCGCGCTGCATCATGCCTGACTGGGTCAGGGCCAGTCTGGAGCGACGCGTGCCGATGCGGACGAGAGGAGCCATGAGAGCCGTTGCGCCGGGGGGTCGGGGTCGTTACCTCGACCCGATGGACAGGTCCGCCGACTATAGCAGCGAAGGGAGCCGGGCAACCGCGACTGCCGGCCGCGTGCTGACGGTGCTCGGCCTGGAGACCAGCTGCGACGAGACCGCCGCCTCGGTGGTGCGGCTGACCCCGGACGGCGCGGCGACGGTGTTGTCGTCGGTGGTGCACAGCCAGATCGACGACCACGCGGCCTATGGCGGGGTCGTGCCGGAGATCGCCGCCCGCAGCCATGTGGAGATGATCGACGGCGTCGTCCGCCGGGCCATGGCCGACGCGGGTCTCGGATACGACGGCCTCGACGGGGTCGCGGCGACGGCCGGGCCGGGGCTGGTCGGCGGGGTCATGGTCGGCCTCAGCTACGGCAAGGCCGTGGCGCTGGCGCGGGATCTGCCGCTGGTGGCCGTGAACCATCTGGAGGGCCACGCGGTGTCGGCCCGGCTGGGCGCGCGGGTCGACTATCCCTTCCTGCTGCTGCTGGTCTCGGGCGGCCACTGCCAGCTGCTCGAGGTGCGCGGCATCGGCGACATGACCCGGCTGGGCACGACCATCGACGACGCCGCCGGCGAGGCCTTCGACAAGATCGCCAAGGCTCTGGGCCTCGGCTATCCCGGCGGCCCGGCGCTCGAGGCGCTGGCCGAAACCGGCGACGGGGCCCGATTCGACCTGCCGCGGGCGCTGCTGGGCCGCAAGGACTGCGACTTCTCCTTCTCCGGACTCAAGACCGCCGCCTCGCGCCTGGCCCACGCCTGCGAGACCGGTCAGGACCGCGCCGACCTCGCCGACGGCGTCCAGACCGCCATCGCCCGCCAGCTCAGCGACCGCTCCGACCGGGCCATGAAGGCCTATGCGGAACGCCACGATCACCGCCTCTTCGTCGTGGCCGGCGGCGTGGCGGCCAACCGGACGATCCGCTCGACGCTCGAGGCCGCCGCCGCGAAGAACGGCTTTGCATTCCTCGCGCCTCCGATGGCCTATTGCACCGACAATGCGGCGATGATCGCCCTGGCGGGAGCGGAACGGTTGCAGAAGGGTTGGGTCTCCGACATCGACGCCATCGCCCGTCCGCGCTGGCCGCTGGATGAAAAGAGCGCGCTCGCCGACCCGGCCCACAAGCCGGGCCGCAAGGGCGCCAAGGCCTAGAGGTTCAGGGACAGGTATGGAATTTCGCACAGCGGGAGTGATCGGCGCGGGCGCCTGGGGCACGGCCCTGGCCCAGGTCGCGGGCCGGGCGGGCCTCGACGTCCTGTTGCAGGCGCGCGAGCCCGAGGTGGTCGAGAGCATCCGCGCCCGCCGCGTCAACGAGGCCTTCCTGCCCGGAGTCACCCTCGACGACCATGTCGCGGTGACTGGCGATCTGGCCGATCTGGCGTCGTGCGACGTCATCCTCGCCGTGCCCCCGGCCCAGCACATGCGCTCGACCCTCGCGGCGTTCGCGCCGTATCACCGCGCGGGTGTTCCCGTGGTGCTGTGTTCCAAGGGCATCGAGCGCGGCTCGCTCAAGCTGATGACCGACGTGCTGGCCGAGACCCTGCCGGCCGCGCCCGCGGCGGTGCTGTCGGGCCCCAGCTTCGCGGCCGAGGTGGCCCGCGGCCTGCCCAGCGCCGTCACCCTGGCCTGCGCCGACGAGGCCCTCGGCGAGGCGCTGATGGAGACCCTGTCGGCCCCCGCCTTCCGCCCCTATCTGGCCACCGACCTGGTCGGGGCCGAGGTCGGCGGGGCGATCAAGAACGTGCTGGCCATCGCCTGCGGCATGAGCGAGGGGCGCGGCCTCGGGCGCAGCGCCCACGCCGCCCTGATCACCCGCGGCTTCGCCGAAATGACCCGGATGGGCGTCGCCCTGGGCGGCCAAGCGGAGACCGTCGCCGGCCTGTGCGGCCTCGGCGACCTGGTCCTGACCTGCTCCAGCCCGCAGTCGCGCAACATGAGCCTCGGCCTCGCCCTCGGCCAGGGCCAGAGCGTCGAACAGGCGCTGGCCGGCAAACGTTCGGTCGCCGAGGGGTATGAGTCCGCCCCCGCCGTGCGCGAACTGGCCGCGAGGATGGGCGTCGACATGCCGATCTCCCTCGCCGTCGCGGCCCTGCTCAACGGCGAGACCACCGTGCAGGAGGTGATCGAGGACCTGCTGTCCCGCCCGCTCAAGGTCGAGCGCCATTGAGCGAACCGGCCGCCCCCGGCGCATCGGAACGCAAGCGCGTCTGGTCCACCCCGCCCAATGTGCCGCTATGCCCCGAGACCGCCCTCTCCGACCCCGGGGCGCGCAGTTTCGTGCTGCAGATCGGCGAGGCCTTCTTCCATGGCTTCGTGGTGCGCAAGGACGGCCGGGTGGCGGGCTATGTCGACCGCTGCCCGCACCAGGGCTTTCCCCTCGCCCTCGAGCTGGACCGCTATCTGACGCCCGACGGGTCGCTGATCCTGTGCGGCTGGCACGGGGCGGTGTTCGAGCCGCTGACCGGCGAATGCACCGGCGGTCCCTGCGCGGGCGGACGGCTGACGCCGTGGCCGGTCGCCGTGGCCGACGGGATGATCCGGACGGTCTGAGCCGTCCCTATTCGGCCGCGGGCGCGGGGGCCGCGAAATAGCCCACCGTCGTGCCGAAAGCGCCGACGAGCTCCAGCCACAGGGCCGTGGGCTCGGTCAGCTGCTCGACGTCGCCGCTCGCGATCAGCACGTCGTACTGGACCACGGCCGTGCTGTCCCCGCCCGCCTCGCCGGGGGCGAAGAAGGCCTTGAGGAAGCGGCGGTCGCGGTTCCAGTCGTTGACCAGGGCCTGGGTTATGGTCGGATTGGAGAAGCTGGCGGCGTACTGGATGTCGCTGCACACATCAGCCTGACAGCCGTAGAAGAAGACCTGCCACGTCATCGGCCCGTCGGCGATGTTGATCCAGGTGTCGCCGCCCTGGCGGTTGATCGGGCTGACGTTTCCGCCCTTGGAGGTCAGCCAGGCCCGCACCGCCTCGATCGGGAGGCCGGGGCTGGGCGCCGCCTGGACGGGGACGGCGGCCGATGCGAATGCGGCGGCGGGCGCGGCGAAGGCCATCACGGCGGCGGCGGCGAGGGTCGCGAAACGGATCATCGTGGTCTCCTGCAGGCCTTCACCTATCGATGGATGAACGGCGAAAGCAAGGCGTCAGTCCCGCTCGCGCGCCAGCCACTCGGCCCCGCCCATCTCGTTCAGCCGCGACACCGTCCGCTCGAACTCAAACGCCCCGACGCCCTTGCGGTACAGGGCCTCCGGGGCCGCCTCGGCCAGAACCACCAGCCGCGTCCCGGCCTCATAGAGGGCGTCGATCAGGGTCACGAAGCGCCGCGCCTCGTGGTGATTGGACGGGCCGAGCACCGGCACGTTCTCGACGAACAGGGTGTGGAACCGTCCGGCGATGGCCAGATAGTCCTGCGGCCCCAGCGGCCGGCCGCACAGCTCGTCGAAGGTCGCGCGCGCCAGCCCGCCGTCGGTGCGCTCGATGACCACGTCCCGGCCGAGCACGGTCAGATGCGTGGGCGCCTCGGCCTGCTCCCCCTTCAGATCCGACCATAGCGCCTCGAACCCGGCCCGCGCCGCCTCGTCCGGAGGCGTGAACCAGACCCGGTCGCCCATCAGCCGGTCCAGCCGCCAGTCGCGGGCGCCCGCCACCGACACCACTTCGCAACGCGCCTCGATCAGGTCGATGAAGGGCAGGAAGAGCTCGCGGTTGATCCCGTTCAGATACAGCTGGTCCGGAGCCCGGTTCGAGGTCACCGCCAGCACCACCTTCTTCTCGAACAGGGCCTCGAACAGCCGGCCGAGGATCAGGGCGTCCGCGATGTCGGTGACCTGCAGCTCGTCGAAACACAGCAGCCGCGCCTCCGAGGCGATCAGCTCGGCCACGGGCCGGATCGGATCGTCGCCTTTCGACTGGCCGAACACCGCCTTGCGCGCGTCCGCGTCGCCCTCGCGCCACTGCCGGATCAGCCCGTGCACCCGGGCCATGAAGGCATGGAAATGGGCCCGCCTTTTCCGCGGCTCCGGCGCGCAGGCGAAGAACAGGTCCATCAGGATGGACTTGCCCCGCCCCGGCGGCCCCCACAGATAGACTCCCCGCAGCTCCGGGCGCCCGCCCAGCAGGCCTCCGAGCGGCCCCTTGCGGCGCAGGTCGATCTCCAGCCGGGCCAGCGCCTCGACCACCGGAACCTGCGACGGATCGGGCGTCAGCCGGCCGTCGGCCAGCCGCTTCTCATAAGCAGCGCGAATGCGTGATCCCATCGATCTCGGGCTTGGCACAGCCCGCCGCCGCTGAAAAGCGATTGCTTCGCGGCTGCGAAAGCCCACATAGAACCATCGTCGTCCGGCACGGTCGGCATTACCCAATCTTGCGCTCAAGCAGCGAGGCTCCGCGAGCCGAGCGTAGCGCGTCCGAAGGACAGAGTAACATGGGCTATCGCGTCGCTATCGTGGGCGCCACCGGCAATGTCGGCCGGGAGATGCTGAACATCCTCGAGGAACTCGAATTCCCCGTCGACGAAATGCACGCCGTCGCCTCGCGCAAATCCAAGGGCGTCGAGGCCGCCTGGGGCGACAAGGTCATCAAATGCCAGGACATCGAGGGCTTCGACTTCTCGAAGATGGACATCGTGCTGATGAGCGCCGGCGGCGACGTGTCGCGCCAGTGGTCCGAGAAGATCGGCAAGGCCGGCCCCATCGTGATCGACAACTCCTCGGCCTTCCGCAAGGACCCCGACGTGCCGCTGATCGTGCCCGAGGTGAACCCGGACGCGATCAAGCTGGCGCGCAAGAAGAACATCATCGCCAACCCGAACTGCTCGACCGCCCAGCTGGTCGTCGCCCTGAAGCCCCTGCATGACGCGGCGAAGATCACCCGCGCCGTGGTCTCGACCTACCAGTCGGTGTCCGGGGCCGGAAAGGCGGGCATGGACGAGCTGTGGAACCAGACCAAGGCCATCTACGGCCTCGGCGACGCCACGCCGAAACTGTTCCCCAAGCAGATCGCCTTCAACGTCATCCCCTACATCGGCTCGTTCCGCGACGACGGCTACACCGACGAGGAAGCCAAGATGTGGGACGAGACCCAAAAGATGCTCGACCCGTCGATCAAGCTGACCGTCACCTGCGTGCGGGTGCCGGTCTTCGTCGGCCATTCGGAATCGGTGACGCTGGAGTTCGACCGTCCGATCTCGCCCGACGAGGCCCGCGCCATCCTGCGCGAGGCGCCGGGCGTCATGGTCATCGATAAGCAGGAGCACGACGGCTACATCACGCCGGTCGACGCCGCCGGCGAGCACGCCGTCTACGTCTCGCGCATCCGCAAGGATCCCACGGTCGAGAACGGCCTGTCGCTGTGGATCGTGTCCGACAACCTGCGCAAGGGCGCCGCCCTGAACGCCGTCCAGATCGCCCAGCTGCTCGACGAGACGGGCGTGATCAAACCGTCGTCCGGATACCGCTCGATCACCGTCTGACCGTCCGCTCGCCGCTCCCCCGGCGAAGGAGATGACCATGACCACCGTCACCGGCTCCGACCAGGGCCGCGCCGCGCTCCTGTCCGCCTTCGGCTGCTACGTCCTGTGGGGCGTGATGCCGCTGCTGTTCATGGGCCAGGCGGCGATCGGCTTCGATGCGCTGGAGATCCTCGCCCACCGCGCCCTGTGGGCCGTGGTCTTCGCCGGCCTGCTGGTCTGGCTGGCGAAGCAGGGCGGACAGGTCCGCGCCGTCTTCACGTCACCGAAGACCCTCGCCTGGCTCGGCGCCTCGACGGTGCTGATCGCCGTCAACTGGGGCGTCTACGTCTGGGCCACCACCCACGGCGCCACGCTCGAGGCCAGTCTCGGCTACTACATCAACCCGCTGCTCAACATGATCGTGGGCCTGTGGCTGTTCCGCGAGAAGATCGACCGCTGGGGCTGGGTCGCCATCGGCCTGGCCGCGGTCGGCGTGCTGTTCCAGGCGCTGGCCCTCGGCCGCCCGCCGTGGATCTCGATCGTCCTGGCGCTCAGCTTCGCCAGCTATGGCGTGATCCGCAAGCGCGTGCCCATCGACGCCCAGGCCGGCCTGCTGGTCGAGTGCCTGCTGCTCGTGCCCTTCGGCCTGGCCTGGGTGCTGTGGCTGCAGCATACCGGCGCCGGCGTGGCCTTCGACAGCCCCGGCAACGCCCTCTGGGCCTTGGCCAACGGCCCGGCCACCGTGCTGCCGCTGGCCCTGTTCGCCTGGTCGGCGCGGCGCCTGCCGCTGTCGACCATCGGCTTCATCCAGTTCCTCGCCCCGACGCTCCAGTTCGCCGTCGGCGTCTGGGCCGGCGAGGCGCTGACGCCGCTGCGCATCCTGTCCTTCGCCTTCATCTGGGGCGGGGCCGCCGTCTTCGCCGCCGCCGCCTTCTTCCGCGTCCGCGCCGCCCGGCAGGCCTTGAAGGACGCCGCGGAACCGGCCTAGCTTCCGCTCCCCGTCCCGGAGCGCGCCATGGCCGACGCTGATCAATCGTTGTCGGCCGTCCGCAAACGCTGGATTCTCGTGGCCACCGTGCTCGGCTCCAGCCTGACCTTCATCGACGGCTCGGCGCTGGGCGTGGCCCTGCCGGCGATCCAGAACGACCTCGGCGCCGGACCCGCCGCGACCCAGTGGGTCTCCAACGCCTATCTGCTGACCCTCGGGGCCCTGGTCCTGATCGGCGGCGCGGCCGGCGACCGCTTTGGCCGGCGCAGGGTGTTCCTGATCGGGGTCGCCGTCTTCGCCCTCGCCTCGATCGCCTGCGGCCTCGCCTCCACCGTCGAGCTGCTGATCGCCGGACGGGCGGTGCAGGGCGTCGGCGCGGCCCTGCTGACTCCCGGCGCCCTCGCCGTGATCGGCTCGGCCTTCCCGCCCGACGAGCGCGGCAAGGCCTTCGGGACCTGGGCCGGGGCCGGCGCCATCTTCGGCATGATCGGGCCGCTGGTCGGCGGCTGGCTGGCCGACACCGCTGACTGGCGCTTCATCTTCTGGATCAATGTGCCGCTGGCCGTGCTCACCACCGTCATCACCCTCAGGGCCGTGCCCGAGAGCCGCGACGAGAGCGCCCGCGGCCTCGACTGGCCGGGCGCCCTGCTGGCCATGACCGGCCTGGCCGCCCTGACCTGGGCCCTGACCGCCGCGCCCGATCTCGGCTGGAGCGATCCGCTGGTCCTCGCCGGCCTCGCCGGCGGCGCGGCCTTGCTGGCCGCCTTCCTGTGGGTCGAGGCGCGCGAACGCCATCCGATGATGCCGCTGGGCCTGTTCAGATCGTCCGTGTTCAGCGGAATCAACCTGTTGACCCTGCTGCTCTATTTCGCGCTCGGCGGGGCGATGTTCTTCCTGCCGTTCGACCTGATCCGGGTGCATGGCTGGAGCGCCACCCTGGCCGGCGCCGCCATGCTGCCCTTCGCCGTGATCATGGGCCTGTTCTCCGGCCTCGCCGGCAAGATGGCCGACCGCTTCGGGGCGAAGCTGTCCCTGAGCCTCGGCCCGGTGCTGGCCGGCGTCGGCCTCGCCCTGCTCGCCCTGCCCGCGCCCGGCGCCGGCTATGTCGACGGGCCGCTGGCCGGGATGACGATGATGGCTGTCGGCATGACCCTGGCCGTGGGTCCCCTGACCGCCGCGGTCATGGGCGCCGTCCCGCCCGGCCACACCGGCGTGGCCTCGGGGATCAACAACGCCGTGGCCCGCGTCGCCGGCCTGCTGGCCATCGCCCTGCTCGGCGTCATCCTGTCGGCGGTGTTCACGGCCCAGGCCGCCAGCCCCGACGCCCGCGCCCTGCTGGGTCAGGTCATGGGCGGCGCCGATCTCGAGCCCGCCGCCCGTGACGCCTTCCACGCCGCCTTCCGCGCCGTCATCCTGACCTGCGCGGGCCTGGCGGTCCTGTCCGGCGTCATCGGCGGCCTGACGGCTCCGGGGAGGAAACACGGCGCCTCTCCCTCCCGCTCCCACGCCCGAGGATGACGGCGGGGTAGGGGTCCAGGAGGCCCTAGAACGCTGAATAGAGCGCCTGCTGCAGCCGCACCGCCCGCGGATCGCCGATCAGATGCGGCGACTGCCGCGTCATCACATAGGCCGCCGACAACTTCACCTCCGGGTCGGCGAACACGCAGCTCCCGCCCCAGCCGTAGTGGCCCACCGCCGCCGGATTGGGCCCGAAGATCTCCAGCCCGCGGTTGGCGGTCCAGCCCGCCGCCCAGCCCATCACGAAGGGCAGCACCCGGTCCTGCCCGTGCACCCGCTCGCGCCGCGCCGCGTCCAGCGTCGCCGCCGACAGCACCTTCCGGCCCTCGAACGAACCGGTCGCCACAACGGCCATGATCCGCGCCAGGTCCTTCGCCGTGCCGTGCAGATTGGCCGACGGAATCTCCGCCGTGCGCCACTCCACCGCCTCGCGCGGACCCGGCGACGAGCCCCGGTCGAAGAAGGCCGAGCGCTTGATCGGGTCCAGCGCGCCGAGGCTCGGCGGCGCCGACGGCTTGCGCATCTGCGCCACCCGCCCGTGCTCCGACTCGGGCAGGCCGATCCAGAGGTCCAGACCCGGGAAGTCCTCGCGCAGCGCCGTGCCCATGGTCCGCCCGTCGACCAGCCGGAACAGCTCGCCGGCCAGATAGCCGATGGTGATCGGATGATAGCCCGAGCCCGTGCCCGGCTCCCACATCGGGGCCTGGGCGCACAGTTTCGTCAGCACGAGATCGCGGTCGAACCAGTCGCCCGGCTCGATCCCCTCGGCGAACCCCGGCAGGCCGGCCTGATGGCTCATCAGCTCGCCGACGGTGATCGCCTCCTTGCCGGCCTGCCCGAAGTCCGGCCAATACCTCGCCACCGGCCGCTCGTAGTCCAGCAGCCCGCGCTCGACGCAGGTCGCGATCAGCAGGGCCATCACCGCCTTGCCCGCCGAGAACACCGGCGTCAGCGTGTCGGGCCCGTACGGAACCGTCTGCGCCGCGTCGGCCCAGCCGCCCCACAGGTCGATGACCGGCTCGCCGTCGATACAGACGCTGAACCGCGCCGCCCGCTCATTCAGCCCCTCGGGCGCCCCGGTGAAATTGGCGGCGAAGGCGTCCTTCACCGCGGCGAAGCGCGGCGGGCAGAGGCCGTGGATGTCGGGGGGGGTGGTCATGGACCTGTCCTAAACAAGCGGACGGCGCGCGTCATCCGTCGATCAGGAAGTGGTGCCGGACTGCCCGTGACGCCGCGTCACCAGCAAGCCGCAGATGCCGGAAGAGACCGCTGCGAGCCCGACGACAGCGGCCGCGCTTGCAAGGTTCACGACCCACAGGGGGAGCGGCAGGGAGCCGATGGTGGCGTGGTAGCGAACCAGTTCCCCGATCAGGATCGCCGCCACCGCGGCCGCAGGCAGGAGAGGTAGAAGACTGAGTCTGTGAAACCGGAGGCCCAATAGAATCAATACCGGCGTCGCGAATGAGATGGCGACGCTGGCAAGCTCCTCTTTCGCCATTCCCTCGAACAGGCCGATCCAGGTCGGCGCTTCGTAGCCGAGGTCAGCTCTCGGCCGCAGCCACTCGAGGGCCGCCCACGAAGCCACAATGAGGATCGTTCCTGTCGGCAGAATAAGGCTGACTGTCCGTTTCGGCATGACCTCGCCTCACCGATGCTGATCCTGCTCCCGCGCCGCCGCCGAGGCCTGACGCGCCGCCTCGAACTCGGCTCCCGCGTTCCATTCCGGCCAGGCGCGGCTGTCGGCCAGGTCGCGCCCCACGGCGTACAGCAGGTCCACGTCCACCGCCGCGGCGTCCATCACCCACTCCGGCGTCCATTCATCCGACGGCTTGTGGTAGCGATTGGCCACATAGTCGCGGCTGGCCGCGTTGTGGCCGGTGAAGCCGGCGGCCCCGAACAGGGCCGGCACGCCCTTCTTCGCCAGCGGGAAATGGTCCGAGCGGTAGAAGCCGCCCGCCTGCGGCGCCGGGTCCGGGATCAGGACGCGGCCCTGTTCCGTCGCCCGCCGCTCCAGCCATGTATCCGTCTGGCTCTTGCCCGCCCCCATGACCACGATCTGCGGCGAGACCTCGGTCCCCGGCAGGAAGGAATCCATGTTGATGTTGGCCACCGTGGTCTCCAGCGGCCAGACCGGATTGGCGGCGTAGTATTCGGCTCCCAGAAGCCCGGCCTCTTCCGCCGTCCAGGCCGCGAACACCACCGACCGTTCGGGCGGCGGGCCGGCCTTGAACAGCCGCGCCAGCTCGATCAGCCCGGCCACGCCCGTCGCATTGTCGACGGCCCCGTTATAGATGTCGTCGTCGCCCACCGGCGTGGCCCGGCCGAAGGCGTCCCAGTGGGCGCCGTACAGCACCGTCTCCTCCGGATGCTCCGCCCCGGGGATGCGGGCCAGCACGTTGCGGCTCTCGATCCGGTCGGCGGTCTGGCCGAAGTCGATCGACATCGTCACGCCTTCCAGCGTCACCGGCGTGAATTCCGGCGTCCGCGCCGCCTCGCGCAGGGCGGCGTAGTCGAGGCCCACGTCGCGGAACAGCTGTTCGGCCACGGCCCCCTGGATCCAGCCCTGGGCCTGGACCCGCTCGGCCTCCGGATCGGCCCGGACGATGTCGAACTTCGGCGCCGTCGAGGATCCCTCCAGCACGCTCCAGCCGTAGCCGGCGCCCGCCGTGTCGTGGATCACCAGCACCGCCGCCGCGCCCCGCCGCGCCGCCTCCTGGAATTTGTAGGTCCAGCGGCCGTAGAAGGTCATCGCATTGCCGTCGAACCGCCCGGCCACCGGATGGCCCTCGGGGGCGCCGAAGTCCGGATCGTTGACGATGACCAGCAGGACCTTGCCCCTCAGGTCCACGCCCTTGAAGTCGTCCCAGTTCCGCTCGGGCGCGTCGACGCCATAGCCGGCGAACACCACCCCGGCATTTTCGATGCTGATGTGGTTCACCGGCCGGTCGCTGGACACCAGCACCTGCGGCCCGCGCTCCAGCGTCCGGGTCTCGCCGCCCGCGTGAACGGCGATGGTCGCCGGCCCCTCCTGCCGCGTGCGGCCCAGCTGCGCCGTCTGCACCCACTGGCCGTCCGGCCCGCCGGGCTCCAGCCCCAGCGCCTGGAACTGGCCGACCAGATAGTCGACGGTCTTCTGCTCGCCCGGCGTCGCCACCCCGCGCCCCTCGAACGCGTCCGAGGCCAGCACCCGCACATGCGCATTCAGCCGCGCGCCCTCGGCCTGCTGCGCCAGGGCGGGCGTCACGGACAGGAGGGTCATCAGGGCGGCGATGAGGATGCGGTGCTGGGTCATGCGACCGTTCTAGCCCCTTCAAACAAGGACCGTCACCCTCGGGCTTGACCCGAGGGCCAGACCGTCCGGTGCTCCGTCCGGGCCAATGGTTCGCTGTCCGTGAAGCCATCCCGGGGCAGCGAGTTCGCCCCCACGTCTGATCCTCGGGTCAAGCCCGAGGATGACGACTGAGATGGGGGAAAATCACCGCGCCTTAAGCCAGCCCATAACCCCCTCCGCCGCCGTGACGCCCGAGGCCATCGAGGCCTGCAGCAGATAGCCGCCGGTCGGCGCCTCCCAGTCCAGCATCTCGCCGGCCACGAACACGCCGGGCAGGGCCTTCAGCATCAGCCGGTCGTCGACGGCGTCCAGCCGCACCCCGCCCGCCGAGGAGATCGCCCGCGCCATCCCCTGCACCCCGGTCAGGGTCAGCCGCACCGCCTTGATCCGCCGCGCCAGCTTGTCCGCCCCCTCGGGCAGCGCGCCCGGGATTTCCCGGAGCAGGCCGACCCCGACGGGCGACAGCCCCGCCGCCTTCCTCAGCCAGTTGGACACGCTGTCCTTGCCGCGCGACTTCGCCAGCCGCCCGGCCAGGGCCTCGATCGGCAGATCGGGCCGCAGGTCGACGGTCAGCGTCGCCGACCCGTCCCGCCCGATGGCGTCCCGCAGCCGCGCCGACAGGGCATAGACCGCCCCGCCCTCGAGGCCGTAGCGCGTCACCATCGCCTCGCCGCGCACCGTGGTCTCGCCAAAGGTCAGGGCGATCGGTTTCAGCGGTTGCCCGGCGAACCGTTCGGCGAACACCTCCGACCACGCCACGTCGAAACCCATGTTCGAGGGCCGGAACGGGGCGACCTCCACCCCCTCCGCCTCCAGCCGCGCGCGCCAGCCGCCGTCCGAGCCCAGCCGCGGCCAGCTCGCCCCGCCCAGCGCCAGCACCACCGCGTCCGGCCGTTCCTCCCGCTCGCCGTCCGGCGTCCCGAACACCCAGGCCCCGTCCCGCCGCCCGGTCCAGCGCGACCGCGTCCGCACCTCGACGCCCAGTTCCGCCAGCCGCCCCAGCCATGCCCGCAGCAGCGGCGACGCCTTCATCGCCCGTGGAAACACCCGCCCCGACGAGCCGGTGAACACCGGCTGCCCCAGCCCTTCGGCCCAGCCGATCAGGTGCGTCGGCGACAACCGCTCCAGCCACGCCCCGACCGTTCCCGCCGCCTCGCCATACCGTCCGGTGAAATCCTCCAGCGGCTCCGAATGGGTCAGGTTCAGCCCGCCCCGCCCGGCCATCAGGAATTTGCGCGCCACGGACGGCATCGCCTCGTGCACCACCACGGCCGCGCCGGCCCGCGCCAGCCGCTCGGCCGCCATCAGCCCGGCCGGCCCGGCCCCGATCACATGGACAGTCTTCATGGGAGAACTCATGTCGCCTTCCTAGACCGGAACGCTCGCGACCGGCATACGCTTCCGCCCCATGAGCGTCGCCTTCACCCGCGAGGAAGATCTGGAGGCCACGGCCGCCGATCTTCCCGACCGTCCGATCTCGCCCCACCCGAACCTCGTCACCCCGGCGGGGCTGGCGGCGATCGAGGCCGCCCTGGCCGCCGCGCGCGCCGCGTACAGCGCCGCCCAGGCCCACGGCTCGATCGAGGCCGACCGCACCGCCATGGCCCGCGCCACGCGCGACCTGCGCTACTGGTCGGCCCGCCGCGCCACCGCCCAGCTGGTCGAGACCCCCGCCGACGGCCGCGTGCGCTTCGGCGGCTCGGTGAGCCTCTTGCGCGAGGACGGCCGCACCCAAACCTGGCGCATCACCGGCGAGGACGAGGCCGACCCGGCCAGGGGCTCGGTCAGCCACGTCTCGCCCCTCGCCGTGGCCCTGACCGGCAAGCGCGTCGGCGACGAGGCGACGGTGGCCGGCCAGACGGTCGAGATCGTCGCCGTCGATTGATCGGTTGTGGCCGGGGCCGACACGCCCCACCTTGTACGCATCCCGCGCCGCTCTCCGGCGTTCTCCCGACGCCCCCGCGTCAGGCGCATCCGCGCCGGAAAGGAAGCCACGCCGATGGCCCGTAAGCCCAACTACAGTTTCGAACGCATGGAGCGCGACCGCGCCGACGCCAAGAAGGCCGCCGAAAAGGCCGCCGCCAAGGCCGAAAAGCGCGCCGCCGCCCGGGGCGAGACCCCGTCGGAAGAGCCCCAGGACTGAAGCTGAGCGAAATCGCCCCCCGCGCGTTCCACGTCCTTGACCAGCGGGTCAGGGACGGGAGGCGTGGGTGCGCGGCGAACTGGAGACCTATCAGGCCAAGCGGAAATTCGGCGACACGCCCGAGCCGAAGGGCAGGAAGGGCCATGGCAGGACCGGCGCCCGCAAGGCCGGGCTCGGCTATCTGATCCAGCGCCACGCCGCGACCCGGCTGCACTACGACTTCCGCATCGAGCTGGACGGCGTGCTCAAGTCCTGGGCGGTCACCAAGGCCCCGTCGCGCGACCCCTCGGTCAAGCGGCTGGCGGTCGAGGTCGAGGACCATCCGCTCGACTACGGGACCTTCGAGGGGACCATCCCGGCCGGCAACTACGGCGCCGGCACGGTGCAGATGTGGGACCGCGGCACATGGGAGCCGCAGGAGGACGATCTCGACGCCGCCTTCGAGAAGGGGAACGTCAAGATGGTGCTCCACGGCGAGCGCCTGCGCGGCAAATGGGCCCTGATCCGGCTGCGCTCCGATCGCGGCAAGCCGTCGAAGCGCAACAACTGGCTGCTGATCAAGGAGAAGGACGAATACGCCGTCCCCGGCGAGGGCGACGCCAACATGGAGATCGACGCCTCCATCGTCACCGGCCGCAGCCTCGCCGAGATCGCCGAGGGCAGGAAGCGCCGGCTCTCGCCGGCCAAGACGAACAAGGCCGCCCCGCCCAGGCCGGAAGCCCGCGCCGCCGTGACCAGCCACGCCGCGAAACCGCACGCCTTCGTCCCCATCCAGCTGTGCAAGATCGCCGACTATCCGCCCCACGGGACCGGCTGGGCCCACGAGATCAAGTTCGACGGCTACCGCCTGCAGGTCGCGGCGGGCGGCGGCCGGGCCACGGTGCGCACCCGCAAGGGCCTCGACTGGTCCGATAAATTCCCCGAACTGGCCGCCGACGCCGCGCAATGGCCGGACGCCGTGGTCGACGGCGAGCTCTGCGCCCTGGCCGAGAACCACATGCCCGACTTCTCGGCCCTGCAGGCGGCCATCTCGGCGCAGAGAACGGGCGACCTGGTCTATTTCGCCTTCGACCTGCTGTTCGAGGGCCCCGAGGACCTGCGCAAACTGCCGCTGTCGCATCGCAAGGCCCGACTGCAGGCGTATATCGACCGCATCCCCAAATCGGCCCGCAAGCGCATCCGCTACGTCGACCATTTCGCCACCACCGGCCAGGCCATCCTCGAGAGCGCCTGCCGCATGGACCTCGAGGGCGTCATCTCCAAGAAGCTCGACGCCCCCTATCAGGCCGGCCGCTCCAGCACCTGGCTGAAGTCCAAATGCCGCGGCGGCGACGAGGTGGTCATCGGCGGCTGGACCTCCGAGGGCGACCGCTTCCGCTCCCTGATCGTCGGCGTCCACGACCGGGACGGCCTGCGCCATCTCGGCCGCGTCGGCACCGGCTACAACCAGACCCTGCTCAAGACCCTTCTGCCGAAGCTGAAGGCGGCGGAGACCGACCGGAACCCCTTCGTCGGCAAGGACGCGCCGAAGAAGTCGCGCGCCGGCGGCATGACCATCCACTGGACGAAGCCGGTGCTGGTCGCCGAGGTCGAGCACGGCGGCTACACCGACACCGGATCGCTGCGCCAGGCCGCCTTCAAGGGCCTGCGCGAGGACAAGCCCCCGTCCGAGGTGACCGAGCGGCCTCGCGCCCCCGCCGATCCCGCGAAGGAGCCCGGCCGGCATTCGGCCGCCGCGCCGCTGGCCATGCCGGGCGAGCGTCCGCCCGCAAAGGGCAAGCTGGTCGTCGCCGGCGTGACCATCTCCAACCCCGACAAGGTGCTGTGGCCGGCCGAAGGCGGGAAGCCGGCGATCACCAAGGCCGAACTGGTCCGCTACTACGAGATGGCGGCCGAGCGCCTCCTGCCCCACGTCGCCGACCGCCCCGTCTCGATCATCCGCGCGCCCGAGGGCATCGGCGGCGAGAAATTCTTCCAGCGCCACGCCATGCCCGGCTCCAATCCACGGCTGAAGCTGATCGACGTCCGGGAGCGCAAGCCCTACGTCGGCGTCACCGACGCCGGCGGCCTCGTCGCCATCGGCCAGTCGGGCGGGCTGGAGCTGCACCCGTGGGGCTGCAAGCCCGACGATCCGGAAACCCCCGACCAGATCACCTTCGATCTCGATCCCGACGAGGGCCTCGACTTCAACGACGTCATCGCCGCCGCCAAAACGATGAAGAAGGAGCTGGAGGGCCTCGGCCTCAACCCCTTCGTCAAGACCACCGGCGGCAAGGGGCTGCACGTCGTCGTGCCGATCCTCGCCGACTCCCGCAGCCGCATCGAGTGGGACCAGTGCAAGGCCTTCGCGAAGGAGGTGTCCGAGATCGTCCGCCGCCGCGACCCGGAGCATTTCACCACCACCATCGCCAAGAAGGCGCGGGGCGGAAAAATCTTCCTCGACTATCTGCGCAACGGCCGCATGGCCACCGCCGTCGCCCCGTGGTCGCCCCGCGCCCGCCCCGGCGCCGGCATCGCCTTCCCGCTGTCGTGGGGCCAGGTGAAGTCCGGCCTCGACCCGCGCGCCTACACCCTCCACGACGCTGCCGCCCTGCTCAGGAAACCCGACCCGTGGAAGGATTTCCGGGACGGCGCGGTGAACCTGCGGCCAGTCCTGAAGAAGATCCTCTGACTCCACCCCAACCCCGTCATCCTCGGGCTTGACCCGAGGATCAGACTTTCCGGTGCTCGGTATCAGGCGTTACGGGCGCGATCGCGGGCCGCTATCCACGCACAGTCCAGCCCAACCTCTGATCCTCGGGTCAAGCCCGAGGATGACGGGCGGGAGATGAAGCCGGAAGCAGAACTTTACTGGCAGCAGGGCGAGCCCTACGCCGCCTTCTTCCGCTTCGCCGGAGCCTTCCCGGCGGCCGCCTTCTTGGCCGGGGCCTTCCGCTCGCTGCCCGCCGCCCCCTTCAGGCTGGCCCTGAGCGCCGCCATCAGGTCCACCACATTGGTGTCGTCGGGTTCCGGGGCCTCGACCAGGCCCTTGCCGCCCTTCTGCTTGGCCTTGATCATCTCCTTCAGGGCCTCGTCGTAGCGGTCCTTGAACCGGGTCGGATCGAACTCCGCCTCCTTCTGGGCGATGATGCGGGTGGCGATGTCGACCATGTCCTTGTCGGCCTTGACCGTCGGGATGTCGTCGAAATAGTCGTCGGCGTCCCGCACCTCCTCGTGCGGCCGCAGGGTGTAGGCGACCAGCCCCTTGCCCCGCACCTCAAGCGCGATCTGGCGCTCGCGGTTGCGTAGCACCAGCCGGCCGATGGCGATCTTGCCGGCCGCCCTCATGGCGTCCCGGATGACCGCGAAGGCCTCCGCCCCGACGCCCTTCTCGGGCGCCACATAGAAGGGGTCGTCCCAGTACAGCCGGTCGATTTCGTCCTCGTCGACGAACTGCTCGATGTCGATGGTCCGTGTCGACTCCAGCCTGACCTTCTCGAAGTCGGCGTCGTCGAACAGGACGTATTCGTCCTTTGACACCTCATAGCCCTTGACCAGGTCCGACCGTTCGACCGGCCCGGCGTCCGGATCGGTCGGCACCATGCGGATGCGGTTGTTGGTCTCGGGATTGATCAGATGGAAGCTGACATGGCTCGCCGACGACGTCGCCGTGTAGAGCGCCACCGGGCACGTCACCAGCGACAGCTTCAAATGCCCCTGCCAGGTCGGTCTCGCGGCCATGATCGCCTCCTCATCGCGGAATTTCGCGACTCGAACGCCGCGGGCGGCGGATTCGTTCAGGCCGTCTGTTCGGACAGGGTCGCGGACAGGGCCTCTGACAGGCTCTCGATGCCGTAGGGCTTGGGCAGCAGCCGGAAGGCCTCGCCGGTCGCCGCCGAGGCCGCCTCGCTGAAACCGGTGGTCAGCAGCACCGGCGTGGCGGGGAGCCGCCGCCGCACCTCCTGGGCCAGACCCAGGCCGTCCATCTCGCCCGGCATGACCATGTCCGAGAAGATCAGGTCGAAATCGCCGTCCCCGTCCAGCACCGACAGGGCCTCGGCCGCGTTCGACACCCGCACATGGCTGTAGCCGAGGTCATCCAGCATGTGGCCCACCCCGGCGGCGACCGCGTCGTCGTCCTCGACCAGAAGCAGCCGACCGTTGACATTCCTCGCCGCGGCATCGTCCCCGACCGGTGGCAGGGGCTGCGCCGGCTGAACCTGCGGCGGCGGCGTTTTCTCGGTCCGGGGCAGACAGAGGGTGAAGGTCGTGCCCTGGCCCTCGCGGGACTCCACGGCGATCTCGCCCCCCGAGGATTTCACGAAGCCATAGACCTGCGACAGGCCAAGACCGGTGCCGCGCCCGACCGCCTTGGTGGTGAAGAAGGGTTCGAACACGCGCAGCGCCACCGCCTCGGGCATGCCGGCCCCGGTGTCCGCGATCCTCAGGCAGACCATGTCCGCGCCCCCGTCTGTCCCCTCCTCATTGCAGGCGGAGATGATCAGCCGTCCGCCCTGGGGCATGGCGTCCCGGGCGTTGACCGCCAGGTTCAGCAGCGCCAGCTCCAGCTCGCCCCGGTCCGCCTCGATCGGCCACAGGTCGGCGGGCAGGTCGAGCAGGACCTCGATGTCCTCGCGCAGAGACCGCTCCAGCAGGAAGCGCAGACCGTCGATGTGCGCGGCCAGGTTCAGCACCTCGGCCTTGAGGGGCGAGCGCCGCGAGAAGGCCAGCAGCTGGCGGGTCAGGGCGGCCCCCCGCTCGACGGCCTGTTTGATCCCCGCGCTCAGGCTCTCGCGGCGCTTCGGATCGTCCGTCCGGTCAAGCAGTTCGATGCCGCTGGACGCCACCATCAGCAGGTTGTTGAAGTCGTGGGCGATGCCGCCGGTCAGTCGGCCGATCGCCTCCATCTTCTGGCTCTGGCGCAGCGCGTCCTCGGCCTTTTCCCGCTCGATCATCTGCTGCTGCAGCAGGCTGTTCGCCCGCACCAGGTCGGCCGCCCGGTCGGCGAGCTGCCGATTGGCCCGGCGCAGGGCTCCCTGCGCCACCGCCAGCACGATGACCACGAGACCCGCCAGCCCCAGCACCAGCAACAGGCTGGCGTAGCGGCTGAACCGCTGGGCCGCCGGGGTTTCCAGCAGGCGCAGACGGACGGCGCCCAGCCTCTGCCCCGCTTCCTCGACCGGCCGCACCACGGTGAGGCGATCATTCTCGAAAACAGTGGCGCGATCCCCCGGCGCGACGGTCGGGGACGCGGCTTCGCCGTCCCGCACGAAGCTGGCGACCAGCCGGTGGTCCTCGTCATAGACCGCCGCCGCCAGCACGCTCGGATTGATCTGGACGGCCTCGACATAGTCCTGGGCGGCCTCGCGGTCGTCGAAGGCCAGCGCGCCGCTGACCGCCGAGGCCAGCAGGTCGGCCTGGGCGCCCGCTTCCCGCGCGGTCTGCACCCTCAGCGCCCGTTCGTTGAGCACCGCGATCGCCACGCCCGCGATCAGCAGAACCAGGAGCGACGCCAGCGCGACGAGAGGGAACCGGCTGTGACGGAGGCGGGTCCAGGGCATGTCGTCAGCCTCCCCGCACGCTGAGGGCCAGGTTCAGCAGGCGCGAACTGATCGACAACCCGCTGCGCGACGCGGCCTGCAGGTCGATGTGGAACCGCACGCGCTCGTCGCTGATGACGAAGTGGACCATGCCCCGCTGGGCCGACACGGCGGCGTCGGTGACCAGCAGGACGGGGCGGTCGCCGTTCGGGACAACGCCGCCGCCGCCGTGCCCGACATACACGATGTGGCAGGCCGTCGCCGCCTCCGCCGTGCCCGGCCGCCGCACCGCCAGCGGCCGGCCGTACGCCGTCCGGGCCTGCGCGGCCCGGTCAAGCGCGCCGCTGAACGGGTCGCGCCCGACAATGCAGAGGACCACCGGCGACTGGTCAGTGGCGAAGGCCCGCCGCGGCCATTCCACGAAGGCCGCGAACCGCACCAGGTAGTTGGCCTTGACCGAATATTCGAGGTTGGTCTGGGGAGGCCCGGGCATGGCGGGGGCCGGAGACGAAACGCTCCATAGAAGGGCTGTCAGCAACCCGAGTGAGCGCCGCCCCGGGCCCATGTCAGAACCTCGCCTGCAGGGCGGCGAAGACGCTGCGGCCGAAGGCCCGGCCCCGGACCGGATCACCGGTCTCGACGCGGCGGTCCCCGATCAGGTTCTGGCCGGTCAGCGACAGCTCCAGCCGGTCGGTCAGCCGCCAGCCCAGCCGCACGTCCGCCTCGACATAGCCGTCGACCACCTTCAGGTCGTCCACCGCGCGCAGCCGCACGTCCAGCTCCACGGCGTCGGTCAGGTCGTGCTGGGAACGCAGCAGAATCTGGAAGTCGGGATCGTCGCCGATCGACCTCAGGCCGCTGGTGTCCTCCGGCGTCGGGGTCGCGTCATAGTCCTTGGTCAGGGTGCTGACGCCGGCGCTCAGCCGCCACGCCGGCGAGACGTCGTAGCTGCCCCAGGCCTCGACGCCCCGGGTCGTCGCCTCGCCGTTATTGGTCAGGGTCAACGGCAGGACGGTGACCGGCGTGATCGAGACGGTCCGCAGGTCGTCGTAGACGTTGTAGAAGGCGTTGATCGAGAACGACATTCTCGGCAGCGGGTTGGCCCGGTAGCCCAGCTCCCAGGCCGTCGCCGTCTCGGACCGGAAGTCCGCCCCCACCAGAAACCCCGGGAAGGTCAGGTCGCGCTCGACGCGGTTCGGGGTGCGGCTGGCGCGGCTGACCGCGGCCCAGACCAGATCGCCGCCCGGCCTCTGCCACGCCAGTCGCGCATTGGGCAGGAATTCCTCGCCCGAAAAGCTGTTGTCCTCGAGCTTCGCGCCCAGCGTCAGGGTCAGGCCGTGCCCCAGGGCGATCTGGTCCTGGGCGAAGACGTTGGTCAGCGTCAGCGTGCGATCGGCAGGATCCAGGAAGACGGCGGCCGATGACGTCAGGATCCGCGACTCGACCTCGCGGTGACCGGCGCCGAGCACGAACCGGTGCCGGCCCCGCGCGAAGGCGTGCTGCACCGACAGGTCCCAGGTCTTCGCCTCGTCGAGCATCTGCGGTCCCGACCGCTCCAGCACGTCGTAATAGGCCTGGACCTGCAGGTCGCCGCCGGCGAGGGGCCGGTTCCAGCGGCCGAGCACATGGCCGCCCCGCACGCCGGTGTCGACGCCGAGCACGTCCGCGTCGATCGCCACCTCGTTGTCGAAGACGTCGCCCTGCAGGGTCAGACGGTTCGCGCCGATCGCCCAGTCCGCCCGCGCCCCGGCCCGCAGGCCCCCGGCGTCGTCATTCGCGTCCTCGCCGGTCCGGGTGCGGCTCGCGCCCCGTTCGTGGCCCGTCAGCCAGGCCCGCCACGCCCCCGCCCCGCCCAGATCGCCGCCGTGGCGCAGGGCGAAGGCCGCATCGTCGTCGCCGGCGCCGGCGCTGAGCAGCGTGCCCCGCGTCTCATGCGGCGTACGCGTGATGATGTTGATCACCCCGTTCATGGCGTTGGAGCCGTACAGCGCCCCGCCCGGCCCGCTGATCACCTCGATGCGCTCGACGTCCTGCAGCATGACGTCGTGGGCGTCCCAGAACACGCCCGAGTGCAGGGTCGAATAGAGGCTGCGCCCGTCGATCAGCACCAGCAGCTTGTTGGAGGTCTCGAAGCCGTTGAAGCCCCGCGCGCTGATCGCATAGTCCACCGCATTGACCCGCTGCACGCTGAGGTTCGGGGCCAGCCGCAGCACCTCCGGCAGGCTGGTCGCGCCCGAGCGGCGGATGTCGTCGGCGCTGATGACGTAGATCGCCGCCGCCGCGTCGGCCAGGGCCTCGGGCCGCATCGACACCGAGGTCACCTCGACCATCGACAGCTCTTCCAGCGACAGCCGCGTCAGGTCCGGGTCCTGCCACCCGGCCCCGATCAGCTGCCGCGCGCCGCCGGGCGCATGGGACGGCGCGGCCGGAGCCTCTTCCGCCTGGACGACGGCCGGCATGACGAGAAAAATGGCTGCGGCGGCGCCCCGCCGGAGATGACGCATCGCACCTTCCCCCCTCGCCTCCTGCGATCGGATAAAACGCCCGGCCCGCCAATCGGTTGCCCGACGCAGCGGCGCTGTTCCGGCGTGCGGTTCAGAAAATCACCCCGCCCCCGCCCCCTCCAGCACCCCCAGCACCTCCCCGAACAGCCCCTGCGCCTCCCGGTCCCCCAGCGCCTCGAAGTCCACCCCGGCCGTCATCCGCTCCAGCCGCCGCACCACATCCCCGCAGTCCGCCCGCGCCCCCGGCGCCGCCTCCATCACCCATTCGGCGATGGCGGCGATGCTGGCCAGCGCCTCCTGGTCGGTCATCCGCCCGCCCTCCAGCCCCGCCACGGCCGCGATCTCCCCGATCTCGCGCAGCGCCCGCCGGCAGGTCTGTGGATCGTGAAAACGCGTCATCCCCGCCGAACGCCCCGCAAGGGCGGCGGTTCACCCCACAGCGTCCTTCTCCCCTTGAGGGAGAAGGTGGCCCGGAGGGCCGGATGAGGGGGCTCCATCCGCCGCACCGTCGCCTTCCCAGCTACAGCATTCCTCTCATCCCCCCCCCGGCGCGCCCCGCGCGCTCGACCTGCCCAGCCCCCGGCCGCCCGACCCGGCGCGGGTGGCTCCACCCCTTCCGCTCATCCCGGCGAAAGCCGGGACCCAGTCCTGTCCAGCCTGACGCCGGCGCCTCAGGACGACCCGACGGCCTCACCCCCGAACGCCCCATCACCCAAAGCACTGGGTCCCGGCTTGCGCCGGGATGAGCGGTTTTGAGGGAGCCCGCACCCGTGCGACGGTCCCCCATGCCCTCCACCGTCGCCCGCATCCTCAAGGTCAACCATGGCGGCGAACACGGCGCGTCCCGCATCTACGCCGCCCAGATCGCCGCCGCCCGCTGGCGCTGCCCCGACCTCGTTCCCCAGCTCGCCGAGCTGCTGGCGCACGAGCGCCGCCACGAACAGATGTTCCTCGCCCTGATGCCGTCCCGCGCCGCCCGCCCGTGCCGGCTGATGCCGCTGTGGGCCGTCGGCGGCTTCGCCCTCGGCCTTCTAACAGGGCTCCTGGGCCGCACCGGCGTCTACATCTGCACCGAGGCGGTCGAGCGCACCGTCCACCGCCACCTCGACCACCAGCTGGCCTGGCTCGCCGCCGACCCCGCCCGCGCCGACCCCGAGCTCACGGAGGCCATCGCCGCCATCCAGACCGAGGAGGAAGGCCACCTCGCCTGGGCCGCCGAACGCCGGCCGGCGCAGACGGGACCCGCCCGCGCCCTCTACGGAGCGGTCGCCGCCACGGTCGAGGCGCTGATCTGGCTGTCGACGCAGGGCGAGAGCGGGCGGTTGGGGCGGGAGATGGGGCGCTAGTCCCGCCAATCCTCCCCCTCCGGGGGAGGGGAACCACGCGCAGCGGGGTGGAGGGGGCCTGACGCCCGCACCGCTCCCACCGCCCTCTCGTCCACCCCCCCGGGCGCGCCCCGCGCGCCCGCCACGCCCAGCCCCGGCCGCCCGACCCGGCGCGGGTCAAGGACAGGCCGTCCCGGCCTGCCGCGCGAGCGGCGCGCAGCGTCCTTGAGGCGCGCCGGGGCGGGTGGCCCACACCTGTCAGAGCCGCCTATCGCCTAGTTTGGCGAGCAACCGCGGTCTGCTTGAGAATGAGAACCGCCACTTCAGCGCTCAAGGGTCGTTCCCCGCGCGCCAACCCGGCAAAGACCTATTTGCCCCCTGAGAGCCACTTCGAGAACCGTGACAGGAGACCTTGGCGGGATCTGGTTTTGACTGACTTGGTCTCGAGGGACACAGGTCCACGGCCGTCCACCCCGTAGTAGCGCTCTTTGGCAGATTGATCCCGGAGGCGATTATCTTCGATCTGTTGCCGAGACCAGCCCGCAGCCCATCGAACCGAATTTCGTTCAACCCAGTAGTGCGACTGACAGTCGAAGCTCCAGTTGCCGACCGACGGCGTTAGGCTGACGGTCTCGCCGTCGAAAAACAACTGCCATCCCACCGGACTCAAGGGGGTCACGACCTTGGTGCCGCATCCGCAAAAGCAGCTGTGAACGCATGTGGCGAAGGGGATTGAGACATAGAGGACATCCTCTTCCCGCTTCGCCGGGATGAACTCGACGAACTCGTGTCTGATCCCGGTTGCCGGCGTCATTCTTCGATGTCCTCGTTGATCGTCTCGCTGGCCGACAAGACGAAGACGCTAGAATGCTCGTGGCCGTCGTCGTCGTAGAAGCCGAAGAGCTTTTTGAATTTGATCACCGCCAAGGCCGCGTTCAGGCCGTTCAATTCCACTACCTGAATGTTCTTGTCGTACTCGTTGACGCCTTCCGCCGTCGTGAACGCGATACGCTTCTTGTCATGGACGTGGGCGCGCATGGCTGCGGTGCTGGTCGTGGTCCGAATCTGACCGCGCAGGCGGTCTCCCCGGACCGTTAGGCCCATCCCCACGTCGACGAACGGAATCCCGAGCCTCTCCAGTTCATCGACGATCGGCCGCTTGCCGGCCCCTTCCATGCACAGAAACACGAAGTCTAGTCCGTGAAGTTCGTGCAGCGTCTCGCGACCCATCGCGTAGGGATGGACAAGGATTCCGCGCCGCATCTTGCCGTAGGTCCGAGCGTGGAGTTCGACCTTAGTGAGCTTTTCATCAAGCTCGTCGCCCGACGCCGCGCCCGGCGCGCGGAAGGCGTTATGCTGTTCGAAGGCATCGCCATCGAACAAATGGATTTCCCGGACAGGTGTCTTGGCCAGGTAGTCGAGAACATAGGAGCCCGTGCCGCCTAGACCGACGACGCCAACGCGCAGGGGCTTGAGCTTGTTGTTAATGTCGACAATGTCGGCGCGGCTACTGGCCGTGTCCTCGTAGAGGAAGACTGATTCCTCTGAGTTCGACTCGCGGACCCGGAATGTCTTCGCCGTAAGATTCGGGTTCAAGGCTCTCGCGGCGCCGGAAATCTTGTCGACGTAGTGGGTCATCTTCTGGTGGAACCCCGTGTAGGCACCGGTGAGCGCCGGTTTGCACGAGAAATTCCATTGCACCGAGTGGCCTGCGATCGACATGGGCGTCGGACTGGGGCCAAGTCCCTGCATGGTCGAGCCATCCTCATTGCATGGCATGTCGCCTGCCCATTTTGCCTGATGATCCTCCGGCGGTAGGGCGACATCGTTGTTGAGGCGGAGCGCAGCGATGAGAACGCCGCGCCCCAGCTCAGAACGCTCGTTGATGAAGGGCACGTCGTGCAGCAACAGGTAGCCGTCGACCACCTCGATATCGTACCCCTCATCACGGAGCGTTTTCAGTTCGGGGCTACGATCGATCGGTCGCAGTGACATCGAACATCATCTTGTTCTTGAGTTTGATTGATCGACCGGCGGTCAACGTGCCCTTGGGGTTGACCGAAGGACCGTTGCGGTAGGTCACGGTGAACTCGATCAGCGTGCCGCTGGGCGGCACGGGATAAGCGATCTTGACCAAGTCCTCGAAGAACAGGCGCGTCTCGGTGGTTTCGTGCGCCTCGCCGTTAACTAGGATCGTCAGTGCCTTTTGGCTGTAGAAGTGCTCGTTCTTCTGCAGGTTGACCTGGGAGCCGTCACGCGGAACGAGCGTGTCCTCCTGATCGCCTTTGACTTCTCGGAACAGGTCACGGTGTTCCGGAATCTGCCCCAGTTCATAAAGGGCCTCGCCGGTGGTCGGATCAGGCGACTCGTACACCTCGCGGTCGATATGGACGCGCACTTGGTGCGCAGAGACATTGACTGACATCGGACTTCTTTCCCCGCTTTCAGGCGGCGCTTGTATTTTCCTCGGCCGGATGCAAACTTGCTGTCCAGCCAGACAACACTGAGGTTCCAAAAAACGCCCTGGCCCCCAGTGGGAGATCAGAGCGCGTTGTCTATCCAGACAACAGATAGGACGCAGTTTGTACAGTGTCAAGGAGTAGGAATGCCGGAATCCGCGTTAGGTCGTTGGCTAAGAGCGATGCGGGACGCCCGCGACCTTAGTCTGAGAGACGTCGCGCAACGAAGCGGCGTTGATCACGCCTACATTTATCGGCTGGAGACTGGAGCCAAGGAGTCCCCATCCGACGATGTCATCGACAAGCTGACCACCGCCCTAGGCTCGGCGCCTCGTGATGCGGAAATCCTCAAATTTCTCGCCCTGAATACTAACGTCGATCCAAGCTTGGCCGAGTTCGCCGTTGTGGATCCCACTGTCACACCCAGCCAGTTCCAGATGCTGACGACGGTCGTGAACCGTGGGGCGAAAGCCGACTACGCGACGTCATTGGCGCGCATCCGGCGGTTCATGGACGAAGAGGACGAGGGCGATGGATGAGTTGACTGTCGCCATGAAGGCGCGTGACTTCGTGGCCAAATGTGGGGCCCCGACGTTGCCGGTATCGGTGGATGTCTACGCGCAGCAGATCGGGGGGGCGGTGAAGGTTGAAGCGCTCGCCGAACACGAAGACGCATGGTCGGTCCGGTTGCCAAGCGGCAGGTACCGCATCTGTGTGAACTGCGCGCATAACTCGCGGCGTCAAAGGTTCAGCGTCTGCCACGAAGTCGCACACGTCGCGCTCGAGATTTCGGCGGATCACAGCGCGCCCAGTTGGAGCTACACGCGTCGGCCTCCCGGGGAAGTTGCGTGCGATGTTTTCGCTTCCGAACTCTTACTACCCTACCGGCTGTTCAAGCCGCGAGTGGACGCAGCCGACTATTCTATGGCGGCGATCACAGCGTTGGCGGATGACTTCGACGCCTCCGTCATCTCGACCGGTTCGCGGTTCGCGTCATTCTCTTCCGACTTGTGCGCCTTCGTGCTGTCTGAGGGCGGCAAGGTCCGCTACTGCGCTCGATCCGCGGGCCTGCGCGACAACGGCGCTTGGATCAGGCCGGGTATGGTGCTTCCATCCGACTGCCTGAGCGCCCGCGCGCGCGGCGGTGAACGCCCCTCTGGCTCTGAAGACGCTGACCCTGACCAGTGGTTCGAGAACTGGGATCGTGACGGGTCTTTGTACGAAGATGTCATCCACCTTGATCAGTGGGACCAGACTCTGACCCTGCTGTGGTTCGATGACGAGGACCTCCCACCATCCACCGGCGACCGCAGGCAGTGGGAAGAGAGAACACAAGGGCTCCGCGAACTCGACGGTGTTCTGCCTTGGCCCGGAGCCAAGAAACGGAGACCTTAGTCGACGCTTGCGAGTAATGAAGAGCCGGTCGTCCTTGGCCGCACGGCGGCTCTCACCCGCAAAAAAGGGCGAGCCTGTCTCCGGACCCGCCCCCTTCTGTCTCAGCTCAGCGAACTGAACGACCGGATCAGAAGTCCATGTCGCCCATGCCGCCCATGCCGCCGCCCATGCCGCCGCCGGCGCCGCCGCCCGAGGCCTTCTTCGGCGCGTCGGCCACCGCGGCTTCGGTGGTGATCATGATGCCGGCCACCGAGGCCGCGTCCTGC
>NZ_DASPMQ010000013.1:0-5179 GCF_035626975.1 Brevundimonas sp.
TGAGGATCGGCCCTGCCCAGCGCATGAACCGGTGCAAGCCGCCCAAGCGCGCCACTCGTTCCGCCGTCGGCCGCAGCATCAGGTGATAGGTGTTGCCGAGCAGGATGTCCGTGCCTGTGGCCGCCACCTGCTCCACCGTCAGCGCCTTGACCGTACCGGCGGTGCCGACGGGCATGAAGGCGGGCGTGCGGATGTCGCCGCGCGGGGTCTTCAGCACGCCGGTGCGCGCGCGGCCGTCGGTGGCGGAGATGTCGAAGGGAAAGGGCATCAGGCGGCCAGGGTGTCCGATGGCGGCGAAATTTCGTGGGACAGTTCGGACACTTCGGACAATTCTCCTGAACGGGCGTGGCGGGCTGGCCTGTACGGCCATTGTAAACGAGCCGGCGGGGGGTGTTGGCAGAGGACGCTGAGGTTCAGCCAACCGGCTGATTCAACAAGAAACAATTTCAGGAATTACGCGGGTTCCGGCGAAACAGCAGGCTGCCGTCTCCATAGGAATAGAACCTGTACCCCTCAGCCACCGCGTGCGCATAGGCGGCCTTCATCGTCTGCAGCCCGGCGAAGGCGCTGACGAGCATGAACAGGGTCGACTTCGGCAGGTGGAAATTGGTCATCAGCACGTCGGCGGCGCGAAAAGCGTAGCCGGGGGTGATGAAGATGGCCGTATCGCCGTGAAACGGCCGCACCACGCCGTCCTCGTCCGTGGCGCTCTCCAGCAGGCGCAGCGAGGTGGTGCCGACGCAGACGATGCGCCCGCCGGCGGCGCGGACGGCGTTCAGGGCGGCCGCGGTTTCGGCGGACACCTCGCCCCACTCGGAATGCATTTTATGGTCGGCGGTGTCGTCCGCCTTGACCGGAAGGAAGGTGCCGGCGCCCACGTGCAGGGTGACGGCGTGGGTCGAGACCCCCTTCGCCCGGATCGCTTCCATCAGGGCGGGGGTGAAATGCAGACCCGCCGTCGGCGCGGCCACCGAGCCGTCCCACTGGGCGAACATGGTCTGGTAGTCCGACCGGTCGCGGTCGTCCTCGGCCCGTTTGGCGGCGATGTAGGGGGGCAGGGGCATGACCCCGACCTCGCGGATCGCCTCGTCCAGGAACGGCCCGGACAGGTCGAAGCGCAGGGTGACGAGGCCGTCCTCGCCCTTGTCGACCACGGTCGCGTCCAACTGTCCGAGCAGGCACATCAAGCCCCTCCCCCTGGAGGGGGGAGGGGTTGGGGAGGGGGTGGAGGATGCCAGTTCAGACGCGGTGTCCGCCGCGTCCAACACCGCGCCAGCCGATCCGCCGCCACCCCCATCCCCGGCCCTTCCCCCCTCCAGGGGGAAGGGAGCAGAAAACCTGACCCTGTCACCCGCCTTGATCCTCTTGCCGGGCTTCATGAAGGCCGACCAGACGTCCGGTTCATCGCGGTGGTGCAGCGTCGCCTCGACCTCGACGGTCAGGGTCTCGCCCTCCGGCCCGATCCGTTCGCGCACGCCGGACAGCCGGGCCGGGATCACGCGCGTGTCGTTGAACACCAGCGCGTCGCCGGGCCGCAGGAAGTCGGGCAGATCACGGATGATCCGATCCTCCAGCCCGCCGTCCCGAACGACCAGCAGGCGCGCCGAATCCCTCGGCTCCGCGGGGCGCAGCGCGATACGGTCTTCCGGCAGATCGAAGTCGAAATCGGCGGTCCGCATGAGGCGGCGCAAAGGACATGGAGACGAGGCGGGGTCAAGCGCGACCCGTTGCATCACGCCCCGCGCCGGCGCCGCCTCGCGCGGTCCGCGTCAGGCGGGCGACAGATCCGGAGTCCCGGCGCGGACGCGGCCGCGAGGCCGGACGCCGACCATCAACGGATCGGGATCCCTCTCCGTCGGGGGCAGACAGACAAAACGCCCCGCCGTCGACCCGTCCTTCAGGCGCAGCCGCAGTTCGGCGGCCTGTCCGGTGGCGGCGAGCGCGAGTGCGACAGTCCGGCCCGCCTGTTCGGCGGCGCCGCCGGACCGGAAGACCATAAGATTGTCGAAGGCGCCCGTCCGGACGGCCCAGCCGGTCGCCAGGGGTTCGACCACCACACGTTCCATTTCGCTCATTCCCCAGGGATGTCAGCGATGCGGAGACAGATCACGCGGGGTTCGCCACCCCGCGCTACCGTGTCCGCCGGTCGTTTCGATCAGTGGGTCGTGGCCGACGCATCGTTGATCGGAATACGCCGCGCCTTCTGCTGGGCGCGCTCCGTCTTGGGGATGGTGACGGTCAGCAGTCCGTCGCGAAACGAGGCGTTGGCCCGCTCCTCATCGGCGTCGGGCAACGATATCTGGCGCTCGAACCGGCCGAACCAGCGCTCGCTGAAGGCGCGGCCCTCGCGCTTCTCGCCCTGCTTCTCGCCGCGGATGACCAGCACCCCGTCCTGACAGGTGATCTCGACGTCGTCCTTGGCGAGCCCGGGCAGTTCGGCGGTCACCCGGTACTCCTTGTCCGTCTCGTCGACATCAAGGCTGGGGCCGCCCGACGATATTCCGCCGCCCAGAACCGCGCCGAGCGGCGTGTCGAAGCCGCGAAGCACGCTGTCGAACATCCGGTTCATCTCGCGGTGCAGCGTAACGATCGGGTTGGCCGACTCTTCGGGCCCGGTCATCGCGGGGGCGCGGTCGTTGCGCCCCCAAGGTGTCAGATTTCGCATATCTCTACCTCCTGTCTGAAGGCAGGATGAGCGCGGCGGGTTCGCACCCGCCCCCCCCAAGGTCTCATCCTGCCGGTTGGCGAATGATCATGGGATGTCCCGCACGGGACGCCGGGAACAGTGTCCCGGCGCCGGAAATTGGGGTCGGCCAGCGGGCCTTCAAGGGCCCGCAAGCGGAGCCGGCGAGGAAAATTTCGACCCAAAACGAATTTGACTCCGGCGTCGCCGGTCTCCCCGTTCAGGGCTCGCCGTTGACCCGCCGCCCCTGACGCTGCAAAGCCCCTCGCATGCTGCAGAACCTCGAAACCCTCGCGCGGGACGCAAAGTCCTGGCCGTTCGAACAGGCCCGCAACCTTCTGGCCCAGGTGCTGAAGAAGCGGCTCTCCGACGCCGAGCGTAACGCGGCGAAACTGCTGATCGACGCCGGCAAGACGGACGAGGCGCTGGCGACGTTCGAGGCGCTGCGGCGGCCGGTGATCCTCGAGACCGGCTATGGCCCGTCCGGCCTGCCGCACATGGGCACCTTCGGCGAGGTGGCGCGCACGACCATGGTGCGCAACGCCTTCCGCGCCCTGACCGGCGACCACTGGCCGACCCGGCTGATCGCCTTCAGCGATGACATGGACGGCCTGCGCAAGGTGCCCGAGGGCATCCCCAATCCGGAGATGCTGGCCGAGGACCTGCACAAGCCGCTGACCGTGGTGCGCGATCCGTTCGGCACCCACGACAGCTTCGGCGCCCACAACAACGCCCGGCTGCGCGCCTTCCTCGACAGCTTCGGCTTCGAGTACGAATTCCTGTCCTCGACCGAGCAGTACAAATCCGGCCGGTTCGACGCGACCCTGCTGACCCTGCTGGAGCGGTTCGACGCGGTGCAGGCGATCATGCTGCCGACGCTGGGCGAGGAGCGCCGCGCCACCTACTCGCCCTTCCTGCCGGTCAGTCCGGTCACCGGCCATGTGCTGCAGGTCCCGACGCTGGAGCGGAACGTGGCGAAGGGCACGATCGTGTTCGACGATCCGGCCGGCGGCCGCACCGAGGTTCCCGTCACCGGCGGCCATGTGAAGCTGCAGTGGAAGCCGGACTGGGCCATGCGCTGGACCGCGCTGGACGTCGACTACGAGATGTCGGGCAAGGACCTGATCGAGAGCGTGCGCGAGAGCTCCAAGGTCTGCCGCGCCATCGGCGGCGTCCCGCCCGAGGGTTTCAACTACGAGCTCTTCCTCGACGTCGAGGGGAAGAAGATCTCCAAGTCGAAGGGCAACGGCCTGACCATGGAGGAGTGGCTGCGCTACGGCACGCCGGAGTCGCTGAGCTGGTACATGTTCCAGTCGCCGAAGTCGGCCAAGTCGCTGCACTTCAACGTCATTCCGCGCGCCATCGACGACTATCTGGCCTTCATCGAGGCGTACAAGACGCAGGAGCCGGCCAAGCGGATCGACAACGCCGTCTGGTCGATCCACGCCGGTTCGCCGCCGGATCACACCTCGCCGGTGTCGTTCGCCCTGCTGCTCAATCTGGTCGGCGTGGCCAATGCGTCGTCGAAGGCGCAGCTGTGGGCCTATTTCGCGAAGTATCTGCCCGAGGCGACGCCGGAGACCGAGCCGCTGCTGGACCAGCTGATGGACCGGGCGCTGAACTATTACGAGGACTTCGTGAAGCCGGGGAAGGCCTACCGTCCACCGGACGGGAAGGAGAAGGCGGCGCTGCTCGATCTGGCGGCGCGGCTGAGGGCGCTGCCCGCCGACACGACGGATGGCGAGCTGATCCAGGCCGAGGTCTATGCGGTCGGCAAGGCGCACGCGTTCGAGCCGCTGCGCGCCTGGTTCGGGGCGCTGTACGAGGTGTTGCTGGGCGCGTCGCAGGGGCCGCGCTTCGGATCCTTCGCCGCCATCTACGGCCTGCCGCAGACCATCCGGTTGATCGAGGACGGCGCCAACGGGAAACTCGCATCCTAGGCAGCCGCGGTCGTCGGCCCCGACGCGGCCTGGCGCTTCGCGCGCGCCGGATCCGCCGACCCGCGTTCGTCCGGTAACGTACATGAACTGAACATAACGCCGCGCCACGGGGAGCCTTCACCTTGGCCGGTGCATTGTGCCTGTCCATCGACCAACTCGATGACAGGAGATGAGCCATGTCGAAGAACAAGATCACCGTCGCTCTGGCCTCGGCCGCCATATTGGCCTCGCTGGCGCCCGCCGCCCTTCCGACCGCCGCCATGGCGCAGTCGCGGGCCAACGGCATCACCAACTGCGACGCCCCCGGCGGCCGTCAGCGCGCCGGCGCCCTGATCGGCGCCGTCATCGGCGGCCTTGCGGGCAGCCAGATTTCTGACAACGAGCGCACGCTCGGCGCCGTGGTCGGGGCGGGCGCCGGCGCCGCCGCCGGCTCCTACATCGGCTGCAACCAGCAACGCGCCCGGGCCTACAGCTCGAACTACAGCTACGGCCAGGGCGACACCTACCGCGCCACTTCGAACCTGCGCATTCGCTCGGGTCCCGGCACCAACTATCG
>NZ_DASPMQ010000014.1:0-10000 GCF_035626975.1 Brevundimonas sp.
GCTTGCTCGCCGCACGCCTTCGGATCGTGACCGCTGTTCGCCCACGGGCAGGACAAGTCCGTCCCACGGCCGGTCCGCAAGGACGACGGGCCGGCGAGTCGAGGAGGTCCGAGAAGGGCCGGCAATCGACGGGCGGGTGGATAACGGCCACGCGGGGCGGTCACCTCGTCGAAACGGTAAAACAAACTCACAGCCGGGCGAGGCCCGGCCGCCCCGCACCCTCCCCACACCGCTTGTGGCCAAGCGGCGAAGAGTCATGCCTCAACCTTCGCCCTCGCCCCTCATCCTCCCCTTCTCCCCTTCTCCCGAACCCGCTATCAGCCCGGAATGACCCTCCCCCACGCCCTCTCCGGCCTCGGCGACATCGCCGGCGACTACGACATCCTGCTCTGCGACGTCTGGGGCGTGATCCACAACGGCCGCGAGAGCTGGCCCCAGGCTTGCGCCGCCCTGACCCGCTTCAACCAGCAGGGCGGGCACGTCGTGCTGATCTCCAATTCGCCGCGGCCCTCGTCCGATGTGGTCGCCCAGCTGGACGGGCTGGGCGTGCCCCGCGACAGCTGGAAGGCCTTCGTCACCTCGGGCGACGCCACCCGGGCCGAACTGACCCGGCGCGCCCCGGGGCCGGCCTGGATCATCGGCCCCGACCGCGACTGGCCGCTCTACGAAGGCCTGGACCTCGCCCTCGCCGACGGCGCGGAAGACGCCGCCTTCATCTCCGTCACCGGCCTGGTCGACGACGAGACCGAGACGCCGGAGGACTATCGCGACCGCCTCGCCGCCGGCGTGGCCCGTGATCTCGAACTGATCTGCGCCAACCCCGACCGGGTGGTGCAGCGGGGCGACCGGCTGATCTACTGCGGCGGCTCCCTCGCCGACCTCTATGAGAGCCTCGGCGGCCGCGTCACCATGGCCGGCAAGCCGTACGGCCCGATCTACGAGCTGGCGATCAGGGAGGGCGAGGCCCTGCTCGGCCATCCGGTCAATCGCGCCCGCGTGCTGTGCATCGGCGACGGCGTGGTCACCGACGTGCTCGGGGCCAATCGCCAGGCCCTGGACTGCCTGTTCATCGCCGCCGGCATCCACGGCGACGCCGCCAGGGGGCCCGACGGCCGCCTCGACGAGGCCCGCGCTGCCGGGCTTCTGAAGGCGGAAACGACTTACGCCAGATGGGCGATGCTCGATCTGGCGTGGTGACCCAGACCATTTTTGTTTCAGGTCGTCCCGACCTGAACCCAAAAAATGGTCCAAAATCAACGCTGAGCGAAATCGACCTTTGACCCCGCCTCATCAACGCTCGATTTCGCTCAGGGGCAAATCAGGCTAAGGCCCCGCCATGGAACTGGTCACGACACATCCCTCGGGCGGCTACATTCTCGAGGAGCTTCACGTCGGCATGGCGGCCGAGAAGGTCATCCACGTCTCGGAAGAGCGCATCCGCCTCTTCGCCGAGGCCTCGGACGACTTCAATCCGGTCCACCTCGACGAGGCCTTCGCGTCGAAGACCGCCTATCGCGGCCGCATCGCCCACGGCCTGCTGTCGGCCTCGTTCGGCTCGGCCGTGGTCGGCACCATCCTGCCCGGGGCCGGGGCCATCTACATCTCCCAGACGCTCGGCTTCCACCTGCCGGTCCGCATCGGCGACGACGTCCTGGTCCGCATCAGCGTCGTCTCGGTCGACCAGGAAAGCGCCCGGGTCGAGCTGAACTGCGAGGGCTTCGTCGACGGCAAGCTGATCATGGATGGCGTCGCCGTGGTCCGCGTGCCCCGCCGCCGCCGCCCGGCCAAGGGCTGAAAGCAGGCCGGCGTGGTCCAGATCGTCACTGACTGGCGCGACCTGCCGGAGGGGCTCCGGGGCGCCGCGGTCGCCATCGGCGCCTTCGACGGCGTCCATCGCGGCCATCAGGCGGTCATCGCCACGGCCCGCGAGGTCGCCCGCTCCATCGGCGCGCCGCTAGGCGTCGTCAGCTTCGATCCCCATCCCCGCCGCTGGTTCCAGCCCGACGCCGCCCCCTTCCGCCTCATGACCCCGGCCCAGATGGCCCGGGCGCTGGAGCCGCTCGGCGTCGACCGCCTTTATCTGCTCCCGTTCGGCGCCGAGCTGGCCGGGATGTCCGACGAGGCCTTCGCCCATGACGTCCTGGCGGGGCCTCAAGCAGCGCGAAGCGCGGTAGGCCGCCAGGACGGGCTGAAAATCCGACATGCCGCGGTCGGCTTCGACTTCACCTACGGCAAGGGCCGCACCGGCTCGCCGGAGGGCCTGCGCCGGCAGGGCGAGGCGCTCGGTTTCGGCGTCACCGTCTGCGAGCGTGTCGACGACCCGGACGGCCTGAAACTGTCCTCCTCCGCCGTGCGCGAAGCCATCCACGCCGGCGACATGCCGCGCGCCGCCGCCATCCTCGGCCGCCCCTTCGCCATCGAGGGCGAGGTCATCCACGGCGACAAGCGCGGCCGCACCATCGGCGTGCCCACCGCCAACGTCCGTCTCGGCGACTACATGCGCCCGGCTTACGGGGTCTACGCCGTCCGCGCCCGCCTGCCCGACGGCCGCGTCCTCGACGGCGTCGCCAGCCTCGGTCTCCGCCCCATGTTCGCCCTCGACGAGCCGCTGCTCGAGGTCTGGCTGTTCGACTTCGACGGCGACCTCTACGGCCAGACGATCGAGACGCAGCTGATCGCCTTCCTGCGCGGCGAGGAAACCTTCGACGGCCTCGACGCCCTCAAGGTCCAGATCGACGCCGACGCCCGGGCGGCGCGCTCCGTGCTGAGCCCGTCGTCCTAGACCGACCCGATGCCGGCGAGGTCAGTCCCCCTGCTCGATCCGCCCGTTGGCCTCGGCCAGTCTGGCGGCGAGCCCCGGTTGACCGGGGCTCAGCACATCGTCGATGCGCCATCCGGCGTTGGGATTGCCCCGCAGCCTCACGATGGTCGTCCCGCGCTCGCCGCCGTTGGTGAACACGACCGTCGCCGTCCGGCCCTCCGGCTGGGCGCCCGATATTCGAACGGTCTGAACGACCAGCCGCTCCCAATCCTGGCAGTTGCACAGCGGATCGGCGTCCAGATACGGCAGGTCGCCCCCGGACAGTTCGCGGTCGCGCCGGATCAGCGCCGCCATCCGGGGCGTCCAGACCTCATCCAGCCGGGTCTCAGCCATCGGCCCGGCCGGTTCCTCGCCATCGATATAGGCCGCGAAAACCCCGCGCACGAAGGCCTCCGCCCCCTCCGATCCTTCCTGCGCCATCGCGGGAAGCGCCGTCGCGATCAACAGTCCCCCGACCAGACCCCACATCCACCGTCGCATGGCATATCCTCCACCCGACCTGATGCTGCGCCTCCCGGCGTCCCGCGCCAACGCGCCGATCCTGACGGGCGCGGGGTGGCGTCCGCCCCCCGGCCTCTGCTAGACCGCTTCCACCATGACCGTCCGCGTGTTTCGCCCGATTTCGATTATCCGCCCGGCGTAGCGCCGCAGGGGTTCGCCCCCGCGCACGCCGGGATCGAAGGCGCTGACCCAGCGCAAACAAGCGGAACGATCACACACGACGAGACGAGACTTCATGGCTGACGCCGGCGACACTCCTTCCACTGGCCGCGATTACCGCGAGACCGTCTTCCTGCCGGAGACGCCCTTCCCCATGCGCGGCGGCCTGCCCCAGAAGGAGCCGCAGATCCTCGAACAGTGGGGCGACCTCTACGCCGCCCTGCGCAAACAGCGTCAGGCCGAGGGCGCGCCCCTCTACGTCCTCCACGACGGCCCGCCCTACGCCAATGGCGACATCCACATCGGCCACGCCCTGAACAAGACGCTGAAGGACTTCGTGGTCCGCAGCCGCTTCCTGCTCGGCTGTGACGTCGACTACGTCCCCGGCTGGGACTGCCACGGCCTGCCGATCGAGTGGAAGATCGAGGAGCGCTACCGCGCCCAGGGCAAGCGCAAGGACGAGGTCTCCAAGGCCGAGTTCCGTCAGGCCTGCCGCGAATACGCCGCCGGCTGGATCGAGGTGCAGAAGGCCCAGTTCAAACGCCTCGGCGTCCTCGGCGACTGGGACGATCGCTACGCCACGATGGACTTCGCGACCGAGGCCGCCATCGTGGCCGAGTTCCACAAGTTCAAGAACTCGGGCCAGCTCTACCGCGGCTCCAAGCCGGTGATGTGGTCGCCGGTCGAACGCACCGCCCTGGCCGACGCCGAGATCGAATACCACGACCACGTCAGCCCGACCGTCTGGGTCAAATTCCCCGTCGTCGCCGCGACCGACCATCATCCGGACGACCTGCTCTCGTTCCGCAACGCCAATCCGGCGGTGGTGATCTGGACCACGACCCCGTGGACCATCCCCGCCAACCGCGCCATCAGCTACGGCCCCGAGATCGCCTATGGCCTCTATGAGGTCACGGCCATGGAGACGGGGCTTGAGTTCCAGCCGTGGGCCAAACCGGGCGACCGGCTGATCCTCGCCGACAAACTGGCGGAAGAGGTCTTCAGGGCCGCGAAGATCGCCGCCTGGGCGCGCATCGACGACCTCAACCCGTCGGGCCTCGAGTGCGCCCACCCCCTGGCGGCCCTGTCGTCCGGCTACGGCTTCTCGGTGCCCCTGCTGGCCGGTGACCATGTCACGGACGAGGCCGGCACCGGCTTCGTCCATACCGCTCCGGGCCACGGCGCTGACGACTTCGAGGTCTGGAGGGCCCACGGCCACCACGAAGTGCCGGACACCGTCGATCCCGACGGCGCCTACTACGAGCACGTCCCCCTGTTCGGCGGCCTCAAGGTGCTGGAGACCGAGGGCAAGAAGACCGGCAAGTTCGGCCCCGCCAACGGCGCGGTGATGGACAGGCTGATCGAGGCCGGAACCCTGCTGGCGCGCGGCCGGATGGAGCATTCCTATCCGCACAGCTGGCGCTCCAAGGCCCCGGTCATCTTCCGCAACACGCCGCAATGGTTCATCCGCATGGACGCGCCGCTGGAGGACGACGGCACCCTGCGTGAGCGGGCGCTGGCGGCCATCGACGCCACCGCCTTCCACCCGGTCGCCGGCAAGAACCGCATCCGCACCATGGTCGAGAGCCGGCCGGACTGGCTGATCAGCCGCCAGCGCGCCTGGGGCACGCCCCTGGCCATGTTCGTCGACAGGGAGACCGGCCAGCCGCTGCACGACCCCGAGGTCGACGCCCGCATCCTCGCCGCCATCCGCGAGGGCGGCGCCGACGCCTGGTTCGACCGGCCCGACGCCGACTTCCTCGGCGCCCATGACCCGCAGCGCTACGAAAAGATCCAGGACATCCTCGATGTCTGGTTCGACTCGGGCTGCACCCACGCCTTCGCGCTCGAGCCCCGCGATCCCGCCCACGGCTACACCGGCGACCGCCCGTCGCACTGGCCCGCCGACCTCTATCTCGAAGGCTCGGACCAGCATCGCGGCTGGTTCCAGTCCAACCTTCTCGAAGGCGCCGGCACCCGCGGCCGCGCCCCCTATGACGCCGTCCTGACCCACGGCTTCACCCAGGACGAGAACGGGGAGAAGATGTCCAAGTCGAAGGGGAACACGACCGACCCCGCGACCATCATCAAGGAATCCGGCGCCGACATCCTGCGTCTGTGGGTGGCCCTGGTCGACTACGCCGAGGACCAGCGGATCGGGAAGCAGATCCTGCAGACCACGGTCGACGCCTATCGCAAGCTGCGCAACACCGTCCGCTACCTGCTCGGCGCCCTGGCCGACTTCGACGAGGCCGAGCGGCTGCCGCTCGACCAGATGCCGCCGCTGGAGCGGTTCACCCTGCACCGGCTGTGGGAGCTGGACCGCGACGTCCGCGCCGCCTACCGCGACTACCGCTTCCAGGACGTGGTCCGGCCGGTGCTGGAGTTCTGCTCCAACGACCTGTCGGCCCTCTATTTCGACATCCGCAAGGACAGCCTCTACTGCGACCGTCCCGACGCGCTCCGCCGCCGCGCCGCCCGCACGGTCATGCATGAGGTCTTCATGCGCCTGACCGCCTGGCTGTCCCCGTTGACCCCCTTCACCATGGAAGAGGCGTGGACCACGCGCTTCCCCGCCGGCGGCTCCAACTGCGCCCGGGTCATCCCCGAGACGCCGGACGCCTGGCGCAACCCGGCCGAGGCGGAGCGCTGGGCCGGCGTCCAGACCGTGCTCGAGATCGTCAACGAGGCGCTGGAAGGCGCCCGCCGCGACAAGATCATCGGCGGCGCCCTCGACGCCTGGCCGGTGGTCACCGGACCGGCCGAGGCCTTCGCGCCGTTCGAGGGCCTCGACGCGGCCGAGGTGTTCCGCACCTCCGGGGCCGAGCTGAAGCCGGGCGGCGAGGCCGTGACGGTCGAGGTCCGCCTCGCCGACCATCCGAAATGCGCCCGCTCATGGCGGCGCGTCCCGGACGTCGGCTCCGACCCCGCCTACCCCGACCTCAGCGCCCGCGACGCCGATGCGGTCCGCTGGTGGGACGCGCGCCGGGCCTAGGAGAAAAGGCCCCGCCGAAGCGGGGCCTGATCGGCTTCAGGTGCGGTCCGCGGATTGCTCCCGCATCCGCTGCGCCTGTCGCTCCATCTCGTCGGCCTGCTCCGGCAGGCGGCGGGACAGGGCGAGCAGTTCGGCGTCGGTGACGGTGCTGCCCCGCGCCCGGTTCTCATCGATCTGGCGGGCGCGGTAGGCGGGATCGCGCAGCCGGACGGCCTCCTCGCGCATTTCCTGCGCGCCCCGATCCATCTGGTCGGCGCCGTTGCGCATTTCGACGCGGGCCCGGGCCATGGCCTGGCGCGCCTCCGCCTGCGCGGCGCTGGCGTGGACCCGGGCCTCGGCCGTGGCCGCGCGCGCCTCGGCGGTCGCGGCCCGCGCCTGCCCCATGGCGGCGGCATGATGGACGCGCGCTTCGGCTTGCACGCGGGCGGCCTCGGCCCGGGCGACCCGCGCGTGTTCTCTGGCCTCGGCCGCCTGAACCCGGGCATCCGCCGCCTCCCTCATCGCCCGTTCGTAGGTTTGCCGGGTCTCCGGGTCCATCTCCTCTACCGAGCGATAGACGTGGGTCCGGCCTTCGTTCGTGATCGTGATGCGTGAGCCGTCCTGGACCCGCGGCGGAGCTGGCGGCGCTGGCGGCGCCGGCGGCGCCGGGTGCGCTGGCGGCGCGGGCGGTGCGGGCGGTGCGGGCATGGCCATGAGCGAGGGCAGAGCGGGCGGCGCGGGGGGCGCAGGGACCGCGACCGGGGCTTGCGGGGGCACGGGCGGCACCGGCGGACGCTGGGTGATCTCCAGGGCCGCGATTGGTGTGGCGAGGGCCACCAGGGCTCCGATGGCGAGCGCCATGACCATGGGACGAGGGCGGGCGGTGGGGGAGTTGGTCATGATACGGGTGATCCTTCGGGTCAGGGATTGGACGTCTCCCGCCATGCCGATGGCGGCGGGCTGTCGGAAATCGGCGGCGAGGCCGACGAGGGTGCGGGCGTAGGTCCGGCGGTCCACGGCGGCGAGCGCTGTGGCGTCGGCGGCGTCTTCGGTTCGATCCGCCAGAGTGGCGTGCAGCAGCCACACCAACGGGTTGAACCAGAACAGGGCGAGGGCGAGGCGGGACAGGCCGAGGAACAGCCAGTCGCCCCGACGGATGTGGGCCAGCTCGTGCGCCATGACGGCGCCGGCGTTCTCCGGTCGGGCCAGGCACGCCTCGCCGATCAGCACCACGCCGGGCGGCAGACCCCAGCTGAGCGGGGCCTCCACCTGCGGGGAGGCGACCAGCCGGGGCGGACGGCCGGTTTCGAAACGCTTGAGCGACGCGGTCCAGGCGGGATCGACGACGGGCGTACCGGACCGGGTCCAGCGCCGCAGCGTCAGGACGCCCAGGGCGAACCGCCCGATCACGACAACCGCGCCGATGGCCCAGACGCCTGCGACGAGGTCCATCGGCGACGGCCAGGGGATAGATCCGTGGAGCGACAGCCCCTCGACGGGCGTCACGGCGCCTCGCCAGACCACAGGCTGCGCGGAGACCGGCTCGACGACCGTCGCCGGCAACAGCGCAATCTGCAGCCCAGGCGCCAGCGCCATGATCAGCGGCAGGCCGAGAAGAACGCAGACGGCGGCGCGCAGAATGTCGACCCGATCCGCAGCGGGCCGGGTTCCGAGCAAGGCCGACAGCACCAGCCCCGCGCCGGCGATGACGCTGGACTTACCGAGCAGTTCGATGAGCAGTTCGACACTCATGATCCGCGCTCCCTGGCCTCGTCAATAGCCCGCTCCAGCGCCTCCAGCTCTTCGGGTTTGAGCCGCTGGGTCAGGCCGAGCAGGGCCGTGGCGGCCATGGCGGCCGACCCGGCGAAGAAGGTATCGACGGTCCGCCGCAGGGCGCTGGCGGCGATCGTCTCGGAACGCGGCAGCGGACGGTAGACGAAGCCGTCCTCGTCGGCGGTGCGTCCGACCAGACCCTTGGTCTCAAGGCGAGCCAGCAGGGTGCGCACGGCCGAGTCGCTCAGGTCGCCGCTCATCGCAGCGCGGACGACGCTCGTCGTGCCCTTCTCCAGACGGCAGAGGGTCTCGAAGACCTCTCGCTCGCGGCGCGGCAGGGACTCGATCATGGGGACTCCGCTGGAGAGGACGCTACACACGTAGCGCTACACTTGTAGCGGATAAAGTCGGGATTGTGGCGACCGGATGAACTCGGCGTAAGGCGCCGGCGGCCGCCCCGGCGCCGAACAGCAAAAAGCCCCGCCGGCGGACGCCGTGCGGGGCCTTGAGATCCTGTCCAGACCGGAATCGGTTGACCGGAACATGCAAAAGCCCGCCGGACTAATCCAGGCGGGCTTCTGAAAGTTTGGGTGCGGGAGCAGGATTTGAACCTGCGACCTTCAGGTTATGAGCCTGACGAGCTACCGGGCTGCTCCATCCCGCGGCAAACGGTAGTGTAAGGGAAGAGCGGTTCGAGAGATGGGCGACGGCCCAAAATACAATCATCTATCCGTCTGGTAGACCCGGCGGCGACCTACTCTCCCGCGCCTTAAGACGAAGTACCATCGGCTCTGGAGGGCTTAACGACCGAGTTCGGAATGGGATCGGGTGGGGAACCTCCGACATAGCCACCAGGTCAACCAGGCGGATAGACGATTGTGAGAAGACATTGTCAGTTCAGCAATAGCTGAAAAAATCGAATGAGTTTTGCTGAGAAACGATCAAGCCGATCGGATTATTAGTACCAGTAAGCTTCATGGGTCGCCCCACTTCCACACCTGGCCTATCAACGTGGTAGTCTTCCACGATCCTCAGCGAAGCCTTGTTTTGAGGTTAGTTTCCCGCTTAGATGCTTTCAGCGGTTATCTATTCCATACATAGCTACCCTGCTGCGCAGCTGGCGCCACGACAGGTCCACCAGAGGTATGTCCATCCCGGTCCTCTCGTACTAGGGACAGATCCTCTCAAGCTTCGAACACCCACGGCAGATAGGGACCAAACTGTCTCACGACGTTCTGAACCCAGCTCACGTACCACTTTAAATGGCGAACAGCCATACCCTTGGGACCTGCTCCAGCCCCAGGATGTGATGAGCCGACATCGAGGTGCCAAACTTTGCCGTCGATATGGACTCTTGGGCAAAATCAGCCTGTTATCCCTAGAGTACCTTTTATCCGTTGAGCGATGGCCCTTCCACGCGGGACCACCGGATCACTATGGCCGACTTTCGTCTCTGCTCGACTTGTCAGTCTCGCAGTCAGGCGGGCTTATGCCATTGCACTCGACGACCGATTTCCGACCGGTCTGAGCCCACCATCGCGCGCCTCCGTTACACTTTAGGAGGCGACCGCCCCAGTCAAACTACCCACCACGCCATGTCCCGGGACCGGATAACGGCCCTCGGTTAGACGTCAACGACAGTAAGGGTGGTATTTCAAGGATGGCTCCACCAGAGCTGGCGCCCCGGCTTCATAGCCTCCCACCTATCCTACACATACGGTCGCTAACGCCAAGGCGAAGCTATAGTAAAGGTTCATAGGGTCTTTCCGTCT
>NZ_DASPMQ010000015.1:0-9114 GCF_035626975.1 Brevundimonas sp.
CCCTCCCCATCTGCGATGGGGAGGTGAGGACGGGTTTCACCTCCCCACCCCGTGGGGAGGTGGCCGGGCCGCGATCAGCGGGCCGGACGGAGGGGGCGGCGCGGGCGTCGACAAGCTGTTTGCTCATCACTTCCGGCCGGCGTCGCCCCCTCCACCGCCGTTCCGGCGGTCCCCCTCCCCATCTGCGATGGGGAGGTGAGGCTGGGGTTTCACCTCCCCACCCGTGGGGCGGTGGCCAAGCCGCGATCAGCGGGCCGCACGGAGGGGGCGGCGCGGGCGTCGGCCCGTTCTTCGCCCATTCGCCCGACGCGAACGGGAGGTGGGTTGCGGTTCGCCTTCCCTACCGGCTGTACGCCGGGGGCATGGCGCCTTCGCCGCCGCCGGCGTAGCGGTCGCGCAGCAGGAACTGGCGGCTGGTCGGGGCCTGTTCCTGGCCGTTGACGAAGATGGTTTCGGCGAGGCTGAGCGGCTCCAGCGGGTCGCCGGACCACACCACCACGTCGGCGGCGGCGCCGGCGCGCAGTTCGCCGAACTGGCCGGCCATGCCGAAGATCCTCGCCGGATTGACGGTGATCGCCTCGATCGCGGACTCGTAGGACAGGCCGTGCGAGACGGCGTTGCCGGCGTTGTAGCGGGTCTCGCGGGCGCGATGGATCGAGCCCTCATTGCCCTTGATGGCGATGGTCACGCCAGCGGCGTCGAGCACGGCGGCGTTCTGCATGCGCGTCGCCCGGGTCTCGATGCTGCCGGGCAGGTTGGAGATCGGATTGAGCAGAACGGGGACGCCGGCGGCGGCGATCTGGTCGGCGACCAGCCAGCCCTCCTCGGCCCCGTCGAGGATGATCTTCACGCCTTCCTCGCGGGCGAGGCGCAGCACCTGCTGGATGTCGGCGGCGCGGCGCACGGTGACGATCAGCGGCATGTCGCCGTTGGCGACGGGGATCAGCGCCTCGAGGTCGGCCCGCGACAGGCTGAGGTCGCGCAGGCCGGCGCGGTCGTAGGCGGCGCGGTTGCGGGCGTAGAGGCGGACCTCGGCGAGGGTCTCCCTGAACTGGACGAACTCGGCCCCGCGCGCGCCGCCGGCGACTCCGGCCCCGGCCTCGCCGAACGGGGCGACCATGGCCACGCGCGGCTTGACGAGGATGTCGGTCCCCTCGGCCAGATGGATGATGGCGGCCTGTCCGGCGAACAGGCTGGGCGACTGGTAGCCGCCGTCGCCGACGCCGGCGAAATCGCTGTCGTCATGGGCGTGGCCGCCGCCCCCGCCGCCCGGATGGCTCGGGACCACGATGGCGCGGGTGATGCCGCCGAGGCGGGCCACCGGCAGGGTGAAGGACCACGGATCGAGTCCGTATGAGACGTCGAACGAGGCGCTGATGCTGTTGGCCCCGTTGGTCAGGTCGTCCGAGCCGCCGACCGACGAGATCTCCGAGCCGCCGAGGCCGCTGTCGACCGCCACGAAGCCGGGGGCGACGACCTTGCCGCGGGCGTCGATGACGCGGGCGCCCGAGGGGGCGGCGCCGGTCCCGACCGAGACGACCCGGCCGTTCTGGATCACCACGGTGCCGTTCTCGATCACGGAGGTCCCGGTCAGGACGCGGCCGCCGGTGATGGCGGTCAGCTCCTGGGCCAGGACGGGCGAGGCCAGGGCGGCCGCCGAAACGGCCGCGAGGATGAGGGTCCTGAGGCGCATCAGCGGGCTCCCTGGGTGACGTTGGCGGCGGAGACGCCGTAGCCGGGCTGGCCCAGCTCGAAGTCGGAGACCGGCTGATAGGCGGGGTTGAAGCGGTCGAAGGCGAGGCCGCCGTCGATGAAGACCTGGTCGGCGCGGGCGTAGACGCTGAACGGATTGGCGCTCCAGATCACCACGTCGGCGCGCTTGCCGGCCTCGAGCGAGCCGGTCTGGTCGGCGATGCCGAGCGACCGGGCCGGGTTGAGCGTGACCCAGGCGATGGCGCGCTCCTCGGGGATGTTCATGCCGATGCGGCGGCCGGCGGCGAGGGCCGCGGCGGCTTCCTGGTTGAGGCGCTGGGTCAGTTCGGCGTCGTCGGAATGGATGACGGCGCAGGAGCCTTCCGGCGCGTCGACGAGGGCGGCGTTGGCCTCGACCGCGTCGAGCGCCTCCATCTTGAAGCCCCACCAGCCGGTCCACATGTCGGCGCAGATGCCCTCGCGGGCCAGCAGGGGCGCGACCTTGTAGGCCTCGACCGCGTGGTGGAAGGCGGTGATGCGGTAGCCGAACTCTTTGGCGATATCGATCATCACCGCCATCTCGTCGGCGCGGTAGCAGTGGTTCTGGACCAGGACGGAGCCGTCGAGCACGCCGGCCAGGGTCTCGAGCTGGAGGTTGCGGGTCGGGGGCGAGCCCTCGCCGTCCTCGCGCCACTTGTCCCACTTGGCCTTGTACTCGCGGGCGGCGATGAAGGCGGCGCGGTAGCCGGCGACATTGCCCATGCCGGTGGCCGGGGAAGTGTTGCGGCCGCCGTAGACGCGGCTGGGGTTCTCCCCGCAGGCCATCTTCAGGCCGTAGGGGGCGCCCGGGAACTTCATGCCCTGCATGGTCACCGAGGGGATGTTGCGGACGGTGACGCCGCGGCCGCCGAACAGATTGGCCGAGCCGGGCAGGATCTGGAGGGTGGTGACCCCGCCGGCGCGGGCGGCGTTGAAGCCGGGGTCCTGCGGCCAGATCGAATGCTCGGCCCACACCTGGGCGGTGTTCGGGCTGGTGGCCTCGTTGCCGTCGCTCATGCCCTGCACGCCGGGCGAGGGATAGACGCCGAGGTGGCTGTGGGTGTCGATGATGCCGGGGGTGACGAAGCGGCCCTGGGCGTCGATGCGGCGGTGGCCGGCCGGGATCGGGGTCGAGGCCCCGCCGACGGCGGCGACGCGGCCGTCGGTGACGATGACCACGCCGTTGTCGATGCGCTGGCCGGCGCCGGTGAACACCACGCCCCCCACGATGGCCATGTTTTCGCGGGGCAGGCCGCGATAGGTCGAGGGGAAGGGGTCGGGATTGGCCGCGACGTCGAGGCCGCGGGCCAGCGGCTCGGCCGCTTCGGCGTCGGACGAACCGTCCGCGGCGGGCGCGGCGTCATCGCCGGTGGTGGCGCAGGCGGACAGGGCCAGGACGCCGGCGAGGACGCAGGCGAGGGCGGCGAGGCTGGGGCCCCGCAGGCGGTTGACGGTCATCGGACGCTCCCCTGATGCGCCGGCGGCGCAGAACGAGGGGGGATTACAAGAGGCTTGGCCGCGATCCGTCAAAGGCGGAAACATTACAATCCCGTAATACGGGTCCGCATCTCATCGTTCGACAATCCGTCGATCCGGACCATTTTCGTCCTCGACTGCCCGCCCCGATCGATGGTCACCGCCGAACGGCCGACGCCGAGGGTCTTCGCCAGCAGGCGGACAAGGGCGTCATTGGCCTCGCCCCCGACCGGGCGGGCGCGGACGCGGACCTTGAGGACGGGCCGGCCGTCGGCGTCCGTCCCCCAGCCGTCGATGCGGTCGGCGGCGGCGCCGGGCGTGAGGCGGACGGCGAGACTGGCCATGGGGACGGGAGAGCAGATCGGGCGCGGTATTTCAACGCCGCGCCCCGGACCGCTCGACCGCCCTTGCGTGTCGGCGATCGGGGCGCTAACACTGTACCAAATGGTTCAGTATTCGACATCTCGCCTCAGTGACTCCTTCTCCGCCCTCTCCGACGCCACCCGTCGGGGCGTTCTGGAGCAGCTCGGGCGCTCGGACGCCTCGATCACGGAGCTCGCCGACCGGTTCCACATGACCCTCACGGGCATGAAGAAGCACGTCGGGGTCCTGGAGCAGGCCGGTCTGGTCACGACGGAAAAGGTCGGGCGGGTGCGGACCTGCCGGCTCGGCCTGCGCCGGCTCGAGGAAGAGGCGGCCTGGATCGAGACGTACCGCCAGCTCTGGGCCGCGCGTTTCGACGCGCTGGACGGGGTGGTCGAGGAGTTGAAACGCAAGGAGAAGACCGATGACTAACCCCACCACCATCGAACGGACGTCCGGGCGCGAGCTCGTCGTTACGCGCATCTTCAACGCCCCCGCCCGCATCGTGTTCGAGGCGTGGACCAGGCCCGAGCTGATGAAGCGGTGGTGGGCGCCGAAGTCGATCGGCGTGCCCCTGCGGTCCTGCGAAATGGACGTTCGGGTCGGGGGAACCTACCGCCTCGAGTTCGGGCACGACGGCTCGGAGTCGATGGCGTTCGTCGGCCGGTACCTCGACGTGCAGCCGCCCTCGCGCCTCGTCTGGACGAACGAGGAAGGCGAGGACGGCCCCGTGACCACGGTGACCTTCGAGGAGAGGGACGGCAGGACGCTCCTGACCGTCCACGAACTCTATCCCTCGAAGGAGGCCCTCGACGCCGGCCACGGGGCCGAGGAAGGGATGCCCGAGCAGTTCGAACAGCTGGACGCGCTGCTGGCTGCCCTGGCCGCGAGCGTGTGATGAAAAAGGGCGCGGGCCCGAAGGCGCCGCGCCCGTCTCGACCGGGTTTGTGGCCGAAGCCTACCCCAGCGCCTTCATCAGTTCCGGCACGGCGGTCTTGTAGTCGGCGACCCAGCCGAAGTCGGCGATCTGGAAGATCGGGGCGTCGGCGTCCTTGTTGATGGCGACGATGACCCTGGAGTCCTTCATGCCGGCGAGGTGCTGGATGGCGCCCGAGATGCCGATGGCGATGTAGAGGGCCGGGGCGACGACCTTGCCGGTCTGGCCGACCTGGTAGTCGTTGGGGGCGTAGCCGGCGTCGACGGCGGCGCGCGAGGCCCCCACGGCGGCGCCGAGCCGGTCGGCCAGCGGGTCCATGACGGCGTGGAACTCTTCCGCCGAGCCGAGGGCCCGGCCGCCGGAGACGACGATCTTCGCGGCGCCCAGCTCGGGGCGGTCGGACTTGACCATCTCCTCGCTGACGAAGGCCGACTTGCCGGCGTCGGCGCCCGGGATGCTCTCGACCCTGGCCGAACCGCCCCCGGCGGCGGCGGCGAAGCCGGTCGGGCGCACGGTGATGACCTTCTTCGCGTCGGACGACTGGATCGTCTCCAGCGCGTTGCCGGCGTAGATCGGGCGGACGAAGGTATCGGCCGAGACCACCTCGACGATGTCGGAGATCGGGGCGACGTCCAGCTTCGCGGCGATGCGCGGCATGAAGTTCTTGCCGTCCATGCTGGCGGGCGACAGGACGGCGTCGTAGCCGCCGGCGAGGCCGACGACCACAGCCTCGACCGCCTCGGCCAGATGGTGGCCGAGGGCGACGGACTCGGCCAGCAGGACCTTGCGCACGCCGGCGATTTTCGCGGCGCTGTCGGCGGCGGCCTTCGCCCCCTGGCCGACGACGAGGATGTCGACGTCGCCCCCGATGGCGGCGGCGGCGGTCACCGTCTTGTGGGTGGTCTCGCGGACGGTCGAGCCGTCGTGGTCGGCGATGACGAGAACGGCCATTACAGCACCCCCGCGGTCTTGAGTTTGGCGACCAGATCGGCCGCGTCGGTGACCTTGACGCCGCCGCCGCGCCTGGGCGGCTCGGCGACCTTCAGGACCTTGAGGCGCGGCGCCGTGTCGACGCCGTAGTCGGCGACCGCCTTGACGGCGATCTCCTTCTTCTTGGCCTTCATGATGTTGGGCAGGGAGGCGTAGCGCGGGGTGTTGAGGCGCAGATCGACGGTGACCACGGCCGGCAGGGTCGCGGCCAGCGTCTGGATGCCGCCATCGACCTCGCGGGTCACCGTGGCCTTGCCGCCGGCGATCTCGATCCGGGCGGCGAAGGTGGCCTGGGGCCAGTCGAGCAGGGCGGCGAGCATCTGGCCGACGGCGTTGTTGTCGCCGTCGATCGACTGCTTGCCCATCAGGACGAGGTCGGGCTTCTCCTCGTCGACCACGGCCTTGAGCAGCTTGGCGACGGCCAGCGGCTCGAGGTCGGCGTCGGACTGGATCAGCAGGCCGCGGTCGGCGCCCATGGCCAGGGCGGTGCGGATGGTCTCCTGGGCCTGGGTCGCGCCGATGGAGACGACCACGATCTCGTCGGCCGTGCCGGCGGCGTGGTGCTCCTTGCCTTCCTTCATGCGCACGGCCTCCTCGACGGCGATTTCGTCGAACGGGTTCATGCTCATCTTGACGTTGGCCAGATCGACGCCGGTCTGGTCCGCCTTGACGCGGGCCTTGACGTTGGAGTCGATCACCCGTTTGACGGGGACGAGTACCTTCATTGCGCTGTCCATGAGATCGCCGGAATGTGCGGGCAGGGAATGGAACGCCTGTCCCGGCCTGTCAACGTAACGCCGCGTCAACCGGGCCGCGCGCCCACGGAGACCATCGATGCACCGCCTGATGACCATGAAGCGATTGAGCGTGCTGTTCCTGGCCACCTTCGCCGTGCTGCTGGTCGGTGTGTTCGCCTATCAGGCGCTGGTGGTGGCGCCGGAGGACCGCTGCGAGGCGGGCGGCGGCTGGTGGGATGCCGAGGGCGCGGTCTGCGCCCGGCCGATCTCCGTGGCCGAGAAAATCAGCGAGCTGAAGGGCCTGAGCCGGGCGGAGGCCTCGAACCTGCGCAACCGCGAACTGGTCGAGCTCGAGGACCGGCTGGCCGCCGCCAGGGACGCGCGGAACGCCGAGGTGGAGCGGGAGCGCGCGGCCCTCGCGGGCCGCTAGTCCCTCAGCGGGTCGCGCCAGGAGCCCATTTGACGTCGCCGGCGCCGTCGGCGTTGGCGCGGCGGGCGGCGACGAACAGATGGTCCGACAGGCGGTTCAGGTAGCGGATCGCCACCGGCGAAAGCACGCACCCGGCTTCCCGCGCGCGGACGGCGTCCCGCTCGGCCCGGCGGCAGACGGTGCGGGCGAGATGCAGGTGGGCCGAGAGGGCAGAGCCGCCCGGCAGGATGAAGCTGTCGAGGGCCGTCAGGCTCCCGTTCATCCAGTCGATCTCCTGCTCCAGCCGCTCGACCTGGCCGTCGAGGATGCGCAGGGCCTCCCATCTGGGCGGCGGTTCGTGCGGGGTGGCGAGGTCGGCGCCGAGGTCGAACAGCTCGTTCTGGATCCGGCCCAGCATGGCGTCGATGCGGTCGTGCTGGCCGGCGTGCAGCCGGGCCACGCCGAGCACCGCGTTCAGTTCGTCGACCGACCCGTAGGCCTCGACCCGGGGATCGGTCTTGGACACCGGGGCGCCGGACGCCAGCCGCGTCTCGCCGCCGTCGCCGGTCTTCGTATAGATGCGGTTGAGCACCACCATCCGGTCAGGCTCCGTAGGTGGATTTCCACCACATGCCGGCGACCAGCAGCGCGATGGCCAGCGCCTGGAGCGCGACGCGGAGCCGCATCAGCCTGTTGGAGCGCGAGCGCGCCTCCGGCCCGGTCTGGTAGAGCGAGCGGAGGCCGAAGGCGAGGGTGATCGCCACCGCGGCGATGGCGATCAGGATGAGGATGTCGAAGACGGTCATGGCCCTATCCTAGGGCGCGGGGGTCAGTAGCGGTAGTGGTCCGGCTTGAACGGGCCCTGGACCGGCACGGAGATATAATCCGCCTGCTCGGGTTTCAGCGTCGTCAGCTTCGCGCCCAGCTTGTCGAGGTGCAGTCGGGCGACCTTCTCGTCGAGATGCTTGGGCAGGACGTAGACCTGGTTCTGGTACTGCGCCTTGTTGGTCCACAGCTCGATCTGGGCCAGCGTCTGGTTGGTAAAGCTGGCGCTCATCACGAAGGACGGATGGCCGGTGGCGTTGCCGAGGTTCACCAGACGGCCTTCCGACAGCAGGATGATCTTCTTGCCGTCCGGAAACTCGATGTGGTGGACCTGCGGCTTGATCTCGTCCCACTTGAAGTTCTTCAGGCCTGCGACCTGAATCTCCGAGTCGAAGTGGCCGATGTTGCAGACGATGGCGTTGTTCTTCATCGCCCGCATGTGGTCGACGGTGATGACGTCCTTGTTGCCCGTGGCGGTGACGAAGATGTCGGCCTTGCCGGCGACGTCCTCGAGGGTCTGGACCTCATAGCCTTCCATGGCGGCCTGCAGGGCGCAGATCGGATCGATCTCGGTGACCACCACCCGGGCTCCGCCCTGGCGCAGCGAGGCGGCCGAGCCCTTGCCGACATCACCGTAGCCGCAGACCACGGCGACCTTGCCGGACAGCATAACGTCGGTGCCGCGGCGGATGGCGTCGACGAGCGATTCCCGGCAGCCGTAGAGGTTGTCGAACTTGGACTTGGTGACGCTGTCGTTGACGTTGATGGCGGGGAACGGCAGCTCGCCCCGCTCGGCCATCTGGTAGAGGCGGTGCACGCCGGTGGTGGTCTCTTCGGAGACGCCGCCGATGGCGTCGCGGATGGCCGAATAGAAGCCGGGCTTCTCCTTCAGATACCGCTTCATCACCGCGTAGAGGGCCTCCTCCTCCTCGTTCTGCGGATTGTTCAGGACCGAGGGGTCCTTCTCCGCCTTGGGTCCGAGCACGCACAGCAGGGTGGCGTCGCCACCGTCGTCGAGGATCAGGTTCGGATAGCCGCCGTCCGCCCATTCAAAGATCCTGTGGGCGTAATCCCAGTACTCGACCAAGGTCTCGCCCTTGACCGCGAACACCGGCGTGCCGTTGGCGGCGATGGCGGCCGCGGCGTGGTCCTGGGTCGAGAAGATGTTGCACGAGGCCCAGCGCACCTCGGCGCCCAGCGCCTCCAGCGTCTGGATCAGCACCGCCGTCTGGATGGTCATGTGCAGCGAGCCCGCGATCCGCGCGCCCTTCAGCGGTTTCGCCGCGCCGTATTCCGCCCGCAGCGCCATCAGGCCCGGCATTTCGGTCTCGGCGATGGCGATTTCCTTCTCGCCGTAGGCGGCGAGCGACAGGTCGCGGACGATGTAGTCGGTCATGAAAGCCTCTGGAAAACCGCTGGCGCGTCTGGGATCGGGCGCCGCTATAGCCCGCCGGCCGATCAGGGGCAATGAACATATAAGGATATCCTTATATGAAGCTTCGGACAGAAACGGGCTACCGGCTCGCGGACCGCCGGTTTCCATGCCACCATCCGCCCGGGGAGGAGCGTGATGACGGCAGACGGACTCAGTCGACGCGTCCTGGGCGGCGCCCTGCTCGGGGCGCTGGCCGCGCCCGGCCTTGTGC
>NZ_DASPMQ010000016.1:0-27148 GCF_035626975.1 Brevundimonas sp.
TGAGAGCGCGCCCGAGGAGAATGCCGCGGACGAGCTCCGGCGCAAGCGCCAGAATCTGAGGCGGCGGTACAAGATCCAGGACGTCATCCGCAGGCGCCAGGTGCTCTTGGTGCAGGTCGTCAAGGAGGAGCGCGGCAACAAGGGTGCGGCACTCACCACCTATCTGTCGCTGGCCGGCCGCTATTCGGTGCTGATGCCGAACACGGCGCGCGGCGGCGGCATCTCGCGCAAGATCACCAATGCCCAGGACCGCAAGCGGCTGAAGGAGGTCGTTGCCGACCTCGAAGTGCCGGAGGGGATGGGCGTCATCCTGCGCACCGCCGGCGAGAGCCGCACCAAGGCCGAGATCAAGCGCGACTACGAATATCTGCTGCGCCTGTGGGAGACGATCCGCGAGACCACCCTCGCCTCCAACGCCCCCTCGCTGATCTATGAGGAAGAAAACCTCGTCCGCCGCGCCGTGCGCGACATGTTCGACAAGGATTTCGACGGCATCCAGGTCGAGGGCGTCGAGGGCTTCAGGGAGGCGCGCGACTTCATGCGGGTGCTGATGCCCTCGCAGTCGAAGAAGGTGCACCTGTACCAGGGCGCGCGGCCGCTGTTCGCGTCCAACGGCATCGAGGAGATGCTGACCCAGATCCACCAGCCGACCGTGCCGCTGAAGTCGGGCGGCTATCTGGTCATCAACCAGACCGAGGCGCTGGTCGCCATCGACGTCAACTCCGGCCGCGCCACCAAGGAGCGCAACGTCGAGGCCACGGCCTTCAAGACCAACATGGAAGCGGCCGTCGAGGCGGCCCGCCAGCTGCGCCTGCGCGACCTCGCCGGCCTGATCGTCATCGACTTCATCGACATGGATGAGTCGAAGAACAACCGGGCGGTCGAGAAAGCGCTCAAGGACGCGCTGGCCAAGGACCGGGCCCGCATCCAGATGGGCCGCATCTCGGGCTTCGGCCTGATGGAGATCAGCCGCCAGCGCCGCCGTCTCGGCGTCATCGAGGGGGCCACCGAGGTCTGCCCGCACTGCCAGGGCGCCGGCCGCATCCGTTCGGCGGAGAGCGCCGCCCTGATGACCCTGCGCGGGGTCGACATCGAGGCGGGCCGCAACGGCGCCGGCGCGGTCAACCTGCGCGTCTGCACCGCGGTCGCCCTCTACATCCTCAACCACAAGCGCGACTACCTGCAGCGCCTGCTGACCCAGCGCGGCCTCAACGTCATCATCCAGATCGACGACAGCCTGGCCCAGGGCGAGCACGCCATCGAGCGCACCGAGACCAACGAGGACTTCACCCCGCCGGAAGGCGTCGAGGTGTTCGTGGATCTCGACGACGACTTCGACGACAGCGCCTGGGCCGACGATGAGGCCGACGACGAGGAGTTCATCGACGAGGCGGATGAAGACGCGCTCGAACGCGAGGATACCGACGACGACGAGCCGCGCGAGCGGACCGAACGCGCCGAGGGCGAACGCGGCCGTGGCCGGGGACGCCGTCGCCGGGGCGGACGCCGCGAGGAAGGCGAGGCGCCGCTGGGCGAATCCGCGCCCGCCGTCGCCGCCGTCGCCGCCGAAGATGACGACGACAGCGAGGCCGGACGCCGTCGCCGCCGTGGACGCCGGGGCGGACGTCGGGTCCGTGAAGAGGGTGGCGAGCGCGACGGATTCAACTGGGTGCGGGGCCGCACGCCCTCGCTCGATGATCCCTACGTCTGGTTCGATCCGATCAACCCCGGCGCCGCCGCGCCGCGTCCGGCCGCCGAGACCGCGACGGGTGAAGCCGGTGAGGCTCCCCGCGAGCGTTTCGAGGCCGACGCCGGAGAGACCGGCGAACGCGCCGGCCGCTCGCGCCGTCGTCGCGGGCGCGGCCGTGGTCGTGATCGGGCCGCCGGCGACCTGACCCCGGAAACCGCCGTCGAAGCCCGGGCCGCCGACGAGGGCATGTCGCCGGAGGACCCGACCGAAACGGCGATGGCCGCCGACGAGGCCGAAGCCCCCGCTCCCGTCGTCGTCGAGGAACCCAGGCGCCGCCGCGTGCGCCGCAAGGTGACCACGGACGCCGTCGAGGCCGAAATCGCCCCCGCGCTCGAGGCCCCGGAAGCGGAGACGGTCGAGGCCTCCGCGCCGGAAGCGGTCGCTGCCCCGGAACGCGTCATCGAGCCGGTCATGGAAGTCGCGCCTCCGCCTCTGGTGGAGCCTGCGGCCCCGCCGGCGCCGGAGATCGACGTCGCGGCCCTGATCGCCGAGGACCCGAACCAGATCGTCGCCCCGCCCGAGAAGCCGAAGCGGGGATGGTGGCGCCGTTGAATGGCCGCGATTAGATAGTGAGGATCGACGCGGGGGCGATCGACGGTATCGGGAGTACGCCATGAATTGGCTGACCAGACATGCCGCCCGCCTCGTCGGGGCCGCGGCCGTGGCCGGCTTCGTGCTGGCCGCGGCGGCGCCCGCCTCGGCCCAGAGCGCCATCCGCGACACCGAGATCGAGTCGATCATTCACGACTGGGCCGATCCGGTGTTCACGGGCATGGGCCTGGAACCGTCCGAGATCGAGATCCTGCTGATCAACGACGGGGACCTGAACGCCTTCGCCACGCGCGGGCGGATCATGGGCCTGAACACCGGCCTGATCCTGCGGACCACCAGCCCGAACGAGCTCCTGGGCGTCATCGCCCACGAGGCCGGCCACATCCGCAACCGCCACACCCTGCGCGACGGGGCGCGGGACGCCGGCATGCAGCCCATGCTGATGACCATGGCGCTGGGCGCCCTGGCCATCGCCGCCGGCGCGCCCGACGCCGGGGCCGTCCTGCTCGGCAACAGCCAGTATTTCGGCACGCTCAGCGCCCTGCGCTACATGACCCATCAGGAAGGCGAGGCCGACAACACCGGGGCTCGCGCCCTGGAGGCCGCCGGCCAGTCGGGTCGGGGACTGGTCACCTTCTTCGAGAATTTTCGCTCGCAGGAAGTCTTCTCCGACGCGCGCCGCTATCCCTATTTCCGCAGCCACCCGCTGTCGTCCGACCGCATCGAGAACCTGCGCCGCTTCGTCTCCGAGCAACCCAGCTACGACCATCGCGACAGCCCCGAGCGCATGGCCCAGCACGCGCTGATCCTCGCCAAGATCCACGCCTTCATGGACCATCCGCGCGAGACGCTGCGCGACTATCCGGAAACCGACGTCGCCCTGCCCGCCCGCTACGCCCGCGCCATCGCCTGGTATCGGGACGGCCAGACGGACAGGGCCCTCGCCGCCGTCGACGCCCTGCTGACCGAGCAACCCGAGAACCCGTATTTCTGGGAGCTGAAGGGCCAGATCCTGTTTGAGGAGGGCCGGCCCGAGGAGGCGATCGGGGCGCACCAGCGCTCGGTCGAGATCAAGCCGGACGCGCCCCTGCTGCGCATCAACCTGGCCCATGCCCTGATCGAGACGCGCGACCCCGCCCGGCTCGACGCGGCCGTCGATCAGCTGAAGCGGGCCACCGCCCTCGAAGCTGACAACAGCATGGGCTGGCGGCTGCTGAGCCAGGCCTATGCCAGCCAGGGCAAGGAGGGCGAAGCGCGTCTGGCCTCGGCCGAGATGTATTTCGCCATCGGCGCCGAGCGGGAGGCCACGCAGTTCGCCCTGCGCGCGCGCGACATGCTGGACCCGGGCTCGGCCGAATGGACCCGGGCCATGGACATCGTCTTCGCCTCGGGCGCGACCCAGGAAGACGTCGACGACGTCGATCGCCGCAACGAACGCCGCCGCCCCGCCATCGTCCCGGCCGCCGGCTGAACCCTTTTCGAGAGCCTGAATGACCGAGACGCCCGATCCCAAGCCCGCGCCCTCCCTGCTGGACCGCCTGCTGTCCGGAGGACGGGCCGGCGTCGCGGCGCTGGCGGTGTCGGTGGTCGCCCTGATCATCGCGGTCGCGCCCTACGCCACGGGAACTGACTTCGGCTCGCGCGTGAGGACCTACCTGGTCCAGAATCCCGAGGTGCTGCAGGAAGTCAGCAACGCCCTCGACCTCAAGGCGCAGCAGCAGCAGATCGTCGAGGCCCGCCAGAAGGCGGTGGAGATTACGGCCCGGGTGGCGGCCAACCCCGGCCTGCTGAGCGTCGACAGTCGGGACGCCGCCTTCGGCCCGGCCGACGCCCGCGTGACGGTGATCGAATTCTTCGACTTCCGCTGCCCGGGCTGCAAGGCCACGGCGCCCGAGGTGTTGCGGTTGATGCAGGCGCATCCGGACGTGCGCTTCGTGTTCAAGGAGTGGCCGATCCTCGACGGCCCGACCAACGGCGTGTCTCATTACGCCGCCCGCGCCGCCCAGGCCGCGCACCGGCAAGGCAAATACCTGCCCGTATTTCGCGACCTGATGGCCCAACCGGCGCTGTCGGCGGACTCGGTCGACGCCGTTCTCGCCGCCAACGGCGTGTCGATGGCCCAGGCCGAGGCGACGATGGCGAGCCCGGAGATCGCCCGTCACATGGCCGACATGCAGACCTCGGCCATGGCCCTGGGCCTGGTCGGCACGCCGACCTTCTTCGTCAACGGCAGGGCCAGCGAGTCGATCGAGCCGGCCGCGCTCGACCAGGCGATCCGCGCGGCGAAAGCCGGCTAGGCCAGCTTCAGGTCCATCGCGCCGCCGATCCATTCGACCCGCGACCGGCGCTCCGCCTCGGCCGCGGCGTCGGGATTTCCAAGCGCCGTCTCGGCCTGCGACAGGACGAAATAGCTGTACGGGTCGTTCGGCCAGTCCTCCAGCAGTTCCAGCACCTTGCCGCGGGCGCCCGCGGCGTCGCCGGATGCCAGCATCGCCGCCGCCAGGCTGCGCCGGGTCGGATACCAGATCACCGGCGGATCGCCGCCCTCGTCGTCCATCGCCTGCAGCTCCGCGGCGCGGATAAAGGCCGCGACCGCCGCGGCGTGGTCGCCGTCGATCATCGCCGCCCGCCCTTCCAGCACCCGCTGGGACAGTTCGACGAAGGCCCGACGACGCTCCTGCGCCGACCCGGCAGAGAACCGCGGATCCTCGCGCAGCTCCGCAATGGCGGCCGCCTCGGTCCGGACCGCATCGGCGTCGCCCGCCCGCGCCGCCGCCTCGCCCCGGGCGTAGCGCCAGCTGATTCGCAGCATCGGATGGCTGGCCGGCGGCTCCTTCAACGCGGCCACCCGCGCCGGGTCGCCGAACCGGCCATAGATCGCATAGGCGTTGTTGGCGACCATCTGACGCCAGGCGCTGTCCGCCGGAATGTCGGGATAGGTGGCCATGTACCAGTCGGCCAGCTTCAGCCCTTCGTCGCCGCCGCCGGCCATCAGGGCCCCGCCCATGCCGAAATGGATGTTGTGCCCGTGCAGCGGCATGCCCGGGACGCCGCCCGGCGGTCGCGCCAGCCCGTCGTAGCGGCGGTCCAGCGCCACCGCGTTGACGTTGGACATCATCGCGTCCTTGTAGCGCCCGACCCGGTAGAAGGTGTGCGACGGCATGTGCACCAGATGGCTGGCCCCCGGCGCCAGCGCCGCCAGCCGCTCGCCGTACGGAATGGCCTTGTGCGGGTCGTCCGACCATTCGGTCAGGTGGATGTACAGGTGGATCGCCGCCGGATCGTCGGGCGCCCGGGCCAGCGTCTGCTCGAGAATCTCCATGGCCCGCACGATGCCGGGATCGGCGGCCTTGCCTTCGTCGTCCCACCAGCGCTCGGCCTTCATCATCCAGGCGTCGGCCGCGACGGCGGCGACGGCGATATCCGAGGGGTTCCGCCGGGCGATCCGGTCCATGGCCGTGGCGAACCGGTTGGCCCGCGAGGCCTCGCGTCCGGAATAGCGCTGCACCAGGGCGTCGATCATCTGGCGCTGCACGGGGGTGGCGTCGCGGGCCAGGCGGCGGGCGTCGCGCGCGGCCTTCAGCGCGGCCGCCTGCGTTTCCGCCGCCCCTCCGCCGCCGTTCAGGTTCGGCCCCATGGCCCAGGCCTCGCCCCAGGCGCACATCCCGCAGGTCGAATCCAGCATCCGGGCCCTGCGGAAGGCGCGCACCGACTCGCCGTGCTCGAAGGCCCAGCGCAGGCGCACCCCGTGGTCGAACCAGGCCTGCGCGTCGGGATTGGCCGTGTCGACCTTGAAGCCGCCCGAGCCGAAGCCGTCGACCATGATCATCTCGGCCACCGGCGCGCCCTCGGCCCGTGCGCCGTCGGGCCCGCAGATTCGCGGTCGTTCGATCAGATCCATCACCGCGCGGTCGACGGTGGCGTCGGCCAGGGCGGACGGCCCGATCAGCACGGCGGCGGCGCCCACGCCGCACATCAGAAGCCTGCGCATCCCGGAAATCTCCCCCGCCCCAGAAACTGGTCCCCAGACATAGTGACCTAACCCCAGGGTGAGACCAAGCGGCGCTTCTTCCTTTCTCCGACACGGGCCATACTTGCGACTCCCATGCCCATCCGCCGCCTCCCGCCCGAGACCGTCAATCGCATCGCCGCCGGCGAGGTGGTCGAACGCCCGGCCAGCGCCATCAAGGAGCTGGTCGAGAACGCCCTCGACGCCGGCGCGACGCGGATCGAGATCCAGGCCGACGGCGGCGGCCTCAGCCGCATCCTGATCGCCGACGACGGGCACGGCATGGCCGCCGACCAGCTGGCCCTGGCGGTCGAGCGCCACGCCACCTCCAAGCTGGAGCCCGACGACGCGGGCGACGTCGACCTGCTGCGCATCTCCACCCTCGGCTTCCGCGGCGAGGCCCTGCCCTCGATCGGCTCGGTGGCCCGCCTCACCATCACCAGCCGGCCCCGCGAGGGTGGCGACGCCCACCAGATCACCGTCGAGGGCGGCGACCAGCGCCCGGTCGCGCCCGCCGGCTTCCCCGGTCCGCACGGCGCCCGGGTCGAGGTCCGGGACCTGTTCTACGCCACCCCAGCGCGGCTGAAGTTCATGAAATCCGAGCGCTCGGAAGCCATGGCCATCTCGGAGGAGATCAAGCGCCAGGCCATGGCGCATGAGACCGTCGCCTTCACCCTCGACCTCGACGGCCGCACCACCCTGCGCCTGCCGGCCGAACATCCGGGCGACGGAGGCCGGCTCAAGCGGCTGGCCGCCCTGCTCGGCCGTGACTTCGAGGCCAACGCCCTGCTGATCGATCAGGCGCGCGACGGCGTCCGCCTGACCGGCTACGCGGGCCTGCCGACCTACAGCCGGGGCAACGCCGGCCATCAGTATCTGTTCGTCAACGGCCGCCCTGTCCGGGACCGGCTGCTGCAAGGCGCGCTGCGCGGCGCCTACGCCGACTTCCTCGCCCGCGATCGTCACCCGGCGGCGGTGCTGTTTCTCGAGGTCGACCCGCTCTACGTCGACGTCAATGTTCACCCCGCCAAGGCCGAGGTCCGCTTCCGCGACCCGCAGCTGGTGCGGGGCCTGATCGTCGGTGCACTGCGTCACGCCCTCGCCGGAGCCGGCCACCGAGCCTCCACCACCGTCGCCGCCGACGCACTGGCGGGGTTCCGCCCACATTCCGGCGTGGGCGCCGGCGCGGCGTACAGCCCTTCGTCGCCCTCGGCCCAGGGCTTCAGCGGCTGGCAGGGCTGGGCCGGCTCCGCCGCGGCGGCCGCCCAGGTTTTGCCGGGCCTCAACGAGCGCTCGGCCCGGGTCGAGACCCTCGATCTCGGCGCCGCGCCCGAGCCGATCCCCGGCGGAGCGGAGATCATCGACCCGCTCGACTATCCGCTCGGCGCCGCCCGGGCTCAGTTGCACGGCACCTACATCGTCGCCCAGACCCGCGACGGCCTCGTCGTCGTCGATCAGCACGCCGCCCACGAACGTCTCGTCTACGAGCGGATGAAGGTGCAGATGGCCGCCGGCTCGGTGACCCGCCAGGCCCTGCTGACCCCCGAGGTGGTCGAGCTCGATCCCGCCGAGGCCGAGCGCGTCTCCGCCCGCGCCGACGAACTGGCCCAGCTCGGCCTGATCGTCGAGCCGTTCGGGGCCGGGGCCGTGCTGGTCCGCGAGACCCCCGCCCTGCTCGGCGACACCGATGTCCAGGGCCTGATCCGCGATATCGCCGACGACCTGTCCGAGCACGGCGCCGCCCTGGCGCTCAGCGAGCGGCTCGGCGAGGTGTGCGGAACCATGGCCTGCCACGGCAGCGTCCGCGCCGGCCGCGTGCTGTCCGCGCCCGAGATGAACGCCCTGCTCCGCCAGATGGAGGCCACCCCCCACTCCGGCCAGTGCAACCACGGCCGCCCGACCTACGTCGAGCTCAAGCTGGCCGACCTCGAGAAGCTGTTCGGACGGCGCTAGTGACTTCCTCCGTCCTGTTCGTCTGCCTCGGCAACATCTGTCGCTCGCCACTGGCGGAGGGCGCCCTGCGGGCCGAGGCCGCCGAACTGGGCCTCGACCTGATCGTCGACTCCGCCGGCACCGGGAACTGGCACGCCGGCGAGCCGCCCGACCGCCGGGCCCAGGCCGTGGCCCGGCGACACGGCGTCGACATCTCGGGCCTGCGGGCGAGGCAGGTGCGGCCCGAGGACTTCCGGCGCTTCACCCATGTGATCGCCCTCGACCATGACAATCTCGCCAACCTGCGCAAGCTGGCGCCCGCGGACGGCAGCGCCGAGCTCAGCCTGCTGCTGGACCATGTCGAGGGCCGCGAGGGTCAGGCGGTGGCTGATCCGTGGTTCGGCGACGACGCCGGCTTCGAAGTCACCTGGGCCGAGGTCTCCGCCGCCGCCCGCGCGCTCGCGGCCCGGCTCCGGCGCTAGGTCAGGTTTCGCCGGGCGAAGGCGGCCATGGCCGCCTTGAGCCAGGCGGCCAGGCCGGGCTGCAAGGTCTCGTATCGGCTCACGAAGTCCGGATGGTCGGCGTAGAGTTCGCCAAGGCCCGTATAGGCCTCCGCCGACGGCAGGCTGTCCCATGCCGCCCCGACCCAGGCGTGATGCCGTCGCAGAACCGGATCCAGCAGGGCTTCATCCGGAGCCACGCCGGCCCGGACCGCCGCGCCCAGATCGTCCTCGATGCCGGCCAGTTCGTCCATATGGGCCTGCGCCTCCTCCGGACTCATCGCCGCCATGCGCCGCTTGCCCGCATCGATGCGGGCGCGGGCGCCGTCGCCGTATTTGTCGATGATGAAGGCCTCGTATTCAGCCTGCTTCTCGGGCGCCAGGCCCTTGTAGAGATCGATGTCAGCCATCGTCCGCTCTCCTTCCAGTTCGGCGATCGTGCGGTCGATCGTCCCAAGCAGCCGGCGATGACGGTCCGTCTCGGCCAGTATCCGCTCGCGCTGGAGCCGCAGCGCGGCCAGGCGGTCGAAGCCGGGCGCGTCCAGCGCGGCGGCGATGTCGGCGAGCGACATCCCCAGTTCGCGATGAAACAGGATCTGCTGCAGCCGCAGCAATTCCTCACGCCCGTAAAGACGGTATCCGTTCTCGCCGACCGACGCGGGTTTCAGCAGGCCGATATCGTCATAGTGGTGCAGCGTCCGGATCGAGACCCCGGACAACCGCGCCAGTTCGCCGACGGCATAGGCTCTGTGTTTCGCGTCGTTCCGCATGGGCGTGGCTATGGGGCCTCACGCCGCGTGAGGGTCAACCGTCAAAGTCGCAGCGCCTCCACGACACCGGTCGCCCGGCCGCCCGAGACCACGGCCCCGCCCGCGATCGCATAGACGACACCCCCGGCGGCGGCCGCCGCAAGTCCGTGGCGCGGGGTGCGCATGGGCGGACCGGCCTCCCACGCGTCGCGCGCGGGATCGTAGATCCAGGTCTCGGCGAATACTCCGCCTCCCGCGCCGCGCTGGAACCACTCTCCCCCGAAGGCCACCAACCTGCCGCCCGCCGCCGCCATGGCCAGACCGCCGCCGACCTGGTGACCCGTCGACGGCGAGGGCGGAATCGGCGCCAGCGTATCCCAGCGGTCCTCCGCCGGACTGTATCGATCCAGCCGGCCCGTGCCGCCTCCGCCGACCGTGCGCCCGCCCGCGACCCAGATGCCGCCGTCCATGGCCGCCGCCGCGGCGCTGTTGCGCGCCATCGGACATGGCCGCCCGAGGTCCCAGCGGTCGTCGCCGACATGATAGATCAGGTGCCGGTCGGTGTCGGCCTGGTCGTTCCAGTTCCCGTTCGCGTCCCCGCCCGGCGTCCGGCCTGTGATCAGGTGCAGGGTCTCGCCCCAACCGACGCCCACGGCCTCGGCCTGCGGCGACGGCAATGATGCGATCGCCTTCCAGGCGCCTTCGCCCAACACCCAGGCGGTCGTCGTATTGGACCAGTCGCCCGCTTCCGACCGCGCGTAGCCGCCGACGACGTAGAGATCATGGCCGCCGGCGATCAGCATCGGATGGTGCCGGGGCGCGGGCAGGCCGGGTCCGGCCTCCCAGCGGTCGGCTTGCGGGTCATAAAACGCCGTCCGGTCCTCGATATGCAGCGGCTCGCCCGGTCGCGACACCAGCCCGCCGCCCACGACGATCCGCCCCGCGTGTTCGGCGGCGTATATCTCCTGAACCGGCCACGGCAGCGCGGCCCGCGGCGCCCAGCCGCCCGGAGTCTCCTGCGCATCGGCGGCGAACGGAACGGCGGCCGAAGCGGCGGCGGCGGCGAGGAAGGCGCGGCGGTCAAGGGTGCTCATGTCCGTCAATCTGGCGCAGAACCGGCAGCTGCGCTATACGGCGGCCGTTCCACCCCCCTCCGGGAAGCCTATGTCCGAGATTGTCCGCAAGGCCTGAGGCCTCACGGCAAAGACTGTGAAGAGCCTCTGAACCCGCAGGCGCGCCCCCGCGCCGGCGCACTCGTTCACGCCTTTCCGGACATTCCCATGAACATCTCCCGTGCGGAACAGCGCACGCTGCACGCCCTCGCGCAGGGCGGCGGCATCCTGCTGATCCGCGATGACGACGGCCGCATCGTGCGCGCCGACTGCTTCACCCGCGACGGCTTTCGCCTGACCGACTGCACCCTGTCGGTATGGCGCAGGCTGAAGAAGAAGGGGCTGATCGCCTCGCATGGCGGCGGCCCCTACCGGGTCAACCGCGACGGGCTGGCGCGCATGCGCAGCCAGCTCGACAACCGGGTCTCAGAGCGCCGCTGGTGACGCCCTGAGGAAAAGGACGCGCGCGGCCCCATAGTCGCGCGCGTCCAGCCGCTCGTAGCCGGGCGTCTCGATCTCGGGCTCGTCCGAACCGCGCTCGAACACCACCACCGCGCCGGGCTTCAACCAATTCCCCTCGAGCAGCCGAAGCAGCGTCTGCTCTCCCAGTCCCTTGCGGTAGGGCGGATCGAGGAACGCCAGATCGAAGGCCTCGCCATCCGACCCCGGGCGAACGCCGAGGTCCACAGCGCTGCGCCGGTGCACCCGCGTCCGCCCCATCACCCCATAGGCGTCGGCGTTCTCGCGGATAGCCCCGCGCGCCTCGTCGTCGGTCTCCACGAACAGGGCGAAGGCCGCGCCCCGGCTGATCGCCTCGAAGCCCAGCGCGCCCGAGCCGGCGTACAGGTCGATGACCCGCAGCCCGTCCAGAGGCTCGGCCCACGCCGCATGCTCCAGCACGTTGAACACGGCCTGCCGCGCCCGATCGGAGGTCGGGCGCGTGCCCTGCCCTTCCGGCGCGACGATATTGCGCCCCTTCAGGCTGCCGGCGACGATCCTCATGACTCAACCCTTGGAGCGCGGACCCCGCGGGCTGCCCCGGCCGCCGGCGGGACCGGCCCCGGGACGCGAGCCGCCCGGACGAGCCCCCCCGGGCGGGTTGCTGCGCGTTCCGCCGCCCCGCGGCTTGAATCCGCTCGACGGCGCATCGCCCCGCGGCGCCGCGCCCTCGCGTGGCTTGAATGGACGCTTCGGGCGATCCCCGTCGGCGGCCGGCTTGCCGAACGACCGGCCGCCCTCGGGACGGGCCTCGGACCGGCCCGCTGCCGGACGGCCGCCGCGCGGCTTGTCGATGAACTGGTCCGCGCGCGGCGTGAAGGCGCGTTTGGGACGATCTCCCCCGGCGGCCTCGCCTTCGGGCCGGGCGCGCGGGGTGAAGGCCTTCTTCGGATGCTCGAACTTCGGCGTGGCCTTGGCCCAGCCGGGCTTCTTCTGCGGGCGGGCCGCCCGTTCCGCCGCCGCATCGGCGGCGGCGCCGGCGGCGCGGACCCGGCTCGGCTTGCGCGACGGGTCCGAAATGGCCGAGCCCGACGCGCCCTTGACGATCGGAGCCGACGTTCGCCGCCCCGGGATCGGCGCGGGCGTCGACACCGTATTGCCGGTCGGCAGGTTCTCGGGCCGGATGTGCTGGGCCAGCAGCTCACGGATCACCCGCGGCCCGACCTCCTCGACCGACCCCAGCGGCAGGGTGCCGAGCTGGAACGGACCATAGGCCAGGCGGATCAGCCGGTTCACGGTCAGCCCGAGGTGCTCCAGCACCTTGCGGACCTCGCGGTTCTTGCCCTCGGTGATGGAGACGCTGATCCACAGGTTGGCCGGGGCGTTGCCCTCGCTCTCCTTCGCCTTGTCCAGCGTGGCCTCGATCGGACCGTAGCGGACCCCGTCGACGGTGACGCCGTCCTTCAGCGTATCCAGCTGCAGCTGGCTGACCCGGCCCCGCGCCCGCGCCCGGTACTGACGCACCAGCTCCGTCTGCGGCAGCTCCAGCGCCCGGCTCAGCTCGCCGTCGTTGGTCAGCAGCAGCAGGCCCTCGGTGTTCAGGTCGAGCCGGCCGACGGAAATCACCCGCGGCAGCCCGCTGGGCAGGGCGTCGAACACGGTCGGCCGTCCGGCCGGGTCGGTATGCGAGGTCAGCAGGCCGGCGGGCTTGTGATAGCGCCACACCCGCGTCGCCTGGGCCGAGCCGATCGGCTTGCCGTCGACGGTGATGACGTCATCGCGGGTGACCAGCACCGCCGGCGTGTCGAGAATCTTGCCGTTGACCGCCACCTTGCCGAGGCCGATCAGCCGTTCGACCTCGCGCCGCGAGGCAATGCCGGCCCGGGCCATGGCCTTGGCGATGCGCTCGCTGCGCTTCGGACCCTCGTCGGCCTTGGCGGCGGGCTTGCCGTCCTTCGAAAAGGGCTTTCCGCCGGCGCGCGGCGGCCCTTTCGGACCGGCCTTGGCGAAGGGTTTGCGGGGGCCGTCGCGGTCGCCGTCTTGACGCGGGCGCGGCTTCTTGTCGTTGTCTCGGGGATGGAAGGCCATGATGAGCGGTTCATGCACATGGCCTTGGCCTGTGCGCAAGCGGCGGCGGACGCGGGAGAGACTCCCGTGGGCTGCGTGATCGTCGACGAACGCACCGGCGAGGTCGTCGCCGAGGGCCGCAACGGCCCGATCGGAGCCCATGATCCGACCGCCCACGCCGAGATCGTGGCCCTGCGCGCCGCGGCGGCGAAACGGGGCAACTACCGCCTCACCGGCCTCACCCTCTATGTCACGCTGGAGCCCTGCGCCATGTGCGCCGGGGCCATCAGCCACGCCCGCATCGGCCGCGTGGTCTGGGGGGCGGACGATCCCAAGGGCGGCGCCGTGGTTCACGGCCCGCGCTTCTTCGATCAGCCGACCTGCCACTGGCGGCCGGAGACGACCGGCGGCGTGCTCGCGGACCGCGGCGGGGACCTGTTGCGCGCCTTCTTCCGGGCCCGGCGCAAGGGAACGGCCGCCTGAACGGCGCGTTGAACCGCCGTCCTCCACGGCAAGGCTTGTTTCATGCGTCTGATGTCCCTCGCCGTCGCGGCCGCTCTCGCCCTGACAGCCTGCGGCCAGAAGCCCGCTGAAGCGCCGACCGACGGGGAATCGGTTCGCAAGCGCGCCCAGGAGGCCCAGACCGCGCGCCGTCGCACCGGCGCCGAGGTCCAGGAGCGGGCCCTGAACCGGGTCATCCGCACCGTCTACCTGTGCAACAACGGCGAGCGCCTGTCGGTCGACTTCGACAATCCCCGCGCCATGGCCACGGTGCGCAACTCCAACGGCGAGGCCGTGGACCTGTTCATGGAACGGCCGACGTCCGGCCTGTGGTACCGCGCCTCGGGCTACGAGCTGCGCGGCGAAGGGGTCATGGCCCGCTGGACGGCCGACGGCCGTGAACCCACCGACTGCCGGGCGGTCGACTAGAAGGCGGCCAGCCGCGCGTCCAGCCGCGCCCGCACGTCGCGCCAATCCTGATCGGTAATCGAGAACATCACCGTGTCGCGCACCCGCCCGGTGTGGGTGATCTTGTGCCGGCGCAGCACGCCCTCGCGCACCGCGCCCAGCTTGGCGATGGCCGCCTGGCTGCGGGCGTTGATCCCGTCGGTGATGATCTCGACCCGCACGGTGCCGCTGTCGAACGCGTGCTGCAGCAGCAGTCGCTTGCTGGCCGGATTGATCACGCCGCCCCGGACATCGGGATGGAAGAAGGTCGAACCGAGCTCCACTCGCCGGTGCATCGGAAACAGGTCGTGCAGGCTGCTGGTCCCGACGATCCGGCCGTCAGTCAGCCGCCGGACGGCGTAGGGCGTATCTTTTCCGGCTGCCAGCCGCTCGACGAAGCCGTCCCACCACGGATCGAAATCATCCCCGTAAGCGGTCGAGACCATGATCGACCACGCCGCCTCGTCGACGCTGATCGCCGCCCGCACGTCTTCCTTCAGCTCCGGCGCGAAGGGCTCAAGCCGCACCCAGCGGTTCTCGAGCACGGCAGGCTCGATCCTCATGATCCCGACAGCTCCCGGTCCAGGAACGCGGTCAGCGCCGCCGCGTCGACGTCCTTCGCCGTGAAAGCCTCGCCGATGCGGCGGGCGAGGATCAGGGTCAGACGCCCCCCCTCGGCCTTCTTGTCCCCCGTCATGCGTCCGACCAGCGCGGCGCTCTGGAACGCCCCGGCCTGGTCAAGTCGCGTCGGCAGCCCGGCCGCGGCGATGACCGTCCCAACCCGTTCCGCCTCGTCCGGCGGACACAGTCCCCCGGCCGCGGAAAACCGGAACGCCAGGGCGCAGCCCAGCGCCACCGCCTCCCCATGCGTCAGCTTCGTCTCGTCGAAGCCCAGTTCCGCCTCGATGGCGTGACCGAAGGTGTGGCCGAGATTGAGCAGGGCGCGGCGACCGGCCTCCTTCTCGTCCTCCCCGACGATGGCGCTCTTGATCTCCACCGAGCGCACCACGGCCCGCTCCAGCGCCGCCGGATCGCCCGCCGCCCCCGCCGCGCCCCCCGAAACCGAAGTGTCCGCCAGCCAGTCGAAGAAGGCGGCGTCGCAGATCAGCCCGTGCTTCAGCACCTCGGCCCAGCCCGAGCGCAGCTGCCGCTCCGGCAGGGTGGCCAGCACGTCGATGTCGGCCACCACCAGCCGCGGCTGGTGGAACGCCCCGACTAGGTTCTTGCCGCGTGGCGTGTCGATCGCCGTCTTGCCGCCGACCGAGGAATCCACCTGGGCCAGCAGGGTCGTGGGAACCTGGACGAAGTCGATCCCGCGCATGAACAACGCCGCCGCCAACCCGGCCAGATCGCCGACCACGCCTCCACCCAGCGCGACGATCACATCCGTCCGGTCCAGCTGGAAGGCCAGCATCCGGTCAATCACCCGCTCGAGCTCGGCGAATGACTTCGAGCCCTCGCCCGGCGGCACGGTCAGTAGCCGGGCAGGAACGCCCGCCGCCTTCAGCGACGCCAGCGCGGCCTTGCCGTGCAGGCCGGCCACGGTCTCGTCGGTGATGACCACGGTCCGTCCCCGGGCCAGCGGCGCCACGCGCGCGCCCAGCCCGGCCAGCAGCCCCCGGCCGACGACCACCTCATAGGGCCGGAAATCGCCGCCCGCGACCGACACCGTCGTCGTCATGCCCTCATCTCCGGCTCATGCGCCGCGAAATAGGCCTGCAACGCGTCATGGATCGCCTCGACCGCCTGCGCGTGCGCCCCGCCGGCTACGTCCACGGTCACATCGGCGGTCGCATAGACCGGGTAGCGCACCTCGGCCATGGCCCTGAGCGCCGTCAGCGGGTCGCGGCCCCGCAGCAGCGGCCGGGTGTCGCGCCGCTGCACCCGCTGCGCCACCGTCTCCAGATCGGCGCGCATCCACACCGTCACCGCCCGGTCCTTCAGCAGGGTCCGGGTGTCGGGGTTCAGGATGGCGCCGCCGCCGGTGGCCAGCACCATCCGCGGGCCTTCCAGCAGGCGCTTCATCACCCGCGCCTCGCCGGCCCGGAACTCGGCCTCGCCCAGTTGGGCGAAGATGTCCGACACGGTCATGGCCGCCGCCGCCTCGATCTCGATGTCGCCGTCGGCGAACGGCAGGTTCAGCCGCCTGGCCAGCCGCCGCCCGACCGTCGATTTCCCCACCCCCATTAGCCCGACCAGCGCTATGGTGCGGCGATGGACAGGAATCGGCCCCGCCGCCGGCATGACCTCGCTCACGACCGGCCTCGCGGGAGGCGGCGGCCCGGAAGCGGGACGAACGGCGGGACGGACGGTGGCAGGCAAGGCGTCATGACCCGACCACCCTTTACACCAGGCGCCGCCGACGCAAAGTGGTCCCGCGCATGACCCCGCCCTTAGCGCCCCCGCAGGTTGAGGCCTTTCTGGAGATGATGGCGGTCGAACGCGACGCCTCGCCCCACACCCTGTCCGCCTATGGCCGCGACCTCGCCGACGCCGAGGCCGCCCTGTCCGGCGGCCTGATGCAGGCCGACGAGGCCGCGGTCGAGGCGTGGTACGCCGGTCTGGGCGCACGCGGCCTGTCCGCCGCCACCCAGGCCCGCCGCCGCTCGGCCGTGCGCCAGTTCTACCGCTTCGCGCTGGGCGAGGGCTGGCGGACGGACGACCCGTCCCGCCGGCTGGACGCCCCCAAACAGGGGCGCAGCCTGCCGAGGACCCTCAGCCGCGACGAGATCGAAGGCCTGCTGGCCGCCGCCTCGGCCCGTGACGGCGCCGCCGGCCTGCGCCTGGTGGCCCTGGTCGAACTGGCCTACGCCTCGGGCCTGCGCGTGTCGGAGCTGCTGGGCCTGCGCGTCGAGGCCGTCCGCCGGGACCCGGCCTTCCTGATCGTGCGCGGCAAGGGCGGCAAGGAACGGCTCGCCCCGCTCAACGCCTCGGCCCGCGAGGCCGTCAGGGCCTGGCTCATCGCCCGCGACGCCGCTCGCCCCGAAAAGGCCCCCGACAGCCCCTGGCTGTTCCCGTCGTCGTCGGCGAAGGGCCATCTGACCCCCCGCCGCTTCGCCCAGCTGCTGGATCAGTCCGCCGTCGACGCCGGCGTCGATCCCGCCCGGGTCAGCCCCCACGTGCTGCGTCACGCCTTCGCCACCCATCTGCTCGAGGGCGGCGCCGACCTGCGCGTGGTCCAGACCCTGCTCGGCCACGCCGACATCGCCACCACCCAGATCTATACCCACGTCGCCGTCGACCGCCTCGCCCAGGTGGTGCGCGACAAGCATCCCCTGGCGCGCGACGACTGAACCCCGCTTGCCCCCCGGCGTTGACCCCACTAGGTTCCGCCGCCTTCCGTAGCGCTTACCGCGCGCCTGTTCCGGACGCCTGATGGCCACCCACTACCTCGAATTCGAAAAGCCGATCGCCGATCTGGAGGCGAAGATCGAGGAGCTGAACCTGCTCTCCTCGACCTCCGGCTCGTTCGACGCCGAGGTCGAGGGCCTGCGCAAGAAGGCCGAACAGCTCCGCAGGAAGACCTACGCCGCGCTCGACCCGTGGATGAAGACCCAGGTCGCCCGCCACCCCCAGCGGCCCCATTTCGTCGACTTCTGCGAGGGCCTGTTCACCGATTTCGTCGAACTTAAGGGCGACCGCCAGTTCGGCGACGACCAGGCCATCCTCGGCGGCCTGGCCAGGTTCCGCGGCTCCCCGGTCGTGGTCATGGGCCACGAGAAGGGCCACGACACCCAGACCCGCCTGACCCACAATTTCGGCATGGCCCGGCCCGAAGGCTACCGCAAGGCGGTCCGGCTGATGGATCTGGCCGAGCAGTACGGCCTGCCGGTGCTGACCTTCGTCGACACCGCCGGCGCCTATCCGGGCCTCGGCGCCGAGGAGCGCGGCCAGGCCGAGGCCATCGCCCGCTCGACCGAGCGCTGCCTGACCCTGGGCGTGCCCTCGATCGCCACCGTCACCGGCGAGGGCGGCTCCGGCGGGGCCATCGCCATCGCCGCCGCCGGCCGGGTGCTGATGCTCGAGCACTCGATCTATTCGGTCATTTCGCCCGAGGGCGCGGCCGGCATCCTGTGGCGCGACGGGGCCCGCGCCCGCGACGCCGCCATGGCCATGAAGATCACCGGCCCCGACCTGCTCGAGCTGAAGATCGTCGATCGCATCATCCCCGAGCCGGTCGGCGGCGCCCACGCCGATCCGGCCGCGGCCATCGCCAACGTCGGCGACGTCCTGGCCGAGGAGCTGGCCGCCCTGTCGACCCTGTCGCCCGAGCAGATCCGCAAGGCCCGCGCCGACCGCTTCTACGCCATCGGCCGCATGGGCTGAGGGTTTCGTTAACCATTCGGCGAGGGTTGCCGGTCAACGGTGTCCCCATGCCGGGTTGCGGTGGGCGACTCAGCGGGGGCGGGTAGGTATGGGCGTCGTTGGCGAGACCCTGCGCGAGAGCGCGATCATCAATCTGACCGGCGCCGTCACCATGATCGTGGACGACTCCGCCTTCGCGGCGGAGATCACCTCCAGCGCCCTGCTCGGCTTCGGGATCAAGACGCGCTATTCGATGCGCGGCGCCGCCGAGGCGATCGAGGTCCTTCAGGATGTCGAGATCGACCTTCTTGTCGTCGACTGCGAGATGCCGGGTATGGACGGCTTCGAACTGGTGCATTGGCTGCGCCGTTCCGGCCCGCCCAACGCCTTCGTCCCGGTGATCATGACCGCCGGCCACATCCGCCGCTCGATGGTCTCCAGGGTCCGGGACTCGGGGGCCAATTTCATCATCACCAAGCCGTTCAGCGCCGCCAGCCTGCTGGAGCGCATCGTCTGGGTGGCGCGCGACGGCCGCCCCTTCCTCGAGGTCGGTGAGTATTTCGGCCCTGACCGGCGTTTCCGCGAAACCGCGCCGCCGGGCGAGGAGCGCCGGGTCGACGTGATCCGCCGCGCCCGGTTCGAGGCCGAGAAGGCCGCCCTCGCGGCTTCCGCCCAATGACCGTCATCACCCACGCCCGACGCGCGCCGCGCCTCGCCGCCCTGATCGACAGCGCCGGCGGCGTCAGCATCGGCGTCGCCCTGGCCCAGGCCCGCGAAAACATCTCGGCCCTGCGCGAAAAGGGTCTGGAGGAGGTCACGCGCCATATCGACGCCCTCGTCGCCATGGACGCCCCGTCTGATCCCGACGCGACGGTTCACAGCCTCCAGCAGATCTACCACTCCGCCAATCACATCGTCGACGCCGCCTCTCCGTTCGATCTCGAGGAGATCTGCGCTGTGGCCATAAGCCTGTGCGACATGGTCGACCGGGCCTCGGTCGAGGGCGCCGCCTTCGACTGGCGCATCGTGGCCGTGCACATCCAGTCGCTGCGGCTGTTGAACACCCTGCCCGCCGGGGCCGTCGCCGAGCGCGCCGAGGTCACCGCCCATCTCGCCGGGATGGTGGCGAAGAAGTTCGGTCAGACCGGCTGACGTTCGGTCCGCGCGCCGCGCGTCTGCTTGCGCCACAGAGCCGCGTACTCCCCGCCCTGACGCGCCACCAGCTCGTGGTGGGCGCCGCGCTCGACGATCCGCCCGGCCTTGAGCACCAGGATCTGGTCGGCGTCGGCGATGGTCGACAGCCGGTGCGCCACGACCAGCGTGGTCCGCCCGGTCCGCGCCCGCCGCAGCGTCTTCTGGATCGCCGCCTCGGTGCGGCTGTCCAGCGCGCTGGTCGCCTCGTCGAGGATCAGGATGCACGGATCGGCCAGCAGGGCCCGGGCGATGCCGACCCGCTGGCGCTCGCCGCCTGACAGCTTAAGCCCGCGCTCGCCGACCATGGTGTCCATGCCCTGCGGCAGCGCCCCGATGAACTCGTCCAGCTCGGCCGCGTCCGCCGCCGCCCAGATCGCCGCCTCGTCCGCGTCGGGCCGGGCGAAGCCGATATTGGCCCGGATGGTGTCGTTGAACAGCGCCACGTCCTGAGGCACCAGCGCCACCGCCGCGCGCAGCGACTCCTGCGTCACCTGACGCACATCGATGCCGTCGATCAGCACCCGGCCCTCCTGCGGATCGAGCAACCGCAGCGCCAGTTTGACGATCGTCGACTTGCCCGAGCCCGACGGCCCGACCAGCGCCGTCGTCGTGCCCGGCGGCGCCGTGAAGCTGACGTCCTCCAGCCCGTTGGCGCGGGCGTCGTGGCGGAAGCCCACCTGCTCGAACGCCAGGGCCGCGCCGCGCGTGTCCGCCGGTCGCGGCAGGGGGGCGGCGTCGGGCGCGTCGGCCACCTGCGGCGTCTGACGCGTCACCTTCAGCATTTCCTCCATGTCGATGAAGGATTGGCGGATTTCCCGATAGGCGAAGCCCAGAATGTTCAGCGGCGCATACAGGGAGATCATGATCAGCACCGCCGCCATCACATCGCCCGGCCCCATCCGCCCGGCCGCCGCCTCGAAGCCGGCCATCACCGCCATGACCGCCAGGCCGAGGTTCATGATCACCGCCTGCACGATGTTCAGCAGGGCCAGCGAACTGTTGGCCTTCAGCGCCGCCCGCGTGTAGTCGCCCAGCGCCTCGTCATAGACCCGCGCCGCCCGCGCCTCGGCCCCGAACGACTTGACCGTCTCGTAGTTGAGCAGGGCGTCGACCGACACGCCGGCCGCCTGGGTGTCGGCGGCGTTCATCTCGCGCCGGTGCTCGATCCGCCAGTTCGACAGGGCGAAGGTGGCGACGGCGTAGATCGCCACCACGGCCACCGCCACGGCCCCGAACCGCCAGTCATAGGCCCCGGCCAGCACCCCCGCCGCCAGCACCAGCTCGACCCCCGTCGGGATCAGGTTGAAGGCGAGGATGCGCATCAGGAAGTCGACCGCCCGCGACCCCCGGTCCATGGTCCGCGACAGCGAGCCGGACCGTTTGGTCTGGTGGAAATCCAGCGACAGGCTCAGGGCATGCGCGAAGGTCTCGGTCGCCGCCGTCCGCTGCGCCGCCGATCGGACCGGCGCGAACACCACGTCCGCCGCATTGGGCGCGATCGCCGACAGCAGCCGCACGAAGGCCCAGCCGACCGCGAAGGCGCCGAAGCCCCACGCCATGCCGACCGCCGCCCCCTGCCCCGCCGCCAGCCGGTTCACGGCCGCACCGAGCACCAGGGGGGCCAGCACGCCCAGCGCCTTGCCGCCCAGAGTCATGCCGATCGCCGCCAGCAGGCGCAGATGCAGCTGCGGCGCATTCGATCGCCGCACCAGCTGGACCAGGTCCAGCAGCGCCCGGCCCGTCGGCGGCCCCTTCGGAGGCTCGGCCGGAGGCGCGCCCTGCGCCGCCTTCGCCAGTGAATCGCCCCGCCGCCCCGTCCGTTCACCCAGTCTCGCCATGGCGCAGATATGGGCCGCGTCGCCCGGGTTCGCAAAGCGGCATCGACCGCGGATGAAACCGTCGCCGTTGTCGGGCATAGTCTGGCGGCCATGTCATTCTGCGCCGCCCCCGCCGATGCCGCCGTCGCGGCCACGTCGCTGTCCGCCCCTGCGGCCACATCCCTGCCTGCCGCGACGGCCGCGCCGACGGCGGTCGACCGCCCGCTGGTCTGCGCCATCAATCACCAGCAGGACCGCGAGCGCGACGAGCGCACCACGGTCGTGGTCATCCAGCCCTTCGGCTACATCAATGAGCGGACCGGCCGCGCCATCTGGGTTCCCGCCGGCTACGTCACCGACTTCGCCTCCATCCCGCGCGTTGGCCGCTGGCTGATTCCACCCTTCGGCCGGCACGCGATCGCGGCCGTGGTCCACGATTGGCTGTATTCGATCGGCGAGCCCGGCCGGCGCGGCGAGGCCGATGACATCTTTCGCGACGCCCTGCAGGAACTCGGCGTCGGCATCGTCCGCCGCAATATCATGCACGGCGCCGTCACAGCCTTCGGCGCCGGCGGCTACGACCGCGCGGCGGCGACCTGGGCGACCCAGTTCATGGACTGGCGCACCGGCGACGTGTCGCCGCCGCCGGCCCCGCGCGAGGCCTTCTTCGGCGACGGCGATCCCGGGGTCATCGAACGCATCAAGTCACAGGCGCCCGCGAACTGCGGCCCATAGCAGCCGCAGCCGCTTCTCCAGCGGCCCGGCCGCGGGTTTTCGCGCCAGAGTGGCCGGCAACACGGCCGGAAACGCCCCGACCGGCAGATCGCGGGCGATGCGGGCTGCGTCCGGCAAGGCCGCCCGCGCCTCGTCGAACCGTCCGGTCTGGATCAGGCCCCAGACCCGGGCCGCGGATGTCGCGAGCGCCGGATCGGTCGCCCCGAGCAGTTGCGCGGCCGCCTGCATCGGGCCGACGTAGAAGGCGTCGAGGTCGTGCGGCTCGCCGTGCACCCGGCCAATGTGCGCCTCGATCAGGGCGTCGAACGACGCCCGTTCCAGCCCGTGGCGGGCGACCGCCTCCGTCAGCGCCTCCAGCACCGGATGGCCCTTGCGCGCCTCTCCCGCGAACACCCCGTCCATCTGCTCGCGCCACCAGACGTAGCGCATCTCGGCCAGCAGCGGCTGGGTCACGCGGGTCGGGATGGCCAGAAGTTCGGCCTCGAACGCATAGAGGGCGATCAGATCGGCCCGCGCGTGGGCATCCCCCACGAACCGGCTCGAGAGCCAGCGATCGGGGTCGGCCGCGCGGACTTGCTCGTCGAGGGTATTCGAAGGGTTCAAGTTTCTTCCCGCTCACCCCGGCGAATGCCAGGGCCCAGATGCCAGATCACGAATCTCAGGCGCATTCCCGCGCCGTCGATGCAAGTCCCGAAGGACGGCAACCGCAATCCGGGTCCCGGCATTCGCCGGGATGAGCGGACAGATCAGCCAAACAGCGTCTGGTACATCGCCATCGAGGTCAGCATCGGCAGCGACAGCAGCATGTTGGTGCGGCTGGCCAGCATGGCGACGCGCGCGGCCTTGGCCTTGGCGTCGTCATCGACCACGACGATGCCGAGGGCGCGCTTCTGGTTCGGCCAGATGATGCCCCAGACATTGAGGAACATGACGATGGCCAGCCAGACGCCGATGCCCATCAGGGTGTAGCCCTTCTGATCCTCGGTCAGGCCGCCGGCGAGGCCGAAGCTCAGCACCTCGATCGCGTAGGCGTGGCCGCGGCTGAACGCCAGCGCCAGGCCGGCCACCACCGTGGCCAGGGCCGACCAGCGGAACCAGAACAGCGCCTCGGGAGCGATATGCTTGCCGACCGCCGGCTTCAGCTCGGCCGGGATCGACGGCATGACCCGGATCTGGACGAAGTTGAAGTACCACAGCAGGCCGATCCACAGGATGCCCGCCGCCACGTGGGTCCAGCGGAACACCGCCTGCCAGAAGATCAGGTCGAAGCCGCCCGGCGCGACGCTGCCGAAGGCGTAGATCATCACGCCGGCCAGCACGAGGCTCAGCAGCACGGTGGTGCGGAAGTTCGAAAGCAGCTTGCCCATGGTTCGCCCCTCCCAGAGCGTTTCGACAGAAACGCGGCGATAAACCAGCCGCGAGAATCGTTGAAGCGGCACCTTAGCGCCGCTCGCGCCCGACAAAAACCGAAAGACTGTAGGGGCTTTTACGGGGCCCCTACGGCCGGCTCGCCATGCCCAGCTTGACCGGCTTGGCGTCGTCGGCCGGTCCGCCGCGCTTGACGCCCCACAGCAGGATGATCGGCGCGCCGACATAGATCGACGAATAGGTGCCGACGACGATGCCGAACATCAGGGCGATCGAGAAGCCGAACAGCGTCGGGCCGCCGAGCACGGCCAGCGCCGCCAGCACCATGACGGCGGTGAAACCGGTGATGATGGTCCGCGACAGGGTCTCGTTGATCGACAGGTCGATCACTTCGCGCAAGGGCATGGTCTTGTACTTGCGCAGGTTCTCGCGCAGGCGGTCGAACACCACGACGGTGTCGTTCATTGAATAGCCGATCACGGTCAGGATGGCCGCGACCATGTTGAGGCTGAACTCCAGCCGGAACAGCACAATCAGGCCGAAGGTCAGGATCACGTCGTGCAGCAGGCCGGCCACGGCGCCGAAGCCGAACTGCGGTTCGAACCGGAACCAGATGTAGGCGAACATCAGCACGACCGCGAGGCCCAGCGCCATCAGGCCCGACCGGTACAGTTCGCCGGACACCTTGGAGCCCACGACGGCGACGCCGGAATAGGTCACCTCGCCGACGGCGTTGGTGACCGCGGCCTCGACCTGCCTGACCACCTGGGTCTGGTCCTGGCCGTCGGGGATCTGGAAACGAAGCAGGGCCGTGGAGCCGTCGTTCACGTCGGATCCGAGCCGGGCGATGCCCTGGACCTGCACGTCGCCGAGACCCAGTTCGTCCGCCGCGCCCCGCAGATCTTCAAGGTTGATCACCTGACCGGCGGGCTTGGAAACCTCCATCGAGGCGCCCCCGCGGAAGTCGATGCCCATGTTCAGGCCGGGGTAGAAGACGCCGACCAGCGACGCGATCACCAGCACCGCCGAAAGCCCGGCGGCGTATTTGGCGAAGGCGACGAAATGCAGGTTCGTCTTGACCGGCAGCAGTTTGATGAGGGGCCATCCACGCATCGCCATCACTCCGCGATCGGCAGTTTTTTGGGCTTGGCGAGCTTCAGCCACCAGGCCAGTCCGACCTGGGCGACCAGAACGGCCGACAGCATCGAGGTGAAGACGCCGATGGTCAGCGTCCAGGCGAAGCCGCGCACCGGCCCCGCCCCGAACATGAACATGATCAGCGCCGCCACCAGGGTGGTCAGGTTGGCGTCGATGATGGTGCCCATGGCCTTGTTGAAGCCGGCGTCGAGCGAGGCGATGACGGACCGTCCGGCCCGCGCCTCGTCGCGCATCCGCTCGTAGATCAGCACGTTGGCGTCCACGGCCACGGCGAAGGTCAGCACCAGGCCGGCGATGCCGGGCAGGGTCAGGGTCGCCCCGGTCATCGACATGGCGCCGATAATCAGCAGGCCGTTCAGCCCCAGGCCGATCACCGAAATGCCGCCGAACAGCAGGCCGTAGGCGCCGAGCATGAACACCAGGATGATGACGAAGCCGATCGCCGTCGACAGCGCGCCGGCCGCCACGGCGTCGGCGCCCAGCTCGGCGGTGACCGTGCGGCGCTCCTCGACCTTCAGCGGCGCCGGCAGGGCCCCGCCGTTCAGCAGGTTCACCATCTCGCCGGCTTCCTCGATGCTGAAGCTGCCCTCGATGACGCCGGAGCCGCCGGTGATGGCGCTGCGGATCACGGGAGCCGAGATGACCTTGCCGTCGAGGATGATGGCGAACGGCTTGCCGATGTTGGCGGCGGTCGCCTCGCCAAACCGGCGCGCACCGGCGCCGTCGAAACGGAAGCCGATGGCGGTCTGGTTGTTCTGGTCGGTCGTGACCTCCGCCTTGGTCAGGTTCTCGCCCGAGACCAGAACCCGCTTCTTGACGAGGTAGGGCGTGCCGTTTTCGTCAGGGATGACCTCGGCGTCCGGCGGCGGGAAGCCCGCCAGGGCCTCCTCCAGGGAACCCTCGTCATCGACCATCTGGAAGGTCAGCTGCGCCGTCTGCCCCAGGATGCGCTCCAGCTGGGCCGGATCGCTTTCGCCCGGGGCCTGGATGACGATGCGGTCGGCGCCCTCGCGGGTGATCGACGGTTCGCGGGTGCCGAGGCTGTCGATCCGGCGGCGCACCACCTCGATCGACTGGCTCACGGCGTCGGAGGCCATGGAATCCATGGCCTGCCGGGTGAAGGCGTAGCGGATGCGATCCTCGCCCTGGCGCTGCACCGTGCGGTCGGCGACCGTAGCGGCGCCGCCGCCGGCGGCCAGCGGCCGCATCGCCTCCAGCGCCCGGTCCATCGTCGCCGGGTCCGCCAGGGTGACCGTCACGCCCGAGCCGTCCTGGGCGATGTTCGAGATGGCGACCTGCGCCTCCTCCAGCACCGTCCGGGCGTCCTCGCCGAGGTTGGTCAGGCGCTTGGCGCGCATGGCCGGCACATCGACTTCCAGCAGCAGGTACGACCCGCCCTGCAGGTCCAGCCCGAGGTTCAGCCCGTTTCTGGGGAGCCAGCCCGGCAGCGCCTCGCGCTGCTCGGCGGTCAGCATGTTCGGGTAGGCGAACAGCAGCCCGAACACGAACGACAGGGCGAGAAGGATGACCTTCCAGCGCGACAGATGGATCATGCGGGCTTCCCCGACCTTTCAGAGCGCCGAGATCAGGCCTTGGAGACTTGCTTGGTGTCGTTGGCCGCGACGCCGGTGCGGTCGCGCACCGTGGTGATCATCGCCTTGACCACGCGGACGTTCACGCCCTGGGCGATCTCGACCATGGCCTCGTCGTTCTCGACGCGGGTGACCTTGCCGATCATGCCGTTGGACAGCACCACCGTGTCGTTGCGCTTCAGGCCGGCCACCAGTTCGCGGTGCGCCTTCATCTGCTTCTGCTGGGGCCGGATCAGCATGAAGTAGAACAGGATGATGACCGGGACGAAGAAGATCAGGGTCCCGAACGGCCCCGCCATGAGTTCCTGCACGATAATCTCCGCATGCGCCGGAACGCCCCGCGGGCGCCCCTCGAAAATGAGGCGCGGAACCTAGGGCGCGTCGTCACACTTTGCAACGCGACGTGTGGCGCGGGCGACGCTTTGCGCTATCGCGGCAACACGCTCAGCGGATCGATCGCCGTCGGTTCGTCGCCGCGCATCCGCCAGGTCTCGAAATGGATCGAGGGCCGCCCGTCGCCGGCGGTCGTGCCGACCGTGCCGATGGCCTGCCCCGCCTGCACGTCGTCACCGTCGCGCACCAGGGTCGAACCCAGGTGTCCATAGACCGAGCGCCAGCCGTCGCGGTGCACGACCAGCACGGTCAGCCCCTGCCCGGCCAGGTCGTCGCCGACATAGCCGACCCGGCCGGCCGCGGCCGCCCGCACCTCGGTCCCCGCCGGCGCGCCGATGTTGACCCCGTTGTTGCGCTCGCCCATGCCGACCGGTCCGAAGCGGCGCAGGATGTCGCCCCGCACCGGCCAGTCCAGCGCCACCGTCGTGGCGGCCGGCGCGACCGCGATCGGCCCGGCTGTCGCGGCCGGCTCGCGCGGCGGCGGCGGCAGGACGCCCGTGGGCGGCGGCGGAGGCGGCGGCGGCGGCGT
>NZ_DASPMQ010000017.1:0-113027 GCF_035626975.1 Brevundimonas sp.
TGCGGGCGGCGATCTTGCGGATCGCTTTCTTGGCGCCGGGGTTGTTGGCCATCAGTCAAACCTTCGAACGGAAAACGCCGCGGAGCACACGTCCACGGCGCGAAAATCTCAAGAGCGCGCGGCTATAGCCGAAAGGGGCGGGGGGTTCAAGCGCTACCCGACGGGCCGTGGAAATCGGAGGGGCAGGGCTTCGGGCCGGCCGGCGACACGCGGAAATCCGGGACATCCGGACCGGTGGGCGGGCGCGGTCCTGAAACCGCACCGCTCCGGGGCCGTTGTCCTTGCATCAAAGGGAGATTGAGCCATGCGCATCTATCGCGTGACGGTGGGGGTCGAGGGCGGCGCCACGCGCGTCCTGAAGGTGCCCTCAAAGACCGACGTGCAGGCCGGCGACGCGGCGATGACGCAGATGTCCGGGGGCGAATCCATCCTGTCGATCGAGGAGACGGACGATCCCTACCAGGACGTCGACGCGCCGCCGGCGGGCACCCAGACCCACCCGGACCAGATCGTCTGAGCGCCCTAGCGCCCGGTGAAGGTCGGCTTCCGCTTCTCGACGAAGGCCGCCATCCCCTCCTTCTGGTCCTCGAAGGCGAACAGGGAATGGAACAGGCGGCGTTCGAACTGCACGCCCTGGGTCAGGGTCGTCTCAAGGGCGGCGTTGACCATCTCCTTGTTGGCCATCACCGCCAGCGGGCTCTGGGAGGCGATCTTCGCGGCGATCTTGCGGACCTCGTCCAGCAGGGTCTCGTGCGGCACGACGCGGGAGGCGAGGCCGGCGCGTTCGGCCTCGGCGGCGTCCATCATCCGGGCGGTCAGGACCATGTCCATGGCCTTGGCCTTGCCGACCAGCCGGGTCAGCCGCTGCGATCCGCCGATGCCCGGGGCGACGCCGAGGTTGATCTCCGGCTGGCCGAATTTCGCCTTGTCCGACGCCACGATGAAGTCGCACAGCATGGCCAGCTCGCAGCCGCCGCCGAGGGCGAAGCCGTTGACCGCGGCGATGACCGGCTTGCGGAACCGGGTGATGCGGTCGTGGCCGAGCGCGAAGAAGTTGGCCTTGTACATGTCGGCGTAGGACTGGTCCGACATCTCCTTGATGTCGGCGCCGGCGGCGAAGGCCTTGTCGCCGGAGCCGGTCAGGATCAGGCAGCGCACGCTGTCGTCATGCTCGACCGCGTCGAGGAAGGCCGCGAGATCCCTGAACAGGGCGGAGTTGAGCGCGTTAAGCGCCTCGGGCCGGTTCAGGGTCACCACCGCATAGCCGTCGGCGTGACGCTCGATGAGCAGGGTGGAATAGCTGTCGGCCATGGATGCGCTCCGTTGTCTGGCGCCTGTCTATCCGCGCGGCGCGTCGGGCGGAAGTCAGCGGCGCGGGATGAGGGCCAGGGTGAAGGCTGCGCGGACCAGTTCGGCGATCACCACCATGGCCAGCAGGGCGTTGGCCGCGATGACCGGCGCATCCGTCGACATGCCGATCAGGCTCCAGCCGAACAGGGCAGGCAGGGCCAGCAGCGCCGCGAGCGCCAGCACCATGACGATCAGAAGCATCAGGGCGACGTGGCTGGCCTGAAGCGCCGCCTGAAGCGTCGGTCCCTCGTCCAGCACCCGCGATCGCCGACGGAACAGCCAGGTGATCACCCCTGTCGCCACCGCCTCGAGCCCGGCGACCAGCGCCAGGGCGCCGAGGAACCAGAAGGCCAGACCCCCGGTATCGCCCCGTCGCAGGCTCTGGATCACATGGGCGAAATAGCCGCCCCAGACGACGACGCCCACGATCAGGCTGATCCACAGATGGGTCTTGCGATGGTTCATGCCTTCACCTCCGCCCCGGCCATGTCGGCCAGCTTCAGCACCGTGTTCCAGTTGCGGCCCGTGCCCATGCCCAGAATGCGCGGCGTCGCCTTTTTGAAGATGGCCGACTGGCCCTGACCGTCGGGGAACCAGAAATAGAGCACGTCGCCGACCGCCTCGACGCGCTCCCCGCCCTCCGCCAGTTCGCGGCAGGCCTCCAGGGCCCCGTCCTTGATCCCGTCCTTCATGACCATGGCCAGCACCTTGGCCGGGTGAGCGGCCGCCTCCTTCGGGAAGGGGTTGGCGGCGATCAGCTTCGACCACTGCTCCGGCGTGCGGGCCATGGCGACGATCTTCAGGCCGAAGCGACGCTGCATCTCCGCCTCGATCTCGCTTTCGAGCGTGGCGGTCGCCTTGCCGCTCTCGACGACGAGATTGCCGCTGGCCTGAAGCGTGCGCGGGTTCTTCAGCCCCATCTCCTCGGCCATGGCGCGCTGCTCGCCGACCGGCGCGCGCACGCCGCCGGTGTTCATGCCGCGGAACAGGATGATGCGGTGGCTCATGGCTTCGACTCCATCTCGTCCAGTACGGCAGTGATCTTCCGCATGGTGTTCCAGTTGCGGTTGGTTCCCACCGCGCCGAGGGATTTCAACCCGAATCCGCCGGGCAGTTTCGAGGCGGCCGGGTCAGCGCCGCCGAACCACATATAGATGTCTCCCCCCGCCGTGCGCTCGATCTTCTCCCCGGCCGAGGCGCGGCGCAGCAGTTGTTCGAGACCGCGGTCGGGCAGCGGCTCGCGCATGGCCCAGACCAGGATGTGCGACGGCTTGCTGGCCGATTCCACAGGGAAGGGATTGGCTTTCATCAGCGTCCGCCACTGCTCCGCCGTCTTGACCACGATCTCGGTCGGCCTGCCGTAGAGGTCGGCGCAGGCGGCCTCGAGTTCGCGCTCCAGCGTCGCCGGCGCCTTGCGCGAGCGGAACAGCAGATTGCCGGTGGCGATGACGGAACGGACGTCTGTTCCGCCGACGGCCTCGGCCAGTCCGCGCGCCTCTTCGCCCTTCACCCGGCGGCGGTTGATTACAATGCTGCGCAAAAGGGCGATGCGGATCGGCATGGTCAGGGTTTCTGGCAGGACGGGCACCAGAAGGTCGAACGACCCGCCTGGACGGTGCGCCTGACCACGCCCTTGCAGCCCTCGCCGGGGCAGGGCTGACCCTCGCGGCCATAGACGTCGAAGTGGTGCTGGAAATAGCCTTGCCCGCCGTCGGCGTTGGCGAAGTCGCGCAGGGTCGAACCGCCCGCCGCGATGGCGTCGTCGAGCACATCGCGAACAACGGCGGCGAGCGTTTCGAGGCGACGCTTTGACACCTTGCCCGCCTCGACAAGCGGCGAGATGCGGGCGCGGTAGAGGGCTTCGCAGACGTAGATATTGCCCAGGCCGGCGACGATCCTCTGGTCGAGCAGGCCGACCTTGATGTTCTGTTTCTTGCCCGCGAACGCCTCAACCAGATGGGCGCCGGAGAAGGCGTTGCCGAGCGGTTCCGGGCCGAGCCCGGCGAACCACGGGTGGGCCTCGACCTCCGGGGTGGGAATCAGGCCCATGAAGCCGAAGCGGCGGGCGTCGGCGAATCCGAGGCGGGTCGTGGCGCCGCCCTTCACGGCGCACAGGCTGAGGTGCTCGTGCTTGCCGGCGATGGGGGCCGGCTCCTCGAACTCGCCCAGCTGTCGGCCATCGAGGGTGAAGCGGCCGGTCATGCCGAGGTGGATCACCCACGTCTCGCCCGTCGACAGGGGCATCAGCAGATATTTGGCCCGGCGATCGATGCGCTGGACGGTCGCGCCGTCCAGCCGTTGGGGGAAGCGGTCGGGGAAGGGGAAGCGCAGGTCGGGCCGGTTCTGGCGCACGCGCGTCAGTCGGGCGCCGGTGAGCACGGGCTCCAGGCCGCGACGGACGGTTTCGACCTCGGGAAGCTCGGGCATGCGAAACGGATACCCCGTCCTGCCCGCGTGGAGAAGGATTCTTGCCCGCGCCGCGGTTTCCGGCTTAGGTCCGTCCAAAGGGACCGAGGGACGACCATGACCGACACACCCGCAAGCGCGCCGCCCAGCACGGGGAAGCGCATCGAACTGACGCTCCGCGCGCTGATTCTGGGCTGCATCCTGGCGGTGATCTTCACCGCCGCGAACACCTATCTGGGGCTGAGGGTCGGTCTGACTTTCGCCTCGGCCATCCCGGCGGCGGTCATTTCGATGGCCATCCTGCGGGCGTTCAGGACCTCGACCATCTGGGAGAACATGACCGTCCAGACCGTGGCGTCGGTCGGCGGAGCCATGAGCTCGATCATCTTCGTCCTGCCCGGCCTGGTCATGATCGGCTGGTGGCTGGAGTTCCCGATCTGGGAATCGGTGGCCATCTGTGTGCTGGGCGGCGTGCTGGGGGTGACCTTCTCGATCCCGCTGCGGCGCGCCCTGGTCGTCAATGGCGGCCTGCCCTACCCCGAAGGCGTCGCCGCGGCCGAGGTGCTGAAAGTCGGCTCGCGCGGAGCCGCGCAGACCGAGAGCGCGGTGCGCGAGAACAAGTCGGGCCTGTGGATCGTGGTCCTCGGCTCGGTGGTGTCGGGCGGGTACGCCTATCTGGCCGCCGCCCGGGTGTTCGCCGGCGAGGCGGCGCGCTTCTTCAAACTGCCGGTCGCCCTGGGCGGCGGGGCGACCGGGCTGGGCTTCGGCATGCAGTTCGCCCTGCTGGGCGCCGGGCACCTGATCGGGCTCACGGTCGGACTGGCGCAGCTGTTCGGGCTGCTGGTGGCCTGGTTCATCGCCGTGCCGATCATGACCTCGCCCGAGTACGTGACCTGGCTAAACGGTTTCGGCATCGACTCCATCGCCGCCACGGTCGCGGCGGGAGCCCCGGCTGAAGAGCTGGCGACCACGGTCTGGCGCAACGAGGTCCGCTTCATGGGCGCCGGCGTGATCGGCGTGGCCGCGATCTGGACCCTGATCAAGCTGGCCGGGCCGCTGATCGGCGGCCTGACCTCGGCGCTCGCGGCGAACCGGCGGCGCAACGCCGGCGAGGTGCTGACCCTGACCGAGCAGGACATTCCGATCAATCTGGTCGCCGGAATCTCGGTGGCGGCCCTGGTCGGGATCGCGGGCCTGCTGGCCTGGTTCGCCCAGGTCTCGCCGGCCCTGGCCGGCGCGACGCCGATGCTGGTGGCGGGCGGCCTGATCTATGTGGTGCTGATCGGCTTCGCCGTGGCGGCGATCTGCGGCTACATGGCCGGCCTGATCGGTTCCTCCAACAGCCCGGTCTCGGGTGTCGGCATCCTCGCCATCGTCATCGCCTCATTGCTGATGCTGGGCGTCATGGCGATCGCGGGCGTGCCGGCGGATCCCTCGATCATCGCCTACGCCCTGATCGTCACCGCCGTCGTCTTCGCCGTGGCGGTGATCGCCAACGACAACCTTCAGGACCTGAAGACCGCCCAGCTGGTCGAGGCCACGCCGTGGCGCCAGCAGACGGCCCTGATCGTCGGCGTGGTCGCCGGCGCCATCGTCATCCCCTTCGTGCTGAACGCCCTGAACCGCGCCTTCGGCTTCGAAGGCGGCCCCCCCGGGATCGCCAACGAGCCTCTGGCGGCGCCACAGGCGACGCTGATCTCGGCCCTGGCCCGGGGCGTCATCGGTGGCGACCTGCGCTGGGACCTGATCGGCCTCGGCGCGGTCATCGGCGTGGTGATCATCCTCCTCGACGTCGCCCTGAACCGGGTCACGAACGGCAAGATGAAACTGCCTCCGCTGGCAGTGGGCATCGGCTTCTACCTGCCGGCGGCGGTGACCACGATGCTGGTCATCGGCGCGGTCTGCGGCTGGCTGTACGAGAAGGGGATGCGCAAGACCTCGTTCGCGGACGTCGGCCGCCGCATGGGCGTGCTGCTGGCCTCGGGCCTGATCGTCGGCGAGAGCCTGTTCGGGGTGTTCAACGCCGGGGTCATCGGCGCGACCGAGAACGAGGCGCCGTTCGCGCTTCTGCCCGAGGGCTCGACCTGGCCGGCCATGATGGCGGGGGTCGTGGTCTTCGCCGTGGTGACCTTCGCCCTGTACCAGTGGGTCCGGAGCCGCTCGGCCCGGGTCTGATCCCGCCCTCAGCCCGCCGCTTTCGTGGGCCATAAGATCGGCGCTACGCCAGTGCGTGTTCCTCGCGCACTGGCGTTTCCGCGTTCGCCCCTGTAAGAGGCGCGCGCTCCCCGCACCGTCGCCTGAACCCAGCGGCCCGCCCCAACGTTTTGACCGGGCCGGCCGCCTTGCACGTCTGATAGCCAAATGAATCTGCGCAACGTCGCCATCATCGCCCACGTCGACCACGGCAAGACCACGCTGGTGGACCAGCTGCTCGCCCAGTCGGGCGTGTTCCGAGCCAACGAGGCCCACGCCGAACGGGCCATGGACTCGAACGACCAGGAGCGCGAGCGCGGCATCACCATCCTGGCCAAGTGCACGAGCGTGCTCTGGAACGGCAAGGCGGGCGAGACCCGGATCAACATCATCGACACCCCCGGCCACGCCGACTTCGGCGGCGAGGTCGAGCGGATTCTCGGCATGGTGGACGGCTGCGTCCTGCTGGTCGACGCCGAGGAAGGCGTCATGCCGCAGACGAAGTTCGTGCTCACCAAGGCGCTGAAGATGGGCCTGCGTCCGATCCTGTGCATCAACAAGGTCGACCGCGCCCACGCCGATCCCGACAAGGTCCATAACGCGGCCTTCGACCTGTTCGCCGCCATCGGCGCGACCGACGAGCAGCTGGACTTCCCGCATATCTACGCCTCGGGCCGGGCCGGCTGGGCGACGATGGATCTGAACCAGCCCTCCGACAACCTGGCCCCGCTGTTCGACCTGATCGTCGACCACGTGCCGGCGCCGAAGCAGGTCGAGGCCAAGGACAAGCCGTTCCAGATCCTCAACGTGCTGATCGAGAGCGATCCGTTCCTGGGCCGCCTGCTGACCGGCCGCATCGAGAGCGGCAAGGCCGTTCCGGGCATGGCCATCAAGGCCCTGTCGCGCGACGGCAAGACCATCGAACAGGGCCGCATCACCAAGGTTCTCGCCTTCCGCGGTCTGAAGCGCCAGCCGGTCGAGGATGCCGAGGCGGGCGACATCGTCGCCATCGCCGGCATGTCCAAGGCCACCGTGGCCGACACCCTGTGCGCCCTGGAGGTGACCGAGGCGCTTCCCGCCCAGCCGATCGATCCGCCGACCATCTCGATGACCGTCTCGGTCAACGACAGTCCGCTGGCCGGCCGCGAGGGCGACAAGGTGCAGTCGCGCGTCATCCGCGACCGCCTCCTCAAGGAGGCCGAGGCCAATGTGGCCATCCGCGTCACCGAGACCGGCGGCAAGGACGCCTTCGAGGTCGCCGGCCGCGGCGAACTGCAGCTGGGCGTGCTGATCGAGAACATGCGCCGCGAAGGTTTCGAGCTGTCGATCTCGCGTCCGCGCGTCGTCTATCAGACCGGCGAGAACGGCGAGCGGCTGGAGCCGATCGAGGACGTCGTCATCGACGTCGACGACGAATACACCGGCGTGGTCATCGAGAAGCTGTCGGCCCGCAAGGCCGAGCTGAAGGACATGGGCCCGTCGGGCGCCGGCAAGACGCGCCTGACGCTCAAGTCGCCGTCTCGCTCGCTGATCGGTTACCAGGGCGAGTTCCTGACCGACACCCGCGGTTCGGGCGTGCTGAACCGGGTGTTCAGCCACTATGAGCCGCACAAGGGCGCCATCGAGGGCCGCCTGAAGGGCGTCCTGGTCTCGAACGGCGACGGCGAAACCGCCGCCTTCGCCCTGTGGAACCTGGAAGAGCGCGGCGTCATGTTCGTCGGCGCCGGCGAGAAGACCTACCAAGGCATGATCATCGGCGAGAACGCCCGCTGGGACGACCTCGACGTCAACCCGATGAAGGCCAAGCAGCTCAACAACATCCGCGCCTCGGGCAAGGATGAGGCCGTGCGCCTGACGCCGCCCCGGCGTCCGTCGCTCGAGCAGGCCATCGCCTATATCGAGGAGGACGAGCTGGTCGAGGTCACGCCCAAGTCGATCCGTCTGCGCAAGGCCGTCCTCAACCCCTCGTTCCGCAAAAAGCGCGTCCGCGAGGAGTGATCACGGCTGTCACCGAGCCGGAATCGGCCAATCCTGGCCATGAGAAGGTGATTTCGGGGCAGGCGGAACCGTGACGCCACGCGGCGGTTGCCCGATCGGTGCGAGCCCCCCGCTCGCGTAGATCGAAGGCAATCACACCATGCGAAAGAGCGCGCTCCTGTCAGGTGTCGCCGGCCTGTTCCTCATGTCCGCTCCGGCGTTCGCCCAGGACAGCACGGCCCCGCAGACCCCCCCCGCCGCCACCCCGCCCGCCGAAGCGACCGAGCCGGCCACATTGACCCTGCAGCCCGGCATGACCGTCCGCGGCGGAGATGGGGAGCTCGGCGTCCTCGTCGGCGCCCGGATGAACGGCAACAACCAGCAATTGACGGTCCGGGGGGCTGACGGCACGGTGCGCGCCGTGCCGATCGACGGCATCCGCCAGGAAGGCGACGTCGTCGTCGTTGACTTCACCGTTGAACAATTCAGCACGGCCGACACCGTCACCCAGCCGGCCACGCCCGCCACGCCTGCGGAACCGGGCGTGTCTCCGGCGACGCCGGCGACGCCGGCTGTCCCCGGCTCCGAGACGGCCCCGGACGAGCCTGGAGAACAGGGCGCCGCCCCGGCCACGCCCGCGACCCCCGCTACGCCGGCCCAGCCCGGCGAGAGCCCGGCGGTCCCCGCGACCCCGGCCGAGCCGGCGACCCCGCCCGACCAGACCCCGCCGACGCTGCCGCCGAGCAATCCGGCGTCTCCGCAGCCCGGCGACGGCCCGCCGGCGGATCCGGGCAAGCCGAAGATCTGATCGGCCCCGGCCCCGAATTGAAAGGGCGGCTCCTCGCGGAGCCGCCCTTTCTTATCGCCAGGAGGGGCGGACCGTCAGGCCCGCCGCTTTACGAGCCCCAGCAGGAACAGCAGGACGATCGCGCCGAGGGTGGCGACGATCAATCCGATGATCCAGCTGCCCCCGGCATCTCCGCCCATCATGTTGAACAGGAAACCGCCGATCAGGGCGCCGACGACGCCGACGACCAGGTTCGTCAGGAGGCCGTGATTGCGCCCCATGATCTGCTCAGCCAGCCAGCCGGCGATAATGCCGATGACAATCCACGCAACCCATCCAAACCCGCTCATAGTCCGCTCCTTCCAAGGGTGATCGATGGCCGTTTAATGCGCCGGAAGCGCAACGGTTGCCCGGGCCGACACCGAACCCGGTTCACTGGTTCTCCCCTCCAGCGGGAAGGCGGCATGGCCCTTGCCGCTCGGAGGGCGAGCCGTCCCGCATCGGGACAGGTTGGGAACAGGGGAAATTGGGGCCATGGCCACCGACATCGACCTTCATCTCGGACGCCGTCTGCGCCGCCGCCGGCGCCTGCTGGGCCTGACGCAGCAGCAGCTGGCCACCCAGGTCGGCATCCGCTTCCAGCAAATCCAGAAGTATGAGTGCGGCGCCAACCGCATCTCGGCCGCCCGCCTGTGGCAGCTGTCCGAGGCGCTGGAGTCGCCGGTCAGCTATTTCTACGACGGTCTGGAAGAAGCCATCGAACGCCGGGAGGCGGCCAACCAGGGCGGCGAGATGTTTTCCCGCAAGGAAACGCTCGACCTGATCCAGGCCTACTACCAGCTCGGCGAGCGCCCCCGTCGGCGCCTGCTCGATCTCGCCAAGTCGTTGCACGCCGAGGCCGACGCAGTCTGAGCAGAGGCGAGGAACGAGGGGCAGACGGGGGCGTAATGAGTCGATCGACTTGACTCGCCTCTCGCCCCTCGCCACTCGCCCCTGTCATGACCGAGTATGAACTGTTCGCCGTTGATCTGGCCCGCGAGGCCGCTCGCGTGTCGCTGCCCTATTTCCGCGACGCCTGCGAGCAGGAGGACAAGGGCGGCGCCGCCGGTTTCGACCCGGTGACCCAGGCCGATCGCGAGGCCGAGGCGGCGATCCGGCGCCTGATCGCCGGCCGCTACCCCGCTCACGGCGTTATCGGCGAGGAGTATGGCGAGGACCGGCCCGAGGCCGAGCACGTCTGGATCCTCGATCCCATCGACGGCACCCGCGCCTTCATCGCCGGCCTGCCGCTGTGGACCAATCTCATCGCCCTCAGAACCGCGGGTCGCCCGACGGTCGGCGTGATCGGCCAACCCTACCTGGACGAAATCTTCCTGGGCGGTCCGTCCGGAGCGCGCCTGCTCAGGGGCGACTGCGAGACGCCGTTGCGCGTGCGTGCCTGCGCCCGCCTCAACGACGCCCTGATCGCCACCACGGACCCGGACCTGTTCACAGGCGCCGAGCTGGGGGCGTGGACCCAGGTGCGCGCCGCCGCACGCCTGGCCCGACTGGGCTGCGACGCCTATGCCTACGCCATGCTCGCGGCCGGGCGCATCGATCTGGTGGCCGAGAGCGCGCTGAAGGTCTGGGACTGGTCGGCCCTGGTTCCGGTGATCGAGGCCGCGGGCGGCGAGGTCACCAACTGGCGGGGCGACACGCCGGACGGCGGCGGCCAGATCCTGGCCGTCGGCGATGCGCGTCTGAGGGATCAGGCCCTTGTGGCCCTGAGGCGGGCGGCGCTCTAGTCCGGCCGCCGGATCAGGCGGCGTGGACCGGGTTTCCGGCGGCCGGTGGCGCGGTGATCGGCGACAGGTCCTCGACCGGCGAGACATAGGCGCCCATGGCGTCGAACTCGTCGAGGAAGGTCGCGCGAAGGTCGTCGGTCTCCATGATGATCTCGTGCCTGGCGCCGGGGATCTCGACGTAGCGGCCACGGCCCAGCCGACGGGCGGCCCATTTGTTGGTCTGTTTCCAGACCCGGTCATCCTCGCCGGCCTGCACGATCGCCACGGGAATCCGCACCGATTTCAGGGCTTTGGGCTTGAGGGCGCGCTGGCCGGCGTCGAGCGCGAAGGCCAGCCAGCCCCAGGTGGGCCCGCCGACCGCCAGATGGGGGCAGGCGTAGAGCTGCTGGCGCCACTGTTCGTAGCGGCTCTCGTCGGTGGTCAGGGCGTCCTTCTCGAAGGTGTGGTCGAAAGGATCGTCCGGGTTGTCCAGCACATAGTCGCCAGCCTTGCCGTGCCGCAAATTCCAGCGCACCGCCAGCTTGACGGACCACATCGAACGCTTGCCGGTCTTGATGCGCAGCATGGGGCTGGTCAGGAGGGCGCCGGAGAAGCGGTCCTCTCCGGCCTGCAACGTCATCAGGTTCAGCACCGCGCCCATCGAATGGCCGACCATGATCCACGGCTTGGGCGCCCGGGCCTCGTAGGCGTCCAGCAGCCGGGCGTAATCGTCGAGAAATTCCTCGACCGCGCGCGCGTGACCCTTCAGCCGGTCGGGCAACAGCCGGGCCGACAGGCCCTGGCCGCGCCAGTCGTGGGCCAGCACGCACCAGCCCCGCGCCAGGAAATTGCCGATGACCTCGAAATATTTCTCGATCGGCTCGGTCCGACCCGGGCTGACGATGACGGTGCCGCGCGGCTTGCGCGTGACCAGGGCCGACGGCGTCCAGAAGGCGGCGCGCAGCCGCAGGCCGCCGGCTCCGCGGAACCATTCGCCGGTCCCGCCCGGAGGCGCGGAGGCGCCCGGAACCCCCATCAGGGGGGCGTTGGCTGCGTAGGCGGCGGCTCGGCTCACTCGGGTTTCCTGAATCTCAAGGTCATGCGATCGCTTTCGCCGATCTCGTCGTACTTCGACCGGTCGAAGGTCGGGTCCGGCGGCGATCCGCGCGGCGCGGTCAAACCCATCGGCGGCAAGGTCTCCACGCCGAACGGATGATCCTTGGTATCCCTTTCATTCGCGTTGATTTCCGACGCGCCGACAAAGGCGAAGCCGGCTTCGGCCGCCAACTGCCTGACGAAGGCCTCCTGGACATAGCCGTCGGCGGCCGTGGGGTCCTGGTCCTTGTCGGGACCGAGCCGGTGCTGCTCGACCCCGAGGACGCCGCCGGGTCGAAGCGCGGCGTAGGCGTCGGCGAAGGCCTTCTCGGCGATGCCCGCCGCCATCCACGCATGGATGTTGCGCATGAACAGGGCCAGGTCGACCGTCCCGGCGGGGGCGACGGGCCCGGAGGTCGGGCCGAACTCCGACAGTTCGATCTCGCCGTATAGCCGTCGGTCGTTGGTGAAACGCTTCTGGAAGGCCGCCGCGAGGGCGGTCTGGGCCGGATTGGCTCCCGGGCCGGTCTGGAAACCGGCGGCGATGTAGCGGCCGTCGCCTTCGGCCAGATAGGGCGCCAGAATCTCGGTCCACCACCCGCTGCCCGGCCAGAACTCGACCACGGTCATGCTGGGCTGAAGGCCGAAGAAGCGCAGCGTCTCCATCGGATGGCGCCAGACGTCGCGGGCGCGGTCCTGGGCGCGCCACGGACCGGCCACGGCCCATTCCAGGGATCCCTTGGGCGGGCCGTCCGGCTGCGGGGGCGGCTCGGCGGTTTTTTCGCGTCCGCAGCCCGCCAGGGCGAGCAGGGCGGCGCCGCCGGAAAGCACGCTCCGACGCGACGCGGACGGTCGCCAGACCTTTGTTCGTTCAGCCATTCACGTCCCCCGCGACGTCTGCGCGCCGTACGGTTCGTCCCCGTTCGCCAAGGGCTTAACCTTGTTCCCGTGGGCGGTCAAAGCCGTTGCGGCGACGGACGACATCAGGCCGGCTTACGGAAGCGGAGGGTCATCCGGTCGCTCTCGCCGACCGCATCGAAGGCGGCCCGTTCGGCGTCCGTCAGCGGCGTCGGCCGGTCGGCGGGATTACCTTCGCGCGGAGCGCTGACGCGAGTCGGCGGCAGGGTCCAGACGCCATACGGGTGGTCGTGGTCATCCTTCGGATTGGCGTTCAACTCGCTGCGGGCGTCCAGTACGAAACCGGCGGCGAGCGCCGCCCGGATCACATAACTCTCCGGCACATAGCCCGTCGGCGCGGTCTGGTCGGGGTTCAACCCGTCGACGCTGCGGTGCTGCTCCACCGCCAGCACGCCGCCCGGCTTCAGGGCCTTGAAGAAGGCGGCGAGATAAGGCTCCGTCCGCCCGTTCCGATGCCAGTTGTGGAAGGACCTGGCGACCACGACCATGTCGGCGGTTCCGTCGGCGACCCCCATGCCCTCGAGCGGCCGGTTGACGGCGACGTAGGTCCCGCCGGTCGCTTCCGCATAGGGCTGAAGGATGGCGCTCCACCAGCCGCCGCGGCCGGGCTCGATCTCGACGACGGTTGAGCCCGGCGTCAGACCCCAGAATGTCAGGGTTTCGAACGGGCGGCGATGGACGTCCCGCGACACGTCGGCGGCGGATCGGGCCGGCGAGGAGACCGCCGCCTGCAGGGCCGCGTCTTCCTGGAGGACCGGCGGCGCCATCGCAGCGCGGCGGGCGGTGCGCTGCGCCGGCGTCTCGTCGAGCGTGGGCAGGGCGGGAAGGGTCTGGGCGGCGGCCATCGCCGGAAGGGCGAGTGCGGCGGTCACGGCGAGGGCGAGCAGTCGCATCGGTCGTCTCCAATGGTGGGGAAAGGAAGGTTGGACCCTGCTGGGTTCGGACGCGCCCGGCAAGTCACGATGCCCGGCGGCGACAGAATGAAGCGCCAAAGCGGAGATCGGCGCCTCTTGACGGTCTTTTCGGGCATCCCACATCTGCGATCGAGGACGCCGGCACCGGGTCCTCCAGACCGGACGGGGCCGAACACCGGACCGTCAGGCCTGACCTCCCATCGCTGCCCCGGGCTGAAAACCCACGACGGGTTTTCTGGGGCGGCTCAACCTTGCTGATCCTCAGGAGGATGACATGCGTACGTATGATTTCACCCCGCTCTACCGTTCCGCCGTCGGTTTCGACCGGCTGGCCAGCCTGCTGGAAAGCGCCGCGCGCACCAGCCAGGAAAACGGCTGGCCGCCGTACAACATCGAGACCACCGGCGAGAACGCCTACCGCATCGAGATCGCGGTCGCCGGCTTCAGGCCGGAGGAGCTGAATCTCGAGGTGAAGGAGAACCTGCTCACCGTCACCGGCCGCAAGACGGCCAACGACGACGGGTCGAACGGGCGAAACTTCCTGCACCGCGGCCTGGCCGAGCGCGACTTCGAGCGCCGGTTCCAGCTGGCCGACTATGTGGTCGTGAAGGGCGCCGATCTGGTCAACGGCCTGCTGTCGATCGATCTGGAGCGCGAGCTTCCGGAGGCGCTGAAACCCCGCCGCATTGAAATCGGGACGGGCCAGGCGTTGATCGAAGGCAAGAAGGGCAAGGCGGCGTGATCGCCTGAGACCCTTGACCTCGGAAGGGGGCGGCGTTCGCGCCGCCCCTTTTTCACGTCAGGCGGCGGCGTCGATCTCCATGCCGCGGGCGCCGGTGGTGATCGTTCCTGTCAAGTCGGCCTGGCGCAGGCAGGCGCCGCGCAGGGTGGCGCGGGTCAGGTCGACGTCGGTCAGATTGGCCCGCTTCAGATCGGCGCCCGAGAGATCGGCGCCCTTCAGGCAGGCGCCGGTCAGGTCGGCCGGCAGCAGTCGATCCGCCGCGATCATCAGGGGGCCGAGTTGCGCCTGACGCAGGTCGGCGCCGTTGAGCCGGGCCCGGGCCAGACGCGCGCCGCGCAGGTCCGCGCCCCTGAGATTGACGGAGCGAAGGTCGGCGTTCTCAAGATGGGCGCCCTGAAGCTGCACCCCCTCCATGTTGAGGCCGTAGAAGACCGCGCCCTTGGCCGACAGGGCGGTCAGATTGTAGCCGTTGATGGACCGCAGCGCCCTGAGGTCGACGCCGTCGAACACCGAAGGCTGGCCTGAGGCCCCGCCGGTTTCGCACCACCGCGCGTGCTCGGCCAGCATTTCGGCGGCGGGCATCTTGTCCACCGGATTTCCGGCTGAGCGGTCGTCGGTGAGGGCGCCGGTCATGTCCGCGCCATCGGTTCGCCACATGACCATCTTGGCGCCGACCAGTACGGCGTCGCGCAGGTCCGCGCCCGTCAGATCGGCGCCCGAAAGGTCGGCTCCGGCCATGTCGGCGCCCCGGAAGCTGGCCTGCTTCAGATTGGCCCGCACCAGCTTGCAGTCCTTCATGATGGCGTCGGAGAAGTCGGCCGCGACGGCGACCACGCCGGTCAGCTTCGACCGCTCCAGATTGGCGCCCACCAGACAGGCGCCCTGCGCCTGGGTGTCGTTGCGATATTTGGACTCGACCACGCGGAAGCCCAGCCTGGAGTCGGCGGCGGCGATCGTGCCCTCGCGCAGGTCGGCCTCGAACAGGTCGGCTCCGGTCAGGTTGGCTCCGCGCAGGCAGGCGCCGCGCAGGTCGGCCCGGCGCAGGCTGGCGTCGACCAGAACCGCATCCTGCATGTCCGTCCCGAAGAAGGTGGCGTTGTCGAGCCGGGCCCCGGTCAGGTCGCAGCCGATCAGGCGGGCGGCGGCGAAATCGGCGTCGGCCAGGTTGCGGCCGGCCAGCGACAGGCCCGACAGGTCGAGCCAGGCGAACACGGCGCGGGCCCCGCCGGGCTTGGCCTGCCACAGCCGGTCGTGCCGGGCGCAGATGGCGTCCAGTTCCTGCTGATCGATGCGCCTTCTGGCGACAGCTGCCCCGGAGTTCCCCGACATGATCCCGCTATGGCACAGCAGCGCTTAAGGAAGGGTGACGTCCTTGGGGCTTAACCGGGCGGCCTGGCCTCAAGTGGCGCGCGGCAGGCCGGCTAGGGAGTGAGAAGCCCCTGGGCTTCGAGGGCGTCGGCCAGTTCGCCGGGGCTGACCCAGACGCGGGTGTAGCCGGCCTCGCCGAGACGCTTCAGTTCGGTGATCAGGTCGGCCTTGGGCGAGGAGGCGAAGCGGGCGTCGAAGCCTTCGCCGTCGTCGCTGACCCGCACCATCGGGCGGCCGGTCTCGACCCGGTGCAGGTAGCCTTCGTACAGAACCGCGGCGTCCTGGGCGAGCAGGCCGGTCTCGACCTGCAGGCCCGCCTTCTTCAGCCGCTCCACGCCCCGGCCCGAGGCGAAGGGCGAGGGGTCGACGGCGGCGACCACGACCCGGGCGATCCCCGCGTCCATCAGATAGTTGGAGCAGGAGGTGCGGCCCGAGGAGCGGGCGCCGCAGGGCTCCATGGTGACATAGGCGGTCGCGCCCTTCGCCCGGTCGCCGGCGGCGGGCACGGCCTGCTCCTCGGCGTGGGGGCGGCCGCCGGGGGCGGTGGCGGCCTCGGCGATCACCTCGCCGTTCCTGACGATCACGCAGCCCACCGCCGGATTGGGCCAGGTCTGGCCCATCCGCGCCTTGGCCAGGGCGATGGCCCGGCCCATGAAGCGGATGTCGTCGGAGGCCTGCTGCGCACTGGTCATGGTCAGGCTCCCGGCAGGGGCGGCAGTTCAGTCGCCCGATCCGCGTCGAGGTAGCGGGCGGCGGTCGGTTTCAGGCCGGCGTCCAGATCGATCTCCAGCGGATTGCCGGTGGGAATCTCGACGCCGACGATCCGGTCGTCGGGGACGGCGAACAGGTGTTTGACGATGGCCCGCAGCGAGTTGCCGTGGGCGGCGATCAGGACGTCGTCGCCGGCCCGCAGGCGGGGGGCGATGGCCTCGTCCCAGTAGGGCAGCACCCGCTCCAGCGTGGTCTTGAGGCTTTCGGTATCCGGGATGGCCTGGCCGGCGTAGCGGGGATCGGCGGTGAAGTCGTACTCGCCGCCGGGCGGCAGGGGCGGGGGCGGGACGTCGTAGCTGCGGCGCCAGATCTTCACCTGGTCCTCGCCGTGCTGCGCGGCGGTCTCGGCCTTGTCGAGCCCGGTCAGGCCGCCGTAGTGGCGCTCGTTCAGGCGCCAGTCCTCGACGACCGGGATGTCCTTGAGGCCGGCCGCGTCCAGCGCCAGGGCCCCGGAGCGTCGGGCTCGCTTCAACACCGAGGTGAACATCACGTCCGGGCGGAAGGCCGCCGCGGCGATCAGCTCGCCCGCGCGCCGGGCCTCGGCCTCGCCCTGATCGGTCAGGTCCACGTCGACCCAGCCGGTGAAGCGGTTCTCCAGGTTCCATTGGCTCTGGCCGTGGCGCAGCAGGATCAGGCGAGGCATTCAGGTCTCCGTCAGACGTCATCAGGGGGGTAGGCCCGGGCTCCCGACCGGTCAAGGTTGGCCCGGTCTCCCGGCAACGCTGGACCGATAGCGCCGTTCCCGCGTTGTTGTGGCCCTCCGGCCGCCTGTCTATACCGGGCGCCGTTCCAGCCAAGGATCCGACCATGATCAAGCCCCGCCAGGACCTTCGCCCGAACACGGCCGAATACGAGACCGTGCCGCTGGTGAAGCCGACGGGGTTCCGCGAATACGACGCCCGCTGGATCCTCGAGAAGGAGATCAACCTGCTGGGCATCCAGGCGCTGGGCCTGGGGCTGGCGACCTATGTCCACGAGATCGGCCAGCGGCCCCGGATCGTGGTGGGCCACGACTACCGCTCCTATTCGCTGAGCGTGAAACAGGCGCTGATCCTCGGCCTGCTGGAAGGCGGGATGGAGGTGGTCGACATCGGCCTCGCCCTGTCGCCGACGGCCTATTTCGCCCAGTTCGAGCTGGACTGCCCGTGCGTGGCCATGGTCACCGCCAGCCACAACGAGAACGGCTGGACCGGCGTCAAGATGGGGGCGCAGCCGCCGCTGACCTTCGGTCCCGACGAGATCGGCCGGCTGAAGGACATCGTGCTGAACGGCGAGGGCGTCAGCCGCGCCGACGGGTCGCTGACCCGGGTCGAGGATTTCCGCGAAAAATACCTCGCCGACATCGTGGCCAAGACCCGGCTGACCCGCCCGATCAAGGTGGTCGCCGCCTGCGGCAACGGCACGGCCGGGGCCTTCGCGCCCGAGGCCCTGCGGCGCATGGGGGCCGAGGTGATCGAGATGGATACGGAGCTCGACTACACCTTCCCGAAATACAATCCGAACCCCGAGGATCACGCCATGCTGATGCAGATGGCGGCGAAGGTGCGCGAGACCGGGGCCGACCTGGCGCTCGGCTTCGACGGCGACGGCGACCGCTGCGGCGTGGTCGACGACACGGGCGAGGAGATCTTCGCCGACAAGATCGGCCTGATGCTGGCGCGCGACCTGTCGGCCCTGCACCCCGACGCCACCTTCGTCGTCGATGTGAAGTCGACCGGCCTGTACAAGACCGACGAGGTGCTGAAGGCCAACGGCGCCACCACCGTCTACTGGAAGACCGGCCACAGCTACATCAAGCGCAAGACCGCCGAGCTGGGGGCCCTGGCCGGGTTCGAGAAGTCGGGCCACTTCTTCTTCAACGCCCCGCTGGGCCACGGCTATGACGACGGCATCGTCGCGGCGGGGGCGGTGCTGGCCATGCTGGACCGCAATCCGGGCAAGAAGCTCAGCGAACTGAAGGCGGCCCTGCCGGACGCCTGGACCAGCCTGACCATGTCGCCGCACTGCGACGACGAGCTGAAGTACGAGGTGCTGTCGCGCATCGTCGCCGAATACGAGGCGCTGGCCGCCTCGGGCGGGTCGATCCTCGGCCGCAGGATCGTCGAGGCGATCACCGTCAACGGCGTACGCGTGCATCTGGAGGACGGCAGCTGGGTGCTGGTCCGCGCCTCGTCCAACAAGCCGGAGCTGGTGGTGGTGGTCGAGAGCATGCGGTCCGAAGCCGACATGCGCGCCCTGTTCCGCGAGGAGGTGAAGCCGCGGCTGGCGAAGTACGGCGAGATCGGCGCCTACAACCAGGAAATCTGAGGTCGCAGGACAGGGGCGCTGAAAAATCGCGAAACCCTGCCATCCCGACACTTTGATGCGCGCGGGAGATCGCGGGGCGGGCGCTCCCGAAGGCGGAACGGAGCCGTTTCCTGGGGCGGAAGCGGCGGCGGCGGATTGTCAAAGACCGTCCCCGTGGGGATGAAGGCACTCTAGCGCGGCGATCCGTCAGACGCGGACGCAGCCCGCAGGGCTCCAGTCGCCGGCGGGGTCCGGGATGACAGGGTTTGGCCGGGTTTGGCCGGGTTGGCAGGGTATCGGATGGCCGGGTTCGGCCGCCGGCGTCAGATCAGCGCCAGCAGGCCGATCAGGCCGAGGGCGAGGCCGACCAGGGCCAGCAGCGACAGGGTGACGACGGCGGCGATGCGGACGCCGGAGCGGGCGACGGCGCGGCCGTCGGTGCTGAGGCCGAGGGCGGCCATTGAGAGAACCGTCAGGGCGGTGGCGATCTGGGCCAGGACGGGCAGGGCCGCCGCCGGGATCAGATTCAGCGAGCGCGCGCCCATCATCAACACGAAGCCGGCGACGAACCACGGCAGCAGCTCATGCAGCGGCACGCGCCGGTTCGGTGCGTCAGCCGTGGCCGCCCCGGGGCCCGACCGGCGGCGCAGCGCGATCGCCACCGCCAGGCCGAGGCAGACCGGGCCGAGCATCAGCACCCGGACCAGCTTGATCAGGGTTCCGGCCTGGTTGGCCACGGCGCCCACGGGCAGGGTCGCAGCCAGCACCTGGGGCACGGCGTAGACCGTCAGGCCCGCGAGGGTGCCGTAACGCACGTCGCTCATGGCCAGGGCCGCGCCGAGCAGCGGCAGGGTCAGGACGACGACCACGCCGAGCACGGCGGTGAAGGCGATGGCGGCGGAGACGTCCTCGGGGTCGGCGTCGATCACCGGAGCCACGGCGGCGATGGCCGAGTTGCCGCAGATGGCGTTGCCGCAGGCGATCAGCACCGCCATCCGGCGCGGCAGACGCAACAGCCGCCCGATCCCGTAGCTGACGCCGATGGCGAGGACGACGATCACGGCCGTGCCGGCCAGCAGGCCCGGCCCGATGGCCATCACCGTCGCGGCGCTGACCGAGGCGCCGAGCAGCACGACGGCGATCTCGAGCAGCGTCCGGGCGCTGAACTCGATGCCGGGGCGCAGGACGGCGGGAGGCGTCCAAACGGAGCGGACGACGGCGCCGATCAGGATGGCCAGCACGATGGCGTCGATCCAGCCGCGCCCGAACAGGCGCAGCTCCAGCGTGTGGACGGCGAGGGCGGCCGCCGTCACGCCCGCGCAGGCGAGCAGGCCGGGGACCAGCGACAGGACGGGTGCGCCGCGGGCGAGAATCATCGGGTGAGACTGCGCCGGAGCGGCGCAGCTTTCCACCCGTCATCCCCGGGCTTGACCCGAGGATCAGAGGCGAGGGGCGGGCTGGGCGGCCAATGACGGCGGGGGAGGATGGTTGACGCCGCCGCGCCGCGCTCACCGCAGCCGCACGTTGGTCGCCACGGCCTTGATCAGCGCCTCGTCATCGCCGGGTTCGGGTCGCCCAGATCGAGGCCGCAGGCCTGTTGGACGGCCATGTTCACCCGCGCCATGACCGGGGCGTAAGCCCTCAGTTCGGCCTCGGGGATGCGGCTCCCGATGCGGGTGCGGCCGTTTGTATAGGTCACGCGCCCGTCGTCGCTGAGGATCTGCAGGATGGCGACGCCGCCCGGCCCCGTGTCGTAGGACCAGACCTCGCTGACGGTGACCGACGGTCCGACCTTGGGAAAAATCTGATAGCCGCGGCTTCCGCCGGACCCGTGGCGGACGTCGTGGACGCCCTCGACCCCCCGCAGCGCCGAATCCACGCACTCGACCACCGGGGGCTCCGCCAGGACGGCATACGTCTTGAGGCCGTAGAAGGTCTCGCAGCCGGTCAGGAGCGCCAGGCCCGCGACGGGAACCAGAAAACCGGGCTTCATCCGTCGTGCTCCCCTTCCATTCCGGACAGGCCCTACCCGGCCGCCTTCACCGCCGCCGCCACGTCGGCGACCACGGCCTTGACCAGGGCGGCGTCGTCGCCCTCGGCCATGACGCGGATCAGTTTCTCGGTGCCGGAGGGGCGGACGAGCAGGCGGCCCTGGCCGGCGAGGCGGGCCTCGGCGTCGGCGATGGCGGCCTTGACCTTGGGGTCGTCCAGCGGCTTGCCGGCCTTGAAGCGGACGTTCTCGAGCTTCTGCGGAACCTTGTCGAACTGGCGGGCCAGTTCGCTCATCGGCCGGCCGCTCTCGACCAGCACGGCCAGAACCTGCAGCGCGGCCATCAGGCCGTCGCCGGTGGTGGCGTAGTCGTGCAGGATGATGTGGCCCGACTGTTCGCCGCCGAGGTTGAAGCCGCCCTCGCGCATCCGCTCCATGACGTAACGGTCGCCGACCTTCGTCCGCTCCAGCGTCAGGCCCTCGGCCTGCAGCCGGCGTTCGAGGCCGAGGTTGGACATGACGGTGGCGACCAGGCCCCCGCCCTTCAGCTGGCCGCGTTTGGCCCAGTCCAGCGCCACCATGGCCATGATCTGGTCGCCGTCGACGACCTGGCCCTTCTCGTCGCAGATGATGACCCGGTCGGCGTCGCCGTCCAGGGCGATGCCGATGTCGGCGCGATAGGTGCGCACCGCCTCGGCCAGGGCCTCGGGATGGGTCGAGCCGCATTCGGCGTTGATGTTGAGGCCGTTCGGCTCGACGCCCACGGCGCAGACCTCGGCTCCCAGCTCGTAAAGAGTGGTCGGGGCGACCTTGTAGCCGGCGCCGTTGGCGCAATCGACGGCGATGCGCAGGCCCTGCAGGCTCAGGCCCTTGGGGAAGCTGGCCTTGGCGATCTCGACGTAGCGGGCCTGGCTGTCGTCGATCCGCTTGACCCGGCCCAGCGCGTCCGGTGGGGCGAGATCGACGTCGAGCGCCTGGTCCATCATCGACTCGATCTTCAGCTCGACCGCGTCGGACAGCTTGTAGCCGTCGGGGCCGAACAGCTTGATGCCGTTGTCGAGGTAGGTGTTGTGCGAGGCCGAGATCATCACGCCGATATCGGCCCGCATCGAGCGGGTCATCATGGCCACGCCCGGGGTCGGCAGCGGCCCGAAGGTGCGCACGTCCATGCCGGCGCTGGAGAAGCCGGCGACCAGGGCGGGTTCGATCATATAGCCCGACAGCCGGGTGTCCTTGCCGATGACCACCAGGTGGCGGCGGTCGTCGGACGACATGAACATCCGGCCCGCCGCCAGGCCGACGCGCAGGGCGACCTCGGGCGTCATCGGGTGGCTGTTGGCGCGGCCTCGAATGCCGTCGGTGCCGAAATAGCGTCTCTCGCCCAAGCGTCGTCTTCCTTTGGCCGCGGCTCGCAGAAACCTTGCGAAACCGCATTTTAGGTGCAAATCGGGACCCCTGTCGCCTACACCGGCGCCAACAGTCAGGGTCGGCTTAGACCGTCCCGCGTCCCTGCGCAAAGCGCGGGAAACCACTTTCCGAGGGTCTTGTTCATGTGCGGCATCATCGGTGTCACCGGCGTCGGTCCGGTCGTTCCCCGGCTGATCGACAGCCTGAAGCGGCTGGAATACCGCGGCTACGACTCCGCCGGGGTGGCGGCGCTGGTCGGCGGACGGATCGAACGTCGGCGGGCCAAGGGCAAGATCCGCGAGCTGGAGGCGGTGCTGGCGGCCGAGCCGCTGGAGGCCACCGTCGGCATCGGCCACACCCGCTGGGCCACCCACGGCGCCCCGACCACGATCAACGCCCACCCGCACAAGGCCGGGCGGGTGACGCTGGTCCATAACGGCATCATCGAGAATTTCGCCGAGCTGAAGGCCGAGCTGAGCGGCGAGGGCCACGCCTTCGAGAGCCAGACCGACACCGAGGTGGTGGCCCATCTGCTCGATCGTGAATTGTCGCTGGGGAACGATCCGCTGGTCGCCTTCAAGACCGTGCTGGACCGGTTGACCGGAGCCTATGCCCTGGCCGTGCTGGTCGAGGGCGAGGACGGACTGATCATGGGCGCCCGGCGCGGCAGCCCGCTGGTGGTCGGCTGGGGCGACGGCGAGATGTACCTCGGCTCCGACGCGCTGGCGGTGGGGCCGTTCACCCAGAAGATCTCGTATCTGGAAGAGGGCGACTACGTCGGCATCGACCGCTCGGGCGCGCGGATGTTCGATGTAAACGGACAGGCCGTCGACCGGCCGGTGGTGCAGGTCTCGGCCTCGTCGGCCCTGGTCGAGAAGGGCGAGTATCGGCACTTCATGGAGAAGGAGATCCATGAGCAGCCGGACAGCGTCCAGCACACCCTGTCGGAATATCTCGACTTCGTGAACGGCAAGGCCAAGACGGGGCCGACCGATTTCGCCGCCATCGACCGGATCCAGATCGTGGCCTGCGGCACCGCCTTCTACGCCGGGCAGATCGGGCGGTATGCGTTCGAGAAGCTGGCCGGCCTGCCGTGCGACGTCGAGATCGCCTCGGAGTTCCGCTACCGCCAGCCAGCCCTGACGCCGGGGACGCTGGCCGTCGCGGTCAGCCAGTCGGGCGAGACGGCGGACACCCTGGCCAGCCTGTCGTGGTGCAAGGCGGCCGGGCTGCGGACGGCGGCCCTGGTCAATGTCCACTCCTCGTCGATGGCGCGCGAGGCCGAGACCCTGTGGCCGACCCACGCCGGGCCCGAGATCGGGGTCGCCTCGACCAAGGCCTTCACCGCCCAGGTGGCGGCCCTGCTGGCGCTGGCGGTGTCGGCAGGCGTGCAGCGCGGCAGGATCGACGCGGCGAAGGAGGCCGAGCTGGTCAAGGCGCTGTTCGAGGCGCCGCGCCTGATCGCCGAGGCCATGCTGATGGAGGACGCGCTGAAGGCGGTGGCGCACGATGTGGCGAAGGCCACCGACGTGCTGTTCCTCGGCCGCGGCGCCATGTTCCCGCTGGCCATGGAGGGCGCGCTGAAGCTGAAGGAGATCAGCTACATCCACGCCGAGGGCTATGCCGCCGGCGAGTTGAAGCACGGCCCGATCGCCCTGGTGGACGAACTGACGCCGATCGTCGCCCTGGCCCCGCTGGACGAGGTGTTCGAGAAGACCGCCTCCAACCTGCAGGAGGTGGCGGCGCGCGGGGGGCCGGTGATCATGATCGCCCCGAAGTCGGCCCCCGATCCGCACGGGGCGGGCATCCGCCGGGTCGACGCGCCCGAGTGCCATTCGCTGATCGCGCCGCTGGTCTACGCCGTGCCGGTGCAGTTGCTGGCCTACTATGTCGCGGTCCAGAAGGGCACGGACGTCGACCAGCCGCGGAACCTGGCCAAGTCGGTCACCGTCGAGTGATCGCATCCGACCGGTAATGCGTTAGGCTGCCCGACCTCGCCGTTCAGGATTCCGCATGACCGCTCACAGCCGCCGCCTTCGCAAGGCCGTCCTGCCCGTCGCCGGCCTCGGCACCCGGGTGCTGCCCGGCACCAAGACCACGCCCAAGGAGCTGCTCAACGTCGTCGACCGGCCGATCCTGAGCTACATCGTGGAAGAGGCGCGCGAGGCGGGGATCGAGCACATCGTCTTCGTCACCGGCCGCTCGAAGGGGGCGATCGAGGACTATTTCGATCACCAGATCGAGCTTGAGGCCCAGCTGCTGGCCAAGGGCAAGACCGACATCCTCGACATGATGAACGCCGAACTGGCCAGCGCCGGCGAGATGAGCTTCACCCGCCAGATGCAGCCGCTGGGCCTCGGCCACGCCGTGTGGTGCGCCCGCGACATCATCGGCGACGAGCCGTTCGCCGTCCTGCTGCCGGACGTCATCGTCGACGCGGCGCCGGGCGCGCTGAAACAGCTGGCCGACGTCTACGCGCAGATCGGCGGCAACGTCATCGGCGTCGAGGCGGTGCCGGAGAGCGAGACCCACAAATACGGGATCGTCGATCCGGTGAACCGCGACGGCCGCCATATCCGCATGAAGGGGATGGTCGAGAAGCCGGCGCGCGGCGAGGCGCCGTCGAACCTGTCGATCTCGGGACGCTACATCCTGCAGCCGGAGATTTTCGGCATTCTCGAAAACCAGCCGCGCGGCGCCGGGGGCGAGATCCAGCTGACCGACGGCATGGCCCGGCTGATGAGGGACCAGACCTTCACGGCGGTCGAGTACGAGGGCGTCACCCATGACTGCGGCGACAAGATCGGCCTGCTCAGGGCCAACGTCGCCCTGGCGCTGAAGCGGCCGGACCTCGGCGAGCAGGCGCGGGCGGCGATTACGGCCCTGCTGTAGGCCGGATCAACGGGCCCGGGGCTCGATGCGCGTGGCGGGGCCGTGGATTTGACAGATGTTGTCCGCGGCCGGACGGCCCGTCAGCTCGGCTTTTGAGGTGACGAGAATGCCGCCGCGGGCGCGGCACTCTTCGGCCAGCCGGGCCAGCTCGCTCTGATCGCGGTTCGGACCCATATCAGAGGCGCAGGCCGCGAGGGCCAGGGCGAGAGCCGCCGGGGCGGCGAGAAGGACGATACGCACAGCGTTTCTCCGGGTTGATCCTATGACAATATAGGGCCTGAACGCCGGATCCGCTCAACAGCGTCGACCAGACGGGCGAGGTCGGCGGGCGAGGACAGCCGGTGATCGCCGGCCTCGACCAGGTCCAGCCGCACGTCGGTCCCGGTCAGCTGCTCCACCAGCGTGATCTGCCGCCGCCACGGCACCACGTCGTCGGCCCGGCCCTGCAGGATGTGGGCGGGGGCCGGGACCGGCAGGGCGCCGCGCAGCAGCAGCCACCCGCGGGCCTCATCGAACATGCGGCGGGTCAGCACGTATTCGCCGAGGCCCTCCTCGACGACGAGGGTCTCGCCCTCGCGCAGCAGGGCCTGACGCTCGTGATCGGCCAGTCCCGGCCACATCAGGTCCTCGGTGAAGTCCGGGGCCGGGTTGACCAGCACCAGTCCGGCGAGCCGGTCCGGCCGGGCCAGCGCCAGCAGCAGGGCGACCCAGCCGCCCATCGACGAGCCGACCGGAACGACGGGCCCCTCGAGGCTGTCGATCAGGGCGATGGCGTCCTCGCGCCAGCGGCCGATCGTGGCCTTGCGCCAGTCGCCCGAGGACCGGCCGTGGGCGAAGTGATCATAGCGCACATAGTTCCAGCCCCGCTCGCGGGCGGCGGCGTCCAGCGCCAGCGCCTTGGTTCCCTCCATGTCCGAGCGGAAGCCGCCGATCCAGACCACCGTGGGTCCCGAGCCCGCGACGCGCTTCAGCGCCAGGGTTTCACCGTCGGGACGGGTCAGGCGTTCCAGGTCATCCATGCGCGGGCCTCTCGCGAAATCTCTCGGGGACTGATAGCGAACGACCGCTAGCGAAGCGAAGGCCAATCCGCGTGTCCGAACCCAGGGTCCTGTTCGTCACCTCCAACCGCATCGGCGACTGCGTCATCTCCTCGGGCGTGATCCGGGAGATCGGCCGGCAGATTCCGGGCGCGAGGATCACCGTCGCCTGCGGCCGGCCGCCCGCGCCGCTGTTCCGGTCCGCGCCGGGGGTCGAGCGGGTCATCATCCTCGACAAGAAGAAGTTCGCCGGACACTGGATCGAGTTGTGGAAGCAGGTCTGGCGGACCCGCTGGGACATGGTCATCGACATCCGCGGTTCGGCGCTGGCGTGGCAGGTCCGGGCGAAGCGCCGCGTGGTCTACAATCGCTCTTGGGAGACGGGCGTGCGCAAGGTCGAGATGGTCTCGCGCCTGATGGGGTCCGGGACGCCGCTGGAGCCGGAAATATTCCTCGATGCGCGGGCCGAGCGGGAGGCCGGAGAGGTGCTGAACCCGCAGCTGTGGGAGGGACCCGGTCCCGGTCCGATCCTGGCCCTGGCCCCCATCGCCCACCAGGCCGGCAAGAGCTGGCCGGCCGACCGCTGGGGCGCGCTGGTCGAGCGGTTGAAGGCCGAGCCGCGCTTCGACGGCTGGCGCTTCATGCTGGTGGGCGGGCCGGGGGATCATCCGCCCGCCGCCCCGGCTCTGGCGGCGGCGGGCGACCGTGGACTGGACTTCGTCGGCAAGGGCGACATTCTCGCCTCGGCCGCGGCGATCAACGGAGCGGCCCTGTTCGTGGGCAACGACTCCGGCCTTATGCACGTGGCCGCCGCCGCCGGGCGTCCGACCCTGGGCCTGTTCGGCCCCACCGAGTGGTGGCTGTACGGTCCGTGGGGCCCGAAGACCCGCACCGTGGCCTCCAACGAGACGCGCGGCGAGTTCGCGCCGATCGAGGCCCTCACCGTCGATCATGTGTTCGAGGCCGTGCTGGGTCTGCACGACGCCTTCATCGGCGCCGGAATGCCGGTCAAACCTTGAAGAGACGGGCATTCGCGGTCATATAGGCCGCCTGAGGGGAAGACCGCGATCCGTCGCGCGCCTCGCCTCGCCAGACCCTTCGTCCACAAAAGGAAACGACGCCCATTCGCCGTCCGATGAACCAGCCGCCCGTCAAGGACGGGCCGCCCATGAACCAAGACATCCGCGCGCCGCGCGTTCTGCTGATCGACCAGAACGGCGAAAAGCAGGGCGTCATGCCGACGTCCGCCGCGCTGGAAGCCGCCGAAGAGGCCGGCATGGACCTGGTTCAGATCGTCTCCACCTCCGAACCGCCGGTGGCGAAGATCCTCGACTACGGCAAGTTCCGTTTCCAGGAGCAGAAGAAGAAGGCCGAGGCGCGCAAGCGCCAGAAGGTCGTCGAGCTGAAGGAAATCAAGCTCCGGCCCAACATCGACACCCACGACTACGAGGTGAAGGCCAAGGCCATGCACCGCTTCTTCGACGAGGGCGACAAGGTCAAGGTGACCCTGCGCTTCCGCGGCCGCGAGATGGCTCACCCCGAACTGGGCATGAAGCTGCTCAACAAGGTGCAGGCTGACTTCGACGAGATCGCCAAGGTCGAGTACGCGCCGCGCATGGAAGGCCGCCAGATGATCATGATCCTGGCGCCGAAATAGGCCTTCCGATCACCGAATGCGAAGCGCCCCGACCGGAAATGGCGGGGCGTTTTTCGTTTGTCGACCCCGCGCATGAAAATCCCGGTTGCGCCACGCGCGCGCTTCGGTTGATCTGGCCCCCGGGGGGGCTGAACATGAACCTGTGGACGATGACGCTCGCGGCGGCGCTGACGCTGACGACAGTTGCGCGTGCACAGGAGCCGCCGCCGCTGGAGGCTTATGGCGCCCTGCCGTCGCTCGAATACGTCCAGGTGTCTCCGTCCGGGGATAGAGTGGCCTTCGTCACCGTCGCGGGCGATGAGCGGGCGATGCTGATCACCGACCTGGCGACCGGGGAGATGGTGGGCGGTGCACGGGTGGGCGAGACCAAGGTGCGAGACCTGCAATGGGTGGGCGAAGAGCGGCTGTTGGCCACCACGTCGGTCACCACCGCCATGCCGCGGCTCGGCGTCCCGAGGAGCGAGTTCTTCGTGGGGCAGATCTACACGATCGAGACCCGGACGGTACGTCGGATATTCGATCGCAACCGGGACGTTCTGCCGATCATGATCGGCGCGCCAAGGGTGCGAGAGACAGCAGACGGCCCCACGATCTTCGTGCGCGGCTTTTCGCCGCCCAACCCCGGCGACCTGAACCTGTTTCGGGTCAGCCCCGACGACGGCCTGGGCCGTGTGGCGGAGGAAGCCGACCACGATGTCGAGGACTTCGTGCTCGACCCCGCGGGACGGCCGCTGGCTCGTGCAGACCATGACGAACAGCGCCGTCGATGGACGCTGCATCTGGCCCGCGGCGACGGCGGCCGCCTGACGAGCGCCTGGTTCGTCGACGCCCCCATCGATACGCCCAGATTGCTCGGACCGGGTCGGTCGCCGGGGACCGTTGTGCTCAGCGCCGAACGCGAAGACCTGGCCGGCCAGCAGGATGGCGACGCCGGGGACGGCGCCGCCCTGACTCACCTTTTCGAAGTCGATGTCGAAAGCGGCGCCTGGGCGCGGCTGCCGTTCGCCCGCGCCCCCGAATTCCTGATCCACCACCCCGTGACCGGGCTGTTGATCGGCAGCGGCAGGACGGGGGACGATAGCGTCGACTACCAGTTCCTGGACCCGGCCGCCGCGCGCGTCTGGGCGTCGATCGCACGGGCGTTCCAGGGCGCATCTCCGCGGCTGGTGTCCTGGAGCGACGACCTGCGGCAGGTCGTGGTGTTGACCAGCGGATCCGGAGATTCCGGCGTCTACCGGCTGGTCGACCTCGATGCGCGAGACGCCAAGGTCGTCGGCGAGGCCTATCCCGCCATCCTGCCGGAGCACGTCGGCGATGTGCGTTCCGTGCGCTACCAGGCCCAGGACGGCCTTGAGATTCACGGATATCTCACGACGCCGCCGGGGATTACAGAACCCTCGAGCCTGCCGCTCATTGTCCTCGCCCATGGCGGACCCGCGTCCCGGGACGCGATGGGGTTCGACTGGTGGGCCCAGGCGCTGGCCTCGCGCGGCTATGCGGTGCTGCAGGCCAATTTCCGGGGTTCGACGGGCTACGGCCGGGCCTTCCTGGAGGCGGGCTACGGCGAATGGGGCCGCAAGATGCAGACCGATCTCTCGGACGGCGTGCGTCATCTCGCCGGCCAGGGGATCGTCGATCCGGAGCGGGTGTGCATCGTCGGCGCCAGCTATGGCGGCTACGCGGCCCTGGCCGGCGCCACGATCGATCGAGGCGTCTACCGTTGCGCCGTCTCGGTGGCGGGCGTGTCGGACCTGCGCCGCATGGTGCTCTGGGAGGCCGAACAGGGCGCCCATCGTGACAACCAGGCGGTGAGATACTGGAACCGCTTCATGGGCGTTGAACGCACCGGCGATCGCGCGCTCGACACCTTGTCCCCGGCCCGGCTGGCGGAGCAGGCCGAGGCGCCGATCCTGCTGCTGCACGGACGCGACGACACGGTCGTGCCGATCGAGCAGAGCCGGGCGATGGCTTCGGCTCTTCGCGCGGCGGGCAAGCCGCATGAGCTGATCGAACTGGCCGGCGAGGACCACTGGTTGTCGCGATCCGCCACCCGTCAGCGCATGCTGACCGAGACGGTGCGCTTCCTCGAGTCGCACAATCCGCCCCGGTAAGGCCGTCGACGCGGGGCGGGCCGCGTCATAGAAGCGAGGCATGAGCGCCTCCGCCCCCAAAACCTCCCGGTCCGCCCTCGCCGTGCTGTTCGGGGTCGTGTTCATCAATCTGGTCGGCTTCGGCATCGTCATTCCGCTGCTGCCGTTCTACGGCCAGACGCTGGACGCGCCGCCGTGGCAGGTGGCGCTGATGTTCTCGGCCTATTCCCTGGGCCAGTTCGCGGGCGAGCCGTTCTGGGGCCGGCTGTCGGACCGGATCGGGCGCAAGCCGGTGCTGCTGATCACCATCCTCGCCAATGCCGTCGGTTACCTGGCGCTGGCCTTCGTACCGAACATCTGGCTGGCCATCGCCGTGCGCCTGTTCACCGGCCTGGGGGCCGGCAACATCTCGACCGTGCAGGGCTATGTCGCCGACGTGACGCCGCCGGCGCAGAGGGCGGGACGGATGGGGCTGATCGGCGCCGCCTTCGGCCTCGGCTTCATATTCGGTCCGGGGCTGGGCGGCGTGCTCACCCGTCCGGACCTCGGCACGCTCGGGTACCAGCTGCCGATCTTCGTCGCGGCGGGGCTGTGCCTGCTGGCCGCCCTCGGCGTCCTCGTCCTGTTGAAGGAGAGCCGGGCTCCGGCCGATCCGGCCGCGCCGCGACCGCCGTTCCTCGGCGGGGTGCATGACGCGGTGGCCAATCCGGTGGTGTCGCGGGTGCTGCTGGTCACCCTGATCTACATGGCCGGCTTCTCCGGCATGGAGTCGACCTTCGGCTTCTGGACCGAGGCCCGGTATGGCTGGGGCGCGCGCGAGGTCGGGCTCAGCTTCATGGCGGTGGGGGTTGTCTCGACCGTCTGCCAGGGCCTGATCGCGGGCCGGCTGGCCCGCCGCTTCGGCGAGGCGCCGGTGCTGGCCGTCGGCTGCCTGATCTTCGGCGCGGGCCTGGTCGGGCAGGTCGCGGCCAGCCGGTTGCTGCCGGACGCCGAGTTGCTGGTCCCGGCGATCATGGCCTTCGGCGCCTTCGGCATGGCCGTGACCATGCCGAACATCTCGGCCCTGATCTCCCGCTCGGTCGATCCGGACCGCCAGGGCGCCATGCTGGGCCTGAACATGGCCGCCAGCTCCTCGGCGCGGATTTTCGGCCCGATGGCGGCCGGGGCGATCTTCTCGGGCTTCGGACACGACTGGCCGTTCCTGATCGGCGCCGCCCTGACGGTTCCGGCCGCGGTGATGGCGATCAATGCGGGCCGGGCGTTCCGCAAGCGTCAGGCGGACCTCGCGACGGCGATTGCGGAGTAGGCGGGCTTGCCTTTGCAGGCCGCTTCCCATACAAGCCGCGCCTTCGCGTACCGAACCGCCGGGCGAACAGGCATGCCTGGGCGGTTCTTAATCAAGGGTCTGGACCCCGACGGATCAAATAGTCCGAAGGACGACAGCCCACTCAAAAAGAGAGTGAAAATGCCGAAACTCAAGACGAAGTCGGGCGCCAAGAAGCGCTTCAAATTCACGGCGACTGGCAAGGTCAAGTCTGGCGTGGCGGGCAAACGGCACCGTTTGATCAGCCACAACAGCAAATACATCCGCCAGAACCGCGGCACCAAGGTCATGGCCGACGCCGACGCCCGGAAGATCAAGTCCTACATGCCGTACGCCTGATCGGCGCGCGTCTGACCTGATCTCCACACAGAATTTGAAAGGATAGCGACATGGCTCGCGTCAAACGGGGCGTAACGTCCCACGCCAAGCACAAGAAGGTTCTCGCCCAGGCCAAGGGTTTCTACGGCCGCCGCAAGAACACCATCCGCACCGCCAAGGCCGCGGTCGACCGCGCCGGGCAATACGCCTACCGCGACCGCCGCACCAAGAAGCGCAATTTCCGCGCCCTGTGGATCCAGCGCATCAACGCCGCCGCCCGTCTGGAAGGCTTCACCTACAGCCAGTTCATCCACGGCCTGGGCAAGGCCGGCATCGAGCTGGACCGCAAGGTCCTGGCCGCCATGGCCGCCGACGAAGCCGTCTTCAAGGCGATCGCCGACAAGGTCCGCGGCGCGCTGGCGTAAGCCTCCACCGTATCGAACTGCCGAAACGCCCGCTCCGGTCCGTCCGGGGCGGGCGTTTTCGTTTGCGGTCCGAACCGCTAGGCTTGGCGGATGCTCAAACGATCGCTGTTCGCCCTCGCCGCCCTCTGCGCCCTGTCCACGCCCGCGCAGGCGCAGGATCGCGCCGTCGCGGTCACCTTCGACGACCTGCCGTATCAGGCCGCCGACGCGGTGCTGTGCGACCCGGCGCAGGCCATGGCCCTGACGGAAGACTTCGTCGGCATGCTGCGGCCGCTGGAGACGCGGGCGGCGGCGTTCGTCAACGAGGGCAAGGTGTGCGAGGAGCGCCGCGCCGGGCTGCTGCCCGCCCTGCTGAACGTCTGGCTCGACGCCGGGCTCGACCTGGGCAACCACACCTTCTGCCATCTCAACATCCACCGGAACACGGTCGAGACCTACCTGGACGACGTCGACCAGGGCGCGCCGGCGACGCGCGCCGTGCTGGAGGCGAGGGGCCGCGCCCTGCGCTTCTTCCGCCATCCCTTCCTGTTCACCGGCGAGACGACGGAGAAGAAGGCCGCGATCGCCGCGGGACTGGCCGGGCGGGGCTACACCGTCGCGCCGGTCACCCTCGACAACAACGACTGGATGTTCGCGGCCGTCTACCGCAAGGCCGAGGCTGACGGCGACGAGGCCCTGAAGACCCGCGTCGGCGAGGCCTATGTCGCCCACATGGCCGTGGTGATGGACCATTGGGAGCCGTACAGCGCCGAGCTGACCGGCGGCCGCGAGCCGGCCCAGGTGCTGTTGCTGCACGCCAACACCCTGAACCGCGACTGGTATCCGCGCATCCACGCCCTCTATCAGGCGCGGGGCTACCGGTTCGTCACGCTCGACGAGGCGCTGGCCGACCCGGTCTACGGCCATGCCGACGACTATGTGCGCGCCAACGGCGTCTCGTGGCTGCACCGCTGGACCGCCAGCGAGGGCCGCCCGATCCGCTGGGAGCCCGAGCCGCCGAAGTGGATCGTGGACGCCTGGGAGGCGGCGAACTGACCAAGCGACGCCTGACCGGGTGACGAAACCGCTCCGGCCCGCTAGACGACTGCGACCATGACCGATCTCGCCCAGCTGGAACTCGACCTGATCAACGCCATCGGCGCCGCGGAGACCGCCGCCGCGGTGGAGGAACTGCGCGTGGCGGCGCTGGGCAAACAGGGCTCGATCTCGGGCCTGCTCAAGGGCATGGGCGCCATGAGCCCCGACGAGCGGCGCGAGCACGGCCCGATGATCAACGGTCTGCGCGACCGCGTCTCGGCGGCTCTGGCGGCCCGCAAGGCCGGGCTTGAGGCGGCCGAGCTGGACACCCGCCTGAAGGCCGAGCACGTCGACCTGACCCTGCCGCCGCGGCCCCGCCGCAAGGGCAGCGTGCATCCGACCATGCAGGTGATGGACGAGATGATCGCCCTGTTCGCCGACATGGGCTTCGCGGTGGCGGAAGGTCCCGATATCGAGGACGACTTCCACAATTTCACGGCCCTGAACTTCCCGCCGAAACATCCGGCGCGGGAGATGCACGACACCTTCTTCCTGACCCCGGACCCCCAGACCGGCGAGCGCAAGGTCCTGCGCACCCACACCAGCCCGGTGCAGGTGCGCACGATGATGTCGCAGACGCCGCCGATCCGGATCATCGCCCCGGGCCGGACCTTCCGGAAGGACAGCGACGCGACCCACACGCCGATGTTCCACCAGGTCGAGGGCCTCGTCATCGACAAGGGCGTCCACATGGGTCACCTGAAGTGGACGCTGGAGACCTTCGTCGCCCGCTTCTTCGAGGTCGAGGGCGTCGACGCCCGGTTCCGGCCGCACCACTTCCCGTTCACCGAGCCGTCGGCCGAGATGGACATCCGCTGCGACCGCTCGGGCGGCGAGCTCAAGCTGAACCAGGGCGACAGCTGGATGGAGATCCTCGGCTGCGGCATGGTCCATCCGAACGTGCTGCGCAACTGCGGCATCGATCCGGACGAATACCAGGGCTTCGCCTTCGGCATGGGCGTCGACCGCCTCGCCATGCTGAAGTACGGCATCCCCGATCTGCGGCCGATGTTCGAGGCCGACACCCGGTGGCTGGCCCACTATGGCTTCTCCGCCTTCGCCGCGCCCAACGCCGCCAGCGGCCTGAGTTGAACCGACCATGACAGATCCCAGCCCCTACATGCCGTGGCGCCCGCTCGGCGACGGTCCGACCTATGAGCGGGAGCAGATCTGGCTGCCGCAATTGGCGGCGCAGGCGATCAGCAGCGGAAACCCGCTGATCGACGGCAAGACCTTCATCGACTGCCGGATCGAGGGGCCGGCGGTCCTGCTCCCGGTCGACGGCTGCGATTTCGACGCCTGCGACATGGGCTACGCCGGCGGTGACCTGCGCAATCTCCTGCTGCGTCCCGTGGGGCCCCAGAAGGTCATCGGCGCCATCGCCTTCCGCAACTGCACCTTCCGCCGGTGCGTCTTCGTCGCGGTCGGATTCACCGGAAGCCCGGCCTTCACCGACAACTTCCTGACCGTCCTCGGAGGCAAGGCTTCGTGAAGTTCACCCTCTCCTGGCTGAAGGAACATCTCGACACGGAGGCCGACGTGGCCGCCGTGGCCGACGCCATGACCATGGCCGGGCTCGAGGTCGAGGAGGTTCACGATCCGATCGCCGCCCTGGCGCCCTTCACGGTGGCGAGGATCGTCTCGGCCGAGCGGCATCCCAACGCCGACCGGCTGCAGGTCTGCCAGGTCGACACCGTCGATGGGCCGAAAGAGATCGTCTGCGGCGCGCCCAACGCGCGGGCGGGCCTGACCACCATCTACGCCCCGATCGGCGCCTTCGTGCCCGGCCTCGGCGTGACCCTGGTCGAGAAGCCGGTGCGCGGCGTGGTCTCGCACGGCATGCTGTGTTCGGCCGCCGAGCTGGAGCTGGCCCCCGACTCCTTTGGCTCGAGCGACGGCATCCTCGAACTGGCCGACGACCTGACGGTCGGAACCCCGGCGGCAGGCGTGTTCGGGGCCGAGCCGGTGATCGATTTCGAGGTCACCCCGAACCGGCCCGACTGGCTCGGCGTCGCCGGCATCGCGCGCGACCTGGCGGCGGCCAGCCTCGGCCAGCTGCGGACGCCGTCCATCGTTCCGATCCCGGGGACCTTTCCGTCGCCGATCTCGGTGCGCATCGCCGCGCCGGAGATGTGCCCGGTCTTCGCCGGCCGTTTCATCCGCGGCGTCCGCAACGGCCCCTCGCCGGAGTGGCTGCAGCATCGCCTGACCGCCATCGGCCTGCGTCCGATCAACCGGCTGGTCGACGTCACCAACCTGATCACCTACGACCGCGCCCGGCCGCTTCACGTCTATGACGCGGCCCTGCTGGTCGGGAACGAGATCGTGGTTCGCGCCGGTCAGGTGGCGGCCGACACGCCCTCCCACGAGGGCGGCCAGCACGAGCATCTGATCGCCCTGGACGGCAAGACCTACACCGTCGATCCGTCGATGTGCGTCATCTCCGACGCGGCCGGGGAACGGCCGATCGGGCTGGGCGGCATCATGGGCGGCGTCTCCACGGGGTGTTCGGACGAGACGGTCGACGTCTTCCTCGAGAGCGCCTGGTTCGACCCGATCCTCACGGCCCAGACCGGCCGGACCCTGACGATCAATTCGGACGCCCAGTACCGCTTCGCCCGCGGCGTCGACCCGGCGTCCCCGGTTTCAGGCATCGAACTGGCCACCCGCCTGATCCTCGACCTGTGCGGCGGCGAACCGTCGGAGATCGTGGTGGCGGGCGCGGCGCCGGCCAATCCGGCGTCCTTCGCCTTCGACCCGGCCCGCGTGGGCGCCCTGACCGGCCTGGCGCTCGACGGCGACCGGATCGCCGAGATCCTGACCCGGCTCGGCTTCGAGGTCGCGCGCGGCCAAGGCGCCGGCGTGCCGTGGATCGTGACCCCGCCGTCGTGGCGGCGCGATGTCGAGGGCCCGGCCGACCTGGTCGAGGAAGTGGCCCGCATCGAGGGCTATGGCGAACTGCCGTCGACCCCGCTGCCCGACCTCGGCGCGCCGTCGAAGGGCGTGCTCAATCCCCGCCAGGCGCGGGTGCGCACCGCCCGCCGCGCGCTGGCGGCCATGGGCTATGCGGAGGCCGTCACCTGGTCCTTCACCAAACAATCGAACGCCGCCCTGTTCGGCGGCGGCGATCAGCGGCTGGTGGTCGAGAACCCCATCGCGGCCGATCTGGACTGCATGCGGCCCTCGGCCCTGCCCAATCTGATCCAGGCGGCGGCGCGCAACGCCGACCGCGGCCATCCGGACGCCGCCCTGTTCGAGATCGGCCCGATCTATCTGGACGACAGCCCGACCGGTCAGCGCACCGTCATCGCCGGCCTCGTGGCGCCGCGTTCGCCGCGCCACTGGGGCGGCGGGGTCGAGGACGCCCTGTTCGCGCTCAAGGGCGACCTGATGGCGCTGCTGGACGAGCTGGGCGCGCCGACGGCCTCGCTACAGCTGGTCCAGGGCCAGAACCGCGACTGGTGGCACCCCGGCCGCTCGGCCCGGCTCCAGCTCGGTCCGAAGAATGTGATGGTCGAGTTCGGCGCCCTGCACCCGCGCGTGCTCAAGGCGCTGGACGCCGACGCCCCCATGCTGGCCTTCGAGATCGTGCTCGACGCCGTGCCGGAATCGAGGGGCAAGGCCACCAAGGCGCGCGGCCCGGCCGTGCTGCCGCCGCTGATGCCCCTGACCCGCGACTTCGCCTTCGTCACGGCCGAGAGCCAGGCGACGGGTGATCTGATCCGGGCCGTCGCGGGCGCCGACAAGGCGCTCATCGCCGACGTCCGGGTGTTCGACGTCTACCGTGGCGCCGGCGTGCCCGAGGGCATGAAGTCGGTGGCGCTGGAAGTGGTGATCCAGCCGCGCGAGGCGACCCTGACCGAGGCCGAGATCGAGGCCCTGTCGGCGAAGGTCGTGGCCGCGGGAGCCAAGGCGGGGGCGACGCTGCGGGGGTGAGCTCCGCCAGGGCGACCGATGATTGGCGACACACGATTTCGCGTGGGCCAAGGTCGGGGTATGGAGCGCGAACGCCACCGGTTGGGACGCGATGCCGCCAGCAAGCCTGGAACCACCTCTTGAGTCTTTTGACCTCGGACGCCGGCTTGTAGCCGAGGCCCTGGGCACGGCGCTTCTGCTCGCGATCGTCGTGGGGTCCGGAATCATGGGCGAGCGCCTGGCGGGCGGCAACGCAGCCGTGGCCTTGCTGGGCAATACCCTGGCCACCGGAGCCGGGCTGAGCGTGCTGATCACGGTCTTCGGTCCCCTGTCGGGCGCGCACTTCAACCCCGTGGTGACGCTTGCCTTCGCGGCGAGGCGCGAGCTCGATGCGAAAGTCGCCGCCGCCTATGTGGCCGTGCAACTCCTTGGGGCCGTCGTCGGCGTGTGGGCCGCCCACCTGATGTTCGACGAAGCCGTCTTTCAGGTGTCCACCAAAGTCCGGGACGGCGCCGCCCAGGGCCTTGCCGAAGGCGTCGCGACCTTCGGTCTGTTGATCGCCATCCTCGGGTCCCTTCGCTTTCGGCCCACGGCCACTCCGTTCATCGTCGGCCTGTATATTTCGTCGGCCTACTGGTTCACGGCCTCGACATCGTTCGCAAACCCGGCGGTGACGATCGCCCGCTCGATGAGCGACACCTTCGCCGGCATCGCGCCGGGTTCCGTTCCGATCTTCGTGGTCGGCCAGATCGCGGGAGCCGCCATAGCGGTCGTGGTGAGCGGGTGGCTCTTCCATCAGGACTCCAGGTGAGCTCCGGGCGCCCGCAGTGTCGGGCCGTGTCTGTCCCGGGAGCGATCCTGGCAATCTCCCGTTAACCTTGCAGCCGCAAGTCTGCCGCAAACGCCGGTGACGGTGGCTTTCAGGCCCGCGCGAGTCGGGCGAGCCGTCCCCGCCTTCGGAGCCATCGCCATGCACCGCCGCCAGCTGATCCTTTCCGGTCTCGCCGCCACCACCGGCGTCTCGGGCCTGTCCGCCTGCGCCACGGCGCCTGCGTCCGATCCCAACTACCCGATCCGCTCGGATCAGGACGCCCCCGCCTATACCTCCGAAGAACTGATCGCCGCGGGCTCGCGCGAACTCGGCATCGCCGCCGAGGCCATCGGCGCCGCCATCGAGCGCATCTTCGCCGACCAGGGCGACCGCCCGACCGCCTATATCGCCGGTGAGGAGGGGGCGGGCGCGGCCGGCGTCGGCCTGCGCTACGGCCGCGGGGCGCTGCACATGAAGGACCTGTCGGCCTCGCAGGAGGTGTTCTGGCAGGGCATCTCGATCGGCTGGGACGTCGGCGGCAACGCCAGCCGGGTCTTCACCCTGGTCTACGGCCTCTACCACCCCGACATGATCTACCGCCGCTATCCCGGCGTGGAGGGCTCGGCCTATCTGGTCGGCGGCGTGGGCGTGAACTATCAGGCCGCCGACGGCATCGTGCTGGCTCCGATCCGCACCGGCGTCGGCCTGCGCCTCGGCGCCAACGTCGGCACCATGGCCTACAGCCGCCAGCGCAACATCCTGCCGTTCTAGGGTTCCCCACTCTCACGGCCGTCACCCTCGGGCTTGACCCGAGGGCCAGACGTGGGGGCCGGCTGTGCGTTGAAGACGGCCCCGCGACCCCGCCCGTGCATCTTTTCCCCGGGCGCCGGACGGTCTGATCCTCGGGCGGGCAGGGGGTTATGCGTCCGGGTTCTGGACCAGACGCAGCAGCGTTCCGTTTCCGGACATCCATGGGGGGCGGTCCGGGATCGCCCGGCGATCCGTCCGGGCCATGTCGCGGTTGTCCCGGATGTCGTTTGTGCTGCGGGCGATGTCGCGGATGTCTTGCCCGAAATGTCTCGTATGGTTGTCGCCTATGTCCCGGCGTCGCCGAGCATCGCCTCCAGCCCCTCGCGCCAGGTCGGATAGCGCGGCCGCCAGCCCAGTTCGGCCTTGGCGCGGGCGTTCGAGAGCCGTTTGGAATCCAGGTAGAAGCGGCGCATGGCGTCGGAGACCGATGGATCGTTGAGGTCGACTTCGGGCGGACGGGGCAGGCCCAGCCGGTGCGCCGCCCATTCCATGACCACATCGGCCGGGGCGGGCTCGTCGTCGCACAGGGTGTAGGCCGCGCCGGGGCGGGGCCGCGCCATCGAGGCGAACAGGCCGGCGACCGCGTCGTCGACATGGATGCGGTTGAACACCTGGCCCGGCTTGCGGACGATGCGGGCGGTGCCGTCGCGCAGCCGGTCGAGCGGCGAACGGCCGGGGCCGTAGAGCGCGGGCAGGCGGAACAGCTGCACCGTCAGTCCCATGCCCCGTCCGGCGTCCAGCCAGTCGCGCTCGGCCCGCACCCGGCGCGCCCCTTCCAGCGAGGCGGCGTTGAGCGGGTCGTCCTCGAAGGTCCAGCCGCCGCCCCGGTCGCCGTAGACCGCGGTGGACGAGACATAGCCGATCCAGTCCGGGAAGGCGCCGGTGCGGGTAAGGGCGGGGACCAGCCGCTTCAGGCCGGGACAGCCGTCGCTCTCGGGCGGGGCGGTGACGAGGACGGCGGACGCGTCCCGCACCGCATGGTCCAGCGCCGCGGCGTCATCCGGGTCGATGGCCTCGGACCCCCCGGCGATCAGCGCCTGACGGCGGTCCGGGTTGCGGCTGGTCAGGATCGCCCGCCCGCCCCGACGCACCGCCTCGCGCGCGGCCGCCTGTCCAAGCCAGCCTCCGCCGAAGACCAGCAACGTCGGAGGCGAGGCGTCTGCGGGCATGCCTGTCGCGATCAGGCGGAACGGACACGGGGGCCGGCCGCCGGCGCGACCGTGACCGGTTCGGCCTTGAGGGCCTCGGCCCGCTTGCTGTTCCAGCTGGAGACGCACGGGACCTTGGTCAGGTCGGCGCGGTGGGCGTAGCGGCGGGCGATCCCGGTGACGTCCTGCATCAGCCCCTCGGCCAGGGTGATCGGCTTCAGGCCCAGTTCGCGGAACTGGTCGTTGGCCACCACCAGCTCGTTTTCGTCGGCTTCCTGGCGCGGGTTGGGGACGTAGTGGACCTCGGCCCCGGTCATGTCGGCGATCATGGCGGCGAGGTCGCGGACGCGGCGGCTCTCGGTCATCTGGTTGAGGATCTTGACCCGCTCGCCGGCCTTGGGCGGGTTCTTCAGGGCCAGCTCGACGCAGCGCACCGTATCCTGGATGTGAATGAAGGCCCGCGTCTGGCCGCCAGTGCCGTGCACCGTCAGCGGATAGCCGACGGCCGCCTGCATCAGGAACCGGTTCAGCACCGTGCCGTAGTCGCCGTCATAGTCGAACCGGTTGATCAGCCGCTCGTCCAGGCGCGTCTCCTCGGTCTGGGCGCCCCAGACGATGCCCTGGTGCAGGTCGGTGATCCGCAGGCCGTCGTTCCGGGCGTAGAACTGGAACAGCAGGGCGTCCTGGGTCTTGGTCATGTGATAGATCGAGCCGGGGTTCGGCGGGAACAGGATCTCCTGCTCGGCCGGGCCGAAGTCGGTGTCGACCGTGACCTTCAGATAGCCCTCGGGAATGCGCAGGCCGGCGGTGGTGTAGCCATAGACCCCCATGGTCCCGAGATGGGCCAGATGCACATCCAGCCCGCTCTCCACGATCGCCGCCAGCAGGTGATTGGTCGCATTGATATTGTTGTCGACCGTGTACAATTTATGCCGCGCCGACTTCATCGAATAGGGCGCGGCGCGCTGTTCGGCGAAATGGACGACGCTGTCGGGCTTCCAGTCGCGGATCAGGGCCACGAGCCGGTCGAACTCCTTGCCGACGGTCATGTTGACGAAGTCGATGGTCCGGCCGCTGACCTCCTTCCACGCGGCGATACGCTCGCCCATGGTCCGGATCGGGGTCAGTGACTGGACCTCCAGCTCGTTGTCGATATTGCGCCGGCTCAGATTGTCGACGACCAGAACGTCCCAGCCCCTCGCCGACAGGTGCAGCGCCGTCGGCCAGCCGCAAAATCCGTCGCCGCCCAGAACCAGAACCCGCATCCGTCCATCCCTAATCATGACTGCATCCTGCCTAGCCGATGGCGGCGGCGGGTCAAAGCTTGAGCGTTCAACGCGTGAGCGTCGGATTCGGGCTCAGGGCCCGCGCTCAGGCGCCGGCGCGGGCGCGCCACTGCTCGCGGCTCTGGCCCCAGCGGTCGACCCGCGCAGTGTCGAACGGCGGCGGCAGGCGCGTCGGGCCGAGATTGCGCGAGCCCAGCCGCTCGGCCAGGCGCTGCGACGGCGTATTGTCCGGATCGATGCAGTGGATCACGTCGGTCCAGCCGAGCACGTCGAAGGCGTAGTCGATGGCCGCCGTCGCCGCCTCGACGCCGTAGCCCTTGCCTTGCGCGTCCGGGTGCAGCCCCCAGCCGACCTCGGTCCCCGGCCAGCCCAGCGGCGTCCACGGCCCGATGCGGCCCAGCCAGCGGCCGGTGTCGCGCTCGATCAGCGAGAACATGGCCACGCCGGTCAGGCTCCACGCCCCGGCCATGGTCATGAAGCCGCGCCACGCGGCCTCGGCCGGCATCGGACCGCCGATGAATTTCCCGGCCTCGGGGTCCGCCATCATCTCGGCCCAGCGCGGGAAATCCTCCATCGCCGGCGGGCGCAGGGTCAGGCGGGCGGTCTCGATCACGGGGCTGGTCACAGCAGGTACTCCTGTTCGAGCTGGTAGCGGCTGCCGTCGTGCGTCAGGACGCTGGACCACAGGCCGAAGCGGTCGATGGGGATCGGCGGGGAATGCAGCAGGTTGTGCCCGGCGATCCAGGCGCCGATCCGGTCCGGATTGGTCTGCGGCTTCAGATAGGCCAGCGTCACGTGCGGGCGGTAGTCGCGCTTCTCGATCACCACGCCGGCCCGCTCCCCGGCGGCGCGGCAGCGCCCGGCCAGCACCGACAGTCGCTCGTTGGGCTCGACCCCGGCCCACAGGGTGTGGCTGCGATGGGCGTCGCCGAACGCGCCGACGCCGTGGAGCGTGAACTCCAACGGCCCGCCGGTTGCTGCGCGGCTGAGCTCCGCCGCCAGGTCGTCGGCGCGGCGCTCCTCGACCTCGCCGTAGAACGCCAGGGTCAGGTGCAACTGGTCGCGCGTGCGCCATTTGGCGCCGGGCAGGCCGGACTGCCGCCGCTCGAGCGTATCGGCCACGTCGTCGGGGATCGGCAAGGCGGTGAACAACCGGATCATGCGACCGTTCGTAGCGGTTGAAACCCGACCGCCCAAGTCCGGTTTTCCTTGCGTCAACGGGGATCGACCCCGATATTTGACGGACAACCGGGGATGACCCCGGCGAACAAGGAGATCGAACTCGCGATGAGCGACTTCAACAACGGCTACGCCCGGCCGCTCCCGCAATCCGCCGACATGTCGGTGGACGCGGGTTTGCGCAGCTTCATGCTGGGCGTCTACAACAAGGTGGCGCTGGGCCTGCTGGTTTCCGCGGCGCTCGCCTGGGTGACGGGCTCCTGGCCGCCGGTGCGCGACCTGATGTTCTCGACCGCGGTGTTTCCGGACGGCGTCACCCGCCTGACCGGCTTCACCCTGCTGGGCATGATCGTGGCCTTCGCGCCGCTCGTGGTCCTGCTGGGCTCGAATTTCGTAATGAAAAACCCGACGTCGGGCGCCGCGAGCGCGCTCTACTGGCTGATCGTGGCCCTGATCGGCGCCTCGATGGGTACGGTGGTGCTGGTCTATACGGGCGCCTCGGTGATCCAGACCTTCCTGATCACCGCCGCCGCCTTCGGCGGGCTCAGCCTGTTCGGCTACACGACCAAGAAGAACCTGACCGGCCTGGGCAGCTTCCTGATCATAGGCGTGATCGGCCTGATCATCGCCTCGGTGGTCAACATCTTCCTGCAGAACCCGATGATGCAGCTGATCATCAGCGTCGCCGGCGTGCTGATCTTCGCGGGCCTGACGGCCTACGACACCCAGCGGCTGAAGATGACCTACTACGCCCTCGGCGGGAACCAGAACGCCATGGGGGTGGCCACCAGCTACGGGGCGCTGAGCCTGTACATCAACTTCATCAACATGTTCCAGTTTCTGTTGATGCTGTTCGGCGGTCGCCGCTGATCGACGGGCAGGTTTGGAACGGAAAGGCCCCGGCGGAGACGCCGGGGCCTTTTCTATTCGACGATGCTGAAGCGGCGGCTGTCGAAGACGCGCAGCACCTGGGGCAGTTCGCGGCCGCGGCGCAACACCACGCCGCCCTCGCCGATCACGGCCCACTGACCCTGTTTGAGGCGCAGCGCCGGGCGTTTCTCGATGCGGTAGGCGGGGGCGTCGCCCGAGCGGCGGAAGACGGCGAACTCGGCCACGTCGCGATGGCCGGCCATGGCGTAGTCGCGCCATTCGCCTGCGGCCACCATCCGCCCGTAGACCCTCAGGATCAGCTCCAGTTCGCGCCGGTCGAAAAAGACCGGACCGGCCTGGGGCTGAAAATCGGCGGCGTCGCTCATGGGTCGAAGGTATGCCGCCCGTGCGGAAACGCCAGACCTTATGAACCGGCGCCGTTCGGGCGACCGGCGTGTCGCGAACGTCACTCGCTCAAGAAATCGCACGGAACACGAAATAGCCGCCGTTCCGCCCATCGACCGCCCCCTTGGGGGGCGACACCGGACCCATCGGCTCGTCGGAGTTCGGAGCGATCCCGGATCCTGAACAGCCCCCCCAGCCCCCCTGGATCATTCCATCAAGGGCTCTGGCGGGTCGATGCTTCCTCCAAGCGAGACGCCCGCTCCGCCACCCTCCCCCCTCCGGCAGAGCGGGCGTTTTGCTGTCCGGAGCCGACGCGCGCCGGCCGGGCGGGCTAGCCGCCCAGCGCCACCGTCACATCCTCGTCCCCGCGGCGCACCGACAGGCGATGTTCGCCGGCGCTTCCCAGCGCGGTGGCCAGACCGGTCAGATCCGCCACGGCGGCGTCGTCGATCGCCCGGATGACATCCCCGGCCTGCAGGCCCGCGCCGGCGGCGGGTGAACCGCCCTCGACCGCGAACACCTGGAGCCCGTCGGCGGCGGCGCGGGCGCTCAGGCCTCGCGCGATCACCACCTCGGAGCCGAGCACGACGGAACGGTCCTGCGGCGCCTCGACGGTGAGGGTGGCCCGACCCTCGCGGCCTTCACGCAGATAGACGACCTCGACCCGCGTTCCGGGCTCGGCGATGCCGATCGTCGCGGCGACGGTGCCGGCGTTGGAGACGGGACGATTCTGGATGCGGGTGACGACGTCGCCGCGTTTCAGGCCGGCGGCCTCGGCCGACGAGCCGGGAGCCACGTTCTCGACCACCGCGCCGCGCACGATGCCGAGGCCGAATTCGCGCGACCGCTCGGCGTTGAGCGAGCCGAGGATGGCGCCGGTCGAGCCGCGCTTGACCTCGCCGACGGTCCTCAGCTGGTTCACCACATACAGCAGGATGCGGCTGGGTACGGCGAAGGCGATGCCGTCGTTGCCGCCGCCGCCGCCCGACAGGATGGAGGTGTTGATGCCGATCAGCCGGCCGCGGCTGTCCAGCAGCGGCCCGCCCGAGTTGCCCGAATTCACCGCCGCGTCGGTCTGGATATAGTCCTCGATCCGGTCCCCCATGCCCGAACGGCCGAGTCCCGAGATCACCCCCATGGTCAGGGTCTGGTCGAGGCCCAGCGGATAACCCACGGCGAAGGCGAGATCGCCGGTGCGCAGCTGGTCGGAATCGACCACCTCGATCTCCGACAGGCCGGTGGCGTCGAACTTGAGCACCGCCAGGTCGGTGGCCTTGTCGGTGCCGATCAGGACCGCGTCGAAGATGCGGCCGTCGGTCAGGTCGACGGTGTATTTGCGCCCGCCCTCGACCACGTGATTGTTGGTGACGACGATGCCCTCGCGAGCGTCGATGATGGCGCCCGACCCGCTCGAGATCGGCCGCGGCTCGTTCTCGCCCGAGCTGGGCCCCTCCGACTGGCCGAGGGTCGTCACCTGCACCACCGCCGGCAGGGCCTGCTCCAGCCCGCTGGCGAAGGTGAACACCCCGCGCCGGGCGTCGTAGGGGATCGGGCCCTGGGGGTTGGACTGGGCCGCCGCCGCCGTCGCCGCCAGCAGGGGGACCGCCGCGACCAGCGCCAGTATCGACAGACCGTGGGCCCGGTTGGTGGAACGCCGCATCGCCAATCCCCTCTAGTTGGAGCGAGCCTAGCGCGAGAAACGCGCCGTGACGACAGCCCCCGGACGACCGTCATCAACCGTCATGACGGCGCCGTGCCGTTTCAGGATCGCCCGCACGAAGGCCAGCCCCATGCCGTGGCTCTCGCGGCCGTCTCCGGCCCCCGCGCCGCCGGGCCGTGGTGCGGGCGTGAAGCCGGGGCCCTGGTCGGCGACGGCGAGGATCGGTCGCCCGCCCCGAACGCCCGCCGTCAGGGTCACCACCCCGCCCTCGGGCGAGAATTTGACAGCGTTGTCGACCAGATTGGTCACCGCCCGCTGGAGCAGCGACCGCACGCCCAGCACCGAGACGGGTTCTGCCTCTACCCGGATGGCGACCCCGCGCTCGTCGGCCAGCGGCTGGTAGAGGTCGGCCGCCTGCGCGGCGAGCTCGTCCAGCCGCACGCTCTCGAACACCCAGGCCTCGCCGTCGCGCAGCGCCATGGCCTCGTTCATCGACCGGGTGATCTGGGCGAGGTCGGAGCGGGCTTCGTCGATCAGCTTGCGGGCCTCGGGCGTCGTCGCCGTCGCCCGCAGCCGCTCGAGGCGGACGGAGGCGCGCGCCAGCGGCGTGCGGAAATCGTGGGCCAGCTGGTCGGCGGAGTCCCGCAGCCAGCTCAGAAGCTCGTCGAGCCGGTCGAGGGTGCGGTTCACATGGCCGGTCAGTTCGGTCAGCTCCGGGGCCACTTCGGTCTCCGGCGCACGCAGCGAGAAGTCCCCGACGGCGGCCCGGTCGAGGGCGCGGCTGACCTCCGCCACGGCGCCGGTCAGGCGGCGGCGCGCGACGGCCGCGGCGGCCAGCCCGATGACGAGGAGCAGGAGCCCGGTCGCGATCACGGCGGCGACGGCCCAGCCCCAAGCCTGGCCGGACCGGTCGACCACCCGGCCGACGGCGATGTCGAGCGCGCCGAACGGCCGCCGGACCACCACAACCTCGACGGCGCGGGACGGGCACAGCACGCCCCGGCCCAGCCGCACCACATAGACGTCCTCGCCGAACCGCCCCGCCCGTTCGCCCCGCACCGTCTCCAGCGCCGCCAGCCCGGCCGGCTTGCCGACCGGCGCGCGGATGAAGCGGACGCCGGCGCCGCCGCGGCCGGTGCGGCAGGTCTCCTCGAGCGTGCGCGCCTCGCGGGCCGGGCCGCTCTGGAAGGCGCTCAGCCAGGCCGATAGCCAGGCGGCGTCGGCCTCGGTGATCCGCTCGGCCGACAGACTGGTCTCGGAGCCCAGTTTCGAGACCATGGCGCCGTAGTCGTCCAGCGCCGCCAGCGCGGCCTTCTCGCGCTGGTCCATGCGCACCGCCGCGCCGGTGACCAGCAGCGAGCCCGACAGCGCCAGCGCGGCCAGCACGCCCATGGCCGCGGCCAGCTGGGTCGAGGTCCGCCGGGCCAGCCAGCCTCCCGGGCCTGTTGCTCGTTCGCCCATCTCCGGCTCAGCCCGCCGACAGGTCGCGGAATATCAGGCTCTGGCTACGGGCGGACACGATCAGCGGGTGCAGGTCCTCGCCCAGTTCCGGGGCCTGTTCCTTGAGCCGGCGGCGCAGGGCGCTGATCCGGGCGTCGATGACGTTGACGAAATTGTCGGGCAGGAAGCGCCATTCGACCCAGCAGCGGTCCCACAGCATGGTCTTGGTCACCGGCTGGCCGCGCGCGCCCATCAGTTCGGCGACGATGGCGAACTCCAGCGGCGACAGGTCGATCAGCCGGCTTTCGCCCCCGCCGAGGTCGAGCCTGAGGGTGCGGGCGCCGGGCGACAGGCGGAAGGGGCCGTTGACCAGTTCCGTACCGGCCGGACGGGCCCGCCGCGCCGCCCTCCGCAGCTGGGCGGCGATGCGCGCCAGCAGCTCCTCGTCGCCCACCGGCTTGGCCAGGTAGTCGTCGGCGCCGCCGAGCAGCCCTTCGACCTTCTGCCGCTCGCCGCCGAGCGCGGTCAGCATCAGGGCCGGCGCGTCCGAGGAGGTCCCGCCGCCCGCGCGCAGACGTTTCAGCATCTCCAGCCCGTCCATGCCGGCGGTCAGGCGGTCGAGGATCAGGATGTCGTAGGGCGCGCGCCCGGCGGCCTCCAGCGCGGCCTCGCCCGCCTCGAACCGGTCGACCGCCTCGAATCCGGCGGCCGTCAGCCGTTCGGCGACATGGTCGGCCAGGGCCGGATCGTCCTCGAGCAGCAGGGCCCGGCGGCCCGCGAACACGGGCCCGAGTCGGGCGAAGGGATCATCGTCCTGGATCGTCCCGTCCATATGCCCGTCCACGCCTGGTCTCCGCCGTCGCCTCACGATAGGGCGTCGAGGCCGAATGACAACGCTCGCCGCCCGCCGTTGCCTTAGGCCCGGTGGCGAGGAAAGGGGGCTGACCGTTCCTGACGGTCAGCCACGCCGATCAATCGTGCCCATGCCCGTCCGTGGCGGCGTCCGTCGCGCCGGCGGCCCAGCTTTCGCCGCCCGCCTCCGCGAACCAGAACGGCGCGCGGGGACGTTGGCGCGGCGCCACCTCGTTCATGCCGGTGTCGTAAATCCGGCCGTTGGCGATGGTGTAGGCGATCGAGGTGGTGTTGCGGATGTTCTCCAGCGGGTTCTGATCGAGCACCACCATGTCGGCCAGCTTGCCGACCTCCAGCGAACCGAGGTCCCCGTCCATGCCCAGCGCCTTCGCGCCGTTCAGGGTGCCGGCGCGCAGGATGTCCAGCGGCGCCATGCCGCCCTGGGCGAGGCTCCAGAGCTCCCAGTGCGCCGCCAGGCCTTCGCGCTGGCCGTGGGCGCCGATCTGAACATTGACGCCCTCGCCGGCCAGCCGCACGGCCTCGCGGGCGATCGATATGTGGTTCCATTCGTTGTCCGGGGCGGTGACCGGGCGGCGGGCGCGGGCGTCGAGGATGCGCCGCGGCACATACTGCGTCAGGATCGGGTGATCCCAGACCGGGCTCTCCTGGTACCAGTAGTTCTCGCCATAGCTGCCGCCGTAGGCCACCACCAGGGTCGGATTGTAGGCGACGCCGGTCTGGCGCCATAGCTGGTGGACGTCGTCATACAGGCGGGCCAGCGGGACCGAGTGCTCGATCGTGGTGTGGCCGTCGACGATCATCGACATGTTGTGCTGGAACAGCGATCCGCCCTCGGGCACGACCATCATGTTCAGCTGGCGCGCCGCCTCGATGATCTGCTGGCGCTGGTCGCGGCGGGGCTGGTTGTAGCTCTTGACGCTCCACGCGCCCGCCGCCTGCATCCGGCGCAGGGTCGACATCGCGTCGTCGAGGTCCTCGACCTGGGCCGTGAACGGCGTACTGGCCCCGTAGAGGATGGTTCCCGTGGAGAAGATGCGCGGCGCCACGACCCGGCCGGTCCGGGCCAGTTCGCTGTGGGCGAAGATCTCGCTGGTGTCGCTGGACGGGTTGTGGATCGTGGTCACGCCGAAGGCCAGCGAGGCGTAGTTGACCCAGCTCTGTTCCGGGATGATCTCGTCCGAACCCATGGAGCCGTGCCAGTGGGTGTCGATCAGGCCCGGCATGATGGTCTTGCCGGCCATGTCCATGACCGGCACGCCCGCCGGAACCGGCGTGGTCGAGGCCGGGCCGATGGCCTCGATGCGGTTGCCGTCGATGATGACGACGCCGTTCTCGATGACCTCGGCTCCGTTCATGGTGATCAGCCGGGCGCCGGTCAGGGCCATGCGGCCTTCGGGCCGGTCGGTCGGGACGCGGAAGCCCAGGTTGACGCCATGCTCGTCAGGCTTGGGGAGTTCTTCCGGCGCGCCGTCGACGAAGGTGAAGGCCTGGTTCAGGTCGCGGGTGAACAGCTCCGGGCCCAGCGACCACTGCAGGCGGCGGGAGTCGCCCGACCAGCTCAGCCACTCTCCGGCGTCGCGGGTGACGCGGGCCTGCGGCAGGGACTTGCCGTCGGCTCCAATCGTGATCGGCCGCCCCGCCGCCACGAACGGCGCCACAAAGGCGTTGAATCGCTCGGTCCAGCCGATCCAGTTCCCGTCGGGAGAGACGGCGAACTCGCTGGCCCATTCCGAGGTCAGGTGGGTGCGTTCGTCCTCGCCGTTCAGATCGACAGAGATGAAAGTCGCCTTGTCGCCGTCGCGGCCGGTCAGGAAAATGCGGTCGCCGTTCGCGCCGAACTGCGGCCCGGAACCATCGTCGGTGACGAAGACCGGCTCGCCGCCGGCCGTGGGAATGCGGTAGACGCCGGGGTCGCGGCTCCACAGGGCGGTGGTCAGGAAGCCGTCGCTGGCGGTCCGGTAGACGATGGTCTCGCCGTCCGGCGAGAAGGTCGGCTCGAGGTAGTGGCCGGGGTTGGGGGTGACCACGCGCCCGACGCCGCCCGACGCCGGTACGACGCGGATCGAGCCCAACTGCTGATCGTCCCAGGTGGTGTAGACGATCGAGCGGCCGTCGCGCGACCAGTTGGGGTAGAGCTCGAAATGGTCGCCCTGGCGGGTCAGGCGGCGCGCCGTCCCGGTCGGCAGATCGCGGATCCACAGATTGCCAAGCGCCTCGAACACGACCTTCGACCCGTCGGGCGAGGGGCGGGCCCATCGGATCATCTTCACGTCGAACGAGTCCGGCGCGACCTCGACCGGAAAACGCACGGCGTCCTGCACGCGCCTGGTGTCGGCAATGTGGAAGGGAATGTCGGAGACCGAGCCGCTGGCGACTTCGACCCGCTGGATGCGGCCGTCGGCCCAGAACACGATGGAGCGGTTGTCGGGCGTCCAGCTGATGGCCGGATAGACGCCGTGGATGGCCCAGGTTTCCTGCAGGTCGCGATCGAGGCCGGAGAAGACCGGCGTTTCGCGGCCGGACTCGATGTCCATCACATAGAGCACCGACTGGTAGCGAACGCGCCGGATGAAGGCGAGCGACTTGCCGTCGGGCGACGGCGTCGGACGGATCGAGCCGCCGGGACCGGTGACATACGGATCGATCTCGCCGGTCTCCCGGTCGAGACGCCGGATGATGTAGATCTGGCCGTTGACGTCCTTGGAGTATTCGAAGGTGGTTCCGGGCGTGGCGTCGTCGCTGAAATACAGATAGCGGCCGTCGGGCGAGAAGGCCGGTTCGCCGGTGTCCTTCTGCTGCGTGCGCCGTTCGGTCATCTGCACGCCGCCGCCACCCGAGCGGTGATACATCCACAGCTCTCCGGCCCCGAGCGACCGGGCCGAGGTGAAGTGTTTCCGCGCCACGATGAACTGGCCGTCGGGCGTCCATTCCGGCTGGTTGAGCAGGCGGAAGGTCTCCTTCGACACCTGCGTCGGGTTCGACCCGTCGGCCTGCATGATCCAGATGTTGTCACCACCGGCGCGGTCCGAGGTGAAGGCGATGTGGCGGCCGTCGGGCGACCATTTCGGCTGCATGTCCCAGGCCACGCCCGAGGCGATGGCGCGCGCCTCGCCGCCGGACACCGGCATGACGTAGATGTCGCCCAGCATGTCGAAGACGAGGGTCCGGCCGTCGGGGCTGACGTCGACCGACATCCAGGTGCCGCGGGTCACGTCGATGGGGATGTCGCGCGACGGGCCCGGCGGGGCCTGGACATCCCATTTGGGCTCCTCGACCTTCGCGGCGTCCGCGTCCGCCGCCGCCTCCGGGGTCTCCTGTGCCGCGACGGGCGTGGGGCCCGGCTCGGGACTCTGGGCCCACGCGGGGCAGGCGAGCGCCAGCAAGGCGGCCGTGGCCAGGAGTTCACGCTTCATGTTTTACATCCCCGAACAGGTGGAGGTCTCGCGCGGCCTTCCGGCCATCGCCTCCGAGTGTTCAGATGAACATTGTCGGGCCGCCGAAGTCCAGCCGTGCGCGGACGTTCAGGCCGTCGTTTCCGCCGTTGTGATGTAGTCGCGGGTCAACGGCACGGCATCGACCCGCTTCGACAGCTGGATCTGGAACACCATGCAGCCGCGGTGCCGGAACGCGACCTCGCTGATACAGAGGTAGAACTCCCACATACGGCAGAAGCGTTCGTCATAGAGGGCCGCGATCCCGGCCCGGTTCTGCTCGAACCGGGCGCGCCAGGCCTTCAGGGTCTCGGCGTAGTGCAGGCGAAGAATCTCGATATCGGTGACCCACAGGCCGGCCCGTTCAATGGCCGGCAGGATCTCCGACAGGGCTGGGGTGTAGCCGCCGGGGAAGATGTATTTGCCGACCCAGGGCTGGTTGCTGACCGAGACGTGGTTCTGGCCGATGGCGTGGATCACCGCCACGCCGTCGTCGGTCAGCAGGCGCGCCACGGTATCGAAATAGGCCTGGTAGTTCGGGACGCCGACGTGCTCGAACATCCCGACCGAGATGATGCGGTCGAACGTCCCCTCGACGTCGCGGTAGTCCTGTCGCCGGAACTCGACCCGGTCCGCGAGACCCCGTTCCCGGGCCCGGGACTGTGCGACCGCAAGCTGTTCGTCGGACAGGGTGATGCCGGTGACCCGGGCGCCGGCGTCTTCCGCCAGCGTCATGGCCAGGCCGCCCCAGCCGCAGCCGATATCAAGCACGCTGTGTCCCGGTTCAAGCAGGAGCTTGGCGGCGAGGTGGCGTTTCTTGGCCGCCTGCGCCTCGTCCAGGCTCATGTCGGGTCGTTCGAAATAGGCGCAGGAATATTGCAGATCCGCGTCGAGGAAACGCCGGTAGAGGTCCAGCGACAGGTCATAGTGGTGGGCCACGTTGCGCCGCGCCGCGATGCGATCGTTGGCCTGTTCGATGCGCCGCAGGAGCCGGGCGACCCGTCCGCGGCGGGGCGGCGGCCGCAGGGACAGATTGCGCCCGATCAGGTCCATCAGGTCCCACAGCGTTCCGCGTTCGAGGACCACGTCGCCATCCATCCAGGCCTCTCCGAACGCCAGCCCTGGATAGAGCGCGATGCGCCAGACCGTGCGGTGGTCGCGTAACCGGATGCGGACCTCGTCGGCGCTCCCGTCGCCGGCGGTCAGGGGCTCGCCCGAGGGCAGGACGACGGTCAGCGAGCCCACCCGGATCAGTCGGCCGAGCAGCCGGCCGAACGCGGCGCGGGCCGGGGCGCTCAACAGGGTCCGGGACGGCCGGGGACGGATGACGGGCTGGTCGTCGAAGACGAACGAAGCGGGTGAGCTCATGCCGGCCTCTGCGTCGAAGGGGGGACCCCCGATTAACGCTAAGCGAAGCAGTAGACGTTCAGTTCCGGCCGGCTCCGTGGCGGAACAAAGTCCTGGATCGGTGGTTCGGTCCGGGTCGAACCCCTCCTTCGCAGGACGCCACAAAATGTTCGGCAGGACCCTTATGCTGACAGCCGCCGGCGGCGGCCTGTTGTTCGCCGTCCCGGTCGGAGCCCAGGAGGGGGGCGGGCAGACGACTCCGCCGCCGGCCCCCGCCCCGCCGGTCTCCGCGCCGGCTCCCGGCGGCCCGTTCCCGACCGGCGCCGAGGTGCTCAGCGTCGATGGAGAACCACTGGGCGTACTGGCCTACGTCGAAACACTGGACGGGGAAGCCATGCTGCACATCCGCAAGCCCGACGGCACGGTAGTCATGGCCCCGTCCGGGGTCGCCTCCCGGGGCGAACGCGCCGTGGTGCTGGAATGGACGCGGGCCCAGTTCGAGGCCCCGCGGCCGGTCGAGGCCCTGACCCCCGCGACATCGTCGACGCCGCGATAACCCGCCTGGTCAAAGTCCGAACGGCCAGGTCTCGGCCACGCCCTCGCGCCGGGCCGTCGGCAGCGGCGTGACCGCGGTAGTTTCGTCGAACCAGACCCAGGCGTCGAACTGCTCGGGCAGGGAGCAGCCTGAGTAGTGGCTCCAGCGTTCGGTCTCCGGCCGGTAGATGACGCCGATGAACCGCTCCAGCCTCGGGTCGAGCAGGCGCTGTCGCAGGGGTTCGTGCACCCCCTCGCGCAGGTCCAGCAGGAAGCGCTCGACCCCGCTGTCATGGGCCAGCCGTTCATAGCTGTCGGGGCGCGAGGGGTTGATCCGCTTGACCTGCATCGGCTCGCCCCAGTCGCTGGCGCAGGCGACCTCGCCGCCATGGGCGCCGAAACCGATCAGGGCGGCGTCGCGCCCAAAGCGCTCGCGGCACAGCTGGCCGATGTTGAGCTCGTCCCGGACCAGACCCATCTCGGTCTTCGACGCGTCGCCAATGTGCGAATTGTGCGCCCAGACGACGGCCCTGGCGTGCGGCCCCCGCGCCTCCAGCACGGCGCAGAGCGTCTCAAACATATGGGTGTCGCGCCGGTTCCAGCTTTCCGCCGCGCCATAGTAGACGGCCCGGTAGTAGGCCTCGGCGTTCTTGACCAGGCGGGCGTTGGCGCTGCCGTCGAGAAAGCTGTCGCCGTCGCCGGCTTCGTACTCGAGCTGCTTCTCAAGCATGTCGGTCAAGGTGTTCACCACCGCCCGTTCGCAGCGGGAATAGCCCCTGGTCAGGGCCATCCGGCCATAGGCCTGGGGCTCGCTGGCCCACGGCGTCAGGCAGCCGTAGCGCTCGCGCGCCACCTTCCCAGCCTCCGGATCAACGCGGTCAAGATAGTCGAGCACGCCCGTGATCGAGGCCGACAGATTGTAGAGGTCCAGCCCGTGGAAGCTCACGCGCGCCTCGGCCGGGCGATCCTCGTTCCAGCCGCGCAGCCATTCGATGAAGACCTCGACATCGGTGTTGCGCCACATCCAGGTCGGGAAGCGCCGGAAGGGCGGTTCCGCGTGCTTCGGGGCCGGACGTCGGCGCACGTAGCGATCAAGGCTGGCGGCGTCGGGCCAGTCCGCCTCGACCGCAACGATCGTGAAGCCGTGCCGCTCGATCAGCCGGCGGGTGATCGCCGCCCGGGCGCGATAGAACTCCGACGTCCCGTGGCTGGCCTCGCCCAGCAGCACGACGCGGGCTTCGGCGAAACGGTCGAACAGCGCGCCGAACGCCGGGTCGTCGAGAGCGGGCAGCGGTTCGGCGGCGTCCGAGATCATGGACGCGATCGGCGCTTCCACCGGCGCCGGCCTGAAACTGCGCGGCTCGGGCGTTCGCCGGGCCGCGTCGGCGTCGGGCCAGCCCTGCTCGCCGATCAGGGGCACGAAGCGGACTCCGCCGAGATCGTCCTCCTCGAAATGGCTGGCGCTGATCCGGGTGACCTTGACCAGGCGCTGCTCATCCTGGCTGGTCCCGACCGGCATAACCAGCCGCCCGCCGAGATCGAGCTGGTCCTTGAGCGCCTGTGGAACGCCGGGGCCGCCTGCCGCGGCCAGGATGGCGTCGAACGGCCCGGCCTCGGGCCAGCCTCGCGTGCCGTCGCCGGTGCGCAGCTCGACATTGTCATAGCCGAGCTTTTGCAGGCGCGCCCGCGCCAGCTCGGTCAGGTCGCCGTGACGCTCGATGGCGAAAACCTGGCCGGCGATCCGGCTCATCACCGCCGCGGCATAGCCCGATCCGGCTCCGATCTCGAGCACCCGGTCGCCGGGCCGGATTTCGGCCGCCTGGATCATCAGCCCGACGATATAGGGTTGTGAGATGGTCTGGCCGGCCTCGATCGGCAGTGGCGCGTCGTCGTAGGCGAACTCCTGCAGGCCCTCCGGCACGAAGACCTCGCGCGGCACCTCGCGCATCGCGTCCAGCACATGGTCGTCATCGACGCCGCGCCGGGCCACCTGGCGTTCGACCATCCGTTCGCGGGCATGGGCCTGATCCAGCATAAGAGGATTCCTTGCTCTATCGCCCGGGCGTGGTCGGTTCCGGCGGCGTGGCTTCGTCCGGCGGCTCCGGCAGCGTTTTCTCCGGCGCCGCCGGCGTCCGTCCGAACAGGGCGGCGGCGTCCCTGGTCTGGTCTCTCGCCCCCTGACAGGCCGCGAGCGCCGCGCCGGCCAGAAGGAGAGGCAGAACACCCGTCTTCGCTCGCATGATCATCTCCTGCGCCGGGTTCCCACGCTCAACCGACGGCCGGATCGGGGGTTCCGTCCAAAGGTTCCCGCCCGCGCCCGGTATATTTGCGGCGCAGCTTGAACCCCGCCGCTTCCTGCCGGTTGACTCATCAGGGGCGACTTCGAGCAGCGAAGGATGAGCGCCATGAACGTCAGCGATTGCATGACAACCGATCCCCGGGTCTGTGCGCCGGACGACACGATCCAGGATGCGGCCCGGACCATGAAGAAGATCGACGCCGGCTTTTTGCCCGTCGGCGAGAATGACCGCCTGATCGGGATGATCACTGACCGGGACCTGGCCGTCCGGGCTATCGCGGATGGCATGGGCCCCGACACCCCGGTGCGCGAGGTGATGACCCGGGAGGTCTGCTACTGCTATGCGGACGAGGATCTCGACGAGGTGGCGGCCCAGATGAGCGATCTGCAGGTGCGTCGCCTTCCGGTCCTGAACCGCGACAAGCGGCTGGTCGGCGTCATTTCGCTCGGGGACATCAGCCACGCCGACGACGACGGCGGCATCCGGACCGCCGCGGCGCTGAGCCAGGTCACCGAACCGAGCAGTCGCCACAATCAGCACTAGCGCCCGCTCGCGCCGGCCCGGCCGGCCCGGCGGAACCGCCGGCCGAAACCTGGCGGGGCCATTGAAGTCCGCCAGCACCTGAGAGGAGGCCGACGATGACACTGGAGTCCCGCCACCATCTGATCATGTCGAGCCGTGTCACCGGCACGACGGTGTTCAATCGCGCCGGCGAGCGCATCGGCCATGTCGAGGATCTGTCGATCCACAAGGTCTCCGGCCAGGTCATCTACGCCGTGATGTCGTTCGGCGGTTTCCTCGGCATCGCCGAACGCTTCCATCCGGTGCCGTGGTCGATGCTGGAGTACGACGTGGAGAAGAATGGCTACGTCGTTGCGCTTGACAAGGCGGCGCTTGAAGCCGCGCCCACGCTGGACCGCGCCCAGCTGGAGACGCTCGGCGCGGGAGACGCCTGGAGAACCCGGCTGTTCGATTATTACGGAACCTACGGCGCGCTTCCCTACATCTGACGCCGGCCGTCCTCGACGAGCACGCTGTTGAAATCGCGGCGCGGTTGCTAAGCCGGTGCCCGGGTCCATCTTGGGGCAGGGGAAACAGGCATGGCCGCCGGTTCTGGCAAGTCCGTGGTGAAGATCAGCGACGTCGCGCGGATGGCGGGAGTCTCGCCGATGACGGTGTCGCGGGTGATGAACCATGCGCCCGGGGTGAAGGCCGCGACCCGGGACGCGGTCATGGAGGCCGTCGAAAGCCTCGGCTACAAGCCGAACGCGGCCGCCCGCAGCCTGGCCAGGGCGGGAGCCGGACGCCTCGGGATTCTCTATTCCAACCCCAGCGCCAGCTATCTGAGCGAATTCCTGCTCGGGGCCCTTGAGGGCGCGCACCGCGTCGGGGCCCAGCTGGTCATCGAAAAGTGCGAACCCGACCCCGCGAGCGAGCGCGCGGCCATCGCGCGCCTCGTGGCCGGAGGCGTGATCGGCGTCGTGCTTCCACCGCCCCACGGGGAGTCGTGGGCCGCCCTCGCCGAGGTGCAGGCGCATGGCCTGAAGGTCGTGGCCGTGGCGGCCGGCCGGTTCAAGTCGGACGCGCTCAGCGTGCGGATCGACGACATGGCCGCGGCCGCCGGGATGACCCGCTATCTGCTGGGGCTCGGTCACCGGCGCATCGGCTTCATCAAGGGCGCCCCGAATCAGACGGCGAGCGCCGAGCGGCTGATCGGGTTCGAGACCGAACTCGCCATGGCCGAACCCGCCGCGGAGTGCCTGGTCGAGGCGGGGGAGTTCACCTACCGCTCCGGTTTCGAGGCGGCCGAGCGTTTGCTGTCGGCGCGGCGCCCGCCCACCGCCATCTTCGCCAGCAACGACGACATGGCCGCGGCCGCCATAGCCGCCGCCCATCGCCGCGGGCTGGACGTGCCGGGCCAGCTCACCGTCGTCGGCTTCGACGACACCCCCCTGGCGACGGCGGTCTGGCCCTCGCTGACCACGGTGCGCCAGCCCGTGGCCGAAATGGCCGAGACGGCGATCCGGTTGCTGACCGAGACCGCGCCGGGGCGGGACGCCGACGCCGACGTCCCCCGGGAGCACCTCGTTCCGCACAGCCTGATCATTCGGGAGTCGTCGGCGCCGCCCGCGGAATGATTTCACGATCTGAAGAGTGATTTCACAGGCAAAAGCTTGACACTCTTCGTGTCACTGGAGATGTTAGCGCTAACATACAAAGACCGGGTCCCGTTCAGGCGGCAAGGCTGCGGCGAGGAATATGGCGCGAATCATCAACGACCTGCCCGGCGACTGGACTGACGCCTGTTTGCTGGGGCGGCTGCAACTGCCCGAAGGTCCGACGCCGGTGCTGGCGCGTGGCGGGCGGCTGTTCGACATCTCGGCCTTCGCCGCCACCAGCGCCGACGCCCTGGCCCGCGCCGATCTGGCCGAGGCCGACGGGCGCGATCTCGGCCCGCTCCACGCGCTGGAGTTCCAGCGGGCCTGGGAGCCGGCCGATCCGGACGCCCTGACCCTGCTGTCGCCGGTCGATCTTCAGTGCATCAAGGCGTCCGGCGTGACCTTCGCCGTCTCGGCGCTCGAACGGGTGATCGAGGAGGGCGCGCGCGGCGATCCCGACGCCGCCGGGGCCATCCGCCAGAGCCTGTCCAGCCGGATCGGGGGCGACCTCGCGTCGGTGCGGCCCGGTTCGGACCAGGCGGCGGCGCTGAAGGCGGCGCTGATCGCCGACGGCCTGTGGTCCCAGTACCTCGAGGTGGCCATCGGGCCGGACGCGGAAATCTTCACCAAGGCGCCGGTGCTGGCTTCCGTCGGCTGGGGCGCCCAGGTCGGGGTGCGGTCGGATTCGGCGTGGAGCAATCCGGAGCCCGAGGTGGTGATCGTCTGCGATCCGGCCGGCCGGCCCGTCGGCGCCAGCCTCGGCAACGACGTCAACCTGCGCGACATCGAGGGCCGCAGCGCCCTGTTGCTCGGCAAGGCCAAGGACAACAACGCCTCCGCCGCCATCGGCCCGTTCATCCGGCTGTTCGACGCCGGTTTCACCATGGACGATGTGCGCGAGGCCACCGTCGCCCTGGAGGTCACGGGCGAGGACGGTTTCGTGATGCGCGGCGCCAGTTCGATGGGCCTGATCAGCCGCGATCCGGAGGAGCTGGTTCGCCAGGCCTCGGGACCCAACCACCAGTATCCCGACGGCTTCGCCCTGTACCTCGGCACCATGTTCGCGCCGATCGACGACAGGGACGCGCCCGGCAAGGGTTTCACCCACAAGACCGGCGACCTCGTGCGGGTGTCGTCCGGGCGGCTGGGCGCGCTCGAGAACAGGGTCACGGCCTGCGACGGGGCGCCGCCCTGGACGTTCGGCGTGTCGGCGTTGATGCGTAATTTGGCAGGCCGCGGCCTGTTGGGGGCAACTGTATGAGTACGGCGATCTATCCTTCCCTGAAGGATCGGCTGGTGGTGATCACGGGCGGCGGCTCCGGCATCGGCGCGGCCCTGACCGAGGGCTTTGCCCGTCAGGGGGCGCGTGTGGTCTTTCTGGACGTGCTGGACGAGGACTCCCGCCGGCTGGAGGCCTCGCTGGCCGATCTGAATCCGGCTCCGGCCTATCACCGGTGCGACCTGACCGACGTGGCGGCGCTGCAGGCGTGCCTGGCCGAGATCGCCAGGGTCCACGGGCCGGTGGAGGTGCTGGTCAACAACGCCGCCAACGACGACCGCCATGCCCTGGCCGAGGTCACTCCGGCCTACTGGGACGACCGTATCGCCGTGAACCTGCGCCATCTCTATTTCGCCACCCAGGCCGTGGCGCCGGCGATGCAGGCCGCGGGCAAGGGCGTGATCCTCAACCTCGGCTCGATCAGCTGGCACCTGGGCCTGCCGGACCTGTCGCTCTATGAGACCGCCAAGGCCGGGATCGAGGGCATGACCCGGGCGCTGGCGCGGGAACTGGGTCCTGACGGGGTGCGGGTGGCCTGCATCGTCCCGGGCAATGTGAAGACCCCGCGGCAGATGAAATGGTACACGCCCGAGGGCGAGGCCGAGATCGTCGCCGCCCAGTGCCTGAAGAACCGGATCGAGCCGGTCGACATCGCCGCCATGGCGCTGTTCCTGGCCTCGGATGACGCCCGCTTCATCACGGGACATGAGTATTTCGTGGACGCCGGCTGGAGATAGCCGGACGATCCATGCATCGGGCCGCGAGAGCCCATAGGGAGGATGAGATGGCAGGACCGACGGGGGCTACGGGCCCCGACATCGTGGGAAGAGACCGCGTCAACATGGGCTTCATCGCCCTGATCGTCGCGGTGGCGACCATCGGCGGCTTCATGTTCGGCTACGACTCGGGGGTCATCAACGGCACCCAGGACGGGCTCGAGAGCGCCTTCAACCTGTCGGCGCTGGGCACCGGCTTCAATGTCGGCGCCATCCTGCTGGGTTGCGCCGCCGGGGCCTTCGTGGCCGGGCGGCTGTCGGACCTGATCGGGCGCAAGACGGTCATGTTGCTGGCCGCGGTCATGTTCATCATCAGCGCCCTGTGGGCCGGCGCGGCCGACAGCTCGCTGCATTTCATCCTCGCCCGCTTCATCGGCGGCCTCGGCGTCGGCGCGGCCAGCGTGCTGGCCCCGGCCTATATCTCCGAGGTGACGCCGGCCAGCATCCGCGGTCGCCTGTCCAGCGTGCAGCAGATCATGATCATCACCGGTCTGACCGGGGCGTTCGTGGCCAACTACGCCCTGGCGGCCACGGCCGGGGGCTCGACCGAACTGTTCTGGCTGGACCTTCCGGCGTGGCGCTGGATGTTCTGGCTGCAGGTCATCCCCGCCGGCATCTATCTGTTCGCCCTGCTGCTGATCCCGGAAAGCCCGCGCTTCCTCGTCGTCAAGGGCAAGGAGGCCCAGGCCGAGGCCGTGCTGACGCGGCTGTTCGGGGCCGACGCCGCCCGTCGCAAGGTGATCGAGATCCGCGACTCCCTCGCCAAGGACCACAAGCCCAAGCTGGCCGACCTGCTCGATCCGATCAGCCGCAAGGTGCGCCCGATCGTCTGGGCCGGCCTGATCCTCGCGGTGTTCCAGCAGCTGGTCGGGATCAACATCGTCTTCTACTACGGCGCCGTGCTGTGGCAGTCGGTCGGCTTCTCCGAGAACGACGCCCTGCTGATCAACATCGGTTCGGGCGCCCTGTCGATCCTGGCCTGTATCGCCGCCATGGCGGTGATCGACCGGATCGGCCGCAAGCCGCTGCTGCTGATCGGCTCGGCCGGCATGGCGGTGACGCTCGGCGTGATGGCCTGGTGTTTCTCGCAGGCCCAGATCGTCGACGGCGCCCCGCACCTGCCCGGACAGGTCGGCATGATCGCCCTTGTGGCGGCCAACGCCTATGTCGTGTTCTTCAACTTCAGCTGGGGCCCGGTGATGTGGGTCATGCTGGGCGAGATGTTCCCCAACCAGATGCGCGGCTCGGCGCTGGCGGTGGCCGGCTTCGCCCAGTGGATCGCCAACTTCGGCATCTCGGTCAGCTTCCCGGCCATGGCCGCGGGGCTGGGCCTGACGGTCACCTACGGCTTCTACGCCGTCAGCGCCTTCATCTCGTACTTCCTCGTGCAGGCGTGGATCAAGGAGACCCGCGGGCGCGAACTGGAAGACATGACGGGCTGACCCTGAAGCCCGCACATCCTATCTACCCCTCACGGGCGGCGCTCCCCCGCCGCCCGTGTCACTGTTGAGGACCGGCCATGACCGACACAATCGAACTGTCCCACTGGATCAATGGCGAGAAGGTCCCCACCGACCGGCCCTCGGAAAGCCTGAACCCGTCGGACACGCGCGACCTGGTGGCCCGCACCCCCGACGGCGGCGTGGACGAGGTGAACGCGGCCGTCGCGGCGGCGAAGGCGGCCTTCCCCGCCTGGTCCGAAGCCTCGCCCGAGGTGCGCTCGGACATCCTCGACAAGGCCGGAACCCTGGTCATGGAGCGGCGCGAGCAGCTCGGGCGGCTGTTGTCGCGCGAGGAAGGCAAGACCCTGCCGGAGGGCATCGGCGAGACGGTCCGCGCCGGCCGCATCCTGAAGTATTTCGCCGGCGAGGCCCTGCGGGTTCACGGCCAGAACCTCGCCTCGGTGCGTCCGGGGGTGGAGATCCAGACCTACCGGCAGGCCGTCGGCGTGTATGGCCTGATCACCCCGTGGAACTTCCCGGTCGCCATTCCGGCCTGGAAGTCCGCGCCCGCCCTGGCCTTCGGCAATACGGTGGTGATGAAGCCGGCGGGCCCGACCCCGGCGACGGCCGAGGCGCTGGTCGCCATCCTGCACGAGGCGGGCCTGCCCAAGGGCGTGATGAACATGGTCATCGGCCGCGGCGGCGTGGGCCAGGCCATCGTTGACCACAAGGATGTCGACGGCATCTCCTTCACCGGCTCGCAGGGCGTCGGCGCCGGCGTCGCGGCGGGGGCTGTGAAGCGCCAGGCGCGGGTCCAGCTGGAGATGGGCGGCAAGAATCCGCTGGTCGTGCTCGACGACGCCGATCTGGAGCGGGCGGTGATGATCGCGCTCGACGGCTCCTACTACGCCACCGGACAACGGTGCACGGCCTCAAGCCGCCTGATCGTCCAGGACGGCATCCACGACCGGTTCGTCGCCGCGCTTGGCGAGAAGGTCGCGGCCCTGCGGGTGGGCGGGGCGCTGGACCCCAACACCCAGATCGGCCCGGCCGTCAGCGAGGACCAGCGCGAGACCTCCTACCGCTACATCGACATCGCAAAGGGAGAGGGCGGCCGCATCGTCGCCGGCGGCGAGCGGCTGACGCTCGACACGCCCGGCTGGTACGTCCAGCCGACCCTGATCGCCGACACCGACCCCAGGGGCCGGATCAACAACGAGGAGGTCTTCGGCCCCGTCGCCTCGACCATCCGCGTCAAGGACTACGAGGAGGCGCTGGAGATCGCCAACGGCGTCGAGTTCGGCCTGTCCGCAGGCATTGTCACCAGTTCGCTGAAGCACGCCCGCGACTTCCAGCGGCGGGCCCGGGCCGGGATGACCATGGTCAACCTGCCGACCGCGGGCGTCGACTACCATGTGCCGTTCGGCGGTTCGAAGTCGTCCAGCTACGGGGCCCGTGAACAGGGCTTCGCGGCGGTGGAGTTCTTCACCCAGACCAAGACCTCCTACTCGGCCGGCTGACCGATGAGCGGAGAAGCCGAACTGATCTGGGACGTCCAGGCGGAGCTGGGCGAGGGGCCGGTCTGGGACGCGGCGCGCGCCTGCGTCTGGTTCGTCGACATCAAGGGTCGCAAACTGCATCGCTATGATCCGGCGGACGGCGGCAAGACCTCGTGGGACACGCCCGACCAGACCGGCTTCGCCCTGCCGGCGACGGACGGGTCGCTGGTCTGCGGCGTGCGCGGCGGCCTGTACCGGTTCGATCCGGACAGCGGCGCCTTCGACCTGATCCAGCGGGTCGAGGCGGACCGGCCGCAGAACCGGCTCAACGACGGCTTCGTGGCGCCAGACGGGACCCTGTGGTTCGGGTCGATGGACGACAGCGAGGCCACCGTCTCCGGCGCGCTCTATCGCTGGCGAGGCGGCGAACTGACCCGCCACGACGACGGCTACCGCGTCACCAACGGTCCGGCGCTCAGCCCCGACGGCCGGACCCTGTACCACCACGACACCACCGAGCGCCGCATCTACGCCTTCGATCACGCCGACGGCTTCCTGACCAACAAGCGGCTGTTCGCCGTCACCGAGGACGGCTTCGCGGACGGTCCCAGCGTGGACGTGGACGGGGTGCTGCACGTCGGCCTGTTCAACGGCTGGGGCGTGGCCCGTTTCTCGCCCGCGGGCGAGCGGATCGGGACCATTCGCCTGCCCGTGCAGACGGTGACCAAGGCGGCCTTCGGCGGCGCCGACCTGCGCGACCTCTATTGCACCACGGCCTGGCTGGGGAACGCCGACAAGCGGGCGGAACAGCCGACCCTTGGCGGGCTGTACCGCGTCCGGGTCGGGACGCCGGGCCTGCCGCAGGCGCGGGTCAAGCTGTGATCGTCCTCGAACGGGGCAGCTGGCGGCTGACGGTGCGTCCGGAGCTCGGGTGCTCGATTTCGAGCCTGACCCGCGGCGGGCGTCCCGTGCTGCGGCCCACGCCCGATGGGGCGACGGACATTCTCGAGACGGCCTGCTTCCCGCTGGTCCCCTACGCCAACCGCATCGCCCAGGGCCGCTTCAGCTTCGACGGGCAGACGGTGGCGCTGCCGGTGCTCGACCGGTTCGCGCCGCACGCCCTGCATGGCGACGGCTGGCTGCAGCCGTGGTCGCTGCTGGAGCGCACGGAGAGCTCGGCGAGCTTCGTCTACCGTCATGAAGGCGGCGCCTGGCCATGGCCGTATGAAGCGGTGCAGACCTTCACCCTGGCCGGGTCGGGCCTGCGTATCGACCTGTCGGTGCTGAACGTGGCCGAGTCCCCGATGCCGGCGGGTCTGGGGCTCCATCCCTACTTTCCCGTCGGCGAACAGACGCACCTGTCGCTGAAGGCCGATGCGGTCTGGGCGGTCGATGAGGGGCTGATCCCGACCGCGCCGGTTTCGCCGGGTCAGGTCTTCGACTGGTCGACCGGCCCGCGGGTCGCCGGGGCGCCCTTCGTGGACCATTGCTACGCCGGCTGGGACGGGACCGCGCGCCTGACCGGGCCGGGCCGGACCACCGTGCTGACCGCATCGCCGAACGCCGGCTGGGCCCACATCTATGCGCCGGGGCAGGACTTCTGCTGCGTCGAGCCCGTCACCCATCGGCCCGACGCTCTCCATGCGCCGGAGGGCGAGGCGAGCGGACTCGCTATCCTCGCGCCGGGACGCGCCCTGTCGATGTGGATGGAGATCGCCGTCAGCGACAGCTGAGCCGACGATCTCCGGCTAGTGGTTGTCCCGCGCCTCGCCGAAGCGGTCGATGATGCGGTGGTATTTCACCGCGGGTTCGAGCACGGCGCCGGTCTCCAGCTGTCCGACCATGCCGCGCTGGATTTCCTGCCACGGCGTCTGCGAGGCCGGGTAGGCGTAGCCGCCCGCGGCCTCCAGCGTGGCGCGGCGCTCGGCCAGTTCGGCGTCGCTGATCAGGATATCGGCCCGCCCGGTATTGAGGTCGATGCGCACCCGGTCGCCGGTCTTCAGCAGGGCGATGTTGCCGCCGGCCGCCGCCTCGGGCGAGGCGTTCAGGATCGAGGCCGAACCGGACGTGCCGGACTGCCGCCCGTCGCCGATGCAGGCGAGGGCGTGGACGCCCTTTTTGATCAGATAGTCGGGCGGCCGCATGTTCACGACCTCGGCCGCGCCCGGATAGCCGATCGGCCCGGCTCCACGCATGAACAGCAGGGTCTGTTCGGTGATACCCAGGCTCTCGTCGTCGATGCGGTGGTGATAGTCTTCCGGCCCGTCGAACACCACGGCGGGGCCCTCGAAGGCGTTCAGGTCCTCGGGGTTCGACAGATAGCGCTCGCGGAATTCGGGGCTGATCACGCTCAGCTTCATGATCGCAGAATTGAACAGATTGCCGCTGAACACCACGAAGCCGGCGTCGGTCTTCATCGGGGTGTCGAAGGGCTTGATGACGTCGGGCAGGGCGATCTCGCGGCCGGCGCAGTTCTCGCCGATGGTTCGGCCGCTGACGGTCAGGGCGTTCTCGTGGATCAGGCCCTGTTTCATCAGTTCGTTGATCACGGCGGGCACGCCGCCGGCGTGGAAATAATCCTCGCCCAGATACTCGCCGGCGGGCTGCAGGTTGACCAGCAGCGGCACGTGCAGGCCGTGGGTCTCCCAGTCCTTCAGCGGCACGTCGACGTGGGCGTGACGGGCCAGGGCGGTCAGGTGGATCGGCGCGTTGGTCGAGCCGCCGATGGCCGAGTTGACCACGATGGCGTTGTGGAAGGCGTCGCGCGTCAGGATGTCCGACGGCTTCAGGTCCTCGCGCACCATCTCGACGATGCGCAGCCCGGTCTCGTAGGCGACCTGGGCCCGCTCGCGGTAGGGGGCCGGAATGGCCGCCGAGCCGGGCAGGGACATGCCCAGCGCCTCGGCCAGCGAATTCATCGTCGTCGCCGTGCCCATGGTGTTGCAATAGCCGACCGATGGGGCCGAGGACGCCACCAGTTCGATGAAGCCGTCGTAGTCGATCTCGCCGGCGGCCATCATCTGGCGCGCCTTCCAGATGATCGTGCCGGAGCCGGTGCGCTCGCCCTTGTGCCAGCCGTTCAGCATCGGACCGACCGACAGGGCGATGGCCGGGATGTCGACGGTCGCCGCCGCCATCAGGCAGGCCGGCGTGGTCTTGTCGCAGCCGATGGTCAGCACCACCCCGTCGATCGGATAGCCGTACAGGCTCTCGACCAGGCCGAGGTAGGCGAGGTTGCGGTCCAGGCCGGCCGTGGGCCGCTTGCCCGTCTCCTGGATCGGATGGACCGGGAACTCCATGGCGATGCCGCCGGCCTCGCGGATGCCTTCGCGCAGCCGTTCGGCCAGCACCAGATGGTGGCGGTTGCAGGGGCTGAGGTCGGAGCCGGTCTGGGCGATGCCGATGATCGGCTTGTCCGACTGGAGTTCCTTCCGCGTCAGGCCGTAGTTCAGATAGCGCTCCAGATAGAGCGCGGTCATGTCCGGGTTGTCCGGGTTGTCGAACCAGGCGCGCGAACGCAGCGGCTTCTTCGGTCGGTCTGTCATGGTTCTAGTTCCAGCCGCCGTCGACGATGTAGTGTTGATTGGTGATGGCCCCGGCCTCGTCGGAGGCCATGAAGACGACGACGCGGGCGATGTCGTCGGGGACCAGCCGGCGCTTGAGGCACTGGCGTTCGTAGATTTCCTTCTCGGTCTCGGGCGTGACCCAGAGTTCGAGCTGGCGTTCGGTCATGATCCATCCGGGGGCGATGGCGTTGACCCGGACGCCGTACTGACCGAAGTCGCGCGCCAGCGAACGGGTGAGACCGAGCACGGCGGACTTGGACGCCGTATAGGCCGCCATGCCGCCCTGGCCGATCACCCAGGAGGTCGAGCCGAGGTTGACGATCACGCCCTTGCCGGCCGCCTGCATGTCCGGCAGCACGGCCTGGGCGGCGAAGAACTGGTGCTTCAGATTCACCGCCATGCGCCCGTCCCAATAGGCCTCGGTGACCTCCAGCGTGGCGTGGCGTTCGTCGTGGGCGGCGTTGTTGATCAGCACGCCGATCGGGCCGAACCGGTCGCGCGCCGTCTGCACCGCCGCCTTCAGCGCCGGGATGTCGGTCAGGTCGCACGGCACGAACAACGCCCCGTCGCCGAGCTCCGCCTGGAGCTTCCGGCCACGCGCCGTATCGATGTCGAGGAAGGCGACGCGGGCGCCTTGGGCGACGAAGGCGCGGGTGATCGCTTCGCCGATGCCGCCGGCTCCTCCGGTGACGATGACAACGGTGTCCGCGAGATCGGAATAGATGGCGGCCATGCGCTCCCCGAATGATTGTCTCGACGGGCTGCGGCCCGCATCAGCCCGGCGGCCGATCTTTCATTCATGAAAGCGATATTCGTCGGCGAAAATGCCCGCGCCGGGAGGCGAAGTCAACGCGGCCCGGCCCAAGACACGATATTTGAAAGGCGCGGGACGCTTCGCTCAGGCCTGCGAAACAGCGCTCATCTCGACCGAGATCGTCGCGACGGCGCGGCGGAGGTGATCGACCGCCACGTCGATGGGACAGGTCGGCGGCGTGCGCTCGATGTAGGGGGAGATCAGGGTGGCGATAACGCCGTCCGCCCCCATGATCGGGGCCACCAGATCGGTGACGCCCTTGACAAAATCGCTCGGCCGCTCGGTGTGTCCCCTGGCGCCCGCCTCTTCCGCCGCCTTGATGAAGCGGTTGGTGCGCGCGGCTCCGAAACGGGCGATGAGACGCTCGCGCAGGCTGGCCTTTTCGGCGTCCGGGGCGCAGCCGTAGAACATCAGGCCCGAGGTGGCGTCGATGACGTTGCGCCGGTAGCCGAGCCGGACCGAGAAGCCGAGGTCGCCCGGTCCCTCGATACGGGCGATGACCACGATCTGCTCGCCCGACAACACCACCAGGTGGCAGGACTGGACCGTCACCTCGGCCAGTTCCCGCATCACCGGCAAGGCGGCCTCGACCAGGGATTTCACGGGCGCCTGGGCCATGCCGAGGGTGAACAGACGGTTGGTCAGGCGGTAACCCTCGGGCGACTGCTCGATATAGCCGCGGAACTCCAGCACCTGGATCATGCGGAACAACTCGCTGACCGACCGGCCGAGGACGCCGGACATCTGCGAGGGCGTCATGGGATCGCCGTGCGACGACAGCAACTCGAGTACGTCGAGGCCCTTCTCCAGCGCCGGAGCGCGGTATTTGCGGTCGTCGGTCTCGTCCTGAAGCGACATCGGCGCTGTGGTTCCTTGTGGGCCCGGAAAGCTAGCGGGTGGGGCCGATTCCGGGAAGGGCGGCGGCTGGTCCCCACCTATGAAGCATCATGTCAGATATGAAAACGGGGTTGCCCGGTGCCGCGGCCTCACCTAGCGTCGCCGGAAGCCCGGACGGGCCGCGCCGGGGAGGCCTTCATGACATTAGCGACCATCGACCTGGTCATTCTCGCCATCTACGCCGTCAGCATCTTCGGCCTGGCCCAATGGGTGTCGCGGGACAAGGGCGGTGCGAGGAAAACCTCCACCGACTATTTCCTGGCGTCGAAGAACCTGCCCTGGTGGGCCATCGGCGCCTCGCTGATCGCGGCCAACATCTCGGCCGAACAGATCATCGGCATGAGCGGGTCCGGCTATGTGATCGGCCTGGGCATCGCCTCGTACGAGTGGATGGCGGCGCTGACGCTGCTGATTGTCGGCAAGTACTTCCTGCCGATCTTCCTGCGCAACGAGATCGTCACCATGCCGCAGTTCCTGCAGCAGCGGTACGGTCCGTCGATCCGCAACGTCATGGCCGTGTTCTGGCTGCTGCTCTACGTCTTCGTCAACGTGACCTCGATCCTGTGGCTGGGATCGATCGCGGTCTCGACCGTGACCGGCCTGGACCAGATGTACGCCATCGTGGCCATCGGCGCCTTCGCCCTGCTCTACCAGCTGTGGGGCGGGCTGAAGGCGGTGGCGCTCACCGACATCGTCCAGGTGGCGCTGCTGGTGGCGGGCGGCCTGATCATTGGTTTCGTGGCGCTCAACCAGATCGGCGGGGACAGCGGCCCGGTCGCGGGCTTCCATACCCTGCTGACCGAGTTCCCCGACAAGTTCGACATGATCCTGTCGCCTGACAATCCGAACTTCAAGGAACTGCCGGGCATCGCCGTCCTGCTCGGCGGCCTGTGGATCATGAACATCAGCTACTGGGGCTTCAACCAGTACATCATCCAGCGGGCGCTGGCGGCCAAGTCCATCGGCGAGGCCCAGAAGGGCATCGCCTTCGCGGCCTATCTGAAACTGCTTATGCCGGTGATCGTGGTCCTTCCCGGCATGGCCGCCCTGGTGCTGGCGCCGGCGCTGAGCGCGCCCGACCAGGCCTATCCGACGATGATGAATCTGCTGCCGGCGGGTCTCAAGGGTCTGGTGTTCGCCGCCCTGATCGCGGCCATCGTCGCCTCGCTGGCCTCCAAGGTGAACTCGATCGCGACCATCTTCACGCTGGACCTCTATGTGAAGGTCAACAAGGCGGCGACGGAACGGCACCTGGTGCTGGTCGGGCGCATCGCCGCCGTGACGGCCATGGTCATCGGCGTGCTGGTGGCCCGCCCGTTGCTGGGCGGGTTCTCGCAGGCCTTCCAGTTCATCCAGGACTTCACGGGCTTCTTCACCCCCTCGATCGTGGTCATCTTCATCCTCGGCCTGTTCTGGAAGCGCACCTCCGAGGCGGGCGCCCTGACGGCGGCCATCGGCGGCGTCGCCCTGTCCGGCGTGATGTGGTGGCTGGACCGCGAGGGCATCTTCACCCTGCCGTTCATGAACCGGGTCGGCGTGGTCTTCCTCGCGGCGCTGGCGGCGGCGATCATCGTTTCGCTGCTCTCGCCGCCCAAGGAAGGCACGATGCAGATCCGGCTGGACGGGGTCAGCTACAAGACCTCGGCCGGCTTCAATATCGCCGGGGTGGGCGTGATCCTGTTCCTCGTCGCGGTCTACGCCATCTGGTGGTGAGGCCGATCCGGAGGCTGATGCGGCGACGCCTTTGCGGGCGTCGCCGTTTCCGTGTCAGCGGGGCGAAGCGAATGGCCGCTCCGCCGCCGCTCTACAGGTCCAGGGACAGGGCGTCGCCGGCCGGGATATGTTCGCCCCAGCCTGGTCAGGCGGGGACGGCAGGATTGGCGCGACAGTTCCGGTCGATGAACTCGGCCTGGGTGGGCATGGCGGCGGCCGTTCGCGCGTAGGCGTCGCGGATTCCGTGGAGCCGGCGCTTCAGGTCCTCCAGATCGGGAATCTCGGCCAGCGGATCGTAGCGTTCGGGGAGGATGTTCTGGCCCATCAGGACGGCGATCCAGCTGGTCTCCTGGAACAGCTCCTCGTCCTCGCGGAACACGCGGCCGTGGCTGCGGAACAGGTCGATCTTGCGTTGCAGCGACTCCGGAATCTCCATGGTCCGGACATGGTCCCACAGCCCGGAATCATCGCGTTCGACGGCGTGGTAGTGCAGGACGATGAAGTCCCGAACGCGTTCATATTCGAAGCGGATGCGCGCATTGTACTGGTCGATCTCGACCTGGGCGAAGTCGCGGTCGGGGAAGTTCAGAAGGAGCTTGGTCAGGCCGCTCTGCACCAGATGGATGCTCGTCGACTCCAGCGGCTCGACGAAGCCGCTGGCCAGGCCCAGCGCCACGCAGTTCCTGTTCCAGGCCTTCTTCCGCATGCCGGTGCGGAAGCGCAGCATGTTGGGATCGGCGAGGGGGCGACCCTCGAGGCCGGCTGTCAAACTCGCGACGGCCTCGTCATCGCTGATGAACCGGCTGCAGTAGACGTAGCCGTTGCCGACCCGGTGCTGGAGGGGGATGCGCCACTTCCACCCTGCCTCGCAGGCGGTGGCCCGGGTGAAGGGCGTCAGGCCGACGTCGCCGTGCTCGCAGGGCATGGCGACCGCCCGGTCGGCGGGCAGCCAGTGGCTCCAGTCTTCGTAACCGGTCTTGAGCGCCTGCTCGATCAGCAGGCCCCGGAACCCCGAGCAGTCGATGAACAGGTCGCCCTCGACCACGTCGCCGGATTCCATGGTCACCGACTGGATGAAGCCGTCTGGCTCGCGCAGGGTGACGTCGACGATCTTGCCCTCGCGGCGCACCACGCCGCGCTCTCGGGCCAGTTCGGCCAGGTAACGCGCATAGAGCGAGGCGTCGAACTGGAAGGCATAGGTCATCTGGGACAGGGGCGAGCGAGGATCGCGCACCGGTCGCGCGAACCGGCCCTGCCGGGCCGCCAGCGTGGTCAGGGAATAGGCCCCGAGGTCGTCGTCGACCCCAGCCTCCTTCAGTCGCAGCCAGTAGTGATGAAAGGCCGCGGCGTCGATGCGCGTGCCGTACTGGCCGAAGGGGTGGAAGTAGGTGTCGCCCTTGCGGGTCCAGTCCCGGAACTCGATGCCGAGTTTGAACGTGGCCTGGGTGCGGCGGACGAACTCGTTCTCGTCGATGCCGAGAAGCTCGTTGAAGAGCATGATCGGCGGGATGGTGGACTCGCCGACGCCGACCGTACCGATTTCGGCGGACTCGATCAGCTCGATCCGGCAGCGGTTGCGAAGCACCTTCGACAGGGCCGCCGCCGCCATCCAGCCGGCGGTGCCGCCGCCGACGATGACGATGCTTCGGATCGGGTTTGCGGTCATGGGGGCGGTTCCGGGCTTCAGGCCGTGGCGGACGGTGCGAGGTCCGCGAGAAAGCGGTCATGTTGTGGAAGGGACGCCGCCGCCTGGCGGACCAACGCGGCCCGTCGCTCCATCCGGTCGAGGGTGGTCGCGGCGGGAGTCAGGTCGGTCAGGGGACTCCAGCGCTCCGGCCAGACGCCGAGGCCGGTGAAAATCGCCGTCCAGCTCGCCTCGCGGAAGGACTCATTGTCGAGCAAGGCTATTTCGCCGCGGGCGCGGAACAGGTCGATCTTCTGCTTCAGCGTGTCGGGCAGGCTCATCGCCCGGCAGTAGTCCCACAGCGCCCCCCGCCGGCGGGCGAGATGGTAGTGCAGGATGATGAAGTCGCGCACGCGCTCGACCTCCTCGGCCGAGCGCCGATTGTACTCTTCCGTCACGACCGGATCGAAATCGAGATCGGGAAACAGGTCGAGCAGCCGGCCGACGCCGGTCTGGATCAGGTTGATGCTGGTGGATTCCAGCGGCTCTACGAAGCCACACGCCAGACCGAGGGAGACACAGTTGCGATTCCAGGCCTTCCGTCTCCGGCCGGTGACAAAGCGGAGCAGATTGGGCTCCGCCAGCGCCGGACCGTCCATCTGACCTCTCAGGTCCGCGACCGCCGCCTCGTCGTCGATGAAGTTCGACGAATAGACATAACCGTTCCCGGTGCGGTGCTGGAGCGGAATGCGCCATTGCCAGCCCGCTTCACGCGCGGTGACCCCGGTGAAGGGCGTGGCTTCGCCAACGGACGGACACGGCATGGCGACGGCCCGGTCGCAAGGCAGCCAGTGGGTCCAGTCCTCATAACCGGTCTTCAGGGTTTGCTCGATCAGGAGGCCGCGAAAGCCGGAGCAGTCGATGAACAGGTCGCCTTCCAGCCGTTCGCCGCCTCCAAAGGCGACCGCGTCTATGAAGCCGTCCGAACCGCGCAGCGAAACATCCACGATGCGGCGGTCCAGGCGCCGGACGCCCAGATTCTCCGCATAGGACCGCAGGAACGCCGCATAGAGGGCGGCGTCGAACTGGTAGGCGTAGGAATAGGCCGACAGGACCGAACGTGGGTCCCTCAGCGGCGGTGCGAACCGGTTCTGCGCCGCCATCACGCTGGGCACGGACCACGGTTCGATGTCGTCGATCAGGCCGAGGCCCTTGAGGCGGAACAGGTGCTGCGTGGCCGGCTGGCGGTCGAGGGGCGGGCCGTAATCGCCAAAGCCATGGAAGAACCGGTCGCCGTCGCTGGTCCAGTCCCGGAATTCGATGCCGAGCTTGATTGTGGCCCGGGTGGTTCGGACGAACTCGGCTTCGTCGATGCCGAGGGCGGCGTTGAAGTCCCGGATCGGAGGAATGGTCGCCTCGCCGACCCCGATGATCCCGATCGCCGTCGACTCGACGACGGTCAGGCTGAGGTCGCCGGAGGCCAGCCGGGGAGAAAAGGAGCGCGCCAGCGAGGCGGCCGCCATCCAGCCGGCCGATCCTCCGCCCACCACCACAATCCGGCGGATGCTCCGGTCCATGTTTCTCCTCCCCGGAGGCTGAGCCTCTCGTTATCACCAGTGGCGACGGGCCTGAAGTCGGGGGATGTCGGCCATTCGGCGCGCCCCCGACCACGACCCGCAAGACACACTCGCGCCTCAGTTATGATAGCGCTACCAAAAATCGCTTTTCATCCTGTGAAACTTTGTGCATCTTTGAAAGTGCGAGGCGTCCAATCAGGATCGCTCCGCGCAATTTTGGGAGCGTCTCACCGCGAGAACCGCAAGAATGCGGCCGGTGTGACTCATCACGGGGAGGATGAGACCATGTCTCGAACCAATCGGACGAATCGGTTTGCGTTGTTGTGCGGCGTTTCGGCTCTTTCCCTGGGCGCGCTCGCGCTGCCCTCGGTCGCGCTGGCGCAGGACCCCGAAGGCGAAGACACCACCGAGGTCGAGGAGGTTGTCGTCACGGGCATCCGGGCGCAGCTGCGCTCGGCCCAGGCGATCAAGCAGAATTCGGAAGTCATCGTCGACTCGGTGACCGCCGTGGATATCGGGGCCCTTCCCGACCGATCGGTCTCTGAGGCGCTGCAGCGCATCTCGGGCGTCACGCTCCAGCGCACCAACGCCGCGCGCGACCCGGCCCGTCTGGCGGCCGAGGGTGGCGGCGTCTTCGTGCGCGGCCTGTCCTGGGTGCGGTCTGAAACCAACGGGCGCGACATCTTCTCCGCCTCGAGCGGCCGGGGGCTGAGCTTCGAGGACGTGTCGGCCGACCTGCTGGCCGGCGTGGACGTCTACAAGAACGTCGCCGCCAACATGATCGAGGGCGGCATCGCCGGCACGATCAATCTGCGCACGCGGGTGCCGTTCGACAGCGCCGACTCGCTGATCGCCGTCAACACCGACTACAACTACGGCGACCTGTCGGAGCGCGGCTTCTGGTCCGGAAGCGTCATCGCGTCCGATCGCTGGGATACCGGGATCGGCGAGATCGGCCTGATGGCCAACATCAGCATCGGGAACGTCGGCAACCGGACCGACTCGATCTCGGTCGACCGTTATGATCCCGTGGTGCTGAACGCGGGCAACGCCCCGTCCGACGGGTCCGCGGCGGCTGGCCAGACGGTCTATATTCCCAAATATCTGGGCTGGCGGACCATCGACTGGGAACAGAAGCGCACCGCGGTCGCCCTGGCGGCCCAGTGGCGGCCCAACGACGACCTGCTGATCACCCTGCAGGCCCTGGGTTCGCAGGCCGACGCCTACAACGTCGAGTACGCGCTCGGCACCGAGAGCGTCCTGACTCCGAACGCCACCTACTCCTATAACGACGATGACGTGTTCATCGGCGGCACCGTCCCCAACGCCAACTACAACACCGACACGCGGGTCGGCGACGACACCAAGCGCACCGGTGACGTGGCCCTGAGCTTCCAGTACACGCCGGACTCGCCCTGGTCGTTCAGCGGCGACCTGCAGTATGTGAAGTCGACGGCCGAGATCTATTCGATGACGGCCTTCACGCAGTTGGCCAACCGTCCCGACCTGACCATCACCATCGGTGGCGACCTCCCGACGATCACCTCGACCGGCGGCACCATGACCGATCAGTCGACCTACTGGTGGGCGGCGGCGATGGACCACATCGAGGACAACGAGGCCGACGAACTCGCAGGCCGCTTTGACGTGCGGTACGACGACGAGAATGAAGACGCCCTCTTCAAGTCGATCGCCTTCGGCATCCGCGGGACCGAGAAGAACTACACCAACCGCCAGACCGGCTACAATTGGAGCCTTCTGTCGAACCAGTACTGGGGCAACGGCGGCGGCGCCGTGGTCTATCTGGATGACACCGGCTATCCGGGCGGCACGCAGGATCCGCGTCTGCCGCAGTCGTCGGAGCTGTACACCTTCGAGAACTTCTTCCGCGGCGACGCGCCGGTGCCGGGCGTCGCCTGGTTCCCCGCCGAAAGCCTCCTCAATCAGGGCACGGCCTACGCCTACGACATCCTGCGGAACACCGAGAGCTCGGGCTGGGGCTGGACGCCGCTGTCGGACGACTACGAAAGCTACCGCCTCGGCGGCGGCAACGGCGGCATCACGGAGCTGACCGAAGAGACCCAGGCGGCCTACGTCTATGCCCGCTTCGGCGCCGAGGACGCCCTGTTCGGCAAGAGCTTCGACGGCAACGTCGGTCTCCGCGTGGTCGAGACCACCACCGCCACGCAGACCATCACCACCCTGCCGACGATCAACGGGACCTGCCCGCCGCCGCTCTTCCCGGCCGCGGACTGCACGGCCTTCAATCAGGCCGTCGCCTTCGCCACGGGCGGTTCGCTGGACGGGCTTCCGATCGAGCACAGCTATACCGAGGTGTTGCCCAGCTTTAACCTGCGCGTCTTCCTTGCCGAGGACCTGCAGGCCCGCTTCGCGGTGTCCCGCGCCATGGTTCGGCCCGAGATGTACCAGCTGCAGCCGTTCACCAACCTGTCGATCAACTTCGAGTCCGACGGCTATACCCTCGACGACGTCGCTCCCTTCACGGGCGTCGGCGGCAATCCGACGCTCGATCCGATCAAGTCGACGAACTACGATTTCAGCCTGGAATGGTATTTCGCACCGGCCGGAAGCCTGACGCTGGCGGCGTTCCACAAGGACATCACCGACTACATCTTCACCGGCACCGAGACGCAGGCCTTCACCAACAACGGCGTCACCTACGACTTCCTGCTGACCCGCTACATCAACGGCGACGAAGGCACGGTCGACGGGGCGGAGCTCGCGTACCAGCAGTTCTACGACTTCCTGCCGGGCTGGCTCGGCGGCTTCGGCCTGCAGGGCAACTTCACCTTCATCGACAGCAGCGGCGGGCGGAACGCCAGCCAGAACGTCCTCGACCCGCAGCAGAACAGCGGCGCCTCCGCCGCCCTGCCGCTCGAGGGGATGTCGCGCACCAGCTACAATATCGCGGCGCTGTATGAGAAATACGGCATCTCCGCCCGGCTGGCCTACAACTGGCGCGAGGAATACCTGCTGACCACCTCGGCGGCGAACGTCAACGCTCCGGTGTGGGCCTCGGATTTCGGCCAGCTGGACGGATCGATCTTCTACGCCATCAACGATGACCTGAAGATCGGCATCCAGTCGACGAACATCCTGAACGAACGGACGGTGCTGAAGGTCGGCAACGAGACCCGCAAGCCGCCGTACAACTGGGTCGATACGGACCGCCGCGTCGCGATCGTGCTGCGCGCCGCGTTCTGATCGAACGTGACAGGGGGACGGTCCTCAGGGATCGTCCCCCTTTGTTTTTGACTGGCGTTGGAGGATGACGGTGAGCGGATCGCACATCGGCCGATGGATGGCGTCCGCAGTGGCGGCCCTGGTCGCCCTGGCGGCGACGGCGGGGATCGCCGTGGCCCAGGAGGCCATCCCGCGACTGGTGACGCAGGACGGCCGCCATGCCCTGATCGTCGACGGCGCGCCCTTCACCATTCTCGGCGCCCAGGTCAACAATTCCTCGAACTATCCCGCGGCCCTGGCCGAGGCCTGGCCGGCGGTCCACTTCGTCGGCGCCAACACCGTCCAGGTCCCCATCGCCTGGGAGCAGATCGAGCCGGTCGAGGGTCAATTCGACTTCTCGTTCGTCGATCATCTGGTCGAGGAGGCGCGGCGCCATGACGTGCGCCTGGTCCTGCTGTGGTTCGCCACCTGGAAAAACACCGCCCCCAAGTACGCGCCGGCCTGGGTCAAGCTGAACCCCGAGCGGTTTCCGCTGCTGGTCCGCCAGGACGGGACCGACTCCTACGCCCTGTCGCCGCATTCGCGGAACACGCTCGAGGCGGACAGGCGCGCCTTTGTCGCCCTGATGGCGCACCTGCGCCGCATCGACAGCCGCGACCGCACCGTCATCATGGTCCAGCCGGAGAACGAGACCGGCACCTACGGCTCCGTCCGCGACTACGGCCCCGCCGCCCAGGCGCTGTTCGACGGCCCCGTGCCCGCGGCGCTGCTGGAGCGGATGGGCAAACAGCCCGGCACATGGGCCCAGGTGTTCGGCGACGACGCCGACGAATTCTTCCACGCCTGGGCCATCGGCTCCTACGTCGGCGAGGTCGCCGCGGCCGGAAAGGCCGAATACCCGCTGCCGATGTACGTCAACGCCGCCCTGCGCGATCCGCTGAAGCACCAGGCGCCGTCGAGCTACGCCTCGGGCGGGCCGACCTGGAACGTCATGGATGTGTGGAAGGCCGCCGCCCCCGCGATCGACTTCCTGTCGCCCGACATCTACGAGCGCGCCTCCGCGACCTATGAGGCGCACCTCGACCGCTACGCCCGGCCCGACAACGCCCTGTTCGTGGCCGAGACCGGCAACGACACCATGTACGCCCGCTATCTGTTCAGCGTTCTGGGGCGCGGCGGCATCGGCTATTCGCCGTTCGGCATCGACTACACCGGCTACGTCAACTATCCGCTCGGCGCGCAGGCGGTCACCGAGGAGACCCTGACCCCGCTGCGTCAGGTCTATCGTCTGATCGCGCCGTGGCAGCGCGTCTGGGCGCGGCTGGCCTTCGAGGGCCGCGTCTGGGGCGTATCCGAGCCGGACGACCGGTCGTCTCAGACGCTGGACCTCGGCGAATGGACCGCGACCGTCGGCTATCGCCGCTGGCAGTTCGGCCAGCCGGACTGGACGTGGCTGGGCCCGCTGGCCGACGTTCCGGGGACCGAGAGACCGAACGGCGGGGCGGTCATCGCCGAGATCGCGCCCGGAGAATTCATCGTCGCCGGCCATCACGCCCGGGTCGACTTCAACGCCAAGCCTTCCACCGACGGCAAGCGCCGCATGGTTCTGCGTGTCGAGGAAGGCCATTTCGACGGCGCGGGCGCCTGGGTGTTCGAACGCATCTGGAACGGCGACCAGACCGACTACGGCCTCAACTTCACCGACCGCCCGCGCCTGCTGCGCGTGGTCACCGCCACCTACTGATCCCATCGCCCTCTGAGAGCGGAGCCCGCCATATGCTGCTCAAGTCCCGTCATCTGACCTCCGCCGCCGTCGCGCTGGTTCTGTTCGCGCCGCTGGGCGCCTGCGCCTCCGTCATGGGAAGCGCGCCGGAAGCCGTCGCGGACTCCGCGGTGCAACGCCTGGCCGACGGGATCGTCGTAACGCCGCGGACAGGCGAGGCGCGGGCGGTGCGGCTGCAGGTGTTCGGGCCCAGGACCATCCGCGTCACGGCCTCGCCCGACGACAGCTTCGAGGCTCCGGCCAGCCTGATGGTCACTGCCGAGCCGCTGAGCGAAGGCTTCGAGGTCGAGACCCGCAGCGACGTCGTCCTGGTCCGCGCGGCCGAGGTCACCGCCGAGGTGTCGCTCGAAACCGGCGCGGTGCGCTTCCTCGACCACGCCGGCGAGGTGATCCTGGCCGAGCGCGCCGGCGGCCGCGAGATCGAGCCGGTCATCGTCGAGGACCAGACCGGTTCGCACCGCTTCGAGACGGTCCGCCAGGTGTTCGAGCCGGCGGCGGATGACGCCTTCTACGGTCTGGGCCAGCACCAGCAGGGCCTGCTCAACTATCGCGGCCATGACGTCGAACTGGCCCAGCACAACATGGACGTCGGGATCCCGTTCGTGGCCTCCACCGGCGGCTACGGCATCCTGTGGGACAACAACTCCATCACCCGCTTCGGCGACCCGCGTCCCTACGGCATGCTGGACGAGCGGCTGACCGTGCGTGACGCCACCGGCCGTTTCGGCGGCCTGACCGCCAGCTATTTCCAGGGCGATGAGCTGAAGGTCCAGCGCCAGGAAGGCCAGATCAACTACGAATACATCCGCGACCAGCAGCGCTGGCCCGAAGGCTTCAAGGCCCAGCCCGCCCAGCCGGTGCAGGTCGGCGACATGGGCCGTGCGGGGCAGGAGGGCGTGCGCGTCGTCTGGGAGGGCACGATCGAGGCCTTCACCGCCGGCCGGCACAAGTTCAAGCTCTACTCCTCGGGCTACGCCAAGGTCTGGGTCGACGGCGAGCTGAAGATCGACCGCTGGCGCCAGAACTGGAACCCGTGGTTCCACGACTTCGATGTCGAACTGCCCGCGAACCGGCAGGTCTCGATCAAGGTCGAATGGATTCCCGGCGACGGCTACATCGCCCTGCGTCACCTCGACCCGCAGTCCGAGGCCGATCAGCAGGCGCTGTCGCTGTGGTCCCAGGTCGGTCACGACGTCGACTACTATTTCGTCGCGGGCGACAATCTGGACGAGGTCGTCTCGGGTTACCGCGGCCTGACCGGCAAGGCGGTCATGCTGCCGCGCTGGGCCTATGGCTTCTGGCAGAGCCGCCAGCGCTACAACACCCAGGCCGAGGTGGTCGACACGGTGCGCCGCTATCGCGAGCTGGGCCTGCCGATCGACAATGTCGTGCAGGACTGGTTCTACTGGCGCGAGAACGCCTGGGGCTCGCACGAGTTCGACCCGGCGCGCTTCCCCGATCCGGCGCAGATGGTGAAGGACGTCCACGACATGGACGCCAACATCATCATCTCGGTGTGGCCGAAATTCTATCCGACGACCGACCACTACAAGGAGCTGGCCGCGATCGGCGGCATGTACACACGCAACGTCGAGGCCGGCGCGCGCGACTGGGTCGGACCGGGTTACGCCAACAGCTTCTACGACCCCTATCTGCCGGCGGCGCGCGACCTCTACTGGAAGCAGATCAGCGACAGCTTCAAGGGCATGGGCTTCGACGGCTGGTGGCTGGATTCGGTCGAGCCGGACATGCACTCCAACCTCGATATCCCGGAGCGCACCCTGCGCATGGGGCCGACCGCGGCCGGTCCGGGCGCGCTGGTGTTCAACTCCTATCCGCTGGTCAACGCCGACACCGTCTACGAGCGGTTCCGCGCCGAACAGCCCGACACCCGCACCTACATCCTGACCCGTTCGGCCTGGGGCGGCCTGCAGCGCACCGGCTCGACCCTGTGGTCCGGCGACGTCGTGGCGCGCTGGGACGACCTGGGCGAACAGATATCGGCCGGGGTCAACGCCGGCCTTTCGGGCCTCCCGAACTGGACCCACGACATCGGCGGCTTCTCGGTCGAGGCGCGCTATTCGGCGCCGCAGATGAAGCCCGAGGACAAGGCGGAATGGGACGAACTGCAGCTGCGCTGGTTCCAGTTCGGCGCCTTCTCGCCGGTGTTCCGCTCGCACGGCGAGTTCCCGCTGCGCGAGGTCTACAATATCGCCCGGCCGGAGAGCGATCTGTACGATGCCTTCGCCGCCCAGATGCGCCTGCGCTACCGGCTGATGCCCTACATCTACACCCTGGCCGGGGACACCTGGCATAAGGACGGCACGATCATGCGCGCCCTGCCGATGGACTTCCCGCAGGATGTCCGGGCGCGGAACATCAACGACCAGTACCTCTTCGGCTCGGCCCTCATGGTGGCTCCGGTCCATAAGTACCGGGCGCGCGACCGCTCGGTGTATTTCCCCTCGGGCGCCGACTGGTACGACTTCTACACCGGCCGCAAATTCGCGGGCGGTTCGGAAGCCACGATCACCGCGCCGCTGGAGCGGATTCCGCTGTTCGTCCGCGCCGGGTCGATCCTCCCGACCGGGCCGCAGATCCAGCACACCGCCGAGAAGCTGGACGGACCGGTCACCTTGACCGTCTATGCCGGCGCCGACGGCTCGTTCGAACTCTATGACGACGCCGGCACGACCTACGGCTACGAGCGGGGCGAGTTCTCGCGCATCCCGATGACGTGGGATCAGGCTCGCGGCGTGCTGACCATCGGCGCCCGCGCCGGAAGCTATCCCGGCATGCCGGCCAACCGGACGTTCCACATCCGCTGGATCGACGGACCGACGGCGACGGCGGCGGATTTCGAGGCGGCCCCGGCGCGGACCGTCGAATATGCGGGGCAGACCGTGCAGGTCTCCCGTCCCTGAGGCCTATCAGATCGAGGCGTAGATGAAGCGGTTCCTCAAGGCCGCCGGGCTGGCGGTGGTGCTGGCCGGTGCGGCGTCGACGGGCGTCCTGGCGCAGACGGCGCCGGCGGAGTCCTTGCTGGCGGACGTGTTCCAGGACCACGCCGTGCTGCAGCGCGACCGGCCTGTGGCCGTCTGGGGCCGGGCGGCGCCGGATTCGCAGCTGGCGGTGACCCTGGCCGGGACGACGGTGACGGCCCGCGCCGGCGCCGACGGACGCTGGCGCGCGGTCCTGCCGGCGTTGCCCGCCGGCGGGCCTCATGAACTGAGCGTGACGCAGGGCGGCCGGACCCAGGTCCTCACCGACCTGCTGATCGGCGACGTCTGGCTCTGCTCGGGACAGTCGAACATGGAATTCGGCGTGCGCAGCGTGACCAACGCCGACGCGGAGGTCGCCTATTCGGCCGACCCGAATCTGCGCCTGCTGCTGGTCGGCCGTTCCAGCCGGCCGTCGCCGACCGACAGGATGGAATCGGGCAGCGAGTGGCGCGTCTCGGGTCCCGAAAGCATCCGTGACTTCTCCGCGACCTGCTACTTCATGGGCAAGCAGCTGCGCCAGTCGCAGGACGTGCCGATGGGGCTGATCGCCGCCTCCTGGGGCGGATCGGTGATCGAGGACTGGTTGAGCGAAGCCGCTCTTCGGCGGATCGGCGGCTACGACATGGCGCTGGAGACCCTGGCCGTCTACGCCCGCTCGCCGGAAGAGGGCCGCAGGGTCTGGGACGAAAAGAGCGAGCGCTGGTGGCGGGATAACGACCCGGGCTCGGCCGGACCGACGCCCTGGTACAGCCCCGGCTATGACGACTCCAGCTGGTCCACGGCGGCGCTGGATGGCGCCTGGGAGGGCTCGTCGCCCGAACTGAAGAACTTCGACGGGGTGGTTTGGCACCGCACGACGGTTACGCTGACCGCGGCCCAGGCGGCGGGTGAGGCCACCCTGCGGCTGGGGCCGGTCGATGATGTGGACACGACCTGGATCAACGGCCGCAAGATCGGCGGCCGCGAGGGATGGAACACGCCGCGGGTCTATACCGTGCCGGCCGGCACGCTGCGGGAAGGCCGCAACCTCATCGCCGTGGGCGTGCTGGACACCGGCGGCGGCGGCGGTCTCTGGGGCCCGGCCGCGGACAAGACGCTGACACTGGCGGACGGATCGGTCGTGAGCCTCGCCGATCCATGGCGGCGGCGGATCTCGGCGCCGATCATCGCCCTGGGGCACCTACCGCGCACGCCGTGGATCGGCGGCAGCGGCGTGACCACCCTGTCGAACGGCATGATCGCGCCCCTGGAAGGTTATGGTCTGGCCGGGTTCGCCTGGTATCAGGGCGAGGCCAACGTCGGGGACCCCGAGGGCTACAGCCGGCTGCTGCCCGGGCTGATCGCCGACTGGCGGGCGCGCTTCGACAACGAGAACCTGCCGTTCTTCGCGGTCCAGCTGGCCAATTTCGGACCCCCGACCTCGACGCCGACCGACTCCGCGTGGGCCGCCCTGCGCGAGGTCCAGCGCGAGGTGATGGAGGCCGACGGGAACGCCGGGCTGGCGGTCGCGATCGACATCGGCGACCGCTACGATATCCATCCGACCAACAAGCAGGAGGTCGGGCGTCGCCTGGCGCTCGCCGCCCGGGCCGTGGCCTATGGCGACACCGCCGCGCCGGCTTCGCCGTCTCCCCGAGCCGCCGGGCTCTCCGGGCGTACGGTGGTGGTGAGCTTCGACCGCGTGGGCGAGGGTCTGGTGGTCTATGGCGCGGCGCGGCCGGTTGGCTTTGAACTCTGCGGCGCCGAGGGCTGCCAGTTCGTCGACGCGCGGGTGCAGGGCGAGACCGTGGTGCTGGACGCCGCCGGCGTCACGGAGCCGCGGACGGTCCGCTTCTGCTGGGCCGACAGTCCTGTGTGCAACCTGTACGGCGACGCGGGTCTGCCGGCCGCTCCGTTCGAGCTGCCGGTGACCCGCTAGACCCAGACCTCAGGGCGCGGCGTTCACGGGCAGTCTGGCCCGGTCGAAGTCGGGCCCCATGTCGAACAGCAGCGCGGGACCAACATCGATGGTCTGGGGCTGGGCCGCCAGATGGATGATGATATTCGTCTGGTCGGCGGCGTAGTCCTTCGGCGCGACGCCGGAGACATAGACCAGGCGCCAGCGCGCATTGAGGGTCAGGTCTGACGCCATGGCGATCATGCCGTTGGCGACGTCCTTCTGTTCGAGCCCGAGCAGGGATATCCGGGCCGCCGCGTCATCGGCTCCCTCCGCCGGAACGGCGCGCAGCCAGACGGCCAGAAGCAGAACGTCGCCGGCCTGGATCGCGGCGTGCGTCGGCATGACGCCGCCGACGCTCCAGGGATCCCCCTGCCGGTCCACCACGACCCTCAGGGCCTGACCGCCGGTGACGTCCGGATCCGGCCGCCGCTCGGGACCGTTCGGCAGGCCCCAGATGTTCCAGTTGGGCACATGGGGCTGGTTGACCAGGAAATCGCTCATGGGCCGCGGCGTGGGAGACGGCTGCGCCCCCTCCGCCGGCGGCGTCTGGGCCGTCGCGACGGCGGGGGCGAAGATCAACGCGGCCGCCAGCACGGCTCCCGATAGTCTGTACATGGGTTCCCTCCTCAGGCTGATTGTTCCTGAACCAGACCCGTCCCCCGAATGCGGAAGGCGGGAACGAACGCCGTGGCGCGTCGCCCGGGCAGGGTGATCGTCAGATCATCAGCGGTCTGGCGGAAGGTCAGCGGAGCGTCGCCGCCGAGCATTTCGACGCGCTCGACCTTGCGCCCGCCCAGCGCCCGCTCTCCCAGACTGCGGATCGTCACCTGGTTGTCCCCGGGCCAGTCGAGGGCGATGGCGTAAAGCACGCCATTCCGGGTGGTGAAGCGGATGTCCTCCGCCGTCCACGGCCGGGCGTGCTCCTCGTTCTGGTTGCCGGTGTTGACCGCCGTCGGCCCCTCGCCATAGATCGACCACGGACGGCTGGCGAAGATCGCCTCGCCGTTGACCGCGATCCACGCCGCCATCTCCGCCAGGATCGCGCGCTCGTCGCTGTCGATCGAGCCGTCGCCGCGCATCGGGATGTTGAGCAGCAGGTTGCCGTTCTTGCTGACCACGTCGCACAGCCGCTGCACCACAGACTTGGCCGGAACGTAGCTGTGGTCGACATAGCGGGCCCGGTTGTAGTGCCAGTCGCCGATGCAGGTGTCGGTCTGCCAGGGCTCCGGCATCAGGCTGTCGGTGAAGCCGCGCTCGAAGGTCTCGACCACGCCGCGCCGCTTCTCCGGCGCCAGCCGCTTGCCGTTGACCACCGGCAGCTCGCCCCGCCATGCCAGCGCGGCGTTGTAGTAGTAGGCCGTGGCGTCCAGTCCGTGCTGGCCCAGCGGCAGGCCGTGGTTGTCGAAATAGACCATGTCCGGCCGGTAGCGATCGACCAGTTCGCGCTGGCGCGTGACCCATGAGCGGACGAAGGCGGGGTTGTTCTCCGGGACCGTCTCAAGCCACCGGCCGTCGCGGGCGTCGTGCCAGGCGTTCATGGCCTCGATGGAGGTGATGCCGTCCGGCGGCGCGAAGGTCGGGCCGGTGTAGAGCTCCTGGGGGTCGAGCCCTTCCCACCATTTGCCGACGCCGTCGGCCTTCGTCAGGCGGGCCGCGTCATAGCGCCGGCCGGCCAGCGGCCCCTCGGCGTCATAGCCGTAGGCCGTCTGCCACCAGTGCCAGGCGTGGGCCCCGTGATTGCTGACCCCGAAGCGCAGGCCGCGGGCGCGGACCAGCTTTTCCCAGGTCCCGACGATGTCGCGCTTCGGCCCGACCCGCAGGCTGTTCCACGGGTGGCTGGACTCGAACAGGTCGAGATTGTCGTGATGCTGGGCCATGGCCATGACGTATTTCGCCCCGGCGGCCTGATAGAGATCGAGCAGGCCTTCCGGGTCCCAGTTCTCGGCCTTCCACTGGTTCATGACCTCCATGAACCCGACTTCGGTCGGGTGGCCGTAGGTTCGGACGTGGTGCTCGTAGTAGGGGTTGCCCTGGATATACATCTGGCGCCCGTACCAGTCGCCGCGCTCCGGCTGGCATTGCGGGCCCCAGTGGGCCCAGATTCCCAGCTTGGCGTCGCGGAACCAGTCCGGCGTCCGGTAGCCGGCGATCAGCGACTCCCATGTCGGCTGGAAGGGTCCGGCGGCGGGAGCGCCGCCGCCCGTTGCGGTGGCGCACCCCTGGAGGGCGGGCAGAAGCGGCGCGGTCATGCCGGCCTGGAGCATGCGGCGGCGGGACAGGTTGGGCATGGGCGGTTCCTTTGCTCTGGTCATGCGGTCGGCTCTCCATAGACGACGCCCCGGCCGTCGGTGGCGACATAGACGCGGCCATGCACCCGGGGATCGCCGGCGATGGCGCGGAAGCGGCGGCCGTATTCGTGCGCGGCGTCGTTGACCCGCAGCCATGAGGCGCCGCGGTCGTCGGAGCGGAACACGCCGCGCGTGTCGCCCCGGACGCCGATGGCCACCAGCGACGGATAGCTTCCGCCGGGCGGCGCCATGCCGAAATCCATCATCTGGACCTGCAGCCCGCCATCCACGCGCTCGAACCTCTGTCCCGCGTCGACGGAGTGGAACAGGCCGGATCGTGACACGAACCACAGGTCGCCGTCGCGACCCGGCGTGGCCTTCAGCGGCCACGCCTGTTCCCGCCAGGTGGGCCGGTCCGGCGTCAGGTCGGCCGGCAGGCCGCGGCTGGCCAAGGTTCCGAAGGACGTCGCGCCGTCCGTGCTGACGAACCAGGCGCCGGTCGCGAAATCCAGCGCGTAGACCAGCAGGGGATCGGCCCGGTCCGCGACGGGCCGCAGGAACAGGGGCAGGCCCTGGACGGGCCGCCATGCCGCGCCCCTGTCGCCGGAGACCATCACCTGGGGCGTGGCCAGGACAAAGGTCGAGCCGTCCGCCGTGACGGTGATCGGCGCGTCGCGATACAGGTCCATGCGCGGGTTGGAGGTGGCGCCGGATGCGCCGGCCGGACGGGGGCGGCCAAGGGATTTCCAGCTCCGGCCGTGGTCGTCGGACCAGGCGAGGGTGGCGCCGTCATGGCCTTCGGAGCCCACGCCCTCGTGCGGCGTGCCGCTGCGCACCACCACATTCGGCGCGCGGCCCGCGTAGTCGATCTGGTTGGTGTTGGCGAACACCGGGGTGGTGAACTGCAGGCTCGGGGAGCGGGTCAGGTCCTCGTGGGCGAAACCGGAGATGTCGCCGAAGCCGGCCAGCAGGGCGGGTCCGGCCGGCGGGCTGACCAGGGTGATGACCGCGGTCTGTTCGATGCCCTCGACCCACGGCGCCCAGTCGGTCGGTCCGCCCGCGTCGGCGGCGGACAGGTTCGAGGTGGCGTAGACGGTTGCGCCGGTGGCGTAGACGGCACGGTCGGAATCGAACGGATCGATGGCCAGGGCGGCGATCCACCAGCCGAAGTCCGGCTCGTCGTTGCCCCAGTAGAGAAACGGCGTGGCGCTGACGTCATGGCGGGCCTGTTCGCGCAGACTGGTCCAGCTCGCGCCGTCGTCGGTGCTGCGCCACAGGGTGTCGCCGGGCTGCCAGCGGTTGAGCGTCGAGACCATCAGCACGCCCGGCCGCCGTCGATCGACCGACAGGCCCATGAATCCGCCCAGCGGCCGGGGCGGGCTGATGTCGCGCCAGTCGCCGGATCGGGTGTCGAGCCGCCAGACCTGCCCGTCGGTGACGCCGTTTGGACCGACTCCGAGCGTGCAGGTCAGATAGAGGACGCCGCGCGCGTCGATCTCGGCCTTGGCGGCGGACAGCTCCGGCCGGGGCCCGCCGGCGACCGGGGCCCAGCTCCGGCCGGCGTCGTCCGACCGGTACAGGCGGGCCCCGCCCGGGTCGGCGACTCCGACGAACAGGGTCGGCGTCGCGGCGCCGGCCGTTCCGCTCGACGGGTCGAAGACGACGAAGCTCAGCCCCGGATGGGTCGGTCCGCCCGGCTCGAGGCCCCGGCCGCGCAGGGGGAAGCTGTCGACCTTCCGCCAGCTCGCGCCGCCGTCGACGCTGCGTTGCAGGCCGTCGTGACGGGACCCGAAATAGAGGATGCGGTTGTCGTTGGGATCGATCGCCAGCCGCTCGCCGAGGCCGCGTCCCTCCTCGTTTCCGCCCATGCGGAAGGGGACCGGCGTGCGGATCCAGGTCGCGCCGCGGTCTGTCGACCGGAGCATGGCCCCGGGCTCGCGGCGGCTGACGCCGACGGCGGCGTGGACGATGTTCGCATCGACGGGATCGGGCGCGATGCTCTCGACCCCGAAATCGTTGCCGATCGGGTTGGCGTCCTGCAGCGGAACCCAGCGGCCGGGTGCGGAATCCCATCGATAGGCCCCGCCCATGTCGGAGCGCGCGTAGGCGAGACCCTTCTCGACCCGACTGAAGACGATGCCCGGAATGAAGCCGCCGGCGCCGACCTTGACGTTCCGCCAGACGTACGCCGGCGCGGCCTGCGCCGACGCCGCATCGCCGAATCCTGCGGCCGTTGCGGCCATCAGGACGGCCACGCCCGCTTCGCGTCTGTTGAGGCCCCGGCGCATGCCCTGCCTGCTCCCTTTTCGTGGGGCGGTTGGCCCGCCCGCTCGTAGATGTTAGCGCTAACGAGATTGCAGTTGACAGCATTGTCACCTGTGCATCAAGCTTGCACAGGTAAAAATGAGGACGCCGCCAAAGGTCGTTCCGGGAAACACAGGGGCGGGCCGGTCAAAGGGCTCTCCTGCCGGGGCGGCGCCGACGCACTATGCGACCAGAGTTTTTGCCCACCTGAACCGACTGCCGGCGCGGCGCCCAACTCGTCGCGCCGGCCTTTTCGCCTTCACGGAACCTGATCATGTCCCAGCGCCTTCGCCCCCTGCTCCTGACCGGCGCCGCCCTTGGCCTCGCCCTCGTCGCCGCGGGGTGCGCAACCCGGGCGCAGATCCAGGCGCCGGCCTCCTTCGTCGCGCCTGAGGCCTCTATCGTGACCGACGCCTCCCGGGCCGACCCGGCGGCCTGGCCGAGGGCCGCCTCTCCCGACGCCATGAGCGATGCGGCGACCGAGGCCTTCGTCACCGAACTGATGTCGCGGATGACGATCGAGGAAAAAGTCGGCCAGCTGATCCAGGCCGATATCTCCGCCATCACGCCGGAGGAGCTGCGGACCTATCCGCTGGGCTCCATTCTCGCCGGCGGCAATTCGGCGCCCGGCGGAAACGACCGCGCGACGCCGCAGGCCTGGCTGGAGCTGGCGCGGGCCTTCCGCGCCGCCGCCGCCGCGCGGCCGGGAGCACGGATTCCCCTGATCTACGGCATCGACGCCGTCCATGGTCACAACAACGTCGTGGGGGCCACGATCTTCCCGCACAACATCGGGCTGGGCGCCGCGCGCGATCCGGAGCTGATCGGTCGGATCGGCGAGGCCACGGCGCTGGAAGTCGCCGTCACCGGCGCCGACTGGACCTTCGGCCCGACCCTGGCGGTGCCGCGCGACGACCGCTGGGGCCGCGCCTATGAGGGCTACGGCGAGAATCCCGAGATCGCCCGCAGCTACGCCGGGCCCATGACCCTGGGCCTGCAGGGCGAGCTGAGCGCCGACGCCCCGCTCGCCCCCGGGCGAATCGCCGGCTCGGCCAAGCATTTTCTCGCCGACGGCGGCACGGCCAACGGCCAGGACCAGGGCGATTTCCGCGGGTCGGAAAGCGAACTCGTCGACATCCACCTGGGCGGTTATCCGGCCGCCATCAACGCCGGCGTCCTGTCGGTCATGGCCAGCTTCTCCAGCTGGAACGGCATCAAACACTCCGGCAACGAGACGATCCTGACCGGGGTGCTGCGCGGGCCGCTGGGCTTCGACGGCTTCGTGGTGTCCGACTGGAACGCTCACGGGCAACTGCCGGGCTGTTCGAACGAGAGCTGCGCCCTGGCGGTCAACGCCGGCATCGACATGCTGATGGCCCCGGACAGCTGGAAGCCGCTCTATGCCAACACCCTGGCCCAGGCGCGGTCGGGCGAAATCCCGATGGCCCGCCTCGACGAGGCGGTGCGCCGCATCCTGCGGGCCAAGGTCAAGACCGGCCTGTTCGTTGAGGCGCGGCCGGTCGAAGGCCGGTTCGAGGCCCTGGGCTCGCCGGAACATCGGGCGCTGGCGCGGGAGGCGGTCCGGAAGTCTCTGGTGCTGCTGAAGAACAACGGCTCGGTCCTGCCGATCCGGCCCGGCGCGCGCGTGCTGGTGGCGGGCGCGGCCGACGACATCGGCCAGGCGTCCGGCGGCTGGACCCTGACCTGGCAGGGGACGGGCAACAGCAACTCCGACTTCCCCAACGGCCAGTCGATCTGGAGCGGCTTGCGCGAAGCGGTGGAAGCTGGCGGCGGGAGCGCGACCCTGAGCCCGGACGGGACTTTCGACCAGACGCCGGACGTGGCCATCGTTGTGTTCGGCGAGACGCCCTACGCCGAGTTCCAGGGCGACGTCGATAATCTCGACTTCACGCCCACCGAGCCGCTGGAAACACTGCGTCGGCTGAAGGCGGCGGGGATTCCGACCGTGTCGGTATTCCTTTCGGGACGACCGCTGTGGACCAATCCGGAGATCAACCAGTCCGACGCCTTCGTCGCGGCCTGGCTCCCGGGCACGGAGGGTGGCGGCGTCGCCGACGTCCTGGTGGGGGGCCGGGACGGCAGGCCCCGCCATGACTTCAGCGGAAGGCTGTCGTTCTCGTGGCCGAAGAACGCCGCGGGCGCGCCCCTGAACGTCGGTCAGCCCGGGTATGACCCCCAGTTCGCCTACGGCTACGGCCTGTCCTATGCGCGGCCGGCTGCGGTTCCCGTCCTCGGCGAGGAGAGCGGCGTGGTCAGCGAGGGTTCGAGCCTGGACCGCTACTTCGTCGAGGGCCGCTTTATGCCGCCGTGGTCGCTGATGCTGCGCGACGCGGGCGGCGAGTTCCGCCTGGGCCTGGAGAAGGCGGGCCACTCCCCGCGCGGCGTGGTCACCCTGCGCGCCGCCGACGGCGTCGCCCAGGAATCGGCCCTGGGCCTGACCTTCACTGGCGGTCAGGGAGAAGCGGTCATCGCCGCCCGCCCGGTCGACCTGACCCGTCAGACCAATGGCGAGATGGCGTTGCACCTGCGGTATCGCGTCGACGCCTCGCCGGCCGGTCCCGTGCGCCTGAGCGTCGGGGCGGGCGCGGTCGACGCCACGTCCCTGTTCCGCGACGCACCGCGGGGGCAGTGGCGGACCGTCAAGGTGCGCTTGTCCTGCTTCCGGGACGCGGGAGCCGACGTGGCCGCCGTGGACCAGCCTTTCGGCCTGTCGACAGACGCCGCCTTCGCGATCACGGTCGAGGATATCCGGCTGGCCTCCAACGAGGGCGACGCGATTTGTCCCGCAGCGTGACGCCTTGACCGCAAAGACCGCCCTGATCGGGGTCGATTGGGGGTCCACCAATCTGAGGGTGATGCGCCTCGGCCCGGGCGGGGTCGTGCTGGACCGTCGTCTCGATCCGCGCGGCGCGGTCGGCCTTGAGCCGGGCGACTTCTCCGCCGTGCTCGCCGAGGTGGCGGCGGACTGGCTCATTGACGGGGCGCCGGTGCTGATCTGCGGCATGGCGGGAGCCCGCCATGGGTGGGTCGAGGCGCCCTACTGCCTCTGTCCCGCAGGCGTGACCGAAGTGGCCGCCGCCCTTGTACGGCCGGACCCGATCCGCGACCTGGCCATCGTGCCGGGGGTTTCCTTCAGCCCGGGCGGCGTCCTGACCGACGTCATGCGCGGTGAGGAAACCCAGGTGTTCGGCGTGGCCGCCGACGGTCTGATCATCGCTCCCGGCACCCACAGCAAATGGATCACGGTCGAGACCGGCCGCATCGTCGCGCTCCGGACCTTCATGACCGGCGAGCTGTTCGCCGCCGTCCGCGACGCGACGCTGCTGGGGGCCGGCATGGGCGCGCCGGGCACGGATCCTGAAGCGTTCCGGCGCGGCGTCGGACGCGGGCTGGACGACCGCAATCTGAGCGCCGCCCTGTTTTCCGTCCGGGTCGAGAGCCTGGCCGGGCGGCTGGAGCCGGCGGGCGCGGCCGACTATCTGTCGGGCCTTCTGGTCGGCGCGGAAATCGCCGGGCAGGAGCCGGACCGGCTGGGCGGGCCATTGACGCTGGTCGGCGATCCGGCGCTGGTGGCGCGGTATGTTGAGGCGCTGGAAATGGCGGGCGCCCGCGACGTGCGGACCGCCGACGCCGGGCGGGCCACGGCGGGCGGTCTCTGGCGGATATGGGAGGCGGCGCGATGACCACCGGACTGATCGAACGGCTCGACGCCCTGCCCCTGGTCGCCATCCTGCGCGGCCTGACGCCGGCCGAGGCGGTCGAGGTCGGGGAGGCCCTGCTGGACGCCGGCCTGATCTGCCTTGAGGTGCCGCTGAATTCGCCGCAGCCGCTGGACAGCATCCGCCGCCTGCGCTCGGCGCTCGGCGACCGGGCCATCGTCGGCGCGGGGACGGTGCTGTCGCCCGCCGCGGTGCGCGAGGTCGCCGCCGCGGGCGGGCAGATCGTCATCTCGCCCAACACCGACGCCGCCGTGATCGAGGCGACCCGGGCGGCGGGCCTGCTGTCCATGCCCGGCTTCTTCACCCCGTCCGAGGCCTTCGCCGCGATCGGCGCGGGCGCGCAGGTGCTCAAGCTGTTTCCCGCCGAAACGGCGGGCCCGGCGGGCCTCAGGGCCGTGCGCGCCGTCCTCCCCGCGGGGCAGCGCGTCTATGCCGTCGGCGGCGTCGAGCCGGACGGCGTGGCGGCCTGGCGATCGGCCGGGGCCTCCGGCTTCGGGATCGGCTCCGCCATCTATCGCGCCGGCCGGTCGGCCAGGGAAACCGGCGAGCGGGCGGCGGCCTTCGTGGCGGCGTGGAAGGCCTCCGGCCCCGGCGGCTAGCCGTCTCAGGGAAGCGTCGGCCCTACCGGAACGGGCGTCGGTTCAACGCGGGTTTTCCAGACGGTGTCGGTCAGGCCGCCGGGCCCCCGCACCTCGATGCGGTTCAGACCCGCGGGCATGGCGACGGCGGACCAGGTCGCCACGTGATCGACGACGGGAGCCACGCCGGCCGACCGCCCGTTGATGAACAGCTCCAGGCTGGCGACGTTGCTGTAGGCGCGAACGCCGGCGACCGGCGCGGCGTCCCGGGTCAGGCGACGATCGAGGATGTGGACCATCGGCCGGTCGGACCAGTGGGCCTGGTACCAGTACCAGGCGTCCTTCCTGACCGCACGGTCATAGGTGACCAGGCCCTTGTCGTTGATGCCCGGCCGGTCGCCCTCGTCCCGGCCGTCCGAGGCGAGATCGAACCCCACCCATATGAACGAACCCCACAGCCACGCCCGCTCCCGCAACGCCGTCCAGTAGGCCTCGTGGAAGGCGGTCTGGTACTGTTCGGGATGCCAGTCGCCGTCCGGGGTCGGGCGGTCGGGCGGGTTCTGCTGGTGCAGCACGCTGGCGCCCGCCCCGAACTCGCCGACGCCCATCGGCCGTGAGGGGTCACGGGCCCGGCGTTCATCCGCCCAGGGGCCGATGCGGGCGAAGGTTTCGTCATACCAACCGTAGTAGCGGTTGTAGGCGGTCAGGTCGGCGTGCAGCGCCTTGCGGTCCAGATCGTCCTGGCAGCAGTGGGCGTAGGCGGTCGACCGGGTTGGATCCTCCTCCTTGGCCACGGCCTGCATCAGGGCGATGGCCTGATCCGCGACGTCGTCGGTGGCATAGACCTCGTTGCCGAGTCCCCAGACGGCGACGGACGGATGGTGATGGTTCTGGCGGATCAGCTCGCGCATCTGCTGCGTCAGATTGGCCGCGAAGGCCGGCGAGGGACTGGCGGCGCTGTTGAGCGGGACCTCGGTCCAGACCACCAGGCCGGTGCGGTCGGCGAGGTCGTAGGCCCGCTGGGGGTGCTGGAAGTGGACGAAGCGCACCCCCGTGCCGCCCAGCTCTTCGAGGATGGCGAAGTCGGCGTCGATCTCGGCCTCCTGCACCGCCAGGCCGCGTCCGGGCCGGCCGGCATGGAAGTAGTTCACCCCTCTGAGCGGAACGGGGCGGCCGTTCAGGATGAAGCCACGATCCGGATCGATCGCCGCCGTCCGGATGCCGGTGGTGAGGACCAGCCGGTCGATCGCCTCGCCACGGGCGTCCAGCACCTCGGCGGTCAGCCGGTAGAGATGCGGGTCGGCCTTGCCGTCCCAGAGGCGCGGACGGGGCAGGCGGGCGGTGTCCCGGACCGTGACGGTCTGACCCGGCGGTGCGGCGACCGGGGTCTCGATCACCAGCGCCACGGCCCCGTCGGCGTCGGTCAGGGTCGTGCGGACCACGACGGCGGCCGGCGTCTCGCCGTCGTTGGCGACGCGGGCCAGCAGGGCGATCTCGGCGCCCGCCTCGCTCACATTCGACGCCGTCAGATAGACGCCCGGCCCGCCGTAGTCGGCCATGTCGAGATGGACGGAGCCGACCGTGACCAGCCGGGCCGGCCGGTAGAGACCGCCGAACACGGTGAAGTCCCCGCCCAGCGGCGCGATGGTCTCTGCGCGGCTGTTATCGACGCGCACGGCCAGCTGGTTCACGCCGGGTCGGAGCGCCTCTGTGACATCGAAGCGAAAACGGGCGTAACCGCCCTCGTGCCGGCCCACGTGGACGCCGTTCACCCAGGCGTCGGCGGCCAGGGCGGCCCCGTCGAATTCGAGCCAGGTGCGACCGCCGCCGGAGACCGGCGCGGAGAAGGTCGTCCGGTACCAGCCGGGACCCCGATAGTAGCCGCCGCCGCCGTCCTCTCCGTCGACGCCGTTCCAGGTGTGAGGCAGCCGCACGGCGCTCCACGACGCGTCGTCGACAACCGTGCCCGACGCGCCGGCCGGGTCGCCCTTGATGAAACGCCAACCGTCATCGAGCGGCAGGATCATCCGGGGATCGGCCGCGGCCGGTCCTGCGCCCGCCAGGCCGAAAACGGCTGCGACAAGGACGAACATGCGGGCGAGGCGGTTCATGGCACGACTCCTTCAGCCGCCTTGGGCGACCACGCGCTGTCGCTGGCGTCCGAGGCCCTGGATGCCCAGTTCGATCACGTCGCCGGGCTGCAGCCAGACCGGCGGCTTCTGGCCCATGCCCACGCCCGGCGGCGTCCCGGTCGAGATGATGTCGCCCGGCTGCAGGCTCATGAAGCGGCTGACGTAGCTGACCAGGACGGCCGGCCCGAACACCATGGTCCGCGACGACCCGTCCTGGAACCGGCGGCCGTTGACCTCCAGCCACATCGACAGATCGCCGACGTCGCCGGCCTCGTCCTTCGTCACCAGCCACGGTCCGATCGGGCCGAAGGTGTCGCAGCCCTTGCCCTTGTCCCAGGTGCCGCCCCGTTCCAGCTGGAAGGCGCGCTCGGAGACATCGTTGATGACGCAATAGCCGGCGACATGATCCAGCGCCTCCGCCTCGGAGACGTAGCGGGCGGTCGAACCGATGACGACGCCCAGTTCGACCTCCCAGTCGAGCTTGGTCGAATCTCGCGGCTGGATGACGTCGTCGTCGGGACCGACGATGGCGCTGGTTGCTTTCATGAACAGGATCGGCTCGTCGGGGACCGTCGCGCCGGTCTCGGCCGCGTGGTCGGCGTAGTTCAGGCCGATGCAGATGAACTTCCCGACCCGCCCGACGCAGGGTCCGATCCGGCCCGGATCCGCGACGAGGGACAGGGAGGCGGGATCGATGGCCGAGAGGCGGGCCAGACTGTCGGGGGACAGGGCCTCGCCCGCGAGGTCATCGACGACCCCGGACAGGTCGCGTACGTCGCCGCGGGCGTCGAGAAGGCCGGGACGTTCCGAGCCGGCGGGTCCGTATCGCAGCAGTTTCATCGGCTATCCTGTCCAGCCGCCGTCGATGACGTGTTCGGCTCCCGTGGTGAAGGAAGAGGCGTCGGAGGCGAGATAGAGGGCCAGTTCGGCGATCTCGTTCGCCCGCCCCAGCCGCCCCATCGGCTGGCGCGAGGTGAAGGCCGCCAGCGCCGCCTCATAGTCTCCGGTCGCGGCCAGCCGCTCCCTCAGCGAGGGCGTCTCGATGGTGCCGGGGCAGATGGCGTTGCAGCGGACGCCCCGCCCGACATAGTCGGCCGCGACGGCCCGGGTCAGGCCGATGACCGCCGCCTTGGACGCGCCGTAGGCGAACCGGTTGGGCACGCCTTTGATCGAGCTGGCCACCGAGGCCATGTTGACGATCGAGCCGCCGCCGCCCTCGATCATCGCCGGCAGGAAGGCGCGGATCATCCGGTACATGGCGGTGACGTTCAGATCGAACGAGCGCGCCCAGTCCGCCTCGTCGCAGTCCAGGATCGCGCCGGAGTGCACATAGCCGGCGCAGTTGAACAGCACGTCCAGCCGCCCGACCTCCCGCGCCGTCTCCATGATGGCCGCCCGATCGGTGACGTCCAGCACCCGCGTGCGGACCCCGGTCAGGGACGCCAGCTGGCCGGGGTCGATGTCCGTCGCCCACACCGTCGCGCCCTCGGCGGCGAACAGCTCCGCCGCCGCCCGGCCGATGCCCTGTCCTGCTCCGGTGATCAGCGCGATCTTGCCCTCAAGCCGTCCCCCCATCTCAGACCACCATGACGCGGGACGGGCGCCCGGGCAGGCAGGCCGGGCCGATCGGTTCGAAGCTCTTGTAAGTCAGGATGAACTCCTGGTGGCCCAGCGCCTCCGACCGGGTGCGCGCGCCGGCGGCGACGGCCTCGACCAGTTCGACAATCTCGGCGCCGACCTGATCAAGAGTCGCCTGACCTTCGAGGATGCGGCCGGCGTCGACGTCCATGTCCCCGCTCATGCGCCGCCAGGTTTCCGGATTGGCGCAGACCTTGATGACCGGCGAGATGGCCGAGCCGACCACCGACCCGCGGCCGGTGGTGAACAGGGTCAGATGGGCGCCGCACGCCATCAGCTCGACGATCTCGGCGTTGTCGCTGATGTTCGGGAAGCCGAAGCGCGGTTCGCCGTCGGGAACCACGTCGAGCAGGTACAGGCCGCCCGCGGGGGGCACGTCCCCCGGCTTGATCAGACCGGCGATCGGTGACGATCCCGACTTGGAATAGGCCCCCATCGACTTCTCTTCCTGGGTGGTCAGGCCGCCGTCGGCGTTGCCCGGCGCGAAGCTGCCGAAGCCCATGATGGTGTAGTAGCGCTCGGCTTTCTCGACCGCGGCCTCCAGCTCGCGGCCCAGTTCCGGGGTCACGGCGCGGTCGGCCATGATGGTCTCGCAGCCGACCAGTTCGCCGGTCTCCTCGAAGATGCAGGCGGCTCCGGCCTCGACGAGGGTGTCGAAGGCGCGGCCCACGGCGGGATTGGCGGTGATGCCGCTGGTGCCGTCCGAGCCGCCGCAGATGGTGCCGATCACCAGCTCGTCCAGCCGCATCGGCGCGCGCGGGACGAGGGCGGCCTCCGCGCGGATTCGTTCGAGCGCCTCGACGCCCGCCCGGATGGTCGAGGCGGTGCCGCCGGCGTCCTGGATTACCAGAAGTTCGCACGGCCGGCCGCTGGCCAGCACCGCTTCGCGCAGGCCGCGCCGGTTGAAGCTCTCGCAGCCCAGCGAAATCAGCAGCACCCCTCCGACGTTGGGATGGGTCGCCAGCGCCTTCATCATCCGGTCGGCGTAGCTGTTGGGGTAGCAGCCGGGAAAACCGATCAGATGGACGTCGAGGTCGTCGGCGGCGGTGACGATCCGCCGGGCCACATGGTGGGCGCACTCGACCAGATAGGCGACCACCACGACGTTGCGGATGCCCTTGCGGCCGTCGGATCTGACAAAGCCCTCGATCACGCCCGTTGCTCCGAAGCGGCGTCGCGGCCGTGGCTGGCGATGTAGTCGCTCTTCATATTGTGCAGGTGCACGTGGTCGCCGGCGCGAACCGCGGCGGTCATCGAGCCGATCGGCGCGCCGTATTTCAGCACCTTGTCGCCGGCTGACAGCGCCGTTCGCGCGATCTTGTGGCCAACCGGAACGTCGGCTCCGGCCGGGACCTGCACCGCGCCGATCGTCAGCGTCTGACCGGCGGTCACAGGCGCGCGGCAGACCAGCACGTTGTCGTCGGGGTGCAGCAGGATCAGGGCGGACCCGGTCATGCCGCCTTCTCCGCCACAGGCAGGGGCGCCGCCGGATCGATCAGGCCGCGCTCGACCAGTTCGGCCCAGAACCCCGCCGGGATCGACGCGGCCATCCGGCGCGCCGCGATGCCTGCCTCGTCGGCGTCCGCCACGCCCGGTATGACCGAAATGACCTGGGGGTGGGCCAGCGGGAACTGCAACGCCGCCGCCGGCAGTTCGACGCTCCAATCGGCGCAGGCCGCGCGCAGGGCGGCGACCTTCGTCGACACCCACTCCGGCGGCGCGCCGTAGTCGTAGTGCGCCTTCGATGGCGACGCGCAGGCCAGAACGCCCGAGTTGAACGGTCCGCCGACGATCACCGACACGCCGCGTCCGGCGCACCTGGGCAGGAAACTGGCCAGCGCCGTCTGCTCCAGCAGGGTGTATCGGCCCGCCAGCAGGAAGACGTCGAACTCGCCTTCGGCCATGGCCTGCTCGCAGACCTGCCACTCGTTGACGCCGAGGCCGATGGCGCCGACGACGTGCTCGTCGCGCAACCGCCGGAGGGCGCGGTAACCGCCGCCGATGAACTCGCTCCAGCGTTCCGCATGGGCGGGTCCGTGGGTGGCCTCGCCGAGGTCGTGCGCGAACAGCATGTCGACGCGATCGCGGCCGAGCCGTTTCAGGCTCTCCTCGAAACTGCGCAGCACGCCGTCGTGGCTGTAGTCGAACACCGGCTCGAGCGCAGGCGCGTCGACAAAGCCATGGCGCTCGCGGGCGGTCGTGGTTACCGGTGTCAGCAGACGGCCGACCTTGGTGGAAATCACCGCCTCGCCGTGGGGGTCAAGCCGCTTCAGCGCAGCGCCGAGGCGTTCTTCCCCAAGACCGAAACCGTAGTGCGGCGCGGTGTCGAAATAGCGAACGCCGTGGCTCCACGCCTCCGTCACCGCGGCCCCGGCGGCGGCGTCGGACACGGGCCGATAGAGGTTTCCGATGGCCGCGCCGCCGAAGCCCAGCGCCGTCGGCGCGCGCGAATCCCGGTCCGTTCCGCCCGGGGGGCGCTCGCGTTCCGCAATTTTCATGGGTGAAGTCATCTTCGTGGATGGATGCGAGTCCTGGGCGGACAAGTCAACCTTTTGAGCGCTCACAGACGGTACAGGCGTCGGGCGTTGCCGCCGAACACCGCACCATGGTCCGCCGGCCTGATCCGCTCGAGGCATTGGGTCAGCCAGTCCCCGTATCCGCCCGCTAGGTTCAGGACCGGCCAATCGCTGCCCCAGAGCAGGCGGGTGGCGCCGAACAACGCGGCGATCTGGTCGATGACGGGAGGGACCACAGCGACGGCTGGCCCGCACCGAACCTCGGTGAGCAGGCCCGAGAGCTTGCAGTGGACGTTCGGCAACTCGGCCAGTCCGGCCAGACCGTCACGCCATGCCCGGATGTCATCGCCGATCGGCGGTTTCGCCCCGTGGTCGATCACGACGGTCAGAGCAGGCCAGCGCGCGGCGAACGTCCGCAATGGCATGAGATGCCGCGGCTGAACGAGGGCGTCGAAGACCAGATCCTGTTCGATCATCGTCTGGATGGCGGGGTCGATCCTCGCTTCGGCGATCCAGTCATCGCGCCCGAGGCCCTGCAGCATCGGGCGGAGGCCGCGGAACTTCGGCCGGCTCGCCAGCGACGCCACCCGGCCGGCGGCGTCGGGCGCTTCGAGATTCGCCCAGCCGACCACGCCGCGCACGAACGGCCGCTCCGCCGCCAGGGTCAGGAGGAAGTCGGTGTCCCGGTCGTCCGGTTGGGACTGCACGGTCACCGAGCCGGTAACGCCGAGCTGGCGCGCCAGACGTTCGAACTCGTCCGGCAGGGCGTCGCGGTGGATCAGCGGCATGTCCGCGGTCGGCCAGACCTGTCCGTGCCGGCCGATCCGCCAGAAATGCTGATGGGCGTCGATCACCTCAGGCGACGGCCCGTCGCGCCCGCCAGCCGAACAGCGCCACGACGGCGAAACAGACCGCGGGAACGGCCATGGCGACGTGGATGCTGCTGCTGTCGGAGACCAGGCCCATGACCGCCGTCAGCACCGCCCCGCCGATGATGGCCATCACCAGCAGGGACGAGCCGGCCTTGGTCAAATTCCCCAGTCCCTTCAGCGACGAGGCGAAGATGGTCGGGAACATGATCGACATGAAGAAGCTGGTCGACGCCAGCGCGATCATGCCGACCGGTCCGGGCGCGGCCACGGCGACGACGCACAGGGCCACGTTGATCGCGCCGAAAGCCGTGAGCAGGACCACCGGCTTCACCCGGCTCATCAGGGCCGTGCCGACGAAACGGCCAATCATGAAGGCGACGATCGACCAGGTCAGATAGTCGGCGGCGGTGCGCTCGCCGACCGCCAGTGATTCCTGGGCGTAGCGGATCATGTAGCTCCAGACGCCGACCTGGGCGCCGACGTAGAAGAACTGGGCCACCACGCCGAACAGGTAGCGGCGATTGCGGAACAGGGCGGCGAAGTCCTTCGCCGAGCCGGGGCCTTCCTCGCGGGCGGCCTCGACCCCGGCCACGCGCGGGAAGGGGACGAGCATGACCAGCAAGGCCCAGGCGAGCACGAACAGGCCGATCAGTAGATAGGGCGTCTGCACGGCGGTGGCCTCGGCCGCGTAGAAGGCGGCGTGGGCCTCAGGCGTCATGGCCGCGAGTTCCGCCGGTGTGGGCTCGACGCCCGACAGGATGAAGTGGCGGCCGATCAACAGGCCCATGATCGAACCCAGCGGGTTGAAGGCCTGGGCCAGGTTGAGCCGCCGCTCCGCCGTCTCGGGCGGGCCCAGAACCGTCACCAGCGGATTGGCCGAGGTCTCGAGGAAGGCCAGCCCGCTGGCGATGACGAACAGGGCCAGCAGGAACAGTTCGTAGCGGCGCACCTCGGCGGCCGGGAAGAACATCAGGGCGCCGAGGCCGAACAGGCCCAGGCCGATCACGACGGCGCGCTTGTAGCCGAACCGCTTCATGAACAGGGCGGCCGGAACGGCCAGCACGAAATAGCCAAAATAGAAGGCCGACTGGACCAGGCCCGACTGCAGGTCTCCGAGGGTGAAGGCCTTGCGGAATTGGGCGATCAGCACGTCGTTGAGGTTGTTGGCCATTCCCCAAAGGAAGAACAGGCTCACGACCAGTATGATCGGCGCGGCCGCGGCGAGGCGGCCCTGTGCGGGCGTGGACGACATGGACTGTGTTTCCTCCCGGCCCCGTTGACCGGCGGCTCAGACCACGCCACGAGATCAGATATGAACCTGAGCGTCAAATATGAAACAGATTTCGCGACCGAGATGCGGGCGGCCATGATCGTGATCGGCGTGAACAACATCGCGGGGATCGGCCCGGACATTCTGGTTCACCGTCCCCGTAAGGCGGCTTGAGGAGAACGCCATGGCCCGTCACTGCCTGTGTCTCGATCTGGTCGACGACGCCGACAGCATCGCCCGCTATCGCGCCTGGCACGCGCCCGGCGCCACGCCGCCGGCGATCATCCGCTCCATCCGCGCCGCCGACATCACCCTGATGGAGATCTATCAGGTGGCTGATCGCCTGGTGATGATCATGGAGACCGGCCCGGCCTTCTCGCCCGAGGCCAAGGCCGCGGCCGACGCCGCCGATCCGGACGTGCGGGCCTGGGAGGCCCTGATGGATCAGTTCCAGAAGCCGCTGCCCTGCGCCCGCCCCGGCGGGAAATGGACACCGGCGGAGCTGATCTTCGACCTGTCCCGACATCGGTCGGGATGACGCAAGACCGACGCACGGCTTCCCCAAGGCGTCCCCCGCAGGCGATACGATTATAATACAAATCGCCGGCTGCCGCCTTTGCGGTTTACGGTCGAACGCATAGATTGAGGCCATGCGGGCTCGATCGAACATGGCTGGCTTCAAGCCCTCCACCGTGCATGGAGGCGGCCACATCCTTTCCAGCCACGACCAGATCGTGCGCTCGATCGGCCAGGACATTCTCAGCGGCCGCATCCCCCCCGGTGAAAAGCTTCCCACCGAGGCCGAACTCCTGGCCCGGTTCGGCGTCTCGCGCACGGCCTTGAGGGAGGCGTTGAAGACGCTTGCCGCCAAGGGGTTCCTGGTGGTCAAGACGCGGGTCGGCACCAAGGTCAACAACCCCCTGCGCTGGAACTTCTTCGATACGGAAGTCCTGTCCTGGCAGGTCGGCATCGGCATGGACGCCACGTTCCGCCGGCACCTGGCCGAGGTGAGGCGCGCGCTGGAGCCCGCCGCCGCCGCGCTCGCGGCTGCACACCGAACGGCCGGCGATCTCGTCGTCATGCGCGAGGCGATCGAGGCCATGCGGCTTGAGCAGACCTCGGCGTACGACTTCGCGCGGGCGGACCTTGAACTGCATCTGCGGATCGCCGTCGCGTCCCAGAATCCGATGATGCGATCCCTGGCCAGCGTCATAGAGACGGCCTTGCTCGAGACGTTCACGCTGAGCCCCCCGACCCGGGACGGGCAACTCCATCGCGACACCGTCAAGGCCCACGAACGCATCGTGGATTGCATCGAGGCGTCCGATGGCGCCGGCGCCGCGGCGGCGATGCTCGCGGTCATCGACGCCGGCTACCAGCGCGCCGAGGCCGAGCGAAATCCGACGTGACGGCCTCTGCGCCGGTCGCCGACCTCCTGGAGATCAGGGCACCAGAGATCGGCGCAGCGCCGGAACCGCGGTGATCAGATCCCGCGTGACCAGGGCCGCGAAGAAGTCCGCGCCCTCCTTTCCCAGATGCGTGTAGTCGAACGTGGTGCGCGCCTGCCCGAGCGGTTCGGCGGCGGCGTTGATCTGGGCCTGGGTCGGCGGCGTGACGGCCGGCTGGGCCACGCCGGTGGAGGCCGGGATGGTCTCGCCCGTCAGCAGCGCCGCCGCCACCGCCGGGGGCGGAGGCGTTTGGGCGAACCGGGCGGACATGCTCGGGCCGAGCGCCTGAACGGCCGCGGCGCTGGAGGCGTTCAGGTCCACGAGAGGCGTCCCGGTTTCCGCCGCGATCCGGCGGATCGCTTCGGCCCAGGGCTCCAGATCGTTCTGGAGCTGGCCGGCGATGAACTGCCGCCGGGTGAGCGGCGTGACCAGCACCGGAACGGCCCCGCGTTCCCGGGTCTCCGCGATGTACCGCCTCAGATTTTCGGGGAACTCGGTCGCGAGGTCGGTCGAACGCCCCGGCTTGCCCGGCTGGTCGTTGTGTCCGAACTGGATCAGCACATAGGTCGCGGCGTACCCCGGCGCCGACATTTCCGCCAGGGCCAGATCCCACGAGCCTTCGGCCCGATAGCTGCCGGAGCTTCGGCCTCCGCGCGCAAGGTTCACGCAGGCCAGGAACGACGTCACGTGATCGGCGCAGAAGCTCGGTCCCCAGCCGCCGATCACCGCCGTCGTCGAGTCGCCGACGAGGATGATCTTGGAGGCGGAAATCCGCTGGACCGGAGGTGCGGCGGGCGCGGCCTCGGGCGAGGTTTGGGGCTGGGCGACCTGCAGGGCGAGGGCCAGGGCGAAAGAGGCGATCATGGTCGGTCTCCGTGTGTGGGATTCGTCTGGGGGATCAGGTCGCGGCCGGCGCCGTCCGGCGGGCGTCGAGCTCGCGCCGCCACGCTGGATAGGCCTCCCGGATCAGCGCCAGGGGCCAGTCTCCATAATAGCGATAGCCGGTGCGCCGCTCGCGCTCGATCTCCGCAATGTCGTAGTGGACGACCGAGTCCCGGCTGACGAAAATCGGCCGGTTGGTTCCCAGTTCGTAGAACCGCGCCCACAAGGGGCCCGCCTCCGGGTCCGCCAACAGCCGGGCGTCTCGCTCGCCGTCGGCGGTGGTCACCGTCCCGAACCGCACGCCGGGAAGGGCGCTGGCCTCGAACCATCGCACTGCAGCGTCCACGGCGGCGACGACCTCGGGCGACGGATCGGGGATGGCCATCAGGAAGCGCACGATGCCGACGCTCTCACTGCCTGACAGGGACGGGGGTTCGTAGCGGCGCGCCCAGGCCGGCTCGAGCGTCTGCGCGTCGTATTGGGCGCACCAGGCCGTCAGGACTCCGTCCTGCCGGATCTGTGTCGCAAGGATCAGCTGCGTGCCGCGGGCCACGGCCTCGGCGGCGCGGGCGCGTCGGCCGGCATCGACGAATTCATAGGGCGGCTCGCCGGCTGCGATGTCTCGCAACAGCGTCATTACGCGGATCATCGCATCATCATTGAAGGTGATATGCGACCAGTAACCCTGCCGCAGCGGATAGAATTGCGGCCAGCCGCCGTTCGGGTACTGGGCGGCCAGGATGTAGTCGAGGCCCCGATCGAACGCCTCGCGATCCCCGCGCCGTTCGCCGGCGTGGATGACCCGGGCCAGAAAGGCCATGGGCAGGGTGGTGGCCTGGTTGTCGAAGGTGTTCTTCAGGCCGTCGTCGACGGGCGCCGCGTCCGGCGCGACGGCCAGGGAAGTGTTCTTCGGCCAGCCGCCTTCGGGGGACTGGTGTTTCACCACCGCATCCGCGATGCCCCGGGCTTGCGGCGTCGCGTACCAGGAGCCTTCGTGCTCGAGGACGGCGCCGTTCCAGTCGGGCGCCTGCGCGTTCGCCAGGCCGGGCGCCGACCCCAGGAGGACGCACAGGGCCAGCAAGAGGCGCGGCATGGTCAGCCGCCGGGAGCGCCCCCGGGAATTGTCGTTCAAGTGGGCCACGCGCGCCGCGCCCCCGGTCCTGACCCGGCGAGACAAATGACGTTTTCTCACTTTTCGGCTCCAGTCAGTGACTTTGGTAGTGTATAGTGACACCGGTGTCACCTCTGGAGCAACCAGCCACCCCCGGATTCGCAAAGCCCGAGCCCGAAGGCAGTTCTACATCAACGATATGAGCGCCGGCGGCCGTCGGCTGTCCCCGCAACCTCCACTCACAGGGCCCTTTCATGAAATCGATCCATCGCCGCTCGGCACTGGCCAGCCTCCTCGGCGGCGTCGCGGCGGCCGCCCTTCCGGTCAGGCCCGCCTTCGCCCAGAGCAATGAACAGGCCGCGGCCCTGGGGCGCGAGTGGTCGGACATGCGCTGGCGGCGCGGCATCGAGAACCAGCGCATGGCCGATCTCGGAGACGGGACCTTCCTGAACCCGATCATGTCCGGAGATCATCCGGACCCGTCGATCCTCAAGGACGGCGACGACTACTACATGACCTTCTCGTCCTTCGAATCCGTGCCGGGCGTCCACATCTGGCATTCGAGGGATCTGGTGAACTGGCGCCCGGTCACCGCCGCCCTGACGAAGAACATCGGCTCGGTCTGGGCTCCGGAGCTGTGCAAGCACGGCGACCGCTACTTCATCTACATACCCGCGCGCTTCCCCGACTACCGCTCCAGCTATGTCATCTGGGCCGACACTATCGAGGGACCGTGGAGCGATCCGATCGACCTCAAGCTGCCGGCCCACATCGACCCCGGCCATGCGGTTGGCGAGGACGGCAAACGCTATCTGTTCCTGAGCGGCGGCGACCGGGTCAAGCTGACCGACGACGGACTGGCGACCGATGGCGCGCCCGAGCATGTCTATGATCCGTGGCGCTATCCGGACGACTGGATCGTCGAGGGCTTCGCTCCGGAAGGGCCGAAGATCACCCGCCACGGCGACTGGTTCTACATGATCACGGCGGTGGGCGGCACCGCCGGCCCGCCGACGGGGCATATGGTGATCGCCGCCCGGTCGCGGTCGATCAACGGTCCCTGGGAGAACTGCCCTCACAACCCGATCGTTCGCACGGTGTCGGGCGCTGAGAAATGGTGGTCACGGGGCCACGCCACCCTGGTCGAGGGCCCGGACGGAAGCTGGTGGATGGTCTACCACGGCTACGAGAACGCCTACTGGACCCTCGGTCGCCAGACCCTGCTGGACCCCATCGAATGGACCGACGACGGCTGGTTCCGGGCCAGGGGCGGCGATCTCGCCAACCCCGTCGCCAAACCCCGTGGCGGCGAGGCCCTGCCGCACGGCATGGCGCTGTCGGACGACTTCTCGACCGACAAGTTCGGCCTGCAGTGGAGCTTCTACGACCCGCAGGCCGACGAGAAGGCGCGTCTGGAGCGCCGGGACGGGGTCCTCCACATGCGCGCCAAGGGCGCGGCGCCCAGCAACTGTTCGCCGCTGACCTTCGTGCAGGGGGAGCTGGCCTATGAGATCGAGGTCGAGATCGAGGTCGATCCGGGCGTCACGGCCGGGGTGATCCTGTTCTACGACCGGGCGCTCTATGGCGGCCTGGGTTTTGACGCGCAGCGCTTCGTCACCCACCAGTACGGCATCGAGCGGGGGCGGCCCGCCAACCCGAACGGCCGGCGCATGTTCCTGCGCCTGACCAACGCCTACAACGTGGTCTACTTCGACACGAGCCCTGACGGGATCAACTGGAAGCGGTTCGACCGCCAGATGGAGGTCTCGGGTTACCACCACAATGTGCGCGGCGGGTTCATGATGCTGCGCCCCGGACTCTATGCGGCGGGCGAGGGCGAGGCGCGCTTCCGGAACTTCAAATTCCGGGCTCTCTAGCGCGCGGATCGGCTGGACGGCCTCCTACGCGAGGCGCCTCCAGCCGATCCCGGGCGCCTGGTCCCCGGCCGACCTCGACGTAGCGCGGAGTCAGAAATACCGCTCAAGGATGAAAATGACACCGGTGGCAAAAACTGCTTGTCGGGTCCCAAATCGTATCATACTACTTTTGAAGCAGGGCCCGTTCGGGGTCGGGCGAAGTCGGTCTACCAGCCCGTCAGAGGCCGGAGATCGTCGGGAAACGCGGAGGGAATGAAGTGCAGGATCGTCTCAAGACACAGTTGCGTTTGGCCGCGTCCGGAGGGGCGCTTTGCCTCGCCGCGATGCTCGCCGCGGCCCCGGCGATCGCCCAGGAGGCCCCGGAGCCGGAGGCCTCGACGGTCGACGAAGTCGTCGTCACCGGCATTCGCGGTGCGCTGCGCAGCGCACTGAACACCAAGCGAAACGCCGATGTGATGGTCGACGCCATCAACGCCGAGGATATCGCCGACTTCCCGGACGCCAATCTCGCGGAATCGATCCAGCGCCTGCCGGGCGTTTCCATTGACCGCGACAACGGCGAGGGCCGCACCATCGTGGTCCGTGGTCTGGGCAGCGACTTCACCCGGGTCCGCCTGAACGGGCTGGAGGCCCTGTCGACGGCCGGCTCAAACGATTCCGGCACCAGCCCGAACCGGGGCCGCGGATTCGATTTCAACGTCTTCGCATCCGAGCTCTTCAACTCGATCAAGGTGCAGAAAACCGCGTCGGCCGAGACCGACGAGGGCGCGCTGGGCGCCACGGTCGACCTGCAAACCGGGCGGCCCTTCGACTTCCAGAGCCAGCGCGTCGCCTTCTCGGCGGCCGACGCCTATTACGAGAACGGGGGCAACCACAATCCGCGCCTCGCGGGCCTGTACTCGAACCGCTGGGACACGGGGTGGGGCGAGTTCGGCGTACTGGGCTCGCTGGCCTACAGCGAACGCAACCAGACGACCGACAGCTATCTGCGTCAGCCCGGTCAGTCGGACTACATCTATCGCGGAGCCACCTTCGCGGGCTCTCCCACCCTTCTCCCCGGGGCGTCGATCCAGACCCGCCAGGGCTTTGCGGCCCCGACCGGAACGCCCTGCAACAACGGCATCATCCCCGGCCGCAACATCACCAACACTGCGTATTGCGCCACGCTGCAGGGGTCGAACCCGGCCGCCTACGCCCTGTTGCATAATCCCATCGGATCGACGCTGCGGAACAACAACACCTCGGGCGGCGCGGCTAATGGGTCGACCGTCGCGGCGGGACCGCTGGTGCGCATCCCGGCGCTGGCCACCCTCAACCAACAGGAACTGGAGCAGGAGCGTCTCGGCGCCACCCTCGCCCTGCAATGGCGGCCGCAGGAATCGACCACGATCAGCCTGGACGGCGTCTATTCCAAGTTCGACAACAACTCCGTCAATCTGCAGATCCAGACTGTCGGCCTGAACCGGAACAACACCAACGCCGGCCTGAACACCGCCAACGCGGCTACCCCTGTCGCCACGAGACGCGGGTTCTACAACTCCTGTGTCGCCCAGGCCGCGACGGAGATCCGCGACGCCATCGACTGTGGTCAGCAGATGAACGGCGGCGCCCTGGTCCCGGGGACGACGAACAGCTTCAATCCGTTCAATCTCGACCCGTACGACTACTACAATTCGCCGGGTTCGGTCGGCTACGGCGCCGACGCCGCTGGACTGTTCATGCGGAACGCCTTCGTGGGCCGTCCGTCCGCCCGCCTGATCGACGCCGCCCTGAGTCCGAACGGCGCCAACGCCGACTATCTGGTCATCGGCAACGTGGATCTGCGGTCGGCGACCGACGCCCAGCAGTACACGACCGAGTTCAAGCAGATTTCGCTGAACATCGCCCATGAGTTCAGCGACACCCTGCGCGGCACGTTCCTGTACGGCTTTTCCAGCTCGGTGAACGACAGCCAGGGCCTGCTGGTCGATTTCATCCGGCTCGACTCCGGCCAGGGCGTCCCCGGCGACGACTACCTCGTCTACGACGCGCGCGGCGGCGGCGACATGCCGATGCTGGACTTCGGATTCGACGCGGCGAACCCGGCGGCCTGGGATTTCGTCAAGAACTACTCGGCCCTGCGCCACTTCGTGCGCGAGGTCGAGAACACCTATGAGGGCGGCCGCTTCGACCTCGCCTGGGACATCAACGAGAACTACACGCTCAAGGGTGGCGTCAGCCGGCGGACCTACGAGTTCTCGACCAGTCAGGCCCAGCGCATGACCAATGAAACCCTGAATCCCAGCCTGCGCGAGGCCGGGGTCGACATCGCCGACATGGGCCGGGTCGTGACCTGGGGCCAGGGTCTCGAGGTGCCGGATGGTACGACGACCAGCTTCTTCGTTCCCGACCTCGCCGCGTTCCAGGAGTTGTTCGGCTTCGACTGCAATTGCGTCAACAAGTGGGGCGACTGGCGGGTATCGCGGCTGAGCAACGCCGCCAACCAGTTCAGCGTGATCGAGGAAGACACCAGCGGCTTCCTCCAGCTCGACCTGAAGACCGACCTGTTCGGCCGGCCGCTGCGTGGCAACGTCGGCGTTCGCTGGGCCCTGACGGAAGTCGAGGCGAACGGCCTGACGAACACCTCGCGGCCGGTCAGCAACGACAACGAGTATGTGGACACCCTGCCGTCGATCAACCTCGCCTATGAGATACTCGACGACGTCTACATCCGGTTCGGCGCGGCCAAGGTCATGGCGCGTCCGCTGCTCGGCAACCTGGCGCCCAGCGTCACCGCCTTCAGCGTCCCGACCGGCGCCGGCGCCAACTCCGGAGGATCGATCACCCTCGGCAACACCAAGCTGGAGCCCTTCCGGGCGGTCAACCTGGACCTCGCCTTCGAATGGTATTTCGCCAGGGACGCCCTGTTCTCGGTCGCCATCTTCGACAAGGATATCGAGTCCTTCCCGCAGACGATCGTCTCAGAAGGGCCCCTGTCGTCGATCCTTGACGAGGACGCGATCGCCCAGCTGCGGGCGTCGCAGACCAACGTCAACGCGCTGGCCTATATCGACGCCGGAAATCCTTTCAGCATCCGTCAGTTCCGCGACGCGCCGGGCGGTTACATCCGGGGGATCGAGGTCAACTTCCAGCAAAACCTGACCTTCCTGCCGGCGCCGTTCGACGGCTTCGGCATCCAGGCCAACTACACCCACCTGGAATCGGAGCTGAACTACATCCTGACGCCGCAGCCGCTTCTGGTGGCGCCGGGACCCTTCACCGGGGCGTCGCCCGACGCGTTCAACTTCACGATCTTCTACGAGACCAGCAAGTGGAACGCCCGCGTTTCGACCGCCTATCGCGCCGAGTACTATACCCAGTATCCGATCGCCTCGGGGACCTGTGATCCGGGCTTCTGCGACTCGCCCCTGGTCAACGACTTCGTGGGCAGCCAGGCGACGACCAACGTCGACTTCTCGTTCCGCTACAACGTCAATGACAACGTCTCGCTCAGCGCCGAAGCGCTGAACCTGACAAACCAGACCTCGGACCGCTTCGCCTATGCGGAGGACCCGGTCGTCACAAGCTACGCCTCGACGGGCCGGCAGTTCTTCGTCGGCCTGAACATGAGGTTCTGACTGCGACGGACGGGCCCCCGGCGACCCCGGCCGCCAGGAATTCCCCGGAGCCCGCCTCGCGGTCTGATCTCGCCATCCCCCTCCCTGGGGGCGGACAGCCTCTCCCAAGGATTCTGTCCAGACTGGAGCGCCGCCTGAATCAAGCGGCGCTCCATTTTTGTCCTGTACGAGCCCCGCCCCTGGCCGCCTTCGGCCCGCGGCGACCGCGGCGCGCTGTTCGTCGCGGATGGTCGTGAAGCCCGCCCGCACCTCCGCGGTCAGCCGGCGGGTCGCCGGATGCAGCAGGGCCGCTGGATTGCGGGGAATGCGCGCGGCGGAGGCGAGGAATTGCTCGACCGACATGGCCTGGGCGGCGGTGGCGAACAGGGCGGCGCTCAGGCCGGCGGCCAGGGCGAGGCTCTTCATCGGGCTGATCGACGGGCGCTGAGATGGCGACGGGCGCTGGAAGGCTGCGCCGTGATCATCTCCCACGACCGCTGGTTCCTCGACGGGCTGGCTACCCACATCCTCGCCTTCGGAGGGCGACAGCCACGTCGAATGGTTCGAGGGCGATTTCGACGCGTACGACAGGAAGCGCCGGCCGGCCGAGAGTTTGATCCCGCACCGGATCAAGCCCGGACTTCGGGCGGTGGTCAGAAGAAATCAGTTGCGACGCCGCGACCACTTCTCGCTTAATGCGCGAGGGGCGCAGCGAACGGTTGCAGAAATCTGCTAGTGCGCCCGCGAATATTTGCGGCTGGGTTCGGGATCGAAGCCGCCGCCTGGCGGGGGACGTTCAATGGCGACCATCAACGGAACCCCCGCAGACGACGGGCTTGAGGGCACGGGCGGCTCCGACACCATCAACGGCCTGGGCGGCCATGACACCCTCGTCGGGCTGGGCGGCAACGACATCCTGAACGGCGGCGAGGGCGACGATCTGCTGGTGGGGGGCGCGGGCCAGGACCTTCTGGACGGCGGCGCCGGCTACGATCTGGCGGTCTTCAGCCTGTCGACGTCGGCCGTCACCGTCGATCTGCGCATCACCACGGCCCAGAACACCGGCGAGGGCTCCGACGTCCTGACCGGGATCGAGGGGCTGATCGGGTCGGACTACAACGACTGGCTCAGCGGCGACAGCTGGCACAATCTCATCGCTGGCGGTCTGGGCAATGACCAGATTTTCGGCCATGCCGGTGACGACGAGCTGATCGGCAACGAAGGCGCCGACCGGCTGGAAGGCGGGGATGGCGACGATATCCTGACCGGGGCGGCGGGCGACGATATCGTCATCGGCGGCGCGGGCTTCGACCTCGCGGCCTTCCACACGGCCACGGCCGGCGTGCGCGTCGACCTGCGCATCACCACGGCCCAGAACACCGGCCAGGGCAGCGACACGCTGACGAGCATCGAAGACCTTCTGGGGTCGGACTTCAACGACGTGCTGATCGGCGACGACAATTCCAACTACATCGATGGCGGCCTGGGCGCGGACAGCCTGTCCGGCGGCGGCGGCGACGACATACTGGCCATGCAGGGCGGCGGGACGGTCTCGGTCCAGATCGACGGCGGCTCGGGCTACGACGTCTTCGAGGTGTTGAACGGCGGAACGCTGACGGGCTCGACGTTCACGGGCATCGAACACCTTCATTCCGGTTCTTCCCTTGCCCTGGGGGTGGATCAGTTCGACGACTTCCAAACGATCAACGCCTACTCCGTCGGCGTCTCGACGGCCGGCCTGGCGGATCTGCGCAACACCAACATCACGGCCCAGACGATCCATGCCTTCAGCGGTGGCGGGGTGCTGACCCTCTCGGGCAACGCCCTGCGCAACTATACGATCTGGGGCTACAGCAACGGGGACAACATCACCGGCGGCGCGCTGAACGACCTGATCCGTGGCTTTGGCGGAAGCGACACCCTGAACGGCGACGCCGGGGACGACTTCATCCAGGGCGAGGACGGCGACGACCAGCTCTTCGGCGGGTACGGCGTCGACTCCCTCGACGGTGGTCACGGCACGGACGTGCTTCGGGGAGGCGCAGGCTCCGATGGGTTGAACGGCGGCTACGGCAACGACACCCTCTACGGCGAGGATGGCGATGACCACCTTGCCGACGACCTGGGCAACAACATACTCGACGGGGGGGCCGGCAACGACACCATCACGGTGAGCAGCTATGCCGCCAATGGCGCCAACCAGGCCTTCGGCGGCGCCGGCGACGACACGATCGTCTACGACGGCTCGCGCGAGCGCCTGAACTCCGCCACGTACAACGGCGGCGAGGGCTATGACACCTTCCGGGTCGAGCTCGACTATTCCAGCAGCGACCCGACGCCGATCGCCGACCTGACCGGCTTTGACCTCAGCACGTTCGAGCGCGTGGACGGGCTCTGGGTACGACTGACGATCGCCCAGATCCAGCACGTCGATGTGATCGCCAGCAACCTCTACGTCGATGGGTCCGGCCTGCTGGACCTGAGCGGCGTGGGCGGTGCGCCGTCCACCATCCATTTCGGCGCCGGCGCGATCACGCTGGACCTGACCGGACAGCAGTACAACAGCTACGGCACCTGGTACGGCATCTGGGTCTATGGCGGAGCCGGAAACGACGAGGTTCGCGGCGGCGTCAACGCCGACCGTTTCCAGGGCGGGGCCGGCGACGATATTCTACTGGGCGCCGAAGGCGACGATATCCTGGGCGGCCAGGCCGGCAATGACATCATCAATGGCGGTGAGGGCCGCGACATCGCCCGCTTCTCGGGCATGTCGAGCGACTACCAATTCGCCTTCGAGGGCGACGCCCTGCGGGTCACCGGCGCCGAGGGCTCGGACACCCTCATCAGTATCGAGGAAATCTGGTTCGAGGGCGGCGGAGGACGCTTCCTCTTCGGATCCGCCGAGGCCGACAATCTTGTCGGCAGCGAAGCGGACGACGTCCTGTTCGGTGGCGACGGCGCGGACTTCATGAACGGCGTCTCGGGCAATGACACCATCGGCGGCGGGGGCGGCGACGACGAGCTCTGGGGCTACGGCGGGGCGGACATGATCGACGGCGGCGCGGGCGACGACCTGATCCGGGGATTCCACGGCGACGACGTCATCACCGGCGGCGCCGGCGACGACCGGATCGACGGCGCCTATGACGGTTCGGAAGGCAGCTCGACCGACATCGCCGTCTACAGCGGCAATCGCGCGGACTATGGCGTGGTGCACGCCGACGGGTATCATTATGTCGTGGGCGCCGACGGGGTCGATACCCTGCTGAACATCGACTTCCTGCGCTTCGCGGACGGCCAGTACGCCATCTCCGAAATTTCCCGCCCGGGTACGGTCCTGTCCGGCGGCAGCGCCGGCGACGCTCTAACCGGAACGGCAGGCGACGACATCCTGAGGGGCGCCGGCGGCAATGACACGCTCAGCGGCGTGGCCGGAAACGACCTCGTCTACGGCGGCGACGGCGACGATGTGATCGACGTAGGTCCCGGCCTCGACACGGCGTTCGGAGACGGCGGAAACGACACCTTCCGGGTCACGACCATGACCTCGGGCCAGCCGGATTCGACCGTCGACGGCGGCGCCGGCGTCGACACGTTTGACGCCAGCGCGGTGAACGTCGGCCTGCAGTTCGGCTCGCTTGTCGCAGGCCGGTTCACGGTAGCCGACTACTCGGTTGTCGGCGTCGAACGGGTGATCGGCGGCTCGGGCGACGACTACATGAGCCTGTGGCGCTTCACGACCGCCCTCGAGATGCTGGGGGGCGCGGGTGGGGACTATGTTGAAGGCGGGTCGGCCGCCGACCGCCTGGACGGCGGAGCCGGCGGCGACCAGCTGTACGGACGGGCGGGACAAGACATCCTGATCGGCGGGACGGGGGCCGACTTTATCGATGGTGGCGACGGAACGGACACGGCGGTCTTCACCGACGGCGCCGCGACGGTGAGCGTGGCGGGCGGGGTCGTCACCGTGACCGGCCCCGACGGCGTGGATAGTCTGACCAATGTGGAGCGGCTGCGGTTCGGCGCGGGCGAGGTGGCGGTCGCCGCCCTGGCCGCTTCGAACCGGATCGGGACCAGCGCGGGCGAGACCCTGACCGGGTCGTCCTCGGCGCAGGCCCTGTTCGGTCTGGCCGGGGCGGATTCCCTCAACGGCGGCGACGGCGACGACCGCCTCTCCGGCGGCGCGGGCGTCGACATCCTCAACGGCGGCCTCGGCATCGACACCGCCGACTATTCGTCCGCCGCGGCGGGCATGCGGGCCCAGCTGAACACCAACGCCTCGTCCAACGATGGCGACGGCGGCACGGATACCTTCAGCTCGATCGAGAACCTGACCGGCTCGGCCTTCAACGACGTGCTGATCGGCGACGGCGCGGCCAATGTGCTGCGCGGCGGGACCGGGGCGGACACCCTGCTGGGGCTGGCCGGCGCCGATGTGCTCTGGGGCGGGTCGGGGGCGCTGAACACCCTGCAGGGCGGGCTGGGCGACGACCGCTATGTGCTGGAGGCGGCCGACTCGATCACCGAACTGGCCGGCGAGGGAACCGACACCGTCGAGGCCCGCATCAACACCTACACCCTGGCCAACCACGTCGAGAACCTGATCTTCGGCGGGACCGGGGCCTTCGCCGGCACGGGCAATGCCCTGGCCAATGTGATCACCGGCGGGGCGGGGAACGACGCCCTGCGCGGCCGCGGCGGCGTC
>NZ_DASPMQ010000018.1:0-121142 GCF_035626975.1 Brevundimonas sp.
GGACCGCGGTGCGGGAACCGGACGATGTGGTCCTGACCGCCGTCACCAAGACACAGCCGGACGAGGCGCTTCTGGAGGCCCTCGCCGCGGGCCAGAGGGTGTTCGGCGAGAACCGCGTCCAGGAGGCGCAGGCGCACTGGACCGGCCGCCGGGGCGATCACCCGGATCTCGAGCTGCGTCTGATCGGCCCCCTGCAGACCAACAAGGCCGCGGACGCCGTCGCCCTGTTCGAAGTCATCGAGACGCTGGATCGGCCGAAACTCGCCGAGGCCCTCGCCGCGGCGGCGGACAAGGCGGGTCGGGCGGTGCGCGTGCTGATCCAGGTCAACACCGGGGCCGAGCCGCAGAAGGCCGGGATTCTTCCGGAGCAGGCCGACGCCCTGATCCGCCATGCCCGGGACAGGGGCCTGATCGTCGAGGGCTTGATGTGCATTCCGCCGGCGGACGAGGCCGCCGGGCCGCATTTCGCCCTGCTGCGCAAGATCGCCCGGCGCAACGGCCTGAAGGTGCTATCGATGGGGATGAGCGGCGACTTCGAGACCGCCATCCGCTTCGGCGCCACCCATGTGCGGGTCGGATCGGCGCTGTTCGGGGAACGAAAACGCCCTGAAACGTCCTCTAGAGACTGAAAACCGCTCCGCTTCGGCTCCAACCCTTGGCGGAACGGCCGACGCCCGCCATTCTGGTACCCATGCCCACGCCCAAGACGATCCTGATCATCGACGACGACGACGACCTCCGCGAGGCGCTGGCCGAGCAACTGGCCCTGCATGAGGCCTTCCGGCCGGTGCAGGCGGCGACCGCGGCCGAAGGCGTGCGGATGGGCCGCGAGGTCCGAGCCGACCTGATCCTGCTCGACGTCGACCTGCCCGACATGGACGGGCGCGAGGCCTGCCGGCTGCTGCGCAAGGACGGCGTCTCGACCCCGATCATCATGCTGACCGGCCAGACCTCGGATTCCGACACCGTTCTGGGCCTGGAATCGGGAGCCAACGACTACGTCACCAAGCCCTTCCGCTTCGCGGTCCTGCTGGCCCGCATCCGGGCCCATCTGCGCAGCCACGAGCAGTCCGAGGACGCCGTGTTCCGCGTCGGCCCCTACGAGTTCCGGCCGGCCGCCAAGGTGCTGATCGACGACAAGGGCCGCAAGGTGCGGCTGACCGAGAAGGAAACCAGCATCCTGAAGTACCTCTATCGCGCCGGGGCCAAGGCCGTGTCGCGCGAGGAGCTGCTGACCGAGGTCTGGGGCTACAATGCCGGGGTCACCACCCACACGCTGGAGACCCACATCTACCGCCTGCGCCAGAAGATCGAGCCGGAGCCGGGTCAGGCGAGACTGCTGCTGACCGACGCGGGCGGGTATCGGCTGCAGCCGTAGGCGTCAGACGTCCAGATCCATCGTCACCGGCGCGTGGTCGCTGGGCTGGGTCCATTCGCGGACCGCGTCGTGGATGCGCGCGCTGGCGGGGACGACCGCCGGGGTCAGGCCGGGCGAGGTCCACAGGTGGTCGAGGCGCAGGCCGCGGTTGGACTTGCGGAAGTCGGCGGCGCGGTAGCTCCACCAGCTGGCCAGCTTCACCGGCTCGGGGATCTGGTCGCGGATCACGTCAGAGAAGCCGCCGGCGGCCTGGAGCCGGCGCAGGGTCTCGACCTCCAGCGGGGTGTGGCTGACGATCTTGGACATGTAGCGGTGGTTCCAGACGTCGTTCTCGCCCGGCGCGATGTTGAAGTCGCCGGCCAGCACCAGCGGGCGCTGGCGGTTGCGGGCCGCCATCTCGGCGGTGAGGCGCTCGTAGAAGTCCAGCTTGTGGTCGAACTTGGGGTTCAGGGCGCGGTCAGGAACGTCGCCGCCGGCGGGGATGTAGAAATTCTGGATCTCGACGCCGTCGACGACCACGCCACAGCAACGGGCGTGGCGTTCGCGGCAGACGTCGAGCGCGGGCGCCTCGCCGATCGGCTTGCGGCTGGCGATGGCCACGCCGTGCCAGCCCTTCTGGCCGCCGATCTTCAGGTGGGGCAGGCCCATGGCCTCGAAGGCGGCGCGGGGGAACTGATCCTCCAGGCATTTGATCTCCTGCAGGCACAGGACGTCGGCGCCGCTTTCGGCGACGAAGCGGGCGACCTGGTCGATGCGCAGGCGGACGGAGTTGATGTTCCAGGTGGCGATGCGAAGCATGGAGGTTTCTTAGTGGGAGCGCGTCCAAAAGGCTCCGCCTTTTCGACCCGGCGCGCTCCTGGCGCTTCGCGCAGGCCAATCGCGACTGCAAGTGGGCTGCACCCGGGCCGCGTCGGGTCGGGAGGTCCCGCAGGGCCGACGAGCGCGGCCCAACATAAAGAGACGCCCGGTCCTTGCGGGCCGGGCGTTTCAGGTTCGTCTCTCTCGCCGCCGGGAAGGGGATGAAATCCGTAGCGGGTCAGACCGGCTCCCGCCGATCTGTGGCTAAAACAACACGCCGGAGAAAAAATGTCAAGCCAATTGGAACCGCTTCCGGACGAAATTCGCCTAAAGGGCGAATCGGTTGGGGCTAGTTCCGACGGGGCCGCTGGGTCGGGTCGCGCAGCTGGAACAGGCTGGCCGCCAGGCCCGAGGCCGGGCGCAGCGTGGTCAGCTGGGTGCGGGTCCGGCCGCCCTGGGCGTCGATGATGGTCCATTCCTGCAGCCGCACGGGATCGCCGGCGAAGGCCAGGACCACAGAACCGTCGTTGGGACGGCGATTGTCACGGGCGGTGATGGCGAAGGCGCCGGAGTCCATGCGGGTGATCCGGTCGATGCGCACGCCCTGGTCGAGCCGGACGGTGCGGGCGAGGAAGGTCGACAGCGGCGTCTGGCCCAGCGGCACCTGGCGGAAGACGTTCAGGCGCGGATCGTAGCGCTTCACGTTCGAGCCGTCGGAGACGACCAGCAGGCCGGCGGGGTTGGTGTATTCGAAGCGCATCCTGCCGGGACGCTGCAGGTAGAAGCGGCCCTCGCGGCGCTGGCCCCCCGAGGTCTCGACGAAGGTTCCCTGGGCGGAGGTCAGGCCCTGCAGATAGGTCTGGGCGCGGGCGAGGACGGCGCGGTCCTCGGCGGACAGCCCGGACTGGGCGTGAGCCGGCAGGGCCGCGCCGAACGTCGACAGACCGGCGAGGGCGGCGGATCCGAGCGCAAAAGCTCTACGTGAGACGGTCATGAGGTCTTCTCCCGTTCGGGATGGTTGGGAACTGCCGTCTTGCAGGAGCGGTCTGGCGAGGGCGTGTCCCCAGCCTGACCATATTCCGGCGCCGCGATGAAGCCCTGTTCAGGTTCGCGCGGCCGACGATGGTCCGGACGAACGCAGACGGAGCCGGTCCGTTGCCAGGGCGGCCCGGAAGTGTCCGCGGAAAATTCGTGGGACAGTTCGGACAGTTCGGACAAATCGCTCTCCTCCCCGGCCTCCCTGGAGGCGATCCGCCATTGTACGGCCGCCCGGGAGAGTGCGGGGAAGACAGGTCGAGAAAAACCGGAATGTCCGTACATTCAGAGGTTTGTCGCGCCGCCGGGTGCGGGAAGAGCGTCAGGCGCGCCCGCAGGACTACATCGGCGGGGGCCCGGCGAGGATGTCGCGCTTGCCGGCGTGGTTGGCGGGACTGACCACGCCCTCCTGCTCCATCCGCTCGATCAGCGAGGCGGCGCGGTTGTAGCCGATCTGCAGGCGGCGCTGGATGTAGGAGGTCGAGGCCTTGCGGTCGCGGGTGACCACGGCGACGGCGCGGTCATAGAGGTCGTCGCCCGAGCCGCCGCCCTCGTCGTCGAAGGCCGCGTCGCCGTCGCCGTCCGGATCGTCGGTGATCAGGTCGAGATAGTCCGGCTCGGCCTGCGAACGCAGGTGTTTGCAGACCTCATCGACCTCCTGATCGGTGACGAAGGGCCCGTGCAGACGGGTGATGCGGCCGCCGCCGGCCATGTAGAGCATGTCGCCCTGGCCCAGCAGCTGCTCGCCGCCCTGCTCGCCGAGGATGGTGCGGCTGTCGATCTTGGAGGTGACCTGGAAGGATATCCGGGTCGGGAAATTGGCCTTGATGGTGCCGGTGATGACGTCGACGGAGGGGCGCTGGGTGGCCATGATCAGGTGGATGCCGGCGGCGCGGGCCATCTGGGCCAGACGCTGCACCGCCCCCTCGACGTCCTTGCCGGCGACCAGCATCAGGTCGGCCATCTCGTCCATGACCACGACGAGGAAGGGCATGGGCTCGGGGCGGATTTTCTCGGATTCATAGACCGGGCGGCCCTGGTCGTCGAAACCGGTCTGGACGGTGCGTTCGAAATGCTCGCCCTTGGCCACGGCCTCGCGGGCGCGCTCGTTGTAGCTGGCGATGTTGCGCACGCCGAGCTTGGACATGCGGCGGTAGCGGTCCTCCATCTCGCGGACGGTCCACTTCAGCGCCACTACGGCCTTCTTCGGATCGGTGACCACCGGGGCCAGCAGGTGCGGGATGCCGTCGTAGACCGACAGCTCCAGCATCTTGGGGTCGATCATGATGAAGCGGCACTCGGCCGGGCTGTGCCGGTAGAGGATCGACAGGATCATGGCGTTGACCCCGACCGACTTGCCCGAGCCGGTGGTGCCGGCGATCAGCAGGTGCGGCATGCGCGCCAGATCGGCGACATAGGGCTCGCCGCCGATGGTTTCGCCCAGGGCCAGCGGCAGGAGGTGGGCCGGCTTGTCGTATTCGGCCGAGGCCAGCAGGTCGCGCAGATAGACGGTCTCGCGCCGGGCGTTGGGCAGTTCGATGCCGATGGCGTTGCGGCCGGGGACGACGCTGATGCGGCAGGCGCGGGCGGACATCGAGCGGGCGATGTCGTCGCTGAGGGCCACGACGCGGCCGTGCTTGACGCCGGGGGCGGGCACCAGTTCGTACAGGGTGACGACGGGACCGGGGCGGATCTGGTCGATGACGCCGCGCACGCCGAACTCCTGCAGCACGCCCTCGAGCATCTTGGCGTTCTGTTTCAGCGCCTCCTCGTCGACCGAGGCGACGCGCTTGACCGGCTTGGTCAGCATGCCGAGCGGCGGCAGATCGAAGCCGGTCGAGGGACGGGCGAAGTCGAAGGCGGCCTGACTGTCGTCGATCTCGCGGCGCGAGGTCTTCGGCGCCTTGGCGGCGGCGACCTTTGGTTCAGGGGCGCCGCGGGCGGGGACCGGCTCCTGCCACGGCGGACCGGCGTCCAGAGCGACCGGGGCGTAGTCCTCGGGTTCAGGCGCGGGGCGCGGACGCGGGGCTGTCCGGGCCGGGTCGCGGCGGGCGGCGGTGGCGGGCGGCGGGGCGGACGGGCGCAGGCCCCGGGCCCAGTCGACGGCGTCGCCGAGGTCGGAGAAGCGCAGGCCGATGGCGTAGCCGACGCACCACAGGCCGAGCGGCAGGAACAGGACGCCGGCGCCGATGGCGGCGCCGGGCAGGCGCAGCGCCTCGAAGGCCAGCCGCACCAGGCCGACGAGGCCGTCGCCCCACAGGCCGCCGAGTCCGGCCGCCAGCGGCCAGGCGGCCGGCGGCGCCAGGGCGGACAGCGCCGCCGACAGGGCCAGCACGCCGCCGGCGGCGGAGAGGCCCTTCAGGGGTGTGGGCTTGAGCCTCTGCTGCATGGCGTCGCCGATCGCGCCGGCCAGTCCGAAGGCGATCAGCAGCAGGACGGCGGGCCAGGCGGCGAGTCCCAGCGACTGCATGAACAGGTCGGCGAACATCGCGCCGTTCAGGCCCAGCCAGTTGGTCGGCGGCGCCGCGGAGGCCGCGTTGAGGCTGGGGTCGGCCGGATTCCACGAGATCAGCGCCGCCAGCAGCAGGGCCGCCAGCAGGGCCTGGGCCACGCCGCGGAAACGCACCGCGAACGGCGCGGCCCACAGGACGCGAGCGCTCTCGAAGGCGCGACGGCCGAGGAAGGCGGCGGACATGCGGCGGCGAACTCCGGCGAAACAGGACTGCCCCGGTTGTCGCCCGGGCAGGGTTAAGGGGCTGTTTACCTAGCGAGGGGCGAGGGGCGAGGGGCGATTCAGTCGCATGGCCGGATGGACCTCTCGATGAGGATCGAGAATGCGCCCCGCTCGGCTGTTGCGTGTCCGACCTCGGAGCCCCTAGTAAACGTTGAGGCTGGGCGGCGCGTCGGGGGGATGCATATGGATGAGCGAAAACTTCAGAAGCTTCGAGACGTCCTGGTCGAGCGCCTGTCGAGCGGCGAGGATCCGACGGTTCTGCGGGATCATCTCGTCCGGGAGTTGTCTCCGGACCAGGCGGAACGGCTTATCGCGGAGGCTCGCGACCGCGTCGATGCCGGTCGAGGCGATCCGGTGTTCGCTCGTTCGGTGGACGAAATTCGCAAGCGCCGCGAAACCGGCGCCCACCGGCGCCCCCCCGTCGCGCTGGATAAGCCGAGCTTGCGGGTCACGGCGGGCATGTTTGGAGGAATAGGCGTCCTCCTTCTCATCAGCTCCATTTCGCAGGGCCGGCCCGATCTCTCTCCCTTCGTCGCGGGCCTGCTCTTCGCCGTCCCCGCCGCGGCGCTCTGGAGATCGAACAGTCTGATCGCGGCGGGGGCCCTGATGGGCATCTGCGGCCTAGCGTGCGCCGCTTCGGCCATCTTCGCGGTCAACGCCAGCAGGAGTTTCGGCCTAGCGCCATTCTCCATCGTGGTTATCTGGCTGATCCTGCTGGCGGTCGCGGTCCGGGCGTTCCTCATCGTCCGCGCCGCTCGCCTCCGGTCGGCTGCCTCGCCTCGTTTGGCCGGGGTTTTCGAATAGGTCGACAGCGGCGCACCCCGGGCCGCTTCCGCGACCTTCTCGCACTGGACGCCGGCCCGCCGCGGCGCGACAACCACGCTATGACCAAGCCCGACCGCCATGACGTCATCATCGCCGGGGCCGGGATGGCGGGGGCGACCTTCGCCCTCGCCGCCGCCCAGGGCGGGCTGAGGGTGGTGCTGGTCGATCCCCAGCCCTTCTCGGCCCAGCTGGCGCCGAGCTTCGACGGGCGGTCGACGGCGATCGCCTTCTCGACCTTCCGCATGCTCGATGCGCTCGGAGTCGGCGCGGCGCTGCGGCCGCACGCCTGCCGCATGGACCGGATCCTCGTCACCGACGGCCGGCGGCCCGGGGCGGCGTCGAGGGCGGCGTCGTCGGCCTTCCTGCGCTTCGACGCCGACGAGATCGGCGACCGCACGGACGGCGAGCCGCTCGGCTATATGGTGGAGAACCGCCGGATCCGCTCGGCGCTGGCCGAGGCGATCACCGCCGCGGGGATCGCGGTCCGGGCGCCGGCCGAAGTCGCCGCGGTCGAGGCCGGCCCCGCGCGAACGACCGTGACCCTCGCGGACGGGGCCATGCTGGAGGCGTCGCTGGTCGTCGGGGCGGAGGGCCGCGGTTCGCGGGTGCGGCGCGAGGCGGGCATCGATACGGTGGGCTGGAGCTATGGCCAGAGCGGGGTCGTGGCCACCGTGTCCCTCGGGCGGGACCACGGCAATGTGGCGCACGAATACTTCCTGCCGTCGGGGCCGTTCGCCATCCTGCCGCTGACCGAAAGCCGGGCCAGCCTGGTCTGGACCGAGACCACGCGGCGGGCCGAGGCGCTGAAGGCCGCGTCGGACGAAGCCTTCCACGCCCATCTGATGCGGCGCTTCGGCGACTTCCTCGAGGATGTCGCGGTGGTGGGGCCGCGATTTGTCTATCCGCTGTCGCTGCAGCTGGCGGAGCAGCTGACCGCGCCGCGCACGGCCCTGATCGGCGACGCCGCCCACGCGGTGCACCCGGTGGCGGGGCAGGGATTGAACATGGGGCTGAAGGACGCGGCGGCGCTGGCCGAGGTGCTGATCGAGGCCATGCGCGTGGGCGAGGACCTCGGCTCGGAGACGGTGCTGGACCGCTACGCCCGCTGGCGGCGCTTCGACAATGCGGCGCTGGCGGCCGGATTCGACGGTTTCGTACGGCTGTTCTCGAACGACCTCGCCCCGGTGCGTCTGGCGCGGGACCTCGGCATCGCCGCCGTCAACCGCATCGCGCCGCTGCGCCGCGCCTTCATGCACGAGGCGGGCGGCGCGACCGGCGACCTGCCGCGGCTGTTGAGGGGAGAGAGTCTTTAGGTCGCTATCGCCCGCGACGCGGTCGCTCGCTGCCTGAGCGCGGCGGTTCAGTCCAGCTTGCGCGCTTCGTCGGCCAGCATGATCGGGACGCCGTCGCGGATGGGAAAGGCCAGCCCGGCGCCCTTCGAGACCAGTTCCTGGCGCTCGCGATCCCAGGTCAGCCGGCCGCGGGTCACCGGGCAGACCAGCACCTCGAGCAGGCGCGGATCGACGGAAGCGGGAGTGTGGAAGGCGTCGCTCATGTCGGACCTATTGGATCGAAGGGGTGTCGCCGTCGCCTGATTCCGCGGCGTCGATGGTCATCAGGGCGGTGAGGACGGTGGAGCGGTCGGTCAGGCTGCCGGCCTCCAGCAGCGCCTGCTTTTCCGGCGGCTCGAACGGCAGGGCCATGGACAGGCTGTTGATCAGGGCCTCGGGCGGGGCGGTCTCGGCGGTGTCCCAGTCGATATCCAGCCCGCGCGTCTCCAGATAGGCCCGCAGGGCGTCGAGCAGGGTGTCGCGGTCGAGGCCGACATCGTCGACGGGCGGCGCCGTGAGATCGGCCTCGAACGGCCCGAAGTCGGCGCGGACCTGGCGATAGGGCGTCTGGGTCGGCAGTTCGCTGGCGAGGCGGAAGCGGGCGCAGCCGGTCAGGGTGATCAGATAGCGGCCGTCCGAGGTCTCGGCGAAGCTGGTGATGCGGCCCGCGCAGCCGACCGGCGACAGGCCGGGCAGGCCGCGGGCGCCGGGGTGCGGCTGGATCATGCCGATGATCCGGTCACCGGCCATCGCGTCGTCCACCATGTTGAGATAGCGCGGCTCGAAGACGTTCAGCGGCAGCTGGCCTCGCGGCAGCAGGATGGCGCCGGGCAGGGGGAAGACCGGAATGACCTGCGGCAGGTCGGCCGCCCTGACATAGCCCTGCGCCATGCGTGATCCCCTATGCGAACAGGATGGAGGAAAGGCGGCGGCGGCCGTCGCGGGCGATTTCCGAGGCGGGGTCGGCGGCGTCGAACACGACCAGCAGCTGTTTGCGGGCGGCCTGGTCGTTCCATTCGCGGTCGGCGGCGACGATGGCCAGCAGGCTGGCGACCGCGCCCTGCAGATCGCCGGCCGCGGCCTGGGCCAGCGACAGGTCGTAGCGGGCCTGGTGGTCGTTCGGGTCGGCGGCGACGCGGGCTTCGAGCTCCGCGCTCGCGCCCGTCGGGGCGGCCGCGGCGAGCGACAGCTGGGCGCGCACCGACTGAACCTGGGCGTTCTTCGAGTCGGCCGGGGCCATGGCGATGGTCTGGCGGGCCTGGTCGACATCGCCATCGGCCAGATAGACCCGGGCCATGCCGGCGATCGCGCCCTCGTGCCCCGGCTCCAGGGTCATCACCTGGGCGAAGGCCTGGGCCGCGCCGCCGAGATCGTTGAGCGACAGCGATTCCTCGCCCATCGACATCATCTGCTCGATGTCGGAGTTGGCGCTCGTGCCGCCGGTGAGCTTGTCGATGAAGGCCCTGAGCTGGCTCTCGGGCACCGCGCCCTGGAAGCCGTCGACCGGCTGGCCGTTGACGAAGGCGTAGACGGTGGGGATCGACTGCACCTTCAGCTGGCCGGCGTAGGCGGGGTTCCGGTCGACGTCGATCTTGACCAGCTTCACCGCCCCGCCGGCGGCGCGCACAGCCTTTTCGAGCATCGGCGTCAGGGTCCGGCACGGTCCGCACCAGCTGGCCCAGAAGTCGACCAGCACGGGCCGGGTCTTCGACGCCTCGACCACATCGGCCATGAAGCCGGCGTCGGACCCCTCCATGATGAGGTCTTCGGGCAGGATGGTGGGGTCGGCGAGGGTCATGGCGGTCCTGTATCGGATCATTCGTAACGCGGCAGCCGTCAGATGGTCGCGAACGCGCCGCGCCTCAAGTGGTGCGACGCGCCTGCACGCTGTTCACTCAGGTCGGATCACCGCCCGCCCCGGCCGGGCTGAGCTTCCAGCGGATCTTGGTCTCGGAATCGGTGCGGGCCGAGCCGCGCACGACGATCTGCAGCGAGCGGCGGGTCAGGCCCTCGTCGATATGGACCGAGGGCTCGATGGCCACGTCGGGCCCGTCGGTGCGGAACCACCAGCCCCGGCCCGAATGTCCGCGCAGCAGGATCGAGCGGCGGTCGCGGGCCAGCGAGGCCTGCACGCCGGGCTCGAGCTGGAAGCGGATGGCGTAGGGGGCGGCGATGGCGCGCACCACCTCCTTCTGGCCCGGCGCCGGATGCAGCCGTTCCTCGGCCCGGAGCTCGTCCAGCCGCTGATCGAGATAGAGGCGGCGCTGGTGCAGCAGGCCGAAGTCGTGGACCCAGCCGTCGTGCTCGGCCTCGAGCCAGACCGCGCCCTCGCCGTCGCGGCGATGCACCTCGACATGCAGCGGGCGGCCGATCAGGCGCTGGCCCAGCAGCTCGCCCTTCCAGCCGCCCAGCGGCGCGCCGGTCGAGCTCTCGCCGAGGGTCAGGGTCGAGTGGCCGGGAGGGAGCCGCAGGCCCTGGCGGTCGGCCGCGCGGGGGGTCCAGCCGCAGCCGGTGACCAGCCGGTCGCGACCGCAGACGATCTCCAGCGCCAGCGGCTGGGCGCAGGCGGCGGCGGACCATGCGCCGCGCGCCGGGGCGGCGATGTCGGCGGCCACGGTCAGCAGCGGACTGCGGATGCGGCCCACGCCCGCCACGGTCCCGGCCGGCGGTCCGGCGTTTTCGGCGTCGTCGTGGGCCACCGCCGCGGCGACCCGGGCGGCGCTCGACGGGCCGCCGCCCTGCAGGGTGATCAGGCGGCCGTCCGGCAGGGTCTGGAAGCGCACCGCCGCGGTCAGGCGCCGGATCGCGGCCAGCACGGCGTCGGGCGGCGCCACCGACAGCTGGGCCAGGCCGTCCTCGAGCGTCAGCAGGTCGAGCAGCAGCTCCAGCCCGGCCTCGGGGCTGCGCGAGGCGTGGCCGCCGTCCTCGCCGATGGTCCGGGCCAGCGCCCTGGGCAGGGCGCGCAGGGCTTTCCGGCGCAGCGCGACGCCGGGCGGGCCGGCGAGGACGCAGCCGGCCACCGCCACGGCGACCAGCCGCCCGGCCCTGCCGGCCACGCCGCCGGGCGGGCGCAGCAGCTGGCGCGCCTGCCGGCCCAGCACGTCGGCCAGCCGGAGCCGTTCCGCCTCGGTGGCGACCTGGCCCATGCGGCGCGCGGCGCAGGCGAGGTTGAAGGTGCGGCGGGCGAGGATGGCGGGGTCCCAGGCGAAGGGCGACCAGCGGGCGAAGACCGTGGCCCAGGTCAGAGTCAGCCGCAGCGCCTCGCGCGCGCCGCGCTCTCCCTCCAGGATCAGCGACGGCAACCAGGCGAAGGCGTGCAGCTCGGCGGCGAAGGCGCGGGTCGGGCTGGGCCGGTTCCACGGGTCCTCGGGGGCGGGCGCCTCAAGGCTCGAGCCGGCGAGAATGAATTTCCCGCCCAGGACGGCCCGCCCGGGCGTCGCGTCGACCGGGCGGAAATCGCGCGGGGTGGCCGCGAAGCCCTGGGCGACGCGCCCCTTCAGCGTCAGGGCGTAGCCGGGCAGGCCGTAGAGCTCGATCCACAGCTGGCGGCTCAGCAGGCGGCCGACGACGGCGGGCCACAGACCGGGGCCCGTCGCGGCCTCGACCGTTCGCACCGGCGTTCGCATCGGCGCGCCGCGCAGGCCGGGAATCTCGCCCGGCGCGGGGCTGTCGGCTTCGACGCGGGCGAAGGGACCGAGCGGGCTCATGCGCTCGGGGTTTGGGCGGCCTTGAGGGCCCGGATGTTGTCGGCGTAGGCGGCCGCGCCGCCGCGGAACACGGCGGTTCCCGCGACCAGGGCGTCGGCGCCGGCCGCGACGCAGACGCCGGCGTTGGCGGCGGTGACGCCGCCGTCGACCTGCAGGTGGGCCTTCGACCCGGCGGCGTCGAGCACGGCGCGGGCCCGTTCGATCTTGCGCAGGGTGGAGGGGATGAAGGACTGGCCGCCGAAGCCCGGATTGACCGACATCAGCAGCACCAGGTCGACCAGGTCGACGACCTCCTCCAGCACCGTCAGCGGAGTGCCCGGATTGAGCACCACGCCGGCCCTGGCCCCCAGCTGGCGGATTCGGCCGAGGGTGCGGTGCAGGTGCGGGCCGCTCTCGGGATGGACGGTCAGGAGGTCGGCGCCGGCCTCGCGATAGGCCTCCAGCCACGGATCGACCGGGGCGACCATCAGATGCACGTCGAAGGGCAGGGCGGTGTGGGGCCGCAGCGCCTTCACCACCTCGGGACCGATGGTGATGTTGGGCACGAAATGCCCGTCCATGACGTCGACGTGGATCCAGTCCGCGCCGGCGGCCTCGAGGGCGGCGACCTCCTCGCCCAGACGGGCGAAGTCGCTGGCGAGGATCGAGGGGCAGATCAGGGGCGTGGGCATGGTCCGGGGATAAGGCGGGTCGCGGGCCGTAGCAAGGCGTGGGCTGGGTTTCAGACGCCGCCCCGGCTACACGGTTCGGTCATCACGCCGAACCGGCACGCGGAGGACCGTCATGAGCGAACACCTGGCCACCATCGAATGGCGCCGGGACGGGCAGGCCTTCTCCGACAACAAATACGCCCGCGCCCACGACTGGCGCTTCGACGGCGGCGCGGTGGTGCGCGGCTCCTCGGCCCCGTCCAGCGTGCCGGTCCCCATGTCCGACCCCGCGGCGGTCGATCCGGAGGAGGCGCTGGTCGCCGCTGTGTCGAGCTGTCACATGCTGTTCTTCCTGGCCTTCGCCGCCAGGGGCGGTTTCGTGGTGGACCGCTACAGCGACGAGGCGTCCGGCGTGCTGGGCCGCGACGAGCGGGGCCGGATGTCGATCACGGCGGTGACCCTGCGTCCCGAGGTCGTGTTCTCCGGCGAGACGCGGCCTGACGCCGCCGCGCTCGACGATCTGCACCATCGCGCCCACGAGGCCTGCTATATAGCCAACTCGATCCGGGCCGGGGTCACGGTCGAGCCTCGCTGACCCGGGCCGGCGGACGGCCGTTCCCAAGTCCGTTCCCAGGCCGGAACAAATGAGGCACAAGGCGGCGATGCCCGCCGACTCACTCCAGATTTCCGCCTCGCCGTCGCTGGCCAACGCCCGCGCGGTGCTGGAACGGGTCTGGGGCCACGCCGACTTCCGCGGGCGGCAGGCCGAGGTGGTCGCCGAGGTGCTGGCCGGCCGTGACGTGCTGGCGGTGCTGCCGACCGGCGGCGGCAAGAGCGTCTGCTACCAGATCCCCGCCATGCTGCGGCCCGGCCTCGGCCTTGTGGTCTCGCCCCTGATCGCCCTGATGACCGACCAGGTCGAGGCGCTGAAACAGCAGGGGGTGGCGGCGGCCCGGCTCGACTCCGGGGTGTCGCTGGACGACCGCTCCGAGATCTGGCGCGCGGCGCGGGCGGGCGAGCTGGACCTGCTCTATGTCTCGCCCGAGGGACTGGCCCAGCCGCACCTGATCGACCGGCTGCACGACCTGCCGCTGTCGCTGATCGCCATCGACGAGGCGCACTGCGTCTCGCAATGGGGACATGACTTCCGGCCCGACTACCGGACGCTGGGCCGGCTGGCGGAGCTGTTTCCCGGCGTGCCGCGCGTCGCCGTCACGGCCACGGCCGACGCCCGCACCCGCGACGACATCGTGCGCTCGCTGCGGCTGGGCGAGGCCCGGGTTGTGGTCGACAGCTTCGCCCGTCCGAACCTGCAGCTGTCGGCGGTGCGCAAGGAGAACGGCTCGCGCGCCCGCACCGACGCCGCCGTCATCGATCTGGTCCGCCAGCGGCGCGGCAAGCCGGGCGTGGTCTATTGCGGTTCGCGCGACGGCTGCGAACGGGTGGCGCAGGCGCTGCGCGACGCGGGGACCAACGCCATCGCCTACCACGCCGGCATGGAGGCTCGGGACCGCGACCGGCGGCTGGAGCGGTTCCTGGCCGAGGACGGGGCGGTGATGGTGGCGACCATCGCCTTCGGCATGGGGGTGGACAAGGCCGACGTGCGCTTCGTGATCCACGCCGATCCGCCGGGCTCGCTGGAGGCCTATTGGCAGGAGATCGGCCGGGCCGGGCGCGACGGCGAGCCGGCCGAGGGCATCACCCTGTACGGCCCGTCCGACATCGCCTGGACGCTCCGGCGGCTCGAGGGCCGGCCGATGGCGGAGGAGGTCAAGGCCGTGCAGGTGCGCAAGGCCCGCCAGCTGTTCGCCATGCTGGACGGGGCGGTGTGCCGGCCGCAGGCGGTGCGCCGCTACTTCGGCGAGGGCGACGCCGAACCCTGCGGAATCTGCGACATCTGCCAGGACCCGCCGGCCCAGTTCGACGCCACCGTACAGGCCCAGAAGGCGCTCGCGGCGGTGCAGCGGCTGGGCGAGCGCTTCGGCCGCGGCCGGGTCGTCGACCATCTGCTGGGCAGGACCAAGGACGTCCAGCCGTGGGAGACGGCGTTGTCGACCTGGGGCATCGGCGCCGACACCGCCCTGCACAGCTGGCGCGACGTGCTCGATCACCTGATGTTCGAGGGCCTGCTGGTCGAGGACCCCAACGACGGCAAGCCGCTGGTCAGGCTGGGCGACCCCGAGGCCGTCCGCGGCGTCTATCGCGGCGAACGGGCCATCGAGGTGCGTCTGGCGCCGGCCCGCGCCGGGGCCTCGAGGGAACGGGTCCGGACCGGCCGCAACGCCGCGCTGGAGTCGATGGACGCCGACGTCCGCGCCCGGTTCGAGACCCTGCGGGCCTGGCGGCGCGACCGCGCGGCCGAGCAACGGGTGCCGCCCTACGTCATCTTCCAGGACAAGACCCTGCTGGAGATCGCCCTCGCCGAGCCCGGCGATCTGGAGCGCCTGTCGCATATTCCGGGGGTCGGTCAGACCAAGTTGGACAGGTACGGCAAGGGCGTGCTCGCCGCCCTGGGCCGCCAGACCGCCTGACGGCGCCCCGAACGGCGTTCCACTGGTAAGATTCGGTCAAGGTCTCGGAAGGGGGGCCTTAAACATTCACCGTCACAGTTCGTGGGTGATTCCCCGTCGCGCCCCCTCTCCGATCGACAAACTGGCCGTGGCGGTGGTCCATGAGCCCGCGCGATCCGTGAACACCTATGCGCCGCTGCCCGCGGGCGCGCGCGAGGAGGCCCTGCGTTTCCTGCTGCAGACCGCCGCCGACGCCGGGGTGACGCTGGTGGCCACCAAGCCGGACGGCGACGGCGAGCGCCGGCTGGGCCAGGCCTGGCCCTTCCCGTCGCCTTTCCAGGTCTCCGTCCGCACCGTTTCGATCACCGACGGGGTCGATCGGGTCGAGGCGCGGGCGCGCCGGTCGCTGGAGCGGCTGGGCCTGCCCCGGGGCGACACGCTTCTGGTCTCCAGCGCCGGAGATCTGGCCGGGGCCGAGGGCCGCGCCCTGTGGGACCGGCTGGAGGCGCTCAAGACCCGCGGCCTCTATCGCCGGATCGGTTTCCGCGCCGCCCTCGAGGACGGCCCCGCCCTGCTGGCGCGGCGATTCCAGCCCGACGTGGTCGAATTGCCCATCAATCTTCTGGACCAGCGGGCCCAGCACAGCGGCGTGCTGGCGGAACTGGCGGCGCTGGACGTCGCGGTGCACGCCCGCTCGGTGTTCGCCGACGGCCTGCTGTTCATCAGCGGCGAGTCGCTGCCGCCGGAGGCGGCCGGTCACGCCCACGCCCTGTCGCGCATCCGCCGCCGCCTCGCCGAGGCCCGGATCGATCCGATGCAGGCCACGCTGGCCTATGTCATGGGTCTGCCGGAAGTGTCGGCGGTGATCGCCAGCGTGGCCTCGGCCGCCGAGCTGCGCGCCGTGGTGGCGGCCGCCAACGCCCAGACCCCGGCGCTCGACTGGTCCGCCCTGCAGCTGGAGCCGGCGACGGCCGCCGGCGGCTCCAGCCTTCACGGACGGGGCCGCGTCAGTAGCGCAGCCTGATCCCGACGTAGCCGGAGCGGCCCGGCTCGCCGTAACCAAGCACCTGCTGATAGCGGTCGTCCGCCAGGTTCTCGATCCGCGCGGTCAGCGAAACCCTGTCGGTCAGGGCGTATGAGCCGTTCAGATTGGCCGTGACGAAGGCCTCGCGCACGCCGCCGGCGTCGTCCTGGTCGCTCTCGCCGCGCACGGTCAGGGCCGCCGACAGCCGCTCGCCGGTCCAGCCGAGGGTGGCGGATCCCGCCTGCTCCGGCACGCGCAGCAGGCGGGCGCCGGTGGTCTCGTTGCGCGCGTCGGTCCAGGCCCAGGCGAGGCCCAGGTCGAAGCCGCCGCCCAGCCGGGCGCGGCCCTCCAGTTCCACCCCGTCCGTCGCCGTCTCGGCCACGTTGACGTAGTAGCTGTCGAAGGTGACGGGATCGAACACATAGGTGATCTGGTCCTCGACCTCGAGCCGGTAGAGGGTGGCCCGGCCCTCGATCCGCCCGTCGGCCGACGTCCAGCCGATCGCCGCCTCGTATCCGGTCGCCGTCTCGGGCCGCAGGACCGGGAAGGGTTGCGACGAGAAGCAGAAGTCGCAGACGGACTGGCTGATCGACGGCGCCTTGAAGCCCGTGCCGTACGCCGCCGACAGGGTGACGCCCGCGCCGGCGTCGAACGCCGCCGATGCCCGCCCGGTGGTCTTCGAGCCGAAGTCGTCGGTGTCATCGAAGCGCAAGGCTCCGGAGAGGCTCAACCGGGCGGTCGGCTCGATCCGCGCCGTGGCGAAGGCCGAGGTCGTGCCGAGATCCTCGGTCAGGCCGGTCGACAGGCTGCCTGCGGTTTCCTCCCGCTCGGCGCCGAGCACGAAGGCGACGCCCCCGGCCTCGCCGTCGGCCTGCCAGCGGTACGCCTGCCGGTCCGCTTCGAACGCCCAGGGAAAGGCGGCGATCGTCTCGCGGGCGATGTCGGAGGCCGAAACGCTGAACTGGTGCGACAGGCCGAGCGCGTCGAGGCGCAGGCGGCCGAAGCCGGACCATTGCTCGACGGCCTGGGTGTCTGTGGTGTCGGCCAGGACGAAGGCCGGGGCCGGATAGCCGTCGAGGTCGGCCTCGCTGTCCGACCAGCGGATCGCGCCGTCCACCGACAGGGTCCCGCTGAAGGCGTAGCGGCCCCGGGCGCCGGCGGTGGTCGAGGTGAGGCCGTCCGCCTCCGGATTGCCGTCGGCCTCGTCGGCGGCGGAGACGCCGGCCGTGTCGAAATGCGACACCCAGGCCCCGAAACCGTAGCGGTCGGTCGAGACGCCGGCCGCCAGCCGGCCCCGGACAGTGTCGAACGATCCGGCCTCGGCCTCGGCCGCCAGCCCGTCCAGATCGCGGGTGGTGAAGGCGATCACCCCGCCGATGGCGTCCGAGCCCCACAGCGACGACTGCGGCCCTGACAGCACCTCGATGCGTTCGATGTCGGACAGCTCGAGGCCTGAGAAGTCGAAGGCGCCGTTGACCTCGGCCGGGTCGTTGACCGGCACGCCGTCGATCAGCACCAGGGTCTTGCCGGGCGAGGCGCCGCGCATCCGCACCTGGGCGACGCCGCCGAAGGCCCCGGAGCGGACCACCGACAGGCCGGGCACGTCGGTCAGGATGTCGGAGGCGAAGACGGCGCCGCGCTGGTCGATGGTGCGGCGGTCGATGACCCGGGCGCCGGGGGTGTCGGCGACGATGGCCGGCAGGCGGGTGGCGGTGACCACCACCTCGGGCAGGGTGTCGGGATCGTCCACGGCCTGGGCGTGGGCGGACAGGGGAGCAAGTACGGCCGCGGCCGTGGCGAGAAGCAGGGATCGCATCAGCGATGTCTCCGTCGTCCCCGCGCGAGCGCATCGCGGCGACGTTGGGAAGGGCGACCGACCCGTTCCGGAGGAACGGCGCAGGTGTCGGGTCGCCTCGACGGATCACCGCGCCTCTGCCTGGTCCCGGGCAGCGGACGAGCGACGTCGGCGGCCAGGTCTCCTGGCTTGCGGGTCAAAAACGGAGGATCGCGCCTTCCCGGTTGCCCCCAAGGGATTCACCAGTGACGCCGAAGCCGAAGCCCCGGAATGATCGACCGTCTCGCCGCCTACAGTTGCGGGCACAGCCGCGGTGTCTGACCGCGTTCCCTTAACCGCCTGCGCCGCTTGTCGCAGCGCGGCGAAGCCTGTGCAAGGGCGTCAGACGCCGCTTGAGCGCGCCCGCGCATTCCGTCACCCTGCGCCGCTCGCATGAACGCCCCCCTCGCCCATCTTCCGAACGCCGGCGCCCTCCCGTCCACCGAGGGGGTGACGCCGGTCATGGCGCAGTTCCTGGCGGCCAAGGCCCAGGCGCCGGACGCCATCCTGTTCTTCCGCATGGGCGATTTCTACGAGCTGTTCTTCCGGGACGCCGAGATCGCCGCGGCGGCGCTGGGCATCACCCTGACCAAGCGCGGCAAGCACCAGGGCGAGGACATCCCCATGGCCGGGGTGCCGGTGCATGCGCTGGACGGCTACCTGGCCCGATTGATCCGGCAGGGCCACAAGGCGGCGATCTGCGAGCAGCTGGAGGCGCCGTCCGAGGCGCGGAAGCGCGGCTCAAAGGCGGTGGTCCATCGCGACATCGTCCGCGTCGTCACGCCGGGCACCCTGACCGAGGACAGCCTGCTGGATGCGCGCGGGGCCAACCGGCTGGCGGCGGTGGCGATCCGCAAGGGACGGGCGGCCGTGGCCGTGATCGAACTGTCGGCCGGGTCGGTCGATGTCGTCGCCTGTCCCCTGGATGACCTCGCCGCCACCCTGGCCTCGTTCCGGCCGTCCGAGGTGCTGGTCCCCGACCGGCTGTTCTCGGACGAGGCTGCGAAGGCGGCGCTCGACGGCTCGGGCGGCGTGGTTCAGGCCCTGCCGCAGGCGCTGGCCGAGCCGGTCGGGGCGCGGGTCCGGGTCGAGCGGCTCTATGGCGTGGCGTCGCTGGACGGTTACGGGGCCTTCGAGGAGGCGGAAGTCTCGGCGCTGGGCCTGATCGCGGCCTATCTGGAGACCACCCAGGCGGGGAAAATCCCCGCCCTGTCGCCGCCGCGCCGCTCGGGCGACACCGGCTTTCTCGCCATCGACCCGGCCACCCGGCTGAGCCTCGAGATCGACCGCACCCAGCGCGGCGAGCGCGACGGTTCGCTGCTGGCCTGCATCGACCGCACGGTCACCTCGGGCGGGGCGCGGGCGCTGGCCGAGCGCATCGCCCGGCCCCTGCGGGACCCGGTCGCCATCAACGATGGACTCGACGCGGTCGAATGGCTGCTTGAGCGCCGCGACCTGCGCCGTGACCTGCGTGACGGACTCAAGGCTGCGCCGGACGTGGCGCGCGCCGTCTCGCGGCTGGCGCTGGGGCGTGGCGGACCGCGTGATCTGGCGGCGATCCGCGCCGGCCTGTCGGCCGCCGAGGGCGTCGCCGGCCTGTTCCCGCCGGAACGCGATCCCCTGACCGGCCCGCCGTCGCGCCTCGCCGGCTGTCTCGACCGGCTGGCCCTGTCGCCGGAGACCGGGCGGCTGCTGGTCGATCTGGTCGAGGGTCTGGTCCCGGAGCCGCCGCACCTCGCCCGCGACGGCGGCTTCGTGAACCCCGGCTTCCGCCCCGAACTGGACGAGGCGCGGGCCCTGCGCGACGACAGCCGCCGGGTCGTGGCTGATCTGGAGGCGCGGGCGGTGGCGGCCTCGGGCGTGCCGTTCAAGATCCGCCACAACGCCGTGCTCGGCTATTTCCTCGAGACCTCGGCCAAGGCCGCCGAGCCGCTGTTGCGCCCGACCGGCGACAGTCCGTTCATCCACCGCCAGACCCTGGCCAGCCAGGTGCGTTTCACCACCGTCGAACTGTCGGAACTGGACGCGAAGATCAGCCAGGCCGGCCACCGGGCGCTGGCCATCGAGGGCGAGTCCTTCGAGACTTGGCGGCGCACGGTCCAGACCCTGGCCCGGCCGCTGCAGGCGGTGGCCGAGGCGCTGGCCGAGCTGGACGCCCACGCGGCGCTGGCGGAATGGGCCGAGGAGGTCGGGGCGGTGCGGCCGAGCGTGGACGACACCGCCTGTTTCGAGGTCACCGCCGGACGCCATCCGGTGGTCGAGGCGGCGGTCAAGTCGGCCGGCGATCCCTATACGCCCAACGACTGCCGGCTCGACGGGTCAGGGGCGAGCTGCGCGCGGCTGTCGATCGTCACCGGGCCGAACATGGCCGGCAAGTCGACCTTCCTGCGCCAGAACGCCCTGCTGGTGGTGCTGGCCCAGGCCGGCGCCTTCGTGCCGGCCCGGGCGATGCGGCTGGGCGTCGTCGACCGGCTGTTCAGCCGGGTCGGGGCCGGCGACGATCTGGCCCGCGGCCGTTCGACCTTCATGACCGAGATGGTCGAGACCGCCGCCATCCTGACCCAGGCCACCGACCGCAGCTTTGTGGTGCTGGACGAGATCGGCCGCGGCACGGCGACCTACGACGGCCTGGCCATCGCCTGGGCCGTGGCCGAGGCCCTGCACGACCGCAACCGGGCCCGGACCCTGTTCGCCACCCACTATCACGAGCTGGCCGGGCTGGAGACGCGGCTGGCCCATGTCTGCAACCTGTCGATGAAGGCGAAGGAGTGGAACGGCGACCTGGTCTTCCTGCATGAGGCCGCGCCGGGCGCCGCCGACCGCTCCTACGGCGTGCAGGTGGCGAAACTGGCCGGGGTGCCGGCGGCGGTGGTCAGCCGCGCCCGCGAGGTGCTGGACCGGCTGGAGGGCGAGAAGTCCGCCGCCGTCAGTCTCGACGACCTGCCGCTGTTCGCGATGGCGGAACCGCCCGCCCCGCCGCCGTCCTCGGCGCTCAAGGACGCGCTGTCGGCGATCGAGCCGGACGAACTGTCGCCGCGCGAGGCGCTGGAAGCCCTTTACCGGCTCAAGGCGATCAAGGCCTAGCCGGCGCGGGCGAGATCGAGGACGCAGACCTCGCGCCAGACCGGATGCGGCGCGCAGGCTATGCCGATCAGGGCGTAGGCCGGGTTGAACAGGATGCGGCGGTGGCCGCGGTCCGGCACGCCGTCGTCGACGATCAGCTGCAGGACCACGTCCTCGGCCCGGTGGGACCCGTAGGCGATGGCCTCGCCCGTGGCCGACCAGCGGCCGTACCGGCGCATCCGCTCGGACGGGCTGGAGCCGTCGCCGCCCGTGTGGCCGATCACGCCGCTTTGACCCTGGTCCGCCGCATGATCGCCGGCCGCCCGGTCGAGCCCCGGATGGCTGCGCACGGCCGGCAGGGGCGTCTGGCGTTCGAGAAACTCTATGGCCTCGTCGACGGCGGCCGTCCCCTCCCGGGTGACGAGGGCGATTTCGCCGGTCCGCTCGATGCGGTCGCCGCGGTACAGGGTGCGGAGGGCGCGGGCCTTGCGGGCGTAGGCGGCGGGATCGGTCCGGGCGGCGTTCAGTTCGGCGACGATGTCGGCCCGGGAGGCCGCGTCCGCAGACGCCGCGGGGATTTCAGCATCAAGGGAGGGCGTCGTCGGAGCGGGGGCGCAGCCCGCGAGCAGGGCGGCGAACAGCAGCCCCGGGATCCTGATCATGCCGTCCCCTCCACAACCTCCTGCTCACTGTCGCGCAGGCCGGCGCCACGGTCTATACCGGCGCGATGAACTCCCGCAGCCGGCGTCCGGCCGATATCGCAGAAGGACGTGGGCCCGACGGCGACGCCTGGGCCGAAGCGGCCTCGGCGACCGATCCGCGCGCCGCCGCCACCGCGCTGCTCCGGCAGTCGTGGGACGCCGCCCGGGCCCGCGCGGCCCAGCGCCTCGAACACGGGCTGGGCGGGGTAGAGGTGGCCCGGCTGCACGCCGTCGCGGCGGACGAGATGCTGACCTCCCTGTGGCGGTTCGCGACGGAAACCCTCTATCCCGCCCCCAATCCGACCGAGGCCGAGCGGCTCAGCCTGATCGCCGTGGGCGGCTACGGGCGCGGCGTGCTCGCGCCGTTCTCCGACCTCGACCTGCTGTTCCTGCGGCCGTGGAAATCGATTCCGCGCACCGAGCAGGTCATCGAGTTCATGCTCTATGTCCTGTGGGATCTCGGCGTGAAGGTGGGCCAGTCGGCGCGGAAGGTCGACGAATGCCTGGCCCTGGCGAAGACCGACATGACGGTGCGCACGGCCCTGCTCGAGGCGCGGCCGCTCGCCGGCGACGAGCGGCTGGCCGAGGATTTCATCGCCCGCTTCCGCGCCTTCGTGGTCAAGGCCGATCCGCGGCCCTTCATCGCCGCCAAGCTGGAGGAGCGCGACGTCCGCCATCAGAAGTCGGGGGCGGTGCGCTATCGCGTCGAGCCCAACGTCAAGGACGGCAAGGGCGGCCTGCGCGACCTCAACACCCTGTTCTGGATCGCCCGGTCTCTGGCCCCCGAGAGCCCGCTGGGCGCGCGGGTCATGGACGATCTGCTGACCCCGCGCGAGCGCCGCACCTTCGAGGAGGCCTTCGACTTCCTGTGGCGCACCCGGGCGCATCTGCACCTCGTGGCCGGGCGGGCCGAGGAGAAGCTGACCTTCGACCTGCAGCCCGAGGTGGCCCGGCGGATGGGCTGGCGCGGCCGCGGCGACGAGCCAGCCGTCGAGCGGTTCATGCGCCGCTACTTCCTGGTCGCGCGCGATGTGGGCGGCCTGACCCGCGCCCTGTCGGCCAAGCTCGAGGCGCGCCAGCAGAAGCCGACCCTGAGCCTGTCCCGGCTGATCCCGGGCCGCAAGCGCAACCTCGGCGTCGAGGGCTTCATCGAGGACGGCGGCCGGCTGTCGGTGACCGGGCCGGAGGTGTTCGCCGCCGCGCCCGAGAAGCTGCTGATGCTGTTCCGCTGCGCCGACGCCCATGATCTGGACCTGCACCCGGACGCTTTCTCGGCCGTGAGCCGGTCACTGTCGCTGGTCACGCCGTCGCTACGCCGGGACCCCGAGGCGACGCGGGCCTTCCTCGACATCCTCGCCCAGGGCCTGCGGCCCTACCGGGTGCTGTCGCTGATGAACGAGACCGGCCTGCTGGGCCGCTTCCTGCCCGAGTGGGGGCGGATCGTCGGCCAGACCCAGTTCAACATGTACCACGCCTATACCGTCGACGAGCACACGCTGCAGGCCATCGGCATCATCAACGACATCTGGCGCGGCAAGCTGAAGGCCGAGCACCCGGCCGCGACCGAGATCGTCCACAGGATCGACGACTTCGAGGCCCTGATGCTGGCCATGCTGCTGCACGACGTCGGCAAGGGCGGCGACCGGGGACAGCTGGAGGACGGGGCCATCGCCGCCCGCCGCGCCTGCGACCGGCTGGGGCTCGATCCGCGCCGGACCGAGTTCGTGGTCTGGCTGGTGCGCAACCATCTGGCGCTCAGCGACTACGCCCAGAAGCGCGACGTGTCCGACCCCGAGACGGTGCGGGCCTTCACCGAGCTGGTCGGCGATCCCGAGCGGCTGCGCACCCTGCTGATCCTGACCGTGGCCGACATTCGCGCCGTCGGTCCGGGGGTCTGGAACGGCTGGAAGGGGCAGCTGATCCGCGACCTCTACCAGCGCACGGAGGCGGCCTTCCGCGGCGAGGACATCACGCGGGCCGACCCCCTGGACGACTATCCGGCGCTGATGGCGCGGGCCCGGGCCGAGGGGGCGGTGGCCGAGGTGCTGGACGCCGCCAAGGCGGACCCGGCGACCCGGGTGGCCGTGGCCGCGGGCGACCGGCCGGGCCTGTTCGTCGATCTGGCCCGGGCCCTGGCCGCGGCGGGGGCCGACGTCGTCGGGGCGCGCGTGGCCACGGCGGAGGACGGCACGGCGCTGGACGTGTTCGAGCTACAGGACGGGGCGGGGGCCCCCTACGGCCAGGCCGAGCCGCGGCGGCTCGAGCGGCTGCTCAAGGCGCTGGAGGGGGCGGCGCGCGGTCAGGCGGGCCGCGCCTCGCCGCCGCCCGCGCCGTTCAATCCGCGCCGCGCCGCCTTCGACGTGCGGCCGACGACCATCGTCGATCTGGAACAGAGCCCGACCGCCGCCGTGGTCGAGGTGTCGGGCGCGGACCGGCCGGGCCTGCTGGCCGATCTGGCGCGCGTGCTGGCCGACGCCGGACTGTCGATCCGTTCGGCCCACATCGCCGGCTTCGGCGAGCGCGCCGTCGACAGCTTCTACGTCACCGACGCCCGGGGACGGAAGCCGAAGGCCGGCGCGGCGCTGGAGCGGTTGCGCGGCGATCTGGAGGCCGTGCTCGACCACAAGGAGCGGGGCGGGGCGCCCCTGTCCGCGCCGGTGCGGGCCAGCCTGCGCGACGTCTCCGAGGTCGGCCGCCTGCGCCCCGCCCGCCGCCCGGTATCGCGCGGCCCGGAAGCAGGCTAAGGCGCTGATATGGCCGACAAGACCCCGCCCGACGCCGAACCGATGGAGGCCGCGCCGCCCGTGCCCTCGGCCTCGGGGACGTCGGAGCCGATCGTCCAGCCGCCGGCCTCGGCGACCATGCGCAAGGGCGGCGGCATGATGCGGTCGTCGGCCATCTTCAGCGGCCTGACGCTCGTGAGCCGCCTGGCCGGCTTCGCCCGCGACGTGGTCATCTCGGCGGCGCTGGGGGCGTCGGCGGGACCGGCGGCGGACGCCTACAATACGGCGCTGAACTTCCCCAACCTGTTCCGCCGCATCTTCGCCGAGGGCGCCTTCGCCGCCGCCTTCGTGCCGGCCTATGCGCGGACGCTGCAGGCCGAGGGCGAAGAGGTCGCGGACAAGGTCGCCACCGACGCCCTGGCCGCCGTGGCCTTCGCCACCGTCGCCCTGACCATCGTCGCCCAGCTGACCATGCCGTGGCTGATGACCGTCATCAACGTCGGCTTCCTCGACGATCCGGCGCGCTTCAAGCTGGCGGTGATCCTGACCCAGATCACCATGCCCTACCTGCCGTGCATGGCCATCGCGGCCCTGCTGTCGGGGGTGCTGAACGCGCGCGGCCGCTTCATCGTCTCGGGCGCCTATCCGATCCTGCTCAACCTGATCATGCTGGCCGCGGTCATCCCGGCGCAGGGGAACCAGATCGGCGCGGCCTACGCCGCCTCGTGGGCGGTGCTGGCGGCGGGGGTGTCGCAGGCGGGCCTCTGCTGGTGGGCCGCGCGCAAGGCCGGGGCCGACATCCGCCTCGGGCTTCCGAAGCTGACCCCGGCGGTCCAGGCCATCATCATCACCGCCGTGCCGGCCGCGATCGGCAATTCGGCGACCCAGATCAACGTCTTCATCTCCGGCAACCTGTCCAGCTTCGTCGCCGGCGGCCGGACCTGGCTGGCCACGGCGGACCGGCTGTACCAGCTGCCGCTCGGGCTGGTCGGGGTGGCCATCGGCATCGCCCTGCTGCCGCGCCTGTCCCGGGCCGTGGCCTCGCAGGACCATCAGCAGCAGCAGGCCTCCATGGACGAGGCCCTGACCCTGTCCATGGCCCTGACCCTGCCGGCGGCGGCGGCCCTGATGGCCATGCCCTACTTCCTGATCGACGCCCTGTTCACCCGCGGGGCCTTCCTGACCTTCGACGCGGTCAACACGGCCCAGGCGCTGTTCCAGTTCGGCTGGGGCGTGCCGGCCTTCGTGCTGATCCGCATCCTCGCCCCGGCCTTCTTCGCGCGGGGAGACACGCGGACGCCCATGGTCTTCGCCCTCGTGTCGGTGGCGGTCAACGCCGCCCTGGCGATCGGCCTGTTCTATGCCGGCCTGGGCGTGGCCGGCATCGCCGCCGCGGTGTCGGGCGCGGCCTGGACCAATGTGCTGCTGCTGGGCGGCGCCCTGTGGCGGCGCGGGGTCTACCGGCCCAGCGTCCCGGCCCTGTCGCGTCTGGCGCGGATCGCGGCGGCCGCGGCCGGGCTGGCGGTGGTCGTCGGGGTGGCGGCGACACTGCGGCCCCATATCGAGGCTCCGGTCGCCGACCTGCTGGCGGCCCTGGGGACGACCCACGGCGCCAAGGAGGCGGCGCTGCTGCTGGTCACGGCCGCCGGGGGCCTGACCTATCTGGCGCTGGCCTTCGTCACCCGCGCCGTCACCGTCGCCGAGGTGAAGAGCCTGATCCGGCGATCGCGCTAGCGCCCCAAGGATCGGGCGGGTTGCCCTCGCCGTCCCGCTGGGGCATGTGCCGCCTATGTCAGACGCGTCGACTTCCTCTCCCGCACCGGTCGCCTACGCCGGCCCGCGCCGCATTCTCAGCGGCATCCAGGCGTCCGGGGCCCTGCATCTGGGCAACTACCTCGGGGCCCTGAAGCGGTTCACCCAGCTTCAGGAGACGGGCGCGCCCTGCTTCCTGTTCGTGGCCGACCTGCACGCCATCACCGTGTGGCAGGACCCCGCCCTGCTGGCCGCCCAGACCCGCGAGATCGCCGCCGCCTACCTGGCCTCGGGGCTGGACCCGGCCCGCTCCGTGATTTTCCCGCAGTCGGCGGTGCGGGCGCATGCCGATCTGGCGTGGATCCTCAACTGCGTGGCCCGGCTCGGCTGGCTGGACCGGATGACCCAGTTCAAGGAGAAGTCGGGCAAGCACAAGGAACGCTCGTCGGTCGGCCTCTACACCTATCCGGTGCTGCAGGCGGCCGACATCCTGCTCTACAAGGCCACCGAGGTGCCGACGGGCGAGGACCAGAAGCAGCACCTCGAGCTGACCCGCGACATCGCCGCCAAGTTCAACAACGACTTCAACGTGCCCGGCTTCTTCCCGCTGCCGGAGCCGCTGACCCAGGGGCCGGCCCCGCGGGTGATGAGCCTGCGCGACGGGGCGGCCAAGATGAGCAAGTCCGATCCGTCGGACCAGTCGCGCATCAACCTGACCGACGACGCCGACTCGATCACAGCCAAGATCCGCAAGGCCCGCACCGACCCCGAGCCGCTGCCGGAGACGGTCGAGGACCTCGACGCCCGGCCCGAGGCGAAGAACCTGGTGACCATCTACGCCGCCCTCGCCGACGAGACCCGGGAACAGGTGCTGCGCGAATGGGGCGGCAAGGGCTTCGGCGCCTTCAAGCCGGCGCTGGCCGAGCTGGCCGTGGCCTCGATGGCCCCGGTGACGGCCGAGATGCGCCGGCTGATGGCCGATCCGGCCGAGATCGACCGGGTGCTGAAGGACGGGGCGGACCGGGCCGCGGCCATCGCCGAGCCGGTGCTGGACGAGGTGCGCAAGATCGTCGGCTTCTGGCGGGCCTGAGCGCGTTTTCCGGACGCGACGTCCGGCGAGGGACTGGCGAACGGCGGCGCTTCACCCAGATAGGGTGCATGGCCCTGAACCATCCGCTCGATCGCCCCGTGTGGAGCACCCTGACCAGCCGTCAGGCGCATCTGGCGCTCGGCGACGCGCGGGCCCTGCGCATCGACCCGGCCCATGGCCTGTTCGCGGCGGCGGCCGATGACTCGCCGGAGAGCACGGAGGCGCTGGGGCGGCTCAATATCTCGCCCAACGGCATGGGGCTGGTCGAGACCGGCGACATGCCGGTTCCGCCGGGCGCGGCGGTGCGCAGCCGGGCGGCGTGCGTCCAGATGGTCGCGACGTCGCTCAATGGCGGCGGCAAGGCCGTCGACTTCGAGCCGCTGGGAGAAGCCGACGCGGCGGAGATGCTGGCGCTGGCGACGCTGACCGCGCCCGGCCCGTTCTTCGAGAAGACCCATCGTCTGGGCGACTTCATCAGCGTCAAACAGGATGGGCGGCTGGTGGCCATGGCCGGCGAGCGGATGAAGCCGGAGGGGTTCACCGAGGTTTCCGGCGTCTGCACCCATCCGGACTTCCGCGGCCGGGGCTACGCCGGAGCGCTGATGCGGGTGGTCACGGGCCGCATCCTCGAGCGGGGCGAGCAGGCCTTCCTGCACGCCTATGCGGCCCACACGGCGACCATCGCCCTGTACGAGACGCTGGGCTTCCGGGTGCGGACGCCGATCACCTATACGGTGCTGGACGGCCCGGCCTGAGGGTCCGCGATGGCAGGGTTCGCACTGAAAAAACGCGGCCTGTCCTTCATGAACATACAAGCCCGATGTCCCGTTTGTGGGATCGCCACGCCTGGACGGCGGCGGCGGGGTATTGAAGCTGTCAAAGACCAGGCCCGGCGGGCATTTCACCAGTATGCATGCGCCTGCGTCAGAAGCGGACGTGGGGTGGGGATCGAGGGGTGTTTTCTCTGTTCCGGGGTGACCGGGAGTGTCTGATTCGGCCCGGAATGGTCGGGATGACAGGGTCCGGGATGGCAGGGTTTTCCTTCTCCCCTCCGGGGGAGAAGGTGGGCGGCGAAGCCGCTCGGATGAGGGGGATGTTTGACGTCAACTGGCGGGCGGTCGATGTGTCGCCGGCCAACCCCTCATCCGCCCCTCCGGGGCACCTTCTCCCCCAAGGGGAGAAGGGTCTTGAGTCAATCCACCCGGTCCAGCCGGGCGATGAAGAAGCCGTCGAGGCCGCCCTTTTCGGCCCACATGGAGGGCAGGATGCGCAGCCAGCCTTCGGGGGTCAGGGCCTCGTCGGGCGCGCCGAGGTCGGCGGGGACGGCGAGGGCGGTCCTGAAGGCGGGGTTGCGACGCAGGAAGGCGATGATCTGGGTCTCGCCCTCCTCGCGCTCGATCGAGCAGACGCAATAGACCAGGCGGCCGCCCGGCCTGACGCGAAGCGCGGCGGCGTCGAGCAGGCGATGCTGGACGTCGGCCAGCTTGGCCACGTCGGCGGGCCTGGTGGCGCGCAGCACTTCCGGATTGCGCCGGAAGGTGCCGGTCGAGGTGCAGGGGGCGTCGAGCAGGACGGCGTCGAAGACGCGCGGGTCATCCCAGTCCTCGGCGGGCACGGCGACGACCTCGGCGGCGAGGCGGGTGCGGGCGAGGTTGGCCTCGAGCCGTTTGAGGCGGGTCGCCGAGCGGTCGAGGGCCACGACCGAGGCGCCGGCGGCGGCCAGCTGCAGGGTCTTGCCGCCGGGCGCGGCGCAGAAGTCGACGATCGTCTCGCCCGCCTTCGGGGCCAGCAGGCGGACCGGAACCGCGGCGGCGGCGTCCTGCACCCACCAGACCCCGTCGTCGAAGCCGGGCCAGCCGGCCAGGTCGCCCCGACGGCCGGTGCGGACGGTTCCGCCCGGCAGAACCTCGCCGTCGACGGCGTCGGCGACGGCGGCGGGATCGACCCCCGGCCTGAGGCTGAGATCGGTGGGCGGCTCCTCGCGGGCGGCGAGGGCCAGCCCGGCCAGGGTCGGTTCCCCATAGGTCGCGCGCCAGCGGGCGGCCAGCCAGTCGGGCAGGTTGGACTCGGCCGTGGTCAGGCCGGGCCCCTCGCGCTCGATGCCGCGCAGCACCGCGTTGACGAGGTTCTTGTAGGGCCGGGTCTTGGGGTCGCGCTCGGCCAGTTTCACCGCCGTCGACACCGCCGCGAAGGCCGGGGTGTCCAGCACCAGGGTCTGGGCCAGGGCGACGCGCAGGATGGTGCGCACCGCCAGCGGCGGGCCTTTCTTGAGGCGGCGGTCGAGGATCTGGTCGATCTCGCCGAGCCGGCGCAGGGCGGCCATGGCCACGGCGCGGGCGAAGGCGCGGTCGGGGCCGGGCAGGTCGGCGACCTCGCGGAACGACAGGGCGGCGTCGAGGCCGCCGCGGCCCTCGAGCGCCGCGTTCAGCAGCACGCCGGCGGCCAGCCGCGCCTCGACGCCGATGTCGGCGGCCTCGTCGCGGGGCAGTTCAACCTTCGGCGGGCGCGGTCCGCGCGACCTGTCGGCCATGCGGCGGCCGCGCGCGGCTGAGTTGCGGCCCTGACCGGGGCCCTGCGTCGGTTCGCGGCTCAAACCGACACCTGCGTGCCGAGCTCGACCACCCGTCCGGGCGGGATGTGGAAGAAGTCGGTCGGGTTGGCGGCGTTGCGCATCAGGAAGATGTACAGCCGGTCCTGCCACAGGGGCATGCCCTGGTTGGCCGAGGGAATGATCGAGCGGCGGCCGAGGAAGAAGCTGGTCGACATGATGTCGAACTTCAGACCCTGCTGCTTGCGGCATACGTTGAGCGCCTTGGGCACGTTGGGCCGCTCCATGAAGCCATAGGAGATGACCAGCTTCTTGAAGTCGTCCGAGATCGGCTCGATGCGCACCCGGTCGGCCTCGGAGACGCGCGGCCGGTCTGTGGTGCGCACGGTCAGGATGACGTTCTTCTCGTGCAGCACCTTGTTGTGCTTGAGATTATGCATCAGGGCGACGGGGGCGATGTCCGGGTCCGAGGTCAGGAAGATGGCCGTGCCGGGGGCGCGGTGCGGCGGCCGCGCGCGCAGCATCTCGATCAGATCGGCGAGCGGCAGGCTGTCCTTGCGGGTCTTCTCGGAAATGATCTGGGTGCCGCGCACCCAGGTCCACATGATCAGCACCAGCGCGGCGCCGAGCACCAGCGGCATCCAGGCCCCGTCGGGAATCTTCAGCAGGTTGGAAGTCAGGAAGACGGTGTCGATGAAGCCGAACGGGATCAGGGCGCCCAGCACCGCCCACAGAGGCCAGTTCCATTTCCGGCGGATGACCGAATACGCCATCAGGGTGTTGATCAGCATCACGCCGGTGACGGCCACGCCATAGGCGGCGGTCAGGTTGTGGGAGCTCTGGAAGGCGAACAGCAGCACCAGCACGCCCACCAGCAGGAAGGTGTTGACCGCCGGGACATAGATCTGGCCGGCCTGGGTCTCGGAGGTGTTGCGGATGTCGATGCGCGGCAGCAGGCCGAGCTGGACCGCCTGCTGGGTGACCGAGAAGGCGCCGGTGATGACCGCCTGGCTGGCGATCACCGTCGCGGCGGTGGCGAGCGCCAGCATGGGCCAGTAGATGAAGGTCGGAACCATGCTCCAGAACGGATTCTCGGACGCGCCGGGATTGTCGAGGATCAGGGCGCCCTGGCCGAGATAGTTCAGGGTCAGGCAGGGCAGGACGAAGGCGACCCAGCCGAAGCGGATCGGCGCCTTTCCGAAATGGCCCATGTCGGCATAGAGCGCCTCGGCGCCGGTGACGGCCAGGAAGACGCTGCCGAGAATGACGAATCCGAGGAAGCCGTCGTTGATCAGCAGCTGCACGCCGTAGTGCGGCGACAGCGCGCGCAGGATGCTGACGTCGTCGAAGATGTGGATCAGGCCGAGGACGCCGAGGCTGAGGAACCAGACGGCGGTGATAGGGCCGAAGAAGCGCGCCAGACCGGCGGTCCCGCGCGCCTGCACAAGGAAGAGGGCGATCAGGATGCCCGCGGAGACGGGCACGATGAAGGGATCCAGCCTGCCGCCCACGCCGGGCGCGTCCTTGACCCCCTCGATGGCCGAGAGGACCGAAATGGCCGGCGTGATGATGCCGTCGCCATAGAACAGCGCCGCGCCGCAGATGCCGAGGATGAAGATGAAGGCGCTGCGTCGGCCGACTGCGTGGGTGGCCAGCGCCATCAGCGCCAGGGTGCCGCCCTCGCCCTTGTTGTCGGCGCGCATCAGGAACATGACGTATTTGAACGTCACCACGATCATCAGCGCCCAGAAGGCCAGCGAGACGACGCCGATGACGGCCAGGTCGCCGCCGACGCCCTCGCGGGCATGGCCGATGGCCTCGCGCAGCGCGTAGAGCGGGCTGGTGCCGATGTCACCGAACACGACGCCGATGGCGCCTATGACAAGGCCCCATTTGCCGGCCTTGACGTGACCGCCCTCGCCGGCCGCCGCGGGGTGCGGATGGGCCGGGGCGACGGATTTGTCGGCGGGGGTCTGGGGATTTGCGGCGGCGGCGTCCGCGCCGTCTTCACCTTGGGGAGAGGCCCCGGCCATGAAGTTCCTCCGGGACGCCGCACGGCGCGGTTCCCATCAAAAGAGCGGCGAGCCTTTAGGCCCTTTCATCGGACGGTTCAATCGTGCTGCGGGTGCGAAGGTTGCAGGCGTCCGGGGCCTGGAAGGAACCGTGTTTGTGAAAGCGCCCCCGGCGTCCTATCTTGGGGATAACGCCATGTCAGACAGCCAACGATTTCCCGTCGCCGCCCACGCCCTGGCCTATCTGGCCCACAAGGGCGCCTACTCGCCGGCCGAGGCCGCGCCGAGTGCGGTTCTGGCCGCCTCGGTGCCGACCAATCCGGTGGTGGTGCGGCGCGTGACCGCCCTGCTGGCCAAGGCCGGGCTGATCGCCACCCGGCCGGGCGCGTCCGGCGGCGCATGGCTGCTGCACCGGCCCGAGGACATCACCATGGACGCGGTGCTGCGGGCCGTGAACGGCTGCGCCCAGTTCGGCTCCCCGCCGGCCGGGGCCAAGGGCTGCCCGGTCAGCGAACATATCCCGCGCCAGGTGGCCCGGGCCATCACGGCGGCCGACAAGGCCGCGGGCGAGGCCCTGTCGAAGATCACCATCGCCGACCTGCTGGCTCCGAACCCGCCGTCGCTGGCGGGCTATGCGCCGCATCCGTCCTGCCCGGTCGCGGCCTGAGCGAGGCGGCCCTGACCACGGTCCGAAGCCCGACGGCGCTCATCACCGGCGCCTCGGCGGGGATCGGATCGGCGCTGGCGTCGGTTTACGCCCTGCATGGCTGGGACCTCGTCCTGACGGGGCGCCGGCAGGCCGCCCTGCAGGACCGGGCGGAGTTCCTGCGCGACATCTATCAGGCGACGGTCACGGTCCTGCCCGAGGACCTCGCTGATCCCGCCGCGCCCCGCCGCCTGTTCGAGGCCATCGGGGCGAAGGGCCTGACCATCGACGGCCTGGTCAACAACGCCGGCTTCAGCCGTACGGCGGGATTCCTCGACACCGAGCCGGAGGCGCACGCGGCGATGATCCGGGTCATGCTGACCGCGCCGGTCGAGCTGGCCCGGCTGTTCGCCCCGGGCATGGTCGAGCGGGGCTACGGCCGCATCCTCAACGTCGCCTCGCTGGCCGGGCGGATGCCGGCGACGGGCGGGGACACGCTCTATGGTCCCATCAAGAGCTTCCTGATCAAGGCCTCGCAGGGGCTGCATCTGGAGCTGCGCGGGACGGGGGTGCATGTCACGGCCCTGTGCCCCGGCTACACCCTGACCGAGTTCCACGACGCCAACGGCACAAGGGCGGAGGTGTCGGCGGCCTATCCGGGCTGGATGTGGATGGACGCCGGACGGGTGGCGCGGATCGGCTATGACGCCTGCGAAGCCAACCGGCCCGGCGTCACGCCGGGGGTGGTCAACAATCTGCTGGGCGGGCTGGCCAAACACCTGCCGGACCGGCTGGCGCTGGCCATGGTCGGCGGGCATGCGAAGCGGCTGAAGCGGATCTAGTCGACGCTCATCCGGGGCGCCGGAAAGTCGCCCGGACGTGACGGGTCGGCTGGATCGCGACCTCGCAGCGGTCGGGGCCGACCACCCGGTCGCAACCCTCCCAGTCAACGGTCCAGTCCGATCCGGCCCGGCCCGGATGCGCGGCCGACAGAACCACCGTGCTGTCCAGACGGCGACGCAGCCAGCACAGTCTCGGGCGGCCGAACTCTTCCCAGCGATAGGCGTCGGGGCCGCAACGAAGATCGGGCTCGCTGGTCACCAGGGTTCGAACGTCCGCCTCGCCGTCGACCACGACGGTGAGCAGCCCGGTCGCGGGGTCGCCGACCACCACGATCTCCCCCAGTTCCGTCGCCTCGGCCGGCTCCGCGGCCTGCGGGACGGACTGCAGGACGGACTGGGAGGCGAGGACCAGGAGCGAGGCGATGACGATCATGATCCGGCTTTCCTGATGAACGGCCCGACGCCTCTACACCCTCGGGGCCGGCCCGAAAGGGGCTCCGCTCAGTGCCCGCCCTCGGGATACGGCGTCGTCACCGCCCCCGAGATCATCCCCGGAATGGCTTCCGACAGGCCCAGCAGGATGAACTGGATCGCCAGGGCGCACAGGATCAGGCCCAGCACCCGCACGATGATCGACATGCCGATCTCGCCGAGCATACGGCTGATCGGGCCCGTCAGGGCGAAGCACAGGAAGGTGGCGATACAGGCCGCGACGATGGCGACCATGCCCGCGACCTGGCCCTGATAGCCGATCTTCGAGGCCTCGCCCGCCTGGATGATGATGGTCGAGATGGCGCCGGGCCCGATCATCAGGGGCATGGCGAAGGGCACCACCAGCCGCTGGAAACGCCGCCGCGCATAGCCGCGCACGTCCGCCGGATCGCTGTCCGTGTCGTTGTCGGCGAAGGATTTCAGGAAATCCCCGCGCGTCATGTCGAGACCGAGCAGCAGAAGCAGGATGCCCCCGGCGATCCGGAACGCGGCCAGCGAAATGCCGAAGAACTGCAGCAGCCCCAGACCGGTGAAGAAGAAGAAGGCCAGGAAGGCGGCGGCGAACAGGCAGATCAGCCCCGCCACCGACAGCCGCTGACGCATGCCGGCCCCCGCCGTCGCCGCGGCGAAGATCGGGATGTTGCCGATCGGATCCACCAGGGCGAACAGGGCCACGAACAGGTTGACGCCCAGATCGACCGCGTCCATGTGCTGACCTCGCCCTGCAATTCACCCGTCCGCAGCCATCTAAGGCTGACGCCCGCGCGCGCGTCCAGTCCTGATTGGCCCCGAGGAGCGACGCCATGACGCCTGTGTTGACCGACCCCCGCCTGATCATCGGCCTGGACCTGCCGTCGATCGACGCCGCCCGGGCCATGGTCGACCGGATCGGGGCGACCGTTTCGGCCTACAAGATCGGTCTGACCCTGCTGGCGCGGCCGGGCGGCGTGGCCTTCGCCCACGAACTCAGGGCGCGCGGCAAGATGGTGTTCCAGGACTGGAAGCTGCACGACATCGGCGCCCAGGTGGAGGGCGCCGCCCGGGCGGTGGCCGAAGGCGGCTGCGACCTGCTGACCGTCCACGCCGAGCCGCAGGTGATGCGCGGCGCGGTCAGGGGACGCGACGCGGCGGGGTCGGGCACGAAGCTGCTGGCGGTGACGGTGCTGACCAGCCTGTCCGACGCCGACCTGGCCGAGCTGGGCTACGGCTTCAGCGCGGCGGACCTGGTCGAGCGGCGGGTGCGCCAGGCGCTGGACTGCGGCGTCGACGGCGTGGTGTCGAGCCCGCTGGAGGCGGCGCGGGTGCGCGCCCTCGCCCATGAGGCGGGCCGGCCGGACTTTCTGATCGTCACCCCGGGCGTGCGGCCCGAGGGCGCGGACAAGGGCGACCAGCAGCGGACGGCGACGCCGCGCGCGGCGCTGGAGGCGGGGGCGACCCACCTCGTCGTCGCCCGCCCCGTGGTGGCGGCCGACAATCCGCTGACGGCCGCCTCGGCGATCGTCGAGTCGATCGACGGGATCGCGCTCTAGCCGCGTTCGCCGGGCTCCTGGCGGTATTCCTGCCGGGGCGGGGCCTCGCGGGGTTCATAGGGCCGGGGGTAGGACGGGGGTTCGTAGCGCGGCGGTTCCGGCAGATAGGCCGGCGGATAGGGGGCGGGCGCGCGGTCCCGGCAGTCGCAGCGGTCGTCGACGGCGCCGTAGTCCGCATCCTCGAGGCGGCCTTCGTACCGGTAGGCCCCGTACTCTTCGTACTCCTCGTACGCCTCGTAGCTTTCGTAGGATTCGTACGAGCTTTCCTCATAGCTGTCGTGACGCTCGCTGTAGCCGTAGCGGCCGCCGCGGTCGTGATCGTCGTAGCGGCGCCGGTCGCGGCCGCCGCAGGACGGCGGTTCGCGGCCGTCGCGGCCGAAGCCGGTGACCACATAGCCGAACGGGGCGCTGGCGCAGGCGAGCACGCGACGGTCGATGTCGTAATAGACGGGCGCGCCGACGTAGCCGTAGCCGCCGGCGTCGCCGCCGTACCCCCCGCCGACATAGACCGTCCCGCCGCCGTGGCCGCGGCCGCGAATGCCGCCGACGTCATAGGCGCGGGCGTTGAAATGGGAGGTGGCGGAGGCCTCCGCGAAGGCCCGGGCGCTGGCGTTCACATTGATGTTCACATTGCGCGAGCCGCCGCCGCCGCCGCCATGGGCGCAGCACGGCGGGGGAGGCGGCGGGGGCGGGGCGCAGCAGGGACCGCCGCCATGGCCGCCGCCATGCCCACCGCCTCTGGGGTCGCCGGCGAGGGCGGGCCCGGCCGCGAGCAGGACGAAGGCGGCGGAAAGGGTTAACAGGCGCATGACGCGGACTCCGGATGCTGGAGCCGTTCTAAGCTACTGGAAAGAAAAGGGTCCGCCGTGCACCGAGCGGGCGAAAACCCGGCCCCGGCTTTCCCCGGACGGCGTCGGAATTAACCCTGTTCCGCCCTAACGGTCGTAGAGATAGACGTCGGCGCATCCGCAATCGCGGTCGTAGCGCCGGTCGCGCCGCTCGCGGGACACCCGTGACGACGGATGGCGGTCGTCATTGTAGCCCCAGACGTCCCGGTAGCCCGGGCGCGGGCGGGGCTCGTATCCGCCATAGCCGTAGCGCTCCCGGTCGTAGCCATAATGGTCGGCGCGACCGTAGCCGTGGTGGTCGCGATAGCCATGCCGCCGGTCGTATCGGCCATCGTGACCGTAGCCATGTCCGTAGCGCTGCCCGTAGACCGGGGCCGGCACATGGACGTACGCCTGATCGGAATAGCCGTCGGCCCAGCGGCCGGTGGCGACATAGGACCGCGTCTCGATTTCCGACAGCGGCGTGCCGCCGACGACGTGGCCGTACGGGCTGACGTAGACCGGCTGGCCCCAGGTCTGGGCCGAGGCCGCGCCGGCCAGGGTGAAGAGGAAGAGAGCGCCGACAGCGGCGACGGGGCGGATCATGACGGCGAACTCCTGTGCGACAGGGTTAACGCTGTTCGTCCGCCAAGGTTCGTCCACGGTTCTCCGGGCTCAGAAGTCGACCGCGAGGCCCTTCTTCTCCCAGTCGCCGTAACGGGTCGGCTCGGGACCGCGCGGGCCGCCGTGCTCGGGCGGCAGCGCGGACTCGCCCCCCGAGGCGCGACGTTCGGCCGCCTCCAGCAGGGCTCGCCGCGCGGCGTCGCCCAGCGGGCGTTCCGGCGTGGCGTGGGGCACGTCCGCGTTGAAGGCGGGAGGCGCGGCCTCGGGGGCGGCCTCGGGGGCGGGGGCGTCGGAGGTGGGATGATCGGTCACAGCGGTCCTGCCTTGAGCCAAAGCCCGGGACTCCACAAGTTAGCGCCGGGCGCCTTCCGCGCCAGAGGCCACCGAGTTCCGATCGACGATGAACCATCTGAAGACCTTCACCCTGCTGGCGGCGCTGACGGCCCTGTTCGTCGGCCTCGGCTATCTGATCGGCGGGACGGCCGGCATGCTGATCGCCCTGGTGTTCGCCGGCGGCATGAACCTGTTCAGCTACTGGAACGCCGACAAGATCGTGCTGCGCATGTACCGGGCCCAGCCGGTCGACGAGACCCATCCCAACGCGGTGGTGCGCACCTATGTCGCGGACGTGGTGCAGATGGCCAGGGACGCCGGCCTGCCGCGTCCGGTGGTGGCCATCATCCCCAACGACCAGCCGAACGCTTTCGCCACCGGCCGCAATCCGGAGAACGCCGCCGTCTGCGCCACCACCGGCCTGCTGGATATGCTGACCCGCGAGGAGATCCGCGGGGTCATGGCGCACGAACTGGCCCATGTGAAGAACCGCGACACCCTGACCATGACGGTGACCGCCACCGTCGCCGGCGCCATCGCGGCCCTGGCCAATTTCGCCCTGTTCTTCGGCGGCGGCGACGACCGCGAGCGGCCGGGCGGCATCGTCGGCACATTGGCCCTGATGATCCTCGCGCCTATGGCGGCCGGCCTGGTGCAGATGGCCATCAGCCGGACGCGGGAATACGAGGCCGACCGCGTCGGCGCGGAGATCGCCGGCGATCCTGCGTCCCTCGCCTCGGCCCTGCAGAAGATCGAAGGCTGGTCGAAACGCATCGTGAACGTCACCGCCGAGCGCAATCCGGCCTCGGGCCAGCTGTTCATCATCAACCCGCTGGCGGGGCGCGGCGCGGACAACCTGTTCTCGACCCATCCGGCCACCGGCAACCGCGTGCGGGCCCTGATGGAGCTGGGCGCGAGGATGGGGCTGAACCCGCGGCGGCCGGCGGTGGTCGAGGCCGCGCCGGGATCGGTCACGACCAGCGTGCCGACCACGCCGTCACAGGCGAAGGGGCCGTGGGGCTGATCCTGCCCCATTCCCGCCCTTGCATCGCGGGGCGTCTGGTCCTTTAAGCGCGCGCAACACCGCTGACGCCTCCCCGCGTTCGTTCAAGGACCCTCCCATGACCCTGCCTGCGCCCAAGAAGGTCGTGCTCGCCTATTCCGGCGGGCTGGACACCTCGATCATCCTCAAGTGGCTGCAGACCGAGTACGGGGCGGAGGTGGTGACCTTCACGGCCGACCTCGGCCAGGGCGAGGAGCTGGCGCCCGCCAAGGAGAAGGCGCTGAAGCTGGGCATCAAGCCCGAGAACATCTTCATCGACGACCTGCGCGAGGAGTTCGTGCGGGACTACGTCTTCCCCATGTTCCGCGCCAACGCCCTGTATGAGGGCCAGTATCTGCTCGGCACCTCGATCGCCCGGCCGCTGATCGCCAAACGCCAGATCGAGATCGCCCGTCAGGTGGGCGCCGACGCCGTCTGTCACGGGGCCACCGGCAAGGGCAACGACCAGGTCCGATTCGAACTGGGCTATTATGCGCTGGAGCCCGACATCCGGGTGATCGCGCCCTGGCGCGAGTGGGCCTTCAAGTCGCGCGAGCACCTGCTCGACTTCGCCGAGAAGCACCAGATCCCGATCTCCAAGGACAAGCGCGGCGAGGCCCCGTTCAGCGTCGACGCCAACCTTCTGCACTCGTCGAGCGAGGGCAAGGTGCTGGAGGATCCGGCGGTCGAGGCCCCGGAGTTCGTGCATCAGCGCACCCTGTCGCCCGAGGACGCGCCGGACCGGGCGACCGTCATCACCATCGGCTTCGAGAAGGGCGACGCGGTCTCGATCAACGGCGAGGCCATGAGCCCGGCGACCCTGCTCACCGCCCTGAACCAGTACGGCCATGACAACGGCATCGGCCGGCTGGATCTGGTCGAGAACCGTTTCGTCGGCATGAAGTCGCGCGGCGTCTACGAGACCCCGGGCGGGACCATCCTGCTGGCGGCGCACCGCGGCATCGAGTCGATCACCCTGGATCGCGGCGCCATGCATCTGAAGGACGATCTGGCCGTCAGATACGCCCACCTGATCTACAACGGCTTCTGGTTCTCGCCCGAGCGCGAGATGCTGCAGGCGGCGATCGACCATTCGCAGGGCAAGGTGTCGGGCACGGTCCGGGTCAAGCTCTACAAGGGCAATGCGACCGTGATCGGCCGCGAGAGCCCGCACAGCCTGTACGACCAGGAACTGGTCACCTTCGAGGACGGCGCCGTGGCCTACGACCAGAAGGACGCCGCCGGCTTCATCAAGCTGAACGCCCTGCGCCTGCGGGTGCTGGGCAAGCGGGACCAGCGCGGCGGGAACTGACGGACGCCGACGGGGCCGGGCGTACAAATGGCCTCGCCCTCGGCCCGGTTTGGCGCCACCGTAGGGGCAGGAGCATGGGCTCCTTCGACGCATCAGGAACCTCGCATGTCTCTTCGTATCGTTCTGGCCGCTTCGGCCGTTCTGGCCCTGGCCGCCCCCGCCTTCGCCCAGGAAGCCCCGCCCGCGCCGCCGGCCGCCGCGGCCGAGGCCGTCGATCCGGCCGAAGCCGCGCTGGAAGCCAGGGGCGAGGCTTTCGGCGCGCGCATGGAAGGGATGGCCGGCGAAATGCAGGCCGCCATCACGGCCGCCGCCGGCGACCAGGCCCAGGCCAGCGCCGCGCTGGACGCTATTGTCGCCCGGTACCAGATCGAGGCCGACGCCTTCGCCGAGGAGCTGAAGACCTTCCTGGACGCCAAGGCGGCGACCGCCCCCGAGGACAAGAAGGCTGAGCTGGCCAACGTCGCGACCACGGTCGTCCCGATGATCAAGGGACTGCCGACCATGGTGCGCGGTCAGATCGAAGCGGCGGCGACCGCGGGCGCGGCCGCCGGAGCCGCCGCGGGCGCCGCTCCCGCCCAGTAGGCGCGTGCGGAAGAGGCGGCGGGCGGGGGCGTCCGCCGCCTTACCGCGATTTCACTTGAGGCCGGACGATCTTCGGCGGAGTTTGCGCCTGTCCTTCAGGAGCCCCGTCATGATCAAGGCCCTTTCCCTCGCCGCCGCCCTCGCCCTGCTGCCCCTGTCCGCCTCGGTCGCCCAGGAGGCCCGCGGTTCGTCGGAAGCCGCCCTCGAGGCCGCCGCCGCCGCCTTTGAGGCGCGGATGGAATCCTTCGGCGAACGCGCCGAGGCCATCTCCGGGGACGCGAGCCTGACGGAAGCCCAGCGCGAGCTCCGGATCGCCGCCCTGTGGACGGAGTATCAGCCGGACGTCAACGCCTTCACCGCCCTGGCGTCCCAGCACGCCGCCGGGATCGCCGCGGAGGCGCTGGCCGACATCGACGTCGAGGCCATCGTCGCCGAGGCCCTGGCGGGGGTCGATGTCCCGGCTGTCACCGCCGAAGCCCTGGCGAAGGTCGAGGCGTCGGGCGCCGTGAGGGGCGCCATCGCCGCCGGACAGGGCATGGCCGTCAACGGCTCCTGGGCGTCCAATGACCCCGAGCACATGGCGACCTATGGCCTGATGGCCGAGTACGCCCTCGGCGAGGCCATGGATTCGGCCGACGACGCCGGCGCCGCGGTCGAGCCCGACGCGGATGTCGAGGCTGACGTGGACGTGGACACAGACGAGGCCGATTCCGACGAAGGCTGATCGTTCCGGCTTGACCGTGGGCGCGGCTGACGCGACACGGCGGCATGTCCAGCCTGCCTGTCGATCCGCAGCTCTATCTGACCTTCCTCGGCGTCATGGCCGTGATGGCCTGGACGCCCGGACCCGCCAATCTGTTCTCGGTGGCCAACGGGGTCCAGCGCGGCCCGGCCGGGGCCCTGGCCGGGGTGGTCGGCATGAACGCCGCGACCCTGGTCTGGTTCGGGGCCGCGGCCCTGGGGCTCGGCGCCCTGGTGATCGCCTTCCCGCAGGTGTTCCGGCTGATCTCGATCGCCGGCGCCCTCTATGTCGCCTGGCTGGGGATCAACGCCCTGAGGGGCGCCTTCCGCACCGCCGCCGATCCGGACTCGCCGACCATCCGCCTCGGACGCAGCGCGCTGCTGGACGGGTTCATGGTGCAGATCGCCAACCCCAAGGCGGTGCTGTTCTTCACCGCCGTGCTGCCGCCGTTCCTTGATGTGAGCCGCCCGGCGGCCCCGCAACTGGCCCTGTTCGCGCTCGCCACCATCGGCATGGACGTGCTGTCGATGTCCGCCTACGGTCTGGGTGGGGCGGCGCTGGCCCGGCGCATGTCGGAGCCGCGCTTCAGGCGCGGTTTCGCCCTTGTCACCGGCGGACTTCTGCTGGCGGCGTCGGTGCTTATTGTTTCGCGTTTATAAGGGCTTGTCCGTCGGCGGAACCGTGTTGTTCATGTGCCGTTCAGCTGGAAAGGCGTCTGCTGGGCGCCCAAGGAGAATTGAGATGAAGACTCGCGTCCTCAAGCCCGTCCTGCTGGCCATGACGGCGGCGCTGGCTCTCTCGGCCTGCGCGACGGCGACCCCCTACGGTCCGGCCGGACAGGGCAGCCGCTACGGCTATTCCGATGCGCGGATAGACGACACCCGTTTCCGCGTCGCCTTCGCCGGCAATTCGGTGACGTCGCGCGAACAGGTCGAGATGGGCCTGCTGCTGCGCGCCGCCGAGGTGACGCTGGAAAGCGGCCACGACTGGTTCGCCACGGTCAACCGCGCCACCGATCGCGACGTGCGCTATTCGGCCTCGCCCGATCCCTTCTACTACGACCGGTACTGGCCGTACTGGGGCCCGTCGTGGCGCTACTACCGCCGCGGCTACTGGAGCCCGTGGCGCGACCCGTTCGGCCCGAGCATGGATATCCGCGAGATCGACCGCTACGAGGCCACCGCCGAGATCGTGGTCGGGAACGGGCCCAAGCCGGCCGGCGATCCGAACGCCTTCGACGCCCGCGAGGTGGTCCAGAACCTCGGCCCGCGCGTGCCGCGCCCGATGTGAGGCCAACGAGCCCCTTCGCCCGACGGCGGAGGGGCTTTTTGTCAGCCGAGGCGGGGCGTCTTGAGCCGCCGCTTGTTGGCGTGGGTCTCGGGCGCCGCGCCCAGCTCCTCGGGCAGTTCGCCCTTGAAATAATAGCGCTGCCACGCCTCCTTGGCCGCGTCGGGATCGCCCGAGGCCAGCCGCCGGTTGAAGTCGGTGCGCTGGCGGTTCCACGCCTCGAACTGGTCCTTCATCACCGCATTGGACTCCAGCGAGCGGATCACCGGCTCGAAGGCCTCGGCCTTGCGATGCTCGATCGGGGTGATGAAGCAGAACGGCTCGCCGCGCTCGAACTTGACCCGTCCGGGCCGGGTGAAGATCCAGTTCATGGTGAAGGGGAAGGGCAGCCAGTCGGTCTCGATCAGGCCCGTCAGCGGCGCGATGCCGTCCTTGACGTGGTTGGGCGCGCCGGTGGCCAGCAGGCCCCAGCCCGGCGGGGTGCGGAACAGGTATTGCGGATGCATGGTCATCACCCCGCGCGAGAAATGCGAGGTGACGATGTGGTGCAGATTCGGCGCGTGGCGGTCGGGGGTGATGACCAGGTCGCTCTGGGCCGGGCCGCCGTTCCACTCCGCCGTGAAGCTGATCGGGCACAGGATCTCCCAGCCCGTGGTGTTGGCCATGGTCAGCGGCAGACAGCGGTAGGGATGGCGGCTGGGGAAGGCGTCCATCCAGTCGCGCGGCTGGCGGCCCGGCACCAGATCGCACGGCTGGTCCGACATCGGGTAGCATTCCAGTTCCACGGCGGCGCTCCGGAGGGTATCGGGGATGGTCCTCCTCACTAGCTGCGCCCGATGACCCAAGACAAGCCGCCCGCCGACACAGCCCCGGCCTACGACCGCGCCCGCCTGCTGGCGTGGATGGCGGAACACGGCGTGGCGCAGACCACGCACGACCATCCCGCCGTGTTCCGGGTCGAGGAAGGGCTGGAGCTCAAGGCGGCGATGGCGGGGGCGCACACCAAGAACCTGTTCCTCAAGGACAAGAAGGGCCGGCTGTGGCTGATCTCGGCCCGGCAGGACACGGTCATCGACCTCAAGCGGGCGCCGAAGGCGATGGGCTCGGACCGGCTGTCGTTCGGCAACGAGACGCTGCTGTGGGAGACGCTGGGACTGACGCCGGGATCGGTGACGGCGCTGGGGCTGATCAACGATGGACAGCGGCGCGTGACCTTCGTCCTCGACAAGGCCTTGTGGGAGGCGGAGATCGTCAACTTCCACCCCCTGACCAACACGGCCACGACGGCGCTGGCGCAGGCGGACTTCCGGCGGTTCCTGTCGCTGATCGGGCGAGAGCCGATCGTGGTCGATTTCGATCAACTGGGGGCTGAAGGCGTATGAGCGGCAGGAGGTGGTGTTGAGAAAAGGCGTAGCTTGGAGAATGCCCGTTACGGCGGGACTGGTCGGATTTTTCCTGTTCGGTCTGGCTGTACTGCTTCGATTCGCGGAGCCGCCCTGGCCTGTCGAGGCGTCGCTTGCATCCGCTACAGTTGGGTTGGCTCTGGTTCTGGTCTACCTGCGTTCCGGCGTCAGGGACCGGGAACAACGATTGCACGAACTTGCTCCCGCTCTTCGCGAACGACTCCAGAAGCAGAGGTGGGTAAGCTTGCTGCTCGCGGTTGGTCTGTTCGGAATCTTCGGTATGGCGGGCTCTGTGGCGATTGCGCGGAGCTTCTCCAATCCAGCCGTGTCCAACGCCCTGATCGGCTGCTGTATAGTGGGGTTGTTGGTCTGGTGCCTTGCCGCAGCGGCGGGCCACTGGGCGCGTCAACACGCACTCGACCAACATGAGGCCACGGTACGGATGTCGCCCGACAATCAGGCATGACCAAACTGATCTGATCCGGCGGTTCTATCCCGGCGCGGACAGTGCTAGAGCCCCCGCGTCTCCCCGACCCCCACGCCAGACACGGACGCCGCCATGCCCGCCGCTCCCGACTTTCCTCCCGCGCCCGACCGCGTGGCGCCGCAGCGCGCCCTGATCTCGCTCAGCGACAAGACCGGGCTGGAGGATGCGGCCCGCACCCTGCACGACCTCGGCGTCGAACTGGTCTCGACCGGCGGCACGCGCGCGGCCATCGCCGGCTTCGGCCTGCCGGTGAAGGACGTGGCCGACCTGACCGGCTTCCCGGAGATGATGGACGGACGGGTCAAGACGCTGCACCCGGTGGTGCACGGCGGCCTGCTGGGCGTGCGCGACGCCGCCGACCACGCCGAAGCCATGGCGACGCACGGCATCGGCCCGATCGATATCGTCTGGGTCGACCTGTACCCGTTCGAATCAACCGTTGCCTCGGGCGGGGCCTTCGACGCCGTGGTCGAGAACATCGACATCGGCGGCCCGGCCATGATCCGCTCGGGCTCCAAGAACCACGGCTATGTCGCCGTCGCCGTGGACGGCGAGTCCATCGGCCTGATCCTCGAGGCGCTGAAGGCGGACGGGGCCACCACCCTGGATCTGCGCAAGCGGCTGGCCGCCCGCGCCTTCGCCCGCACCGCCGCCTATGACGCCGCCGTCTCCGGCTGGTTCGCGGGCCAGGTCGGCGACGCCGCCCCGGCGCGGAAATCGATCAGCGGCGCGCTGGCCCAGACGCTGCGTTACGGCGAAAACCCGCACCAGACCGGCGCCTTCTATCGCACCGGAGAGGCCCGTCCCGGCGTGGCCAACGCCCGCCAGCTGCAGGGCAAGGAGCTGGGCTACAACAACATCGCCGACGCCGACGCGGCCTACGAGCTGGTCGCCGAGTTCGAGGCCCCGGCCTGCGTCATCGTCAAACACGCCAACCCCTGCGGCGTGGCGGTCGGCCATGACCTGACCGAGGCCTACGCCCGCGCGCTGGAATGCGACGCCGTCTCGGCCTTCGGCGGCGTCATCGCCGTCAACCGGACCCTGGGCGGGGCCGATGCGAAACTGATCACCGACATCTTCACCGAGGTGGTCATCGCCCCCGGCGCCGACGACGAGGCCCTGGCGATCTTCGCGGCCAGGAAGAACCTGCGCCTGCTGCTGACCGACGGCCTGCCCGATCCGCTGGCGGCCGGCGAGGTGTTCCGCTCGGTGGCCGGCGGCTTCCTGGTGCAGGGCCGCGACCGCTCGCGCATCGCGCCGTCGGACCTCAAGATCGTCACCCGCCGCCAGCCGACGCCGCAGGAGGTCGACGACATGCTGTTCGCCTTCACCGTGGCCAAGCACGTCAAGTCCAACGCCATCGTCTATGCGAAGGACGGCCAGACCGCCGGCATCGGCGCCGGCCAGATGAACCGCCGCGACTCGGCCCGCATCGCCGCCATCCGCGCCCGCGAGGCCGGCGAGGCCAAGGGTCTGGCGCATTCCCTGGCCCAGGGGTCCGCCTGTGCGTCGGAAGCCTTCTTCCCGTTCGCCGACGGCCTGCTGGAGGCGGTCGCGGCGGGCGCCACGGCGGTGATCCAGCCGGGCGGCTCGATCCGCGACGACGAGGTCATCGCGGCGGCGGACGAAGCCGGCGTGGCCATGGCCTTCACCGGCGTGCGCGTGTTCCGGCATTGAAGCGCAGGGCGCTACCGCTCGCGACGCGGTCGCTCGCTGCTTGAGCGCGGACGTTTCTCTCCTCCGGCCGTCATCCTCGGGCTTGACCCGGGGATCAGACGTCGTTGCGAGCGGGGTGCGGGGCGGGCCCCTCGATCGCGATCCATCATCCAACGGCGCGCACCGGCGGGTCTGACCCTCGGGTCAAGCCCGAGGGTGACGGAGCGATGCTCACAATCCGCCGCCAGCCATCACGGTTCCGGCGACAGACCCTCGCGATTCCAGCAGCTTGCGAAAAAGCCGGCGTCACCAACCCGCCACAGGAAGCCGCGGCGGCATAATGCGCGCCGGTCTTTGACAAACGCACCCTCGTCCCGCCGCCAGGCGCGGACCAACAAACGCTTCGGACTCTTCGGACTGTTCAGACCTTTCAGACCATAATTTTGGTTCCACCCGGCCTAAGCGTCTCGCCCGATGCCGGCTTCCCCCGGCCCGGCCCTCCGCTATGGTGGCGCTTATGGAAACACTCGCGCAACGCTGGGCCCGGCTTGAGCCCCACACCACCGTGGTCGGCCCGGACGACGACCGGCCGCGGCCGGCGGTGCTGCTGTTCCATGGCTGCGGCGGGCTGAGGGGCCACCTTCCGAAGTATGCGGACGTGGCGAAGGCGGCGGGCTGGCGGGCCTTTACGGTCGATTCCTTCGGCCCGCGCGGCTGGAGCCGGCAGTTCGCCATGGCGACGGTGTGCACCGGCCTGCTGCTGCGCGGCGCCGGGCGCGGCGGGGACATCCTCGCCACCCTGCACGGCGTGTCGCGGCGGCCCGACGTCGACGCCTCGAAGATCGCGCTGGCCGGCTGGAGCCACGGCGGCTGGGGCATCATGGAGGCGATGAGCGCCGACCGCTCGCGCCCGTCGCTGGGCGTGACCGATCCCGGGAGCATCGACCTCGACGGCGTGGTCGGCGCCTATCTGGCCTACCCCTATGTCGGGATCGCCGCGCTGAACCGGATGCGGCCGTGGCGGCATTGTCCGAAGACGCTGGCGGTGATCGCCCGCTCGGACCACCTGACCACGGTGCGCAACGCCGAACGGGTCCACGCCATGATCCGCGACTGCGGGGCCGAGGTCGACACCTGGGTCGCCGACGGCAGTCACAGTTTCGACGAGCCGATGACCGCGCCGCCGATGCGCTACGACCCTGACCTCAGCGAAGAGGCCCTGCGCCGGTTTGGGGCCCTGCTGCACGATGTGGCGGTCGCGCCGCCGGTCTGAGCCCGCTATAGCCCCGGGATGACCACCCTTCTGTATGGCCGCCCCCCGGCGGTGTTCGATCCGCCCGGCGACGCGGTCCAGACCTCGCCCCTGATCCCCGGTTCGACCCCGCTCGAGTCGGTCGCCGGCGGCTCGGCCGACGCCGCCATGATCTACGCCCCGCCCGGGGTGCTGGAGCGGCGCCATGCGCTGGCCCTGGCGCTGCGGGCGCTCAAGCCCGGGGGCAGGCTCGACGTCATGGCCCCCAAGGACAAGGGCGGCTCGCGGCTGAAGAAGGAGCTGGAGGCGTTCGGCGTCGAGGTCGGCGAGAGCGCCAAGGCCCATCACCGGCGCTGCGTGGTGGTGAAGCCGGACGCGGTCGAAGGTCTCGACGAGGCGATCGAGGCCGGCGCGCCCCGGCGCGTGCCCGGTCTGGACGCCTGGTCGCAGCCGGGCGTGTTCGCCTGGGATCGGGTCGACGCGGGCACCCTGCTGCTGGCGCAACACCTGCCGCCGATGAAGGGCGCGGGGGCTGATCTGGGCAGCGGCTACGGCGCCCTCGCCACGGTGGTGCTGCGCTCGCCGGCGGTGACCGCGCTGCGCCTGATCGATGTGGACCGGCGGGCGATCGAGGCGGCGCGCCGCAACGTCGAGGATCCCCGCGCCACCTTCGAATGGGCCGATGCGCGGACGGTCGAGGCCAACGGCGATCTGGACTTCGTGGTCATGAACCCGCCCTTCCACGACGGCGGCGCCGAGGACCGGCGGCTGGGCCAGGCCTTCATCCGCCAGGCGGCCGCCATGCTGAGGAAGGGCGGCGTCCTGTGGCTCGTGGCCAACCGCCACCTGCCCTATGAGGCCGAGATCGCGGCGGCCTTCAAACGCTCCCAGCCGGTCGCCGACAAGGGCGGCTACAAGGTCATCGAGGCGGTGAAGTGAGCCTTTTGCTTTCGTCATCCTCCGGCGAGCGTAGCGAGACCGGGGGACCCAGCGGCGCCGAAGGCGATTTGCTCACGCAGGGTGTCTGCCGCAGTTTCGCGCTCGCGCGCGCCGCTGGGTCCCCCGGTCTGCGCCGCTTCGCGGCTGGCCGGAGGATGACGAAAGGGAGGGCGCGATGAAGACCCCCACCGCCCGCGTCGACAAGCTGCTGGGCTCCATGGGCTACGGTTCGCGCACCGAGATGGCGCGGCTCGGCAAGGCGGGCGGCATCGTGCTGGACGGGGTTGAGCTGACCGACGTGTCGAAGCGGATCGCGGTGACGCCGGACCTGCCGGCGCGGATGGAGGTTGACGGCCAGCCGCTGGACCCGCCGCCGGGGCTGGTGCTGATGCTGCACAAGCCGTTGGGCATGACCTGTTCGCGCAAGGAGGACGGGGCGCTGGTCTATGACGTCCTGCCCGACCGCTGGCGGCGGCGCGACCCGGCCATCTCGACCATCGGCCGGCTGGACAAGCAGACCACCGGCCTGCTGCTGCTGACCGACGACGGCGACTTGCTGCACCGGGTGATCAGCCCCAAACGCCACGTGGCCAAGGTCTACCGCGCCACCCTGGCCCGCCCGCTGGCCGGAACCGAGGTCGAGCTGTTCGGCGCCGGCGGTCTGGTGCTGGAGGGCGAGGACAAGCCGCTGGCCCCGGCCGCGCTGGAGGTGCTGTCGCCGACGGAGGCCCGGCTGACGGTGACCGAGGGCCGCTATCACATGGTGCGGCGGATGTTCGCCGCTGCCGGCAACCACGTCGAGGCCCTGCACCGCGAGCGGGTCGGCGGGCTGGCCCTGCCCGACGACCTGGCGCCGGGGGAATGGCGGCTGCTGGACTCGGCGGAGATCGACGCCATCTTCGAAACATGACCTCCGTCAAGATCTGCGGCCTGACCACGCCGGACGCGCTCGACGCCGCCCTGGCCGGCGGCGCGGCCTTCGTCGGGGCGGTGGCGTTCCCGAAGAGCCCGCGCCACCTCGATCCGTTGCACGCCGCCACCCTGTTCGACCGGGCGCGGGGCAAGGCGAAGGTGGTGGCGGTGACCGTCGACGCCGACGACGCCCTGCTGACCGAGATCGCCCTGATCCTCAAGCCGGACCTGATCCAGCTGCACGGATCGGAGACGCCGGCGCGGGCGGAACGGGTGCGGACGCTGACCGGGGCGGGGATCATCAAGGCCCTGCCGGTCCGGGCGCATGAGGATTTCGCCGAGGCGGAGGCCTGGGAGCCGTTCGCCGAGCATCTGATGTTCGACGCGAAGCCGCCCGAGGGTTCGAACCTGCCGGGCGGGGTCGGGGCGCGGTTCGACTGGACGCTGCTGGCCGACCGGGCCTTCCGGCGGCCGTGGTTCGTCGCGGGCGGGCTGACGCCGGACAATGTCGCCGACGCCATCCGCATCTCGGGCGCGCCGATGGTCGATGTGTCCTCTGGCGTGGAAAGCGCGCCGGGTGTTAAGGATCCGGGGCTGATCACGGCTTTTCTCGACGCCGCCCGGTCGGCCTGATTTCCGCCGCTCCCCCGCGCGAGACCTGATCCGTGAACGCCATCCTGCCCAACAGCTACGCCATGCCCGACGCCGAGGGCCGCTTCGGTCCCTACGGAGGGCGGTTCGTGGCCGAGACGCTGATGCCGCTGATCCATCAGCTCAATGACGCCTATGAGGCGGCCAGGGCCGATCCGTCGTTCCAGGCCGAGCTGGACGGCTTCCTGACCGACTATGTGGGCCGGCCCAGCCCGCTGTATCTGGCCGAGCGGCTGACGGCCCACTACGGGGCCGCCGACATCTGGTTCAAGCGCGACGAGCTGAACCACACCGGCGCGCACAAGATCAACAACTGCATGGGCCAGATCCTGCTGGCCATGCGGATGGGCAAGACGCGGATCATCGCCGAGACCGGGGCCGGCCAGCACGGCGTGGCGACCGCGACGGTGTGCGCCCGCTTCGGCCTGCAATGCGTCGTCTACATGGGCGCCACCGACGTCGAGCGGCAATCGCCGAACGTGTTCCGCATGAAGCTGCTGGGGGCCGAGGTGGTGCCGGTGACCGCCGGGCGGGCCACCCTCAAGGACGCCATGAACGAGGCGATGCGGGACTGGGTGACCAATGTCGAGGACACCTACTACCTGATCGGCACGGCGGCGGGGCCACACCCCTATCCGGCCATGGTGCGGGACTTCCAGGCGGTGATCGGTCGCGAGGCGCGGGCCTCGATGCTGGCGCGGCGGGGCAAGCTGCCGGACGCCTGCGTGGCGGCGATCGGCGGCGGCTCCAACGCCATCGGCCTGTTCTATCCCTTCATCGAGGACGCCGGCGTGCGGCTGATCGGAGTCGAGGCGGCCGGGCGCGGGCTGGACGGCCCGGATCACGCGGCCTCGATCCAGGGCGGACGGCCGGGCGTGCTGCACGGCAACCGCACCTATCTGCTGCAGGACGACGACGGCCAGATCCTCGAAGGCCATTCGATCTCGGCCGGGCTCGACTATCCGGGCATCGGGCCGGAGCACGCCTGGCTGAAGGACATCGGCCGGGCCGAGTATCGCGCCACCACCGACGCCGAGGCGCTGGAGGCCTTCCAGCTGTGCTCGCAGCTGGAAGGCATCATCCCGGCGCTCGAGCCCAGCCACGCCCTCGCCCGCGTCGGCGAGATCGCGCGCGAGGTCGGCAAGGGCGGCGACGTGGTGCTGAACATGTGCGGGCGGGGCGACAAGGACATCTTCGCGGTGGCGAAGCATCTGGGCGTGGAGCTCTGACCATGATGATGACGGCGATGCTGATGGCGGCGGCCCTGTCGGGCGAGTCGATGCAGGCGGGCCTTCCGGACCTGCCCTTGCTGGCGGGCGCGACGGCGGCCCCGGATTGCGGCAACCAGGCTGTGCTGGCCGGCGCCTGGTGCGTCAGCGCCCCCTTGTCGGCCATGGACGGCGTGGCCCAGGCCTATGTGGCCGAGCTGACCGGCAAGGGCTGGCTGGTCGCCGACGGCAGCGACAGCCGCGCCCTGCTGGTGCGGCGCAAGACGGACGGCGGCTGCGAGGCCGTCCAGATGCTGATCGTGCGTGACACCTCGACGCCGGCGACGGCGGACAGCGTCGCCTGGCTGGGGGTCGCGAGCCTGCCCGGCGACGTGTGCGCCCCGGAGGCGGAATGACCACCGCCCGTATCGACGCCCGTTTCGCCGCGCTGAAGGCCGAGGGCCGGGCCGGGTTCGTGGCCTATGTGATGGCCGGCGATCCGACCCGGGAGCAGGCGCTGGAAATCCTGCGCGGCCTGCCGGCGGCCGGGGCCGACATCATCGAGCTGGGCTTTCCCTTCTCCGATCCGATGGCCGAGGGGCCGCCCATCCAGCGCGCGGCGCTGCGCGGGCTCAAGGCCGGGCTGACGCTGAAGGGCACGCTGGCGCTGGCCGCCGCCTTCCGCGAGGGCGACGCCGACACGCCGCTGATCCTGATGGGCTATCTCAATCCGATCGAGACCCACGGCTACCGGGCCTTCGCCGACGACGCGGCGGCGGCGGGCGTGGACGGGGTGATCGTGGTCGACTGCCCGCCGGAGGAGGCCGGGCCGCTGTCCGACGCCCTGGACGCGGCGAAGGTGTCGCTGATCCGGCTGGCCACGCCGACCTCGGACGACGCCCGGCTGAAGATCATCGCCGGGCGCACCTCGGGCTTCGTCTACTACGTCTCGGTGGCGGGGGTGACCGGGGTCAAGGAGGCCCAGGCCCTGTCGGTGGCCCCGGCGGTCGAGCGGGTGCGCGCGGCCTCGGGCCTGCCGGTCGCGGTCGGCTTCGGGGTCAGGACCCCCGAGCGGGCGGCGGAGATCGCCCGCGTGGCCGACGCGGTGGTGGCCGGCTCGGTGCTGGTCGACGAGGTGGCGGCGGCGCTTGAGGCGAACGAACCGGCGGCCGGCCGCGTTCTGGCCAGGGTGCGGTCGCTGGCCGGGGCGGTCCGGGGTGCACGGGCCGGAGAAACCGTCTAGAGAGCGGCCCATGGTCGACAAGAACAAACCCCAGCAGGAGAAGCGCGGCGGCTGGCTGTCCCGCTTCGCCCCCGGCGTGCGCAAGATCGTCAGCCGGCGCGACACGCCCGACAATCTGTGGGTCAAGGACCCCGACACCGGCGAGATGCTGTACCGCTCCGACCTCGAGGGGTCGCTGTGGGTCACGCCGACGGGCCGGCACATGCGCATCGACGCGCCGACGCGGTTGCGTTTCACCTTCGACGACGGCCAGTACGAGGCGATCGACACGCCGGAGGTGCCGGAGGACCCGCTGAAGTTCTCGGACGGCAAGCCGTACAAGGAACGGCTGGCGGCGGCCCGCAAGGCGAGCGGGCGCAAGGACACGATGGCGATCGGTTTCGGCGAGCTGGACGGCGTGCCGGCGGTGGTCATCGTGCAGGACTTCACCTTCATGGGCGGGTCGCTGGGCATGGCCGCGGGCGAGGCCTTCATCGCCGCCGCCCGGGCCGCGATCGAGCGGGGCGTGCCCCTGGTCTGCTTCACCGCCGCCGGCGGCGCGCGGATGCAGGAGGGCGCGCTCAGCCTGATGCAGATGGCCCGCACGACCCTGGCCATCCAGGAACTGAAGGCGGTCCAGCTGCCGTTCGTGGTGGTGCTGACCGATCCGACCACCGGCGGGGTCACCGCCAGCTACGCCATGCTGGGCGACGTGCACCTGGCCGAGCCGGGGGCCCTGATCGGCTTCGCCGGCCCGCGCGTCATCGAGGCGACCATCCGCGAAAAGCTGCCGCCGGGCTTCCAGCGCGCCGAATATCTGCAGGAAAAGGGCATGGTCGACCGCGTGGTCACGCGGGCCGAGCTGCCGGCGGTTCTGGGCCGGATCCTGTCGATGCTGATGGGCGGGAAGCGCCGGGCGGCGTAGACCATTTTTGCTTCAGTCGATTCGACCTGAATCCAAAAAATGGTCCACTTTCATGCGAGAGCCTGATTCACGCTTTCAGCGGAACCGCGTAGCGGTTCCACTTCAAACGATCAGGCTCTAGGCCCAATGGACCCAATTTCCGAACGTCTGCGCGCCCGCCATCCGCAGCGCATCGATCTGTCGCTGGACCGGATGCGGGCGCTCTGCGCCGCCCTGGGCGATCCGCAGCACAGGCTGCCGCCGGTGATCCACGTGGCCGGCACCAACGGCAAGGGCTCGACCGTCGCCTTCATTCGCGCCATCGCCGAGGCGGCGGGCCTGAGCGTCCACGCCTACACCTCGCCGCATCTGGTGCGGTTCAACGAGCGAATCCGGCTGGCCGGGCGGCTGATCGAGGATGAGGCGCTGAACGCCGTCCTCGACCGCGTCGAGGCCGCCATCGACCGGTCCGGAGCCGAGGCCACGGTATTCGAGAGCGCCACCGCCGCCGCCTTCGTCGCCATGAGCGAGACGCCCGCCGATCTGGCCGTCGTCGAGGTCGGCCTGGGCGGCGTGCTGGACGCCACCAACGTCATCGAACGGCCGCTGCTCAGCGTCATCGCCCCGGTCGACCTCGATCACGCCGAATTCCTCGGGACCAGCCTGCGCGGCGTGGCGGTCGAGAAGGCCGGCATCCTCAAGGCCGGCGCGCGCGGCCTGATCGCCCGCCAGCCGGAGGAGGCCATGGCGGCGATCGAGATGGCGGCCGACGCCGTGCGGGCGCCGCTGACGGTCATGGGGGTGGATTTCGACGCCTGGGCCGAGCGCGGCGGCATGGCCTTCCAGGACCAGGCCCGCTTCCTCGACCTGCCGGCCCCGGCGCTGGCCGGGCCGCACCAGGTGGCCAACGCCGGTCTGGCCGTCGCCGTGGCGCTGGAGCTGGACCTGCCCGAGAGCGCCATCGTCAACGGCCTGCGCACCACGCGCTGGCCGGCCCGGATGCAGCGCCTGACCGCCGGACCCTATGGCGAGGCCGCGCGCGCGGCGGACGCCGAGCTATGGCTGGACGGCGGGCACAATCCGCACGCGGGCCGGGCGCTGGCCGAGGCGCTGCTCGAGCGTCAGGCGCGGGCCCCGCGGCCGCTCGCCCTGATCGTCGGCATGCTGGCCAACAAGGACGCCGGCGGCTTCTTCGAGGCGCTGAAGGAAACCGGCGCCACGGTCTTCACCGTCCCGTTCGAGGGCGCGGCGGCCGAGCCGGAGGCCCTGGCGGCGGTGGCGCGCGGACACGGACTGGGGGCGACGGCCTGCGCCTCGGCGACGGAGGCGCTGGAGCGCGCGCTCCGCCTCGGGGCGGGCCGGGTGGTCATCTGCGGCTCGCTCTACCTCGCGGGCGAGGTGCTGGGCGCGAGCCGCGAGACCTGGCCGGACTAGATCAGGCGGAGATGCCCGCCTCGGCCAGCCATTCGACGATCTTGCCCTTGGGCATGGCGCCGACCTTCATCGAGGCCAGCTGGCCGTCCTTGAACAGCATCAGGGTGGGGATGCCCTTCACGCCGAGGCGCGACGGGACCATCGGGCTGTCGTCGATATTGACCTTGGCGATGACGACCTTACCGGACAGCTCGTCGGCGATCTGTTCGAGGGCGGGGCCAATCTGCTTGCAGGGGCCGCACCACTCCGCCCAGAAGTCCACCAGCACGGGGGTGGAGGATTTGAGGACGTCGGCGTCGAAACTGTCGTCGGTGACCTTGACGGTGGCCATGGGCTCTCCTTGGCGCCTCCTGGCGGAGGCCGCGCGATTGTGTGTCCGCCGGGATCATGGGGTGATTCCGGCGCTTCGGGTCCGATGTGGGGCGCGTCGCCGATCAAATCAACGCGCGTCGTCGATCAACGGGCGACGAGGGCGGCGTCCATCAGCGCCTGCGGGACCGGCATCAACCTCGGCCGGTCGGTCCACACCAGCGCCGCCTCGACCGGCCGGTCCGGATAAAGCCGCCTCAGCACCGCGACATAGACCGCCAGTTGCAGCACATAGGCCGGGTCGGCGGCCTCGATCCGGTCGGGGGCGGGACGGTTGGTCTTGTAGTCGACCACCAGCACCCGCTCCGGCGTGATCACCAGCCGGTCGATCCGGCCGGAAACGGCGACGCCGGGCGGAAGCTCCGGCGCGCTTCCGGACAGGGCGACCTCGGCCCGCGAGCCGGGGCCGAACACCGGGGCGAAGCGGGCGTCGTCCAGCACCGAAAAGGCCGCCGCGATCATCTCCGCGCGCTGGTCGTCGGTCAGGTCCCGTTCGCGGGACAACATGCGGGCGGCGGCCGGGGCCCGCCCGGCGGGGGCGATGTCGGGCAGCCGCTCCAGCAGCCGGTGGATCAGATCGCCGCGCCGGAACCGGCCCAGCGGCGCGCCCGGTCCGGCCGCGGTCGCCAGCGGCGAGGGGGCGGGAATGCGGACCGCGCCCTCCATCTGCGACGGTGAGGCGTAACGGGCGGCGCGGTCGGGGGCGGGCGGCGACCCGGCCCAGCCGGGCAGGGCCGCGCCGGTCGAAGCGTCGGCGCGTTCAGGGGGGAGCCGGGCCGGGTCGGCGCCATAGCGGCGCACGCCGTCGCCGATGTCTCGCGCCTCATCGCCGAGCCGGTCGAAGGTTTCCGTCAGCACCGACCACCAGCTGCCCTCGTCATAACCCAGCTTCGAGTTGCCGCAGGCCCGGCCGAGCAGGATCAGCCGGTCGCGGGCCCGGGTCAGGGCGACATAGAGCAGGCGCAGGGTCTCGGCGTCGGTGCGCGCCTGCCGGGCCTCGCGCGCGGCCCTGGAGGCGTCGCAGTCCTCCTTCGCCGAGCCCGGGCACATCAGCCAGGCCTCGGACCCGTCGTCGAGCGCCACCGGCATCAGCGACGGGCCCTGGGCCTTCGCCCGCGAGGTGGTGTCCGGCAGGATGACGATGGGCGCCTCCAGCCCCTTGGCCCCGTGCACGGTCATGACCCGCACCTCGCCGCGGGGCCCTTCCAGCTCGCGCTTGACCTCGACGTCGGCGGTCTCGAGCAGGGCGACGCACGTTTCCAGATCGACCGCGCCGCGGTCCTCGGCCGAAAGCACCTGGTTGAGGGTCTCGTCGATGGCCTCCTCGGCCTCGCGCCCCAGCCGGCGCAGAACGCGGGCGCGCCCCGAAGCGCCGGTGTCGTCAACGCGGTTGAGCAGGCCCGAGAAGAAGGCGAAGGGGTCCCGGTCGCGGCTGTCCAGCGCGAAGGCGAGAAGGTCACGGGCGTGGGACCACTCCGGCCGCTCGGCCGCGCGCCGGCGAAGCTCGCTCCACAGCCTGCCCCGCGTCTCCGCTCCGGCGAGGGCGAACAGACTGTCTTCGTCGACGTCGCAGAACGGGCTGCGCAGCACGCCGGCGAGGCTGAGGTCGTCGTCGGGATAGAGGGCGAAGCGGGCGAGCGCGATCAGGTCGTCGAAGACGATGTGCGAGGACAGTTTGAGGCGGTCCGCCCCGGCCACCGGCACGCCGGCGGTCTTCAGGGCCCGGATGATTTCCTCGAAGGTGGCGTCGCGGCGGCGCACGAGGATCAGGAAGTCGCCGTAGCCGCACGGCCGGGGCTCGCGGGTCCTGCGGTCGTACACCGCCTCGCCGGTCTCGACCTGGCGGCGGATCCCGGCCGCCAGCCGCGCGGCCAGCTGCTTGCGCCCGCTGGTGCCGGGCTCCTGGTCGACCGGATCCCAGACCTCGGGTTCGGGCGGCCTGATGTCCTCGAACAGGGGCCACAGGTCGACGCAGCCGTGCTGGCCCTCGCGCCGGGCGAGGTGGGGCGGGATGGCGCCGATGTCCTCGCCGGCGAGGGCGGCGGTCCGCCCGGGCCCCTCGAACACCGCATCGACGAAGCGCAGCACCTCCGGCGTCGAGCGGAAGGAGGTCGCCAGCTCGACGCCCTGGAACCCGGCGCCCGAGCCCGTCACCAGCGCATCGTAGCGCTGGGCCTCGTGGCGAAGCCGCTCCGGCCGCGCGCCCTGGAAGGAATAGATCGACTGCTTCTCGTCCCCGACCGCGAAGACGGTGCGGGCGAGGCGTTGTCCCGAGGCCGGGATCGGTGTGAAACGCTGCCCGCCCTCGCCGGCGAAGAAGCCTTCGGTGAGCGCGCGCAAGATGTCCCATTGCTGGGGCGCGGTGTCCTGGGCCTCGTCGACCAGCACGTGCTCGATGCCGCCGTCGAGCTTGTAGAGCACCCAGGCGGCCGAGGCTTTCTCGGTCAGCAGGTCGACGGTGCGGGCGACGAGATCGCCGAAGTCCAGCGCGCCCTTCGCCGCCTTGGCCTCGTCGTAAAGCCGGGCGTGAGCCTCGGCCAGCATCAGCACGTGGCGGGTGTCGGCGGCGACCCGGGCCTTGCGCAGGGCCTCGAGCGCTGAAAGGTATTTGAGCTGCAGGTCCGCCAGCCAGGCCCCCGCGAGCGGGGGCGCCTTGGCGGTGGCCATGGCCTTGCGCGGCTCGCCGCCGGTCAGGAAGACGTCGCCGAGGCCGGCGAAGCTCCAGTCGGCGCCGCGCATCCGCCCGGCGCATTTCTGGTCGTTGGCGGAGCCGGTCGCCATCAGCGACGCCGTCTCCAGCCATTCGGTGCGGTCGAGCCAGCGCATGAAACCGGTCTCGATGGTCTCCGGCGTTTCGTCGGGATGGGCCCCGACGATCACGTGGGGCGCGGGGGCCCGGTCCTCGAGGATGCGGGCGGTGTAGTCGGTCAACCTGGCCCGGTCGGCTTCGACCATGCCCAGCAGAGACTGGAAGGCGCCCCAGTCCAGTTCGACGGCGAAATGGCTGTAGGCCCACCCGAGCGGGCCGTCGCCATCGGCCAGCGCGCGCCGGGCCAACTCCTCCCGCGCGCCATGCGACAGGGCCAGCGCCGCCTCGTTCTCCAGCACGGTGAAGCCGGGGGTGACGTCGGCCTCGATCGGGAAGCGGCGCAGCAGCTTTTCGCAGAAGGCGTGGATGGTCTGGATCTTCAGTCCGCCCGGCGTCTCCAGCGCCTTGGCGAACAGGCGGCGCGCCTTCGACAGGTCGGGGCCGGTCAGGGAGCCGGGGTCGCGGGTGTCGAGATCGGCCAGCGACTGCGCCAGCTTCTGGTCGCTCATCACGGCCCACTCGCCGAGCCGGTCGAACAGGCGCGCCTGCATCTCGGCCGCGGCGGCCCTGGTGTAGGTGACGCACAGGATTTCGCCGGGCTGGACCTCCTCCAGCAGCAGCCGGGCCACGCGGTCGACCAGGGTCGAGGTCTTGCCCGAGCCGGCGTTGGCCGTAACGAACACCGACTGGCGCGGATCGGCGGCGGCGATCTGATGCGGGTCGGGCAGGATGCGGGCGCTCATTCGGCGTCCCCGCCGTCTTCCCCGCCGACGACGTGCCATTCCCAGACCCGGGCGAGATGGTCGTAGTTGCCGCCGAACGAGCCCATGAACTGCGGCGCCACCCACGACAGATAGGGGGTGTCGGGATCGTCGAAGCGGGCGATGCGGGTCTTCAGGCCTTCCAGCGCCGCTTCCGACAGGGCCACGGCCTCCTCGCCCAGCGCGCGCACCGCCGCCTGACCGGGAACCTTGCGTCCCACGACCCGGACATAGGTCAGTTCCTCCGGTGGGACCGGGCCGGCGTCGGACAGGCCGGCCTCGGCGAGGATGGCGCCGGTCAGGGTCAGCTGCGGCGAGAAGCCCGACCTCACCTGTTTCGGCGACGGGATGGAGCCGGTCTTGAAGTCCAGTATGGCCGCGCCCGTGGGCGACAGTTCAATGCGATCGGCCTTGGCGGTCAGTCTGAAGGGGCCGGCCGGGGCGGGAATCCACAGCTCGACCTTTTCCTCGACCCGGATCTCGACGCCGCGCGCGCGCCGCCCGGCCTCCCAGCCGGCCAGCCAGCGGGCGCAGTTGCGGGCCAGCGGCGTCTCGCGGGCCATGGCCGCCTCCTCGAAGCCATGGTGACCCAGCTCCTCGAGCAGCAGGCTCTCCAGCTGGTCGGCGCAGTCGTCAGGCAGGGCCTCGGGCCAGGACAGGGTCAGACGCTCGACCGCCTTGTGCACGGCGTTGCCCCGGGCCAGCGCTTCCGCGGACTGACCGGGTCGGTCCATTTGTCTCAGATTCAGGACATAGCGCGCATAGATGGCGTAGGGGTCGCGCACCCAGCGCTCGACGCCGGTGACCGGCAGTTCGCGCGGCCGGCGCTCCACCGGAGGTCGCGGGGCCGGGCGGCGGGCGTAGTCGGGCGTGGCGCGGGCGGGGGCGTCCAGCGCCCGGGCCTGGTCGAGGTGGACCGACGGCCGCTCCAGTTCGACCGGGGTCTCTGGCGCGTTCGCCCCGCGGGTCAGCATCTCCAGCCGCCACAGCCAGCGCGACTTGACCGCCGGCTGGCCGCCGCGCCGTTCGGAATGGACCAGGATGGCCTCGTCGGCGCAGGCGGCCTGGACGAAATCCTGGGCGGTCTGGCCGAGACGGCGCTCGGGCGGCGGCAGGCCCAGAGCCTTGCGCATCGGCCGCGACAGGAAGGGGTCGGTCGGGGCGGCGTTGGGCCAGACGGTCTCCTCCAGCCCGGCCAGGATCATGCGGTCGGCGCGCACCAGCCGCGCCTCGATGGCCCCGAGGATGCGCAGGCGCGGCTGGTTGGCGCCCCCGGTGCGCACCGTCTCTTCGGTCAGCAGGGTCCGGACCAGTTCGGCGAAGTCGGTGCGGGACATCTCGCCGAGCGAGGCGCCGCCCTCGATCAGCCCGGCCGCCATCGCGGCGGCGGCCTCGCCGTCGGGACCGGCCCAGGCCTCCTGCCCGGCGACGGACTCGATCAGCATGGTCAGGGCGCGGGCGGCCGCGTCCAGCGGGGCGGCGGGGACGAAGGGGGCGCGGGCGGCGTCGGACAGGCTCTCGAGCCGGTCGAGCAGGCGACGGGCGGCGGCCACGCGTTCCAGCGTGCGGTCGGAGCGGGGCCGGCCGTCGTCGCGCGGCTCGCCCGCCTTGAGGAGGGTGCGGCGGGCGCGGGCCCAGTCTCGCAGGCGCGGGCCGCGCAGGGCGTATTCCTCCAGCGCCTTGATGGCCCTCGCCGGCTCGACGCCGTCGAGGTCGAACCGGACCAGCGGGTGTTTGAGCAGGCCGAGCAGGGCGTGCGGGTCGAGCGGATCGGCGATGAAGCGGGCGGCAAGGTCGACCAGCCGCCCCGCCGGCATGCGCGACAACGGCTGGCCCGAGGAATTGTCGGCGACCACGCCCCAGCGCTCCAGCCGGGCGGCGACGCGGCGGCCCAGCGCAAGGTCGGGGGTGACGAGGGCGCAGGTCCTTCCCGGCGTCTCCAGGGTTTCGCGCATCATCAGGGCCAGGGTCGCGGCGGCGTCCTCCTCGGCGCGGACGGTGACCACCGACAGGCCCTCCAGCCCCTCGGCGATCGGATCGGCCGAGCGCTCGCGGAAGGCGTCGGCGCGCAGGGTTCCGATCAGGTCGCGCCAGTCGTCGGTGGCCTCGGCCGGGCGCAGGGCCTCATTGAGCAGCCGCTGACGGGCGCGGGCCCTGGCGGCGCGGACGGGCGCCTCGGGCGGCTGGAACCATGGGCGCACCGCCTCGCGCCCAACGCCGTGCCGGTCGAGCAGCCGCCACAGGGCGTTCTGGGGGTGCTGTTCGTTGTCTCGAAGCTGTGACCAGACCGCCGGATCGAGGTCGCGGTCGAGGCCGGGCAGGACGACGCAGCCCTGCGGCGCCTGGGCGACGGCGGCGAGCACGTCGGCGGCGGCGGGGGCGGTGCCGGTCGAGCCGGCGGCGATGACCGGCCGGGTCGGCGGCCGCTCCGTCCAGGCCTCGGCCAGCAGGCGCAGCAGCCGGGCCCGCCGCCACGCCGGATCGACCAGCCCCATGGCTTCCAGCCGCTTCGGCCAGGCCTCGACGGCGAGGCCGAGGAACCGCGCCGACTCCTGCCAGTGTTCGGCCAGGTCGCCCTCGACCAGGGTCGCCACGCGCTCGAGGCCGGCGATCTCCTCCAGCTGGCAGGAGTCGAGGAAGCCCCCCAGCGCGTCGGCCATCTCCAGCGCCCGCAGCGGGGCGAGGCCGGGGCGGAAGTCCTCGACGATCATCCGCGCCATCTCGAAACGGCGGGTCAGGGGCGCGATGGCGGGCGGCAGGTCGAGGCCCAGTTCGCCGGGCGCGAACGGCGGCTCGTCCTCCTCGAGGTCGCCCAGCGGCCGGACCTGCGGCAGCAGCACCGGCCGGTCGCCCGCCAGCTTCGTCAGGGCCGAGGTGAAGGCCCGGGCGGCGCGGCGGTTGGGCAGCAGGATGACGGCGTCGGACAGGGCCTCGGGCGGGTGTTCGCCGAGCCAGTCGAGCACCCCCGCCGCCAGATCCTCGAGGAACGGCCGCCGCGCCTCGACCGCGTACCAGCGGGGACCCGGCGATCCGAACGGGTCGAAGCGGGGGGTCATCCCGTCCCGGCCAGTCTCGCCTCGGCCTCGTCGCGCGCCTGCGGGTCGCCGACGTGCATCCAGTCGCCGTCGAGCACGCAGCCGTACAGCCGACCGGCGGCGGCGGACCTGCGCCACAGGCCGCTCAGCGAGAACGGTCCCTCGGGCCCGTCGGCGACATAGTCGGGCCGGCAGATGTGGACGCCCATATAGGCGTAGGGCGCGCTCGGCGCGTCGCCACGGAAGGTCAGCCGGCCATCCCGGGCGAGGAAGACGTCGCCGTCGCCTTCGAATCCGATCGAGCCCTCGCGCCGCGCCAGCAGCAGGGCGACATCCATGATTGACGGATTCCACAGGCGAGCGAGTTGATTCAGCGCGGAATTCCCCTCACGGCCGTTGTCGGTCCAGACGCTGTCTATATTGGCCACGAACACCGGATCCGGGCCCAGCAGCGGGGCGGCCTTCTTCAGCCCGCCCCCGGTCTCGAGCAGTTGCGGCCGCTCGTCGGAGATGACGATGTCCGGTCCGCGCCCGCGCGCGGCGAGGTGATGCTCCAGCCGGTGGGCGTACCAGTGGACATTGACCACGGCCCGCTCGACCCCGGCCTCGGCGAGCCGGTCGAGCACATGATCGATCAGCGCGCGGCCGGCCACCTCCACCATCGCCTTGGGCCGGTCGTCGGTCAGCGGCCGCATCCGCGTGCCGAGTCCGGCGGCCAGCACCATGGCGGTCCTGGGGGTGGCGCTCATCGGCGCAGCTCCGCCGGGACATGGGTGTCGAACCATTTGAGAAGCGCTTGTCCCGCCAGTGGGAGATTGCGCTCGAGGTGCCGCCACATGCGCGGCATGAAGGCGCGGTAGCGCGGCTTGCCGTCGCGCACCACCAGCCGCGCGAAGACGCCGAGGATGCGGGCCTCGTTCAGCGCCGCCAGCCCGGCGTAGTCGCGCATGAAGGCGTCGCGGTCGACCTGCGGCCGCAGGCTGAAATAGTGGTCCAGCGCCCTGGCTTCCAGTTCCGGCGCCACGTCGCGGCGGGCGTCCTGCAGCAGGGAATGCAGGTCCCACGACGGATGGGCCCGCACCGCGTCCTGGAAATCGATCAGGCCGACGCGGGCGGCGCCGTCCCGCCCCGGCAGCCAGATCAGGTTTTCGGCGTGGTAGTCCCGGTGGGCCATCACCGACGCCTGGCGTTCGGCGCCCTCGATGATCGGCGCCCAGGCGGCGTCCCACCCGGCGAGCGCCGCATCGGAGAAGCGCAGCGCGGGCTCCAGCTTCGGCATCCATTCGACGAACAGGTCGGCGCCGCCCTTCAGCGCGGTCGCGTCATAGGTGAGCAGCGGCCAGTCGCCGGCCGCGCCGGTCAGGAGATCCGGCGTCGCCGCCTCATGCAGGGTGGCCAGCGCCTCGACCGCGGCGAGGTACAGCGGCTCTTCCGGCTCACCCGCCTCGATGACCCGGGCGAACAGGTCGCCGCCGAAGTCCTCGAGCACAGCCAGCCCCGCGGCGGCGTCGACGGCGACGATCTCCGGCGCCGACAGCCCCAGCGAGCGCAGGTGGGCCGCTACCGCCGCGAAGGCCTCGATCCGGCCGGCCGACAGCCGGGCCACCGCGTTCCAGCCCTCGGCCCGGCGCCGCTCGGGCGACCATGAGGGGTCACAGGGCTGGGACTCCGCCGCCGGGGCCTGGTCCATCAGCATCAGGGTTGCGCCCTGGGGCGTGGTCAGCCGCTCGTAGCGCCGGGTCGAGGCGTCGCCGGGCAGGGGCGCGCGCGCGGCGTCGGCGAGGCCGGCCGCCCTGAGGAAATCGAGACGCTGGTGTTCGCGGTCAGACATGGAGGGCCTTCAGCTTGCTTTCCCACGCCCCTACGCCAGAAACGGTCGCAACGCGGCCCGTCCCGAGTTCCGCCAGGCTGACGCTCAGCCGGTCCGGCCCGAGCCAGGCCGCCGGGTCGTCGCCCAGCCGTTCGGGCCATTCGATCACGGCGCAGCCCTCGTCCAGCGCCTCGTCGAGACCGATCTCGGCGGCCTCCGCGGGGCGGGTCAGGCGGTAGAGGTCGAAATGCGCCACCGGGGGCTCGCTCTCGTAGAACTGCACCAGGGTGAAGGTCGGCGACGGCACGTCCTCGTCCGGCCGGGTCAGGGCGCGGATAAGACCGCGCGCCAGGGTCGACTTGCCCATGCCCAGCGGCCCGTACAGCAGGACGGTCTCGCCCGGCGCCAGCAGCGGGGCGATCTCCGCGCCCAGCCGCGCGGTGGCCGCCGCGTCGTCGAGCGCCAGCGTCATGCGCCCTGTCTCAGGCAAAATCGGCGTCCGGCTGGCTGGGCAGGACCCGTTCGGTGAAGGCTTTCAGCGCATAGGTGGCGCGCGCGGCGTCGATATCGAGCCGCGACGGCGGGATCGGCTTGCCGACCTTGAGGAAGAACCGCTTGCGCCGCTTGTTCAGCAATTCGTGGAACAGGGTGATGTCGCGCAGCTCCGGCGAAATCCGGTCGAACCAGTGGAACAGACGGGAGGTCGGGCCGGCCACATGGATCGGCACGATCGGCGCGCCGTATTTCCGCGCCAGGGAGGGGGCGGTGGGGGCCCATTCCGGATCGGTCACCGAGCCGTCGCGGGCGACCCGCGCCAGCCGGCCGGCGGGGAACATGACCACGCAGCGCCCGGCCTCGAACGCCTCCTTCGCCGCCTGAAGGGTCGCCCGGGTCTTTTCGCGGGTGCGCTTCTCGACCACCCATTCGACCGGAATGACCGCCTCGCCGAGACGGGGCGAAACGCGCAGGGCGTCGGCGTTGGCGAAGAAGACGGCGTCCTGCCGCCGCGTCCGGATCGCGTCGAACACCGCGATGCCGTCGGCGATGCCGGTCGGGTGGTTGGCGACGACGATGCAGCGGCCCGTCGCCGGTATCCGGTCGGCGTGCATCGTCGTGACCTTCAGGTCGAGCAGATCGCTCATATAGTCGAGCGCCTCGGGTCCCGAGAGCGGCCGCACCGCGTCGGCCATGCGCACGGCCTGGCGATAGTTGAGCAGCCTGTAGAGGAAGGGGCGCGCCAGCGGCCACAGGGCCGACCCGGTCAGGCGCGGCGCGCGCTCGGCGATCAGCACATCGCAGATGTGCGGCTCGGCGGATCCGGGCGGGGTCAGGACGGCGGCGGTCATGCCGCGCGGTTGTCGCCGGTCCCGCGGCGGTCCGCAAGCGGTTCGAAAGCGTCGCGGCATTGACGCGTCGCCCCCGCGGCGCCACCCCTTCGCGCCATGAAATCCGCTCAACGCCGAGGACTCCCGCGCATGCGCCCAGCGACCCGCCGCCTGACCCGCCTTCTGACCGGCCTCAGCGCCGCCGCCCTGATCGCCGGCGCCGCCCTGCCGGCCCTGGCCGGGACGCCCGTGCCCCCGGCGGACGCCGCCGCCACGGCCGCGCCCGCCGCGCCCGTCCAGGCCGCCGAGCCGTTCAGCTACCGTGACATGATCCCCGCCAACCGGCTGGGGGATCCGCAGGTGTCGCTGGACGGCCGCTGGGTCGTCTATTCGGTGACCGCCACGGATGTGGAGGCCAACCGGCGCCAGGGCTCGCTCTACATCATGGATCTGCAGGATCCGGGCGAGGGCCGGCGGCTGGCGATCAGCGAGGGCGGGGCCAATACGGCGCGCTGGGGCTCCGACGGCAAGCTGTATTTCCTGTCCGGCCGCTCGGGCTCGAGCCAGGTCTGGCGCGCCGACGCCGACGGAACCGACCCGGTGCAGGTCACGGACCTGCCGGTCGACGTCAACGCCTACCGACTGAGCCGCGACGCCGGCAAGGTGGCGGTGTCGCTGGCGGTGTTCCCGTCCTGCGCCGACCTGGCCTGCACCGTCGACCGCGCCAGGGCCGAGGCGGACAGCAAGAGCACCGGCCAGGTCTATGACCGCATGTTCGTGCGCCACTGGGACACCTGGAACGACGGAACCCAGAACCACCTGTTCGTGGTCAATACCGACGGCTCGGGCGAGCCGGTGTGGGTGACGAAGGGCTTCGATGGCGACACCCCTTCCAAGCCGTTCGGCGACGAGGGCGAATTCACCTTCACGCCCGAGGGCGACGCGGTGGTGTTCTCGGCCCGGCTGGCCGGCCAGAGCGAGCCGTGGAGCACCAATTTCGACCTCTACCGCACCAATGGCCTGACCGGCGACGGCACGTTCGAGAACCTGACCGACGACAATGACGCCTGGGACACCGGTCCGGTGTTCTCGCCCGACGGCCGCACCCTGGCCTACCGCGCCATGGCCCGGCCCGGCTTCGAGGCCGACAAATACGCTGTCTTCCTGCGCGACATGGACACCGGCCAGGTCCGCCAGATCGCGGCGAACTGGGACCGTTCGGCCGACAGCCTGCAGTGGTCGCGCGACGGGAACACCGTCTATGTGACCGCCGGCGACGTCGGCCAGACGCGCATCTTCTCGATCGACACGCGCAATGGCGTGGTCACGCCCGTGACCGGTCCCGGTCATGTCTCGGCCTTCGCCCAGACGCCGACCGGCTTCGTCTTCGCCCAGGATTCGCTGACCCGTCCCAGCGAGCTGTTCGTCAAGACCTTCCTCGGCCGCGAGATGCCGCGCCGCATCACCGACGTGAACCCCCAGCTCGACGACCGGGCCTTCGGCGAGCCGGAACAGTTCAGCTTCGAGGGCTGGAACGGCGAAACGGTGCACGGCTACGTCATCAAGCCGGCCGGCTATGTCGAGGGACAGAAGTATCCCGTGGCCTTCCTGATCCACGGCGGGCCGCAGGGTTCGTTCGGCAACAGCTGGTCCTACCGCTGGAATCCCGAGACCTACGCCGGGGCCGGCTATGCGGTGGTGATGATCGATTTTCACGGCTCGACCGGCTACGGCCAGGCCTTCACCGACGCGATCAGCCAGCACTGGGGCGACCGCCCGCTGGAGGATCTGCAGAAAGGCTGGGCCCACGTGCAGCAGGCCTACCCCTTCCTCGATGGCGACCGGGCCTGCGCCCTCGGCGCCTCGTACGGCGGCTATATGATCAACTGGATCGCCGGCAACTGGCCCGGCGAGTTCAAATGCCTGGTCAACCACGACGGCGTCTTCGACACCTTCGGCATGGGCTATTCGACCGAAGAGCTGTGGTTCACCGAGTGGGAATACGGCGGCACGCCGTGGGACAACCCGCGCGGCTACCAGGAATTCAACCCGGCCAACCACGTCCAGAACTGGCGCGACCCGATGCTGGTGATCCAGGGCGACCTCGACTTCCGCATCCCGACCGCCCAGGCCCTGTCGACCTTCACCGCCCTGCAGCGGCGCGGCATCGAGAGCCGGCTGGTGGTCTTCCCGAACGAGAACCACTGGGTGCTCAAGCCGGCCAACAGCCTGCAATGGCACACCGAGGTGTTCGGCTGGCTCGACAAGCACCTGAAGCCGGTCGACTGACCGACTCGCCAGAAAAAGGGGCGCTCCCGCCAGGGAGCGCCCCTTCATCATGCCGGCGGCGTGATCAGTTTACGCGCGCGTTGGCGGTGGCCGCCTCACGCAACTTGGCATGCTCGATCTCGGTCATGCAGCGCGGGGTGCTCCAGACCGGTTCGGACGGGGCCAGCGCCACCGCCTCACGGGCGGTGATGAAGACCGGCGCGGCGCCGTAGACGCGGGCGAAAGCCCGGCGGCTGGCCGCGTCCCTCTCACAGATGAGCACGCCGCGGGCCGACGCCGGGTCGGCCCTTGTCGTTCGGGCCTGAACGGGCGTCATGGCCGAGACGGTGGTTGAAACAGCCATACCGGCCACGAAGGCGGCGGCGACAAGGGTGCGAGCGGTGCGCATTCGAACCTCCAGAACGCCTGAAAATGCTCAGGACGCGGAGCGAAGAATGCGCCTTTCACCGCCGATGTAAATATTTTGCGACAAATCGAAGTATGAAATTTTACAGACGGCCGCCGGAGCCTCGCTGAGCCTTTCCCCTCCCTCGCGCGTTCTCTCCGCTCTACGGAGAGCCAGTGCTTGTTCAAGCCCTTGAAAGACAATCCGAACTGGCTCGTCGTGCGAGACCGGGCTCTCGTCCCTGCGGGCGCGAGGATGCGCGGCTGGCGCGACTGGGTCGTCGCCAACGATCCGGTCTACGCCGCGGCGCGGCGGCCGGGACCGCCGGAAAAGGTCGCCGCCGCCATCACCCTGCTGCTGGTCGCCGCGGTCGTGCTGTTCCTGATCCTGTTCGACTGGAACATGCTTCGGGGGCCGATCGGCCGGTGGGCCTCGGCGCGGTATGACCGGGAAATCCAGCTCAACGGCGACCTCGACGTCAATCTGTTCAGCTGGACGCCGTCCGCCCGGGTGCGAAGCCTGCGCGTCGGCGGTCCGGACTGGGCGCGCGAGCGCGACACATTGCAGGTCGAGGATCTGCAGCTGTCGGTGCGGCTGCGCGCGCTGCTGGCCGGGCGTCTCGAGATGCCGCGGGTGGTCATCGCCCGTCCGCGGGCGGTGCTGATCTCGACCGCGGACGGGCGCAGGAGCTGGCATCTGAATCCGGACCAGCCGGACACCGGCGAAGGGATGAAGCTGCCGCCGATCAACCGGCTCCTGATCCAGGACGGTCGCGTCACCCTCGACGAGCAGAAGCGGAAGCTCCGGCTGGAGGCGACGTTCGACGCGCGCGAGGGCTCCGATGGTCGGGCCGGCTTCCACCTCGACGGGCGCGGCACGCTCAACGGCACGCCGCTGACGGTGGTGGTCCGGGGCGGCCCCTTCATCAACATCCGCCGCGACCGCCCCTACGGATTTCACGGCGAGCTCTCCGGGGTCGGCACGCGGATGGTCGCCGACGGGTCGATCACCCGGCCCTTCGATCTGGGGCATTTCAACGCGACGCTGCGCCTGCAGGGCCGGGACCTGGCCGACATCTATCTGCTGACCGGCATCACCACGCCGAACACGCCGCCGTACCGGCTGGCGGGCAGGCTGAGCCGGGCCGACACCAAATTCACCTTCAGCGACTTCACCGGCCGGGTCGGGTCGTCGGACCTGTCGGGGGATGTGGTGGTCAACAAGGTGGGCGACCGGCGCCGCGTCGACGCCGACCTGCGCTCGCGGCTGCTCGACATCGACGACCTGATGGCCGTGCTCGGGGCCGAGCCGCGGGTGACGCCCTCCGGCGACACGGTGGTGAGCTCCGGCGCGCCGGGCCGCCTGCTGCCCGACGCGCCGCTCAACGTCGACCGCTTGCGGGTGATGGACGGGACGCTGCGCTACAAGGCGGCGCGGGTGAAGCGCAACGAGCTCGACGTGCGCCAGGTCGACATCGGCGCCGACCTGAAGCGCGGCGTGCTCGATCTCGACCCGGTGGCCTTCACCTTCAACCGCGGCGAACTGCGCGGCACGGCCAGGATCAACGCCACGCGCGACACGCCCTACAGCGCCATCGACTTCCGCCTGCGCGGCTATCCGCTGGAATCGATCATCCCCGCCCGCAACGGTGTTCCCACGGTCACCGGGCGGGCCCTGGGCCGGGCGCGACTGGAAGGGCCGGGGGCGTCGGTGCACGACTTCGCCGCCACCTCGAAGGGGACGATCAGCCTGGTCGTGCCGCACGGCCAGATGCGCGCCGCCTTCGCCGAACTGATGGGCATCAACCTGACCGCCGGCCTGTTCAAACTGCTCGACGACGACGATTCGACGGCGGAGATCCGCTGCGCCGTGGCCGACTTCACGGTCAGCGGCGGCACGGCCACGGCGCGGACCTTCGTCATCGACACCACCCCGGTCGTGGCCCACGGCAGCGGCACCATCGATCTCGGCGCCGAGACCATGAACCTGCGCATCGACGGCGAGACCAAGGAGGCGCGGCTGATCCGGCTGTGGGCCCCGATCCTGGTGCGGGGCCCGCTGACGTCGCCCAAGGTCGACGTCGACAGCGGCGCGGTGGCGGCGCAGGTCGGCATCGGCGCGATCCTCGGGGCCCTGGTCAATCCGTTCGCGGCGCTCGTGGCCTTCGTCGACCCGGGCCTGGCGGAGGACGCCAACTGCGGCGCCCTGATCTCGTCCGCGAGGTGAATTGAGTCGAAGCGTGGCTTTGCGGCTATCCTCGCCGGATGACGCGCAGAGGATTGTTCGCCCCCGCCGCCGCCGCGCTGGCCGCCGCCTGTTCGCCCCTCGTCGCGCTGAACGCGCTCGGCCCGCGCGACGGCGGGGTGCGGCGGGTGGCGAGCGGCGTCCCCTACGGCGACGACCCGCGCCAGCGCCTCGACATCCTGGCGCCGGCGGCCGCCCCGGCGCGGCCATGGCCGGTGCTGGTGTTCTTCTACGGCGGCGGCTGGGACTCGGGCGAGCGGTCGCACTACGGCTGGGCGGCCCACGCCCTGGCGGCGCGCGGGTTCGTGGTCGCGGTCCCGGACTACCGGCTGGTCCCGACCGTCCATTTCCCGGGCTTCATCGAGGATGCGGCGGCCGCCGCCGCCCACGCGGGTGCGATCGCGGCGCGGCATGGCGGCGATCCGGCCCGGCTGGGCGTCGTCGGCCACTCGGCGGGCGCGCATCTGGCCATGATGATCACGCTCGACCGCCGCTACATGGCCGCGGCCGGGGCGCCGGGACTGATCCGGGCGGCGGCGGGGCTGGCCGGGCCGTACGACTTCCTGCCGCTGGACGTCCCCGCCTCGATCAATGCGTTCGGCCGCGCCCCCGACCTGACCCTGACCCAGCCGGTCACCTTCGTCCGCGCCGACGCCCCGCCGCTGTGGCTGGGCCACGGGACGGAGGACGAGCTGGTGCAGCCCGAGGACGCCACCATCCTGTGCCGGCGGATGACGGCCGTCGGCGGCCGCTGCGAGGCGAAACTGTATCCCGGCCTGACCCACGCCGACCTGATCGCGACCTTCTCTCCGCTGTTCCGCAAGAAGGCGCCGGTGCTGGAGGACGTCGTGGCCTTCCTGACGCGCGAGCTCGCCGCCTAGCCTCGCCATTGTCACGATCTTCCGCTATCTGGGGTCATGACAGACATGATGACCGGCCCGATGACGGGCCCGGCGGCGCTGGACCGCCTCGAAACCCTCTACAACGCCTCTGTGGCCAATCTCCGCGAGGCGGTGCGCACCTTCCTCGCCACCGGCGAGCGGCCCGATCCCGAGGCCCGCGCCCGCGGCCTGTTCACCTATCCCGAGCTCAGGGTCAGCTGGTTCGGCGAGCGGCCCGCCGTCCTGGCCACCCGCGCCTATGCCCGCATCTCGCGGCCCGGCGTCTATTCGACCACCATCACCCGCCCCGAGCTCTTCCGCCCCTATCTGACCGAACAGCTCGGCCTGCTCGAGGCTGACTACGGCGCGACCTTCGAGGTCGGGCCGTCGGACCAGGAGATCCCCTTCCCCTATGTGATGGACGGCTCGGACGTGGCGCTGGACCGCAGCCAGACCGCCGCCGTGGCCCGTCACTTCCCGACCACCGACCTGGCCCATATCGGCGATGAGATCTCGGACGGGATGTTCAACCCCGCCAACGATTTCCCGCTGGCCCAGTTCGACGGCCTGCGCACCGACTTCTCGCTGGCCCGGCTGCGCCACTACACCGGCACGCCGGTCGAGGACGTCCAGTCCTACATCCTGTTCACCAACTACAACCGCTACGTCGACGAGTTCGTGCGCTGGGCCTGCGCCCAGGTGGCCGATCCGGCCAGCCCGTACGACCGGCTGGTCTGCGCCGGTGGCGTGGTCATAACCGCCGATACGCCGAATCCGGGCGACGTGGTCATGGACGCCGCCTGGAAGAAGCACCAGATGCCGGCCTACCACCTGACCGCGCCGGGCTGGAACGGCATCACCCTGGTCAACATCGGCGTCGGCCCGTCCAACGCCAAGACCATCTGCGACCACCTGGCGGTGACCCGTCCCCACGCCTGGATGATGATCGGCCACTGCGGCGGGCTGCGCGACAGCCAGGTGATCGGCGACTATGTGCTGGCCCACGCCTATCTGCGCGACGACCACGTGCTCGACGCCGTGCTGCCGCCCGACATCCCGATCCCCTCGATCGCCGAGGTCCAGCGCGCCCTCTACGACGCGGCCAAGATGGTCTCCGGGGCTCCGGGCGAAGAGGTCAAGCGGCGCCTGCGCACCGGCACGGTGGTCACCACCGACGACCGCAATTGGGAGCTGCGCTACGCCAAATCGGCCCAGCGCTTCAACCAGAGCCGGGCCGTGGCCATCGACATGGAAAGCGCCACCATCGCCGCCCAGGGCTACCGCTTCCGCGTCCCCTACGGCACCCTGCTGTGCGTCTCGGACCGGCCCCTGCACGGCGAGATCAAGCTGCCGGGCCAGGCCAACCGCTTCTACGAGGGCTCGATCTCGGAGCACCTGCAGATCGGCATCCAGGCGGTCGACCTGCTCCGCGCCGAAGGCTCGCGCCTGCACTCGCGCAAGCTCCGCGCCTTCGACGAGCCGCCGTTCCGGTAGATCTAGCGCTTCAGCCGCTTCGCATTGGCTATCGCGGCGGCGTGGATCGGGGCCAGGGTCTCGGCCTGCAGCTTCAGCATCGTGGCCCCGAAGGCCCAGCCGTCGCTGACCGCGCGGCCCATGGCGGCCGCGACCCAGCCGCCCTGGGCCAGCGCGGCCTCGGCCGGGTTGCGGGCGGTCAGGACGGCGTTCAGCGCCCCTTGCGCCGCGGCGGTCTCGCGGGCGGCGGCGGCGGCGGTCGTGGCCGCCAGGCTCATCGCGCCGTTCAGGCCCGCGGTCGCCGAGGCGGTCAGGGCCTCGACCTTCTCCGACCCCATCAGGCTCATCTCGCGGATGTCGGCCCGCAGCGGGTCGCGCAGGCCGTCGGCGACGATCTCCAGCCGCCGGGCGATCACGTCGCCGGACGCCTGCAGCAGTTCTTGCCCGGCCCTGGCCGTGCGGGTCGCCTGATCGATCGGTGTCATGCGCCGACCGTGCGCGCCAATGGTGTTTACGGCAAGACCTCGGCGGTGAAGTCGGCCACGTCCCTGAGCAGCGCCGGAACCGCCGCGTCGATAATCTCCTGTCCCTTTTCCGGGCTGGCCTGGGCCGGGTCGGAGCCGATGCGGCCGTCGGGGAAGCGGGCGCGGTAGTCCAGCGCGTCGCGGATCGGCCCGACCGGCGCGATCTTCGGCGCATAGTCGGCGACCTTGATCCGGTCCGGATAGGCCGCCTGGGTCACCGCGATCTCGGACGGGGTGGCGTGCATGCCGTGGCCGGTCGGGAACATCCGGTTGCACAGGCTCATGACCCCCGGCAGGTCCCACCAGTTGCGCAGTTTCAGCGCGAACGGCGGCTGCTCTTCGGCGAACGACCAGTCGGCGTGGATCTCGGAGAAGGCGGCCTCGATGGAGGCGACGTTGCCGCCGTGGCCGTTGAGGAAATAGATCCGCTCGAAGCCGTGCCGGCCCAGCGACGAGACCCAGTCGGTGATCGCGGCCATGAAGGTCGAGGGCCGCAGGGAAATGGTGCCGGCGAAGGCCAGGTGGTGTTGGGCCATGCCGATGTTGAAGGTCGGGGCGACGACCAGCTGTTCGTCCTGCCGCTCGGCCGCGTGGGCGATGATCTCGGGGCACATCCAGTCGGTGCCGAGCAGGCCGGTCGGCCCGTGCTGCTCGTTCGAGCCGATCGGGACCACCACCGTTTTGACGGTCTTGAGGCGCGCGTCGATCTCGGGCCAGGACGACAGGTGAATCAGCATGGGGGACTCCGGTACGAACGGGGGCTGCCTAAACCCCCGGGCTCCCGTCGCCAAGCCTTGCGGCTTGCGTCGCCGCGCCTTCGCACCGAAGTACCGCTCATGAGCCTCGCCGCCCCGCCGTCTTCCGTCGATGTCGCCGTGATCGGGGCCGGAGCCGCCGGCATCGCCGCCGCCCGGGCGCTGGCCGGGACCGGCCTGTCGACGGTGGTGCTGGAGGCGCGCGACCGGATCGGCGGCCGCGCCCATACGATCGTCCGCGACGGCCATGCGCTCGACATGGGCTGCGGCTGGCTGCACTCCGCCGACGAGAATCCGCTGGCGAGGCTGGCGGAAGGCGCAGGCTTCACCCTCGACCGCACCCGGCCCCCCTGGGAGAGCCAGGCCTTCAATCACGAGATGTCGGCCGGGGAGCAGGCCGAATTCCGCGCCGCCTTCGCCGCCTTCGAGGACCGCGTCGCCGAGGCCGCCGCGCGCGGCGAGGAGGGCCCGGCCTCGATCCTGTTCGAGCCCGGCAACCGCTGGAATCCGCGCATCGACGCCATCTCCGGCGCCCTGAACGGGGCCCGTTTCGCCGAGGTCTCGATCCGCGACTACGACGCCTATCGCGACACCGGGGTCAACTGGCGGGTGGCCGAGGGCTACGGCCGGCTGGTCGAGCGGCTCGGGGCCGGCGTCCCGCTCGTGACCGACTGTGCGGTCAGCCGGGTCGACCGGTCCGGCCCGGTCCTGCGGCTCGAAACCGCGAAGGGCGGGGTCGAGGCCCGCGCGCTCATCCTCACCCTGCCCACCGACCTGATCGCGGCGGAGGCGGTGCGATTCGACCCGCCGCTGCCGGACCTGATGGAGGCCGCCGCCAGCCTGCCGCTCGGCCTCGCCTCCAAGCTGCACATGACCGTGACAGGGGCGGAGGACTTTCCGAAGGACAGCCAGCTGTGGGGCCGCGCCGACACGGCCGACACCGCCGGCTACCACCTGCGGCCGTTCGGCCGGCCGATGATCGAGGCCCGGTTCGGCGGCGACATCGCCCGCCAGCTCGAGGCCGACGGCGAGGCCGCCTTCTTCGCCTTCGCCTCGGACGAACTGGTCCACCTGCTCGGTTCGGACATGCGCAGGCGGATCGCGCCGGTCGCCGCCTCGATGTGGGGCGCCGACCCGTGGTCGCGCGGCGCCTATTCCCACGCCCTGCCGGGCCACGCCGGCGACCGCGCGCGGCTGAAGGCCCCGGTCGAGCGCCGCATCTTCATCGCCGGAGAGGCGACGTCGGAGGTGTTTTACGGCACCGCCCACGGGGCGTGGCTGGAGGGCGGACGGGCGGCGCAAGAGGTGCTGACGGCGCTGGAGGGGGCGGGTCCCGCCTGAGCCCGCGCGGGTGCGGGGCGGTGCTTGGCGGGCGGCGCGCCGCGTGTGAAGGTCAGTCTGGACCTCCGCTCGCGCCCGGCAAGCGGCGCGTCTCCGGCGAACTGGGAAGGGGCGAGGCGGTGCGTGATCTCCTGAAATCGGCCTTCGGGGCCCTGGCGGCGATTCTGGCCCTTCTCGTCGCCGCTCCGGCGGCCGCCAGCCAGGCTCCCCCGGCGGCGGCCGGCGAGGGGGTGCTGGTCTATTCGGTGAGCACCCTCAGCATCTCGATGAACTTCACCTTCGAGTATCGGCGGATCGGCCTGCCGACCGGGGAAGCGGTTCAGGACCGGCCCCGGTTCATAGAGTGCCGATGCGTCGGCTTCTTCCGCGCACAGATGGCGAATCCCGACTATGCGGGCCGCGAGACCGGCAAGGTCTTCGTCACCCGCTTGCCGGCCGGCCGTTACGAGGTGTTCGACTTCGGCTTCGGCGGTTCGCTGGGGGGAATGGGCACGTCATGGTCGTCGCGCACCAGGTTCTCGATGCCGTTCACCATCAGGCCGGGCGAAGCGACCTACATCGGAAACTTCGCGAGGGCGCCGTCCCTGGGAACGCCTCTCGAACCGCAACTCGGGGCGGCCGGTTTCTTCGTCATATCCGACAAGTCGGAGCGGGACTTCCCGATCGCCCGCTCGCGTGAGCCTTCGCTGACCGATATCCGCAAGGAAATCACGGACGTCAGCCAATTCTCCCACGCGGCGCTCCGGACCAGCGAGCCTTAGGAGTCGCCCCGCCGCCGAGCGTCCGATAGGGATTGGCCGCCACGGTCGGGTCATCGCCCGGGTGGCGGCTCATCCAGCCTGATCGACGAAGCACCATGGCCAGACCTGCGACGCCGAAATCCCGCGCCGGCATGGCGAAGCCCGCGCCCAAACGCCCCGCCGTCATGACCGGGGCCGTGGTCCCCGTGCTCGGCTGGCCGCCGGACGAGGACCGGGTCGAGGCCATCTTCGAGCGGCTGTCGCGCGTCATGCCCGATCCGAAGACCGAGCTGAACTTCTCCAGCCCCTTCACCCTCGTGGTCGCCGTGGCCCTCTCGGCCCAGGCCACCGACGTCTCGGTCAACAAGGCCACCGACCGCCTGTTCGCCGTCGCCGACACGCCGGCGAAGATGCTGGCCCTGGGCGAGGACGGCCTGACCCCGTTCATCGCCTCGATCGGCCTCTATCGCGGCAAGGCGCGCAACGTCATCGCCCTGAGCCGCATCCTGCTCGAGCAGTACGGTGGCGAGGTCCCGCTGAACCGCGAGGCGCTGCAGTCCCTGCCCGGGGTCGGCCGCAAGACCGCCAGCGTGGTGCTCAACGAACTGGGGATCGAGGCCGCCATCGCCGTCGACACCCATGTGTTCCGCGTCTCGCACCGGCTGGGGCTGGCCAACGCCGCCACGCCCGACAAGGTCGAGGCCCAGTTGCACCAGGTCGTGCCGGAGGCGTGGCTGCCCAAGGCCCACCACTGGCTGATCCTGCACGGCCGCTACACCTGCACCGCCCGCAAGCCGAAATGCAGCGCCTGCGTGATCAGTGACCTGTGCCCCTCGCGGGCGGGACTGCAGGCGCTGGGCGAGGCGGCCTAGAGCCGCGCCTTCACCGCCTCCGCTAACCGCGCGCCGCCCTCCGGCGCCGAGCCGAGATAGAAGTCCGGCTCGATCAGTTCGGCCTCCATCAGCAGCCAGCCGCCGTCCGGCCCCTGCGCCATGTCGATGCGGGCGTAGAGCAGGTCCTCGTCGATGGCGGCGAGGGTCCGCTCGGCCAGGGCCAGCGCGCCGGCGGGCGGCCGGGGCAGGGCGGCGTACTGGCCGCCGAACTGCACCTGGATGCGGAACTCGCCGGCGACCGGCCGCTTGTTGACCACGTGGCTGAGCGCGCCGCCGAAGAACAGCAGGGAGGTCTCTCCTTCCGTCTCGATCGACGGCAGATAGGGCTGGATCATCGCCGGGCCGTCCGGCGCGTCGGCCAGCCGCTCGCCGCGCGACAGGCGCAGCGTCTTCCACGCCCCGCCCGAGACGCGCGGCTTGACGATGAGCACCTCCGAGCCGAACCGGTCGAAGGCAGCGTCGACGTCGGCCTGGCTGACGCCCTCGACCCAGACCGTCTCCGGGATGGCCACGTCCCGGTCGGCCAGCCGGCCGAGGTAGGCCTTGTCGGAATTCCACGCGATCACTTCGGCCGGGTTCAGCATCCGCACGTCCGCCGCGGCCCAGGTCTCGCAGGCCCGCATCCAGCGCGCGTGGTCGCGGTGATAGCCCCAGACGATCAGCGGCAGGACCAGCGGAAAGCCGGTCAGGCCGGACGCGTCCCCGACATGATCCGTCCACGGCGTCGGCTCGACGGCGACGCCGACGGTGGCCAGCGCTTCGGCCAGCCGCTCCAGCACGCCGGGCCACTGCCCCGCATAGGAGGCGTCGGCGGGGTCGGGGGTCAGGACGGCGATGCGGGTCATGGCCGCCCTATAGCGAAGCCTGTAAAACATATAAAGATGTCCTTATATGTTTTTTTGTAGCGCCACGGCCCGGGTTCGATAAACGCCGCCCCATGACCCAGCCCTCCTCTTCGGCCCCCCTCTATGACGTCTGCGCCGTCGGCAACGCCATCGTCGACGTCCTCGCCCCCTGCGACCCCGCCTTCCTCGAGGCGCAGGGCCTGACCGCCGGCTCGATGCAGCTGGTCGACGCGGACCGCAGCGCGGCCCTCTACGCCGCCATGGCCGCCGGCGTGGAGGCCTCGGGCGGGTCGGCCGGCAACACCGTCGCCGGCGTCGGTTCGTTCGGTGGCCGCGCGGCCTATATCGGCAAGGTGGCGGACGACACCCTGGGCGCCGTCTTCACCCACGACATCCGCGCCGCCGGCGTGCATTTCGAGACCCCGCCGCTGCGGGACGGCGCCGCCGCCGGCCTGGCCACCGGGGTCTGCATGATCAACGTCACGCCCGACGGCCAGCGCACCATGTGCACCTTCCTCGGCGCCGCCAACCAGCTGCGGGTCGCGGACATCGACGCCGACCTGATCGGGGCCTCGGCCATCGTCTATCTCGAGGGCTATCTGTTCGATCCGGCCCCGGCCCGCGCCGCCTTCGAGGCCGCCGCCGCCGCCGCCCACGCCGCCGGGCGCAAGGTCGCCATCACCCTGTCCGACAGTTTCGTGGTGCATCGCTGGCGGGCCGAGCTGCTGGCCTTCATCGCGGCCTCGGCCGACATCGTCCTGGCCAACGAGGCCGAACTGCACGCCCTGTTCGAGACCGGGGACTTCGACCACGCCGCCGCCCACCTCGGCCGCATCGTCGACATCGCCGCCGTCACGCGCGGGCCCAGGGGCTCGGTGGTGTTCGGCAAGGGCGGAGCGGAGCGGGTCGAGGTCGCCGCCGCGCCCGTCGACAAGGTCGTCGACACCACCGGCGCCGGCGACCAGTACGCCGCCGGCCTGCTGCTCGGCCTCGCCCGCGGCCTGTCGCTCGAGGACGCCGGCAAGCTCGGCTCCCTCGCCGCCGCCGAGGTCATCGCCCACTGGGGCCCGCGGCCGATGGCATCGCTGGAGACGCTGGCGAAGGATGCAGGGCTGGCGCTGGCCTGATCAGACCGGGGTTCCGGCGGTGGCCGAGAGGCGCAGGCCTTCGGACGCCTTCAGGATCGCGGCGTGCCGGGAAGCCTTTGGCGCGCCCCTGAGGCTCAGGGCCAGACGCTCGGCCTCGGCCCCGGGCACGCCGTCCCACGCCCGCATGTAGCAAAAACCCGGCACTTTCCGCCCGGTGACGTCGATGTCGCCGACGAAGCGGTTCGACGGTCGGGCGACGACAAAGGCCTGCCATTCCCCGGTGGATGTCTGGATGGCGACGAGATGGGCCACGGATCAGCGCGTCCGGATCGTCACATACAGCGCCCCGTCGCCGCCATGCTTGCGCGCCGCCGGCGCGAAGCCGGACACCACCCCGCGCAGGGCCGGGCCCTGCAGCCATTCGTGCACCGAGGCGCGGATCACGCCGCTGCCGCCGCGCCGGCCCTGGCCGGTGATGACCAGCACCGATCTGAAGCCCCGGGCCTGGGCCCCCATCAGGAAGGCGGTGAGGGCGTCCTGGGCCTGGAAACGGCCGTAGCCGTGCAGGTCGATCCTCGCCTCGATCGGATCGCGCTCGCGCGACAGGCGGCGCTGGCGGCGGGGCTCCAGCTCCTCGGGCAGGCCCCGCGGGCGGGCGGGCGATGATGCGGGCGGGGTCCAGGATGGCGCGACGCTCCGGGCCTTCACCAGGCCTTTCGGCAGCGGGGCGGCCGGCGGATCGACGACGGCGGCGCCCGGGATGACCCGCGCCGCCTTCTTCGGCCTGGCGGGTGTGACCGAGCCCGCGACCCGCGCCCAGATCCGGCGGTCCTCCGGGCTCAGGTCGTCGCGGCGGCTCATGTGGTGCCGGGGGCGTTCCCGTCGGCGTCCTCGTCCGAGCCGGGGTCCTGCGGCCCGGGCGTCTGGATCAGCAGGTCGCCCGGCTGGCAGTTCAGTTCGCGGCACAGGGCGTCCAGGGTGGTGAAGCGGATGGCCCGCGCCTTGCCGGTCTTCAGGATCGACAGATTGGCCAGGGTCACGCCGACGCGGTCGGCCAGCTCGGTCAGCGACATGCGCCGTTCGAGGAGGATGCGGTCGAGCTGTACGCGGATGGCCATCGGAACTCTCTATACCGGCGGGCGGCGGGACGAAAAGGCGGCGCCTTCTGATCGCGCGGCCGCTCCGGCGCGCGTCGGGTCGAGAAGACGGGGCCTTCTGATCGCGCGCCCACTCATATGGTCAGCTCGGATTCGTGACGCAGGCGCGCGCCCTCGCGGAAGACCTCGGCGATCACCACGATGATGACGACCGCGAAGGACGGGGTGATCAGGTCGAACAGGCTGGGCGCCTCCATGGCGCCGCGCACGAAGCGGGCGACCAGGAACTGGCCGGCCCAGACGCCGACGGTGACCGAGGCGAAGGCCCCGGCGATCTGGTGCAGGCGGCGCACGTTCAGCGGATGGAAGGGATCGCCCATGCGCAGCGTCGCGACGATGCCGATCAGCAGACGGAAGATCAGGGCGGAGATGGAGAGGTAGGCGAAGGCGGCGGTGGCGACCAGCAGCACATAGGCCCACGGCAGGGGGATCACGATGGCGTCGTCCCCGGTTCCGGCGGTCACCAGCGACCAGCCGAGCAGCTTGAGCGCCACCACGGCGGCGGGGACGAGGACGGCGCCGACGGTCAGGACCCAGAAGGCGACGGTGCAGGCGGTGCCCGCCACGCTGGAGATCGAGACCAGGCTCAGACGGGGCAGGGAAGGGGCGCGTATCCCGAGCGTCGGCGTCTTCGGGAATCGCATGCGGGCCTCGTTCAGGCCGGAAGTCCAGGCGCGAATGCCGCGCGGGGTCCGGCGAACCCACACGCGGTCTTATTCTTCGCGTTTGTCATACGGATCGTCAAAGCTCCGGTGAACCGAAAGGAAATCACAGGGCCTGGACGAGCGTGGCGACCAGCGCGGTCGGCAGGGCGGCGAGCAGGAAGGCGTTCAGGACGCCGTGGCCGACCTTTTCGATGAAGTAGGAAGCGTTCATGGTGTTCATTGTCGTTCTCTCTTGATCCTGAGTGAGGGATGTTTTCACCCCTCGTTCGTTGTACCGCTGCATCGATCTTGCCGGTTCGGCTCGGATCGGGGAACGTTGCGGCGTCCGTCCTTGGGTTAATAGATAGGGCGTGCGCGGCGGGAAGTCATGTTACATATCGTTTAACGATATTAAACTTTGGCAATGGATCGTTACAGGGCGCGTGATCGGCATGAAACTCAGACTTATCAAAGGGATGCGGCTGGTCGCGGCGACGCACAACCCGGGCAAGGTGCCCGAGATCGAGGCCCTGCTGGGCGGACATTACGACGTGGTCACCGCCGGGGCGCTGAATCTGCCCGAACCCGAGGAGACGGAGACCACCTTCGCCGGCAACGCCCTGCTCAAGGCGCGGCACGCCGCGGACCGATCCGGCGAGGTCGCCCTGGCCGACGATTCCGGCCTGTCGGTGGCGGCGCTCGGCGGGGCGCCGGGCATATTCTCCGCCCGCTGGGCCGGCCCGGACAAGGATTTCGCCCTGGCGATGCGCAAGGTCGAGGAACGGCTGGAGGAGGTCGGCGCCCCAGATGACGACTCTGGCCGCCGGGCCTGGTTCACCTCGGCCCTGGCGGTGGCCTGGCCGGACGGACCGGCGGTGGTCGTCGAGGGCCGGGTCGAGGGCCGGCTGACCTTTCCGCCGCGCGGGGACCGGGGGTTCGGCTACGACCCGATCTTCATCCCCGACGGCCATGACCGGACCTTCGGCGAACTGGACCCGAAGCTGAAGGATTCGATCAGCCACCGCGCCCGGGCGTTCGAGAAGCTGAAGGCGGCGCTGATGGAGGAGGGGTGAGAGGTCAGGGATGAGGGATGAGGGACTACCAGGCAGCGGTTCCCGGGTGGGAAGCGTCGGAGTCGCTTCACAACGATCGCAATCACCGCCCCTCATCCCTCATCCCTCATCCCTCATCCCTCGCCCCCCCACACCCCATGCCCCCTTCCCCCGGCTCCGACCTCGCCCTCTACCTCCACTGGCCGTACTGCGCCCGCATCTGCCCCTATTGCGACTTCAACGTCGTGCGCGACCGGGGGCGGGGGGAGGAGCAGGCGGCTCTGGTCGAGGCGATCCTGACCGATCTCGAGGCGCAGGCGGCCCTGACCGGTCCGCGCCGGCTGGCCTCGATCTTCTTCGGCGGCGGCACGCCCTCGCTGATGGCGCCCGGGGCGGTCGGGGCGGTGATCGAGCGGGCCCACGCCCTGTTCCCGCCGCGCGGACCGATCGAGATCACCCTCGAGGCCAATCCGACCGACGCCGAGGCCGGCCGGTTCGCCGCCCTCGCCGCCGCCGGGGTCAACCGGCTGTCGATGGGGGTGCAGGCGCTGGACGACGCGGCGCTGGCCTTCCTCGGCCGCAACCATTCCGCCGACGAGGCGCGCCGGGCCGTGGCCGTGGCGGGGCGGGCCTTCGACCGGCTGTCGATCGACCTGATCTACGCCCGCCCGGGCCAGACCGTGGAGACCTGGGCCGACGAACTGACCGAGGCGCTGGACCTCGGCTTCGAGCACGTCTCGCCCTACCAGCTGACCATAGAGCCCACGACCGCCTTCGGCCGGGCGGTGGCCCGCGGCGCCTGGACGCCCCCGGACGAGGACACGGCCGCCGCCCTCTACGAGACCACCCAGGCCGTGCTCGAGGGCGCCGCGTTCGAGGCCTATGAAGTGTCCAACCACGCCCGGGGCGTCGCCGCCCGGTCGGCGCACAATCTCCACGTCTGGCGCGGCGGCGACTATCTCGGCGTCGGCCCCGGCGCGCACGGGCGGCTGACCCTGGAGGGGGTGCGCACCGCCACCGTGGCCCATCGCGGCATCGCGGACTACGTCGCCGGGGTCGCCGCCGGCGCCCCCTGGGTCGAACGCCAGTCCCAGACCCCCGTCGAGGCCGCCGAGGAACAGGTCCTGCTCGGCCTGCGCACCGTCGAGGGCGTTCCGCTCGCCCGTCTCGCCGCCCTCGGCCTGACTCCCGAGGCGGCGCCGCTGGTCGACCTCCTCGCCGACGGCTTCCTGGTCCGCTCCGCCGACCGCGTCGCCGCCACCGACCGGGGACGCCCGGTGCTGGACGCGGTTCTGAAGGCCCTGCTGGCCTGAATCGCGCGCAGGGAGGAGACGGAACGGCCGTGACGCTGTGCTGACAATCCGCGAATCTATAGTCGGGTTCAAAGAAAAATAGCCGGCGATATCAACTATATCTCCCTTTCTCGATCCGATCTTCCGCCGCAGGAAGCGGGGGGCGCATACTAGCCTCCGGTCTTTGACAATCGAACCATGCAGCGGGCGGGCGAGGCCGGTCGCCGCGACGAACCTGTTCAGACCGTTCAGACGATTCAGACGATTCAGACCCTGTTTTTCGTCCGACCCCGACACCGCTCGACGATCGCCTCGCCCTTCCCGCCTTGAGCCCGCCGCTCCCCTCGGGCACGGTCCCGCCGATGCCCGATCCGTCCGTCTTTCCGCCGACCGCCCCCCCGCCGCGCCCCGTCGCGTCGGGCCTGTATCTGGTCGCCACGCCGATCGGGAACCTGCGCGACATGACGCTGCGGGCGCTGGACGTGCTGGCCGCCGCCGATCTGGTGCTGGCCGAGGACACGCGGGTGACCGGCAAGCTGCTGTCGGCCTACGGGCTGAAGGCGAAGCTGGAGCGGTGCGACGACCACGCCTCGGCCCGCGCCGCCGAACTGGCCGTCGAACGGCTGCGCGAGGGGGCGGTCGTGGCCCTGGTCTCTGACGCCGGCACGCCGCTGGTCAGCGATCCCGGCTTCGTCGTGGCGCGGGCGGTGATCGCCGAGGGCCTGCCGGTGCATCCGATCCCCGGCGCCTCCAGCCTGCTGGCCGCGCTGTGCATCGCCGGGCAGCCGGCCGACCGGGTGCTGTTCGCCGGCTTCCTGCCGCCGAAATCGGGGGCGCGGCGGGCGGCGCTGGAGGATCTGCGCACCGGTCGCCAGACGCTGGTCTTCTTCGAGAGCGGGCCGCGGCTGGCCGACAGCCTGGCCGACATGGCCGCGGTGCTGGGGCCCCGCCCGGCCGCGGTCGCCCGCGAGTTGACCAAGCTTTACGAGGAATGCATTCGCGGCCCGCTGCCCGACCTTGCCGCCGATCCGCGCTGCCAGGCGCCCAAGGGCGAGATCGTCATCGTCATCGGCCCCGGCGAGACCGAAACCGTCTCCGACGCGGACGCCGACGCGGCCCTGGCCGAGGCGATGACCCGGCTGCCGCCCGGCGAGGCGGCGGCGGAAGTGTCGAAGGCGCTCAACCTGCCGCGCAAGCCGCTCTACAGGCGGGCGCTGGAGCTGCAGGGCCGGTGACCCGCGCCGCGCCCCCGGCTCGCCTCAAGGCGCCGAGGGTCGTCGCGGCCAAGCGCGGCTGGCGGATGGCGCTGGGGGCCCTGTCCCACAGGGATGGCCATCGCTCTGAGTGGATCGCCGCGGCCCTGCTGATGAGCCGGGGCTATCAGCTGCTCGGATTTCGCCTCAAGACCCGGGCCGGCGAAATCGACATCCTGGCCCGGCGCGGCCGCACCCTGGCGGTGGTCGAGGTCAAGCGCCGGGCCACCCTGGACCTGGCCCTCGCCGCCCTGTCCGGAAAGCAGTATGATCGGCTGCTGGCCGCGGGCCGCGCGGTGTTGCGTCAAAGACCCAGCTTGGCCGGACATCTGCTCAGAATCGATATGGTGGCGCTGGCTCCGGGCCGGCTTCCGCGCCATCGTCGTGGCGTGGAGCCGTTCGGGAGGGGGCGGGCATGACGCGCGACGAGGCCGAGTTCTTGCTGATGGAGGCCGGCCAGGCCGACGACGGCGCGTTTCCGTTGCTGGAAGCCGCCATCGCCTGCGCCATCCACGACTACCCCTTCCGCGATCCGGAACCGGTGCGGACCCTGGCCCACAACGCGGCCCAGCGGCTGGCGGAACGCATCGGGAGCGAGGGACCGGACGAGGCCCTGGCGGAGACCATGGCCTCGGACCTGCGGCTGAACGGCGACCTGCTGAACTATGACCATCCCGGCAACACCGACGTGATCGACGTGGCCGAGCGCCGGCGCGGCCTGTCGGCGACGCTGGCCATCTTCTATCTCGACGCGGCCCGGCGGGCGGGGGTGCGGGCGCAGGGCGTCGACTTCCCCGGCCATTTTCTGCTGCGGGTCGAGACGCCCGACGGGCCGGTGGCGCTGGATCCGTTCAGCCAGGGCCGGCTGGTGCTGCCCTCGGAACTGACCCGGCGGGCGCTGCGGGCCGGGTTGACGCCGCACGTCGCCGACCGGCTCGACGTGCTGATGGCCCCGGTCAGCGACCGGCAGGCCCTGCTGCGCCTGCAGAACGTGCTGTTCAGCCGGGCCATCAACGCCCAGGACTTCGAGGGCGCCGAGCGTTCGGCCCTGCGCCGGGCCCTGCTCGATCCCGAAGATCACCGTCCGTGGCTCGACGTCGCCGCGGCCCGCGAAAAGCAGGGCGCCCTGGCCGGCGCGCTGGAGGCCCTGTCGCGGGCCCGGACGCTGGATGATCCGACCGAGGCCCACCGCCGGATGTCGGTCGACCGGGTGCGCCTGCAGCTGAACTAGGGTTGCGCGCCGCCCTCCCGCTGCCCATTAGCCAAGCTCCGATCGTTTGGAAGGACAGGGCATGCTGAGAGTCGCGATCCAGATGGACCCCATCGAGGCGGTCAACATCGAGTCCGACACCACCTTCCTGCAGGCCATGGAGGCCCAGAACCGGGGCTATCCGGTCTGGGTCTACGACTTCCGCACCCTGGCGCTCGAGGACGGACGGCTGTTCTGCCGGGCCTGGCCGGTGACCCTGCGCCGGACCGCCGGCGACCACGTCAGCTTCGGCGACGAAGTCCGGCTCGACCTCGCCGAAGATGTCGACGTCATCCTGATGCGCCAGGACCCGCCCTTCGACATGGCCTATGTCACGGCCACCTATCTGCTCGAGACGGTGCACCCCGGGACCTTGGTCGTTAACGATCCGGCCGAGGTCCGATCGGCGCCGGAGAAGCTGCTGGTCACCCGTTTCCCGGGTCTGCAGCCGCCGACCCTGATCAGTTCCGACCCGGTCGCCCTGATGGATTTCCACCGCCGGCACGGGGACGTGGTGCTGAAGCCGCTGCACGGCGCGGGCGGCTCGGGCGTGGTGCGGCTGAAGGCCGACGATCCCAATCTCGAGGCGCTGATCGAGATCCACGCCGTCGGCTCGCGAGATCCGCTGGTGATCCAGAAATTCATCCCCGCGGTGTCGAAGGGCGACAAGCGCATCCTGCTGGTCGACGGTGAGCCGGTCGGGGCCATCAACCGGGTGCCGGCCGAGGGCGCGGTGCGCTCCAACCTGCACGTCGGCGGCACCGCCGCGCCGGTCGAGCTGACCGCCCGCGACCGCGAGATCTGCGCCGCCATCGGCCCAACGCTGAGGGCGCGCGGCCTGATCTTCGTGGGCATCGACGTCATCGGCGACTGGCTGACCGAGATCAACGTCACCTCGCCGACCGGCGCCCAGCAGCTGAAACGCTTCACCGGCGTCGACGCGGCGGCGCTGATGTGGGACGTGATCGAGCGCAAGCGGGCGGTCCGCGCCGTCGCGTAACGCCGCTCTTGCAAACTGTTCGGGTTCATGGTTCGTTCTCCTCGCGGATTGCGGGAGGGGCCGATGGTGGCCAGCGTCGTCACGGTGGCGTTCGAAGGCGTGGACGCCCGGCGCGTGGACGTGCAGGTCCAGCAGCTGTCCAGCGACCAGCCGTCCTTCACCATCGTCGGCCTGGCCGACAAGGCGGTGGCCGAAAGCCGGGAACGGGTGCGCGGGGCCTTCGCCGGCATCGGCCTGGCCATGCCCTCCAGGCGGATCATCGCCAACCTGGCTCCGGCCGACCTGCCCAAGGAAGGCAGCCATTTCGACCTGCCGGTCGCCCTCGCCCTGCTGGCGTCGATGGGCGTCATTCCGGCCGACGCCCTGGCCGGCTGGGCGGCGGTCGGCGAACTGGGGCTGGACGGGCAGATCGCGCCGGTCGGCGGGACCCTGCCGGCGGCCGTGGCGGCCGACGCCATGGGGCTGGGCCTGATCTGTCCCGAAGCCAATGGCCCCGAGGCGGCCTGGGCCGGGGAGGTGGCGGTGCTGGCGCCGCGGTCGCTGATCGGGCTGGTCAATCATTTCAAGGGCGTGCAGGTGCTGCGCCGGCCCGAGCCGGGGGCGATGCGGTCCGGCGATCGGGTCCCCGACCTCAACGAGGTCAAGGGGCAGGAGAGCGCCAAACGGGCGCTGGAGATCGCGGCGGCCGGCGGCCACAACCTGCTGTTCGTCGGTCCGCCGGGCTCGGGCAAGTCGATGATGGCGGCGCGGCTGCCCGGCCTGCTGCCGCCGCTGACGCCGAAGGAGTTGCTGGAAACCTCGATGGTCTGGTCGGTGGCCGGGTTGATCGAGCGCGGGGCCCTGACCCGCGACCGGCCGTTCCGTTCGCCGCATCACTCGGCCTCGATGGCGGCCCTGACCGGCGGCGGGCTGCGCGCCAGGCCGGGCGAGGCCTCGCTGGCGCACAACGGCGTGCTCTTCCTCGACGAACTACCCGAGTACAGCGCCCAGGCGCTGGATTCCCTGCGCCAGCCGCTCGAAACCGGCGAGATCGTGGTGGCCCGGGCCAACGCCCACGTGCGCTATCCGGCCCGGTTCCAGCTGGTGGCGGCGATGAACCCGTGCCGCTGCGGCCTGGGCGGCGGCGGCAAGGGGGCGTGCGGCAAGGCTCCGCGCTGCCAGCGCGATTACCAGAACCGCATCTCCGGACCGATGTTCGATCGCATCGACCTGACGGTGGAGACGCCGCCGGTCACCGCCGCCGACATGGCCCTGCCGCCGCCCGCCGAGGGCACGGCCGAGGCCGCCTCCCGGGTCCAGGCCGCCCGCGCCATGCAGCAGGACCGCCTGCGCGCCGCCGGCATCGATCCGGAGACCTCGTATGATCAGGCGATCAACGCCCGGGCGTCGGGCGAGACTCTGGACCGCTTCGCCACCCCCGATGAATCTGGTCGCGCCCTGCTGATGCGTGCGGGCGAGGCCGGCGGCCTGACCGCCCGGGGCTGGACCCGGACGCTGCGGCTGGCCCGCACCATCGCCGATCTCGACGGCTGCGACGGGGTGCTGCGCCGGCACATCGCCGAGGCGCTGGTGCATCGCCGTTCAACGGTCGGCGCCCAGGCGGATTTCGACCGGCAGGCGGGCGCGAGCGAGGGACGGGCCGGCGCGCCCGCCTGGTGACCTCAGACTTCCTTAACCGACCCGCTTGAACCAGCCTTAAGACATGATCCGCCATGATCGCCGTCCAAGGGGATGTCGATGGCGCGCAGGACGAAGGCGGTTCCAGACACGGCGAAGACGGACGCTTCGGCCGCCGAGGGCGCCGAGCACCAATTCCTGCGCCTGATGAGCCACGAGATGCGCACGCCGCTGAACGGCGTGATCGGCATGCTCGGCCTGCTGTCGCGCACCCGGCTCGACGGCGCCCAGCGCGCCTACGCCGAAGCCGCCCGCTCCTCCGCCGAACACCTGCTGGGCCTGGTCAACGACCTTCTGGACTACGCCCGGCTCGAGGCCGACCGGCTGGAGTTCGACTCTGCGCCGGTCGACCTGGAGACGCTGGTGCGCGGCGTCGCCGAACTGCTCAGCCCCCGGGCGCACGACAAGGGGCTTGAGATCGCCTGGTCGGTCGCGCCGGAGGCCGTCGATGTCATGGCCGACGAGGGGCGGCTGCGCCAGGTGCTGTTCAATCTCGCCGGCAACGCGGTGAAATTCACCGAGAGCGGCGGTGTCCGGATCACGGTTGAACGCTCGGGCGGGTCGCTCAGGGCGCCCCGGCTGGCCTTCATCGTCGATGACACGGGGCCCGGCGTGCCGGTCGAGGCGCGCGGCCGCATCTTTGAGGAGTTCGGCCACGTGGACGCCTCCGACGCCAGCCGGTTCGGCGGGGCCGGACTCGGCCTGGCCGTGGTGCGCAAGCTGGCCCACGCCATGGGCGGAACCGTCAGCGTCGCCGACCGGCCCGACGGCCCCGGCGCCCGCTTCCGCTTCGAGGCGGTCTTCCCGGCGGTCAGGAACGCCCCGGAGCGGGCCCTGTCGCTGGCCGGCCAGACCGTGGCCGTGGTCAGTCCCGATCCGTTCGTGGCCGCCGCCGCCGCCGCCCAGATCGAGGCGTCGGGGGGCGAGGTCTCGGCCAGGGCCCCGGTCGTCCTGATCGACCATGCGGCGCGGGCCGCCGGCCTGAGCCTCGTCTCCCGTCCGCTGGACGCCCGCGCCATCGTGCTGCTGAAGCCCTCCGAGCGCGACCTGATCGCCCGCTACCGGTCGGCCGGGTTCCACGGCTATCTGATCAAGCCGCTGCGGCGCGGCTCGCTGGCCGAGCGCGTGCTGGCCGCCTCGGGCGCGCAACAGACCATGCAGCCCGGGCCGCCGCCTCCGCCGCCCGAGGACGACCGCGTCGCCGTGACCCGGTTCTCGGGCACCCGGGTGCTGCTGGTCGAGGACAATCCGGTCGGGGCCCTGCTGGCCGCGACCCTGCTGCGGCGCGAGGGCTGCGCGGTCGAGACCGCCGCCAGCGGCCATGAGGCGCTCGACGCCCTCAAGCGGGCCCGGTACGACCTGGTCTTTATGGACATGCGGATGCCCGGCATGGACGGCCCCAGCGCCGCCCGCGCCATCCGCGCCCGGGGCGACGGGACGCCGATCGTGGCCCTGACCGCCAACGCCTTCGCCGAGGACCGCCGCGCCTGCCTCGAGGCCGGGATGGACGACCATCTGGTCAAGCCGCTGGAGCCCGAGGCGCTGCGCGCCTCTCTCGCCCGCTGGACGAACCGCGCGGAGCGCGCCAAGGTCGCGGTCGCATAGGGACGCGGGGGGCGTCTCACGAGGGACGCCAGATGACCGACTCTTCCACGGATGCGGCGCCGCGCAAGGCGGGGGCGAAGGATGTCCTTAAAGCGCTGGGTCGTGGCCGCGTCCTGATCACCCTGCTGCTGGGCTTCGGTTCCGGCCTGCCGTTCCTGCTCACCGGGGCCACGCTCAGCATCTGGCTGGCGGAAGGCGATGTGGCGCTGTCGGCCATCGGCTTCATTTCGTGGGTCGGTCTGGCCTATTCCTTCAAATTCATCTGGGCGCCCGTGGTGGACCGGTTCGACGTTCCCTTGCTGGGTCGACTGGGCAGGCGACGCGGCTGGATGCTGTTGTCCCAGGCAGTGGTCGGCGCCGCCCTGATCACCATGGCGATCATCGGCCCGGAAGGCGGTTTGACCGCGCTCGGCGCCGCCGCCCTGGTCACCGCCTTCGCCTCGGCGACCCAGGACATTGTCGTCGACGCCTGGCGGATCGAAAGCGCCGAGAACGATGACGATCTGGGCCTGCTGACCTCCGCCTTCCAGCTTGGCTATCGCTTCGCCATCCTGGCGGGTAATGCGCTGATCCTCTTCTTCGCCAGCTGGTTCGGCTGGAACGGCGCCTACGGAATCTGGGGCGCGGCCATGGCCATCGCCATAGGCGCGACCCTGTTCGCGAAGGAGCCGGTCGACCGGCGCGAGATCGCGGCCGCCACCGGAGGCGCGCCGCCGTGGACGCTGCGGGGAATGTTCGACGTCGTGGTCGGCCCGTTCATCAACTTTCTCAAGACCCACAAGGCGGCGGCCTTCCTGATGCTGGCGGCGATCAGCCTCTACCGGCTGCCGGACTTCGTGATGGGCCCGATGGTCGGGCCCTTCTACATCGACCTGGGCCTGACCAAGGAGGCGATCGGCGCCATGCGGCTGAGCGTCGGCCTGGTCGCGGCCTTCGTCGGCATCGCGGCGGGCGGACTGAGCGCGGTGCGTTTCGGCTTCGGTCCGACGCTGCTGCTCGGCGCCCTGATCGGGCCGCTGTCCAACCTCGGCTATACCCTGATGGCGGTGGTTGGCCTGTCGACGCCGATGTTCGGCGGCGTGCTGTTCGTCGAGAATTTCTCCGAGGGCTTCGCCGGCGCCGCCCTCGTCGCCTACATGTCCAGCCTGACCGGCATCGGCTACACGGCGACCCAGTACGCCCTGTTGAGTTCGTTCTACGCCCTGCTCGGCAAGTTCCTGAAGGGGTTCTCGGGCGTCGTCGTCGAGGGGCTGCAGCAGGGGCATGAGTTGATGGTCGCCTATGCTCTGTTCTTCGCGGGCACGGCGGCGGTCGGGATTCCGGCCGTCATCCTGTGCTGGCTGCTGGACCGGCGGAACCGCCGGCTGAAGGCGGCGGCCGGGGTGACCTGACCGCCTACTCCTCCCCGATCGCCCCTTCCTCATAGGCGGCGAACGTCGCGGCGGTGATGATCTCGCTGACCGAGGCGCCCAGCGAGACGATCTGGACGGATTTCTCGAGGCCGACCAGCAGCGGGCCGATGACCGTGGCGCCGCCGAGCTGCTGGACCAGCCGGGTCGAGATGGCGGCCGAGTGGATGGCCGGCATGACCAGCACATTGGCGTGGCCCGACAGGCGCATGAAGGGGTAGGCGGCGCGGGCGTCGGGGTCGAGCGCCAGCTCGGGCGGCATCTCGCCCTCGTATTCGAAATCACAGCCGCGCTGGTCGAGGATGCGGATGGCCTCGCGCACCTTTTCGCCCCGGTCGCCCGGCGGGTTGCCGAAGGTCGAATAGCTGAGGAAGGCCACGCGGGGCGTCTTGCCCAGCTTGCGCACCGTCTCGGCGGCCTGGATGGCGATCTCGGCCAGCTCCTCGGCGTTGGGCAGTTCGTGGATCGAGGTGTCGGCGACGAAGAGGGTGCGCCCTTTGGCCAGCAGGATCGACAGGCCGATCATCCGCTCCTTGACGTCGAGGACGCGGCGGACCTCCTTGAGCACCATGTTGAAGTTGCGGGTCACGCCGGTGACCATGGCGTCGGCCTGGCCGCGGGCGCACATGGTGGCGCCGAAATAGTTGCGGTCCTGGTTGATCATCCGCTGCACGTCGCGCTTCAGATAGCCGCGGCGCTGCAGGCGCTCGTAGAGCCAGTCGGTGTATTCGACATTGTGCTCGGAGACGCGGGCGTTGACGATCTCGATGCCCATGTCGTCGAAGTTCAGCCCCGCCTCGGCGGCGTTCTTGCGGATCAGCTCCTCGCGGCCGAGCAGGATCGGCGTGCCCAGTTCGGCCTGTTTGAAGCCCCAGGCGGCGCGGATCACGGCGGTTTCCTCGCCCTCGGCGAAGACCACCCGCTTGTTCGGCGCGGCGCGCACGGCGCCGGAGATGTTCTGCATCAGAGCCGCCGACGGATCGAGCCGCGAGCGCAGTTCGGTCCGGTAGGCGTCCATGTCCTCGATCGGCTTGCGCGCCACGCCGGTGTCCATGGCGGCCTGGGCCACGAAGGGCGGGATGTACCAGATCAGGCGCGGGTCGAACGGGGTCGGGATGATGTAGTCGCGGCCGAACTTGAGCTTGCGGCCGCGGTAGGCGGCGGCGACCTCATCCGGCACGTCCTCGCGGGCCAGGGCGGCGAGGGCCTCGGCGCAGGCGATCTTCATCTCGTGATTGACACGGCGGGCCCGCACGTCGAGCGCGCCGCGGAACAGATACGGGAAGGCCAGCACGTTGTTGACCTGGTTGACGTAGTCCGAGCGGCCGGTGGCGATGATGGCGTCGGAACGCACCGACATGACATCTTCCGGGGTGATCTCGGGGTCCGGGTTGGCCATGGCGAAGATGATCGGGTTGGGCGCCATGGAGGCGACCATCTCCTTGGTGATGGCGCCCTTGGCGGCGAGACCCAGCACGACATCGGCGCCGACCATGGCCTCGGCCAGGGTGCGGTGCGGGGTGTCGGTGGCGTGGGCGGCCTTCCACTGGTCGACGTTGTCGCGGCCCTTCCAGACCACCCCCTCGCGGTCGACGATGACGGTGTTTTCGGCCCGAACGCCGGCGGCCTTCATCAGGGCGATCGACGACAGGCCCGCGGCCCCGGCCCCGGCCAGCACGACCTTCAGGTCCTCCAGCTTCTTGCCGGCGATATGGGCGGCGTTGATCAGGCCGGCGGTCGAGATGATGGCCGTGCCGTGCTGGTCGTCGTGGAAGACCGGGATGTCGAGCAGATCCTGCAGCTCGGACTCGATGACGAAACATTCGGGGGACTTGATGTCCTCCAGATTGATGCCGCCCCAGGTGTCGCCGATGTTCTTGACCACGGTGACGAACTCTTCCGGGTCCGTCGTCTTGACCTCGACGTCGAAGCTGTCGACGTCGGCGAAGCGTTTGAACAGGACGGCCTTGCCCTCCATCACCGGCTTGGACGCCATGTGGCCGAGGTTGCCGAGGCCGAGGATGGCCGTGCCGTTCGAGATGACGGCGACCAGATTGCCCTTGGACGTGTAGTCGTAGGCCTTGTCCACATCGGCGGCGATGGCCAGCACCGGAATGGCGACGCCGGGCGAATAGGCCAGCGACAGGTCGCGCTGGGTGGCCATCGGCTTGGTCGGGGCCATGGAGATCTTGCCCGGCCGGGGACTGCGGTGGAACTCCAGCGCGTCCTCGTCGGAGAAGGTCTGTTTGTCGGTCAGGTCGGGCATGGTCGGCAGGGATTCCGAAGGCGGGGTCGGGAGGATTGTTCCTAGGCTGTGGGACGGACGCGGACAACCGCCCGGACCTTTACGTTGCGGAAAACGGGCCGCGCACGATTGATCGCCGCTTGCGTCGCCGGCCCGGCCTCGCCCTTCGGGTTCGTTGGCGGGGGATGACGAGGTCATGCAGTTTCGCCCCGCCGCGCGGGCGCGGCAGGTCGAGCGGGGAGGTCGGCGGAGCGCGGGCGTTCGGCCCGGAACCGTGTGAGCGGCCCCCGTGCTTTCGCCGTAGGGGGCCTTGGTGATTTTCGGCTGAACGTCCGCGCTCCGCCGTGATCGTGCCTCGCGAGCGCTTCGGGGCGGGTATCGCAGGGCGGTGCGGGGTTTGCCATTTTCGGCCCCGCGGCCTTCACCCTTTAGACCCTTTCGAAACTAAGCCCGGGCGGGCAGGAGCGGCCAGGCCCCTGGGCTCCTCCGTTTCAAACCGGAGGACAGTCCCTTTCCACGCCGGAGGGGGGAGCAACCCGTCCTCCAGGATGGTCCGGTTCCGCCGCGCGCCTCCGAAAAGGCGGCGCCCGGCGTCCCGCAACGATCACACCCGCCGCACGTGGTTGGCCCTGGCGCCAGACGCCCTCCCCCGCGACGGGGTGAAGCGCATTGTAATGAGCCCGTCCCCTGTGCGCAGGAGAACGGGTCTAGCAACAGGTCATGTTGTTGATTATGCGCGCTATTTGTTCGCTGAACCTGACTATAATTCCCCGGATTGTCAGCACAGCGTCATGACGCCTGCGCCGCCCCTTCCACCACGCTTCGCGCGGTCCCCCTCCCCACTGCGTGGGGAAGGTGAGGAGACGGACGCTCAGACCGCCAGAGCCCCCGTGCCCTCGATCTCGACCGGGCCGGTCATGAAGACATGGCCCGAGACCTCGTCCCAGTCGATCTCGAGTTCGCCGCCGTCGGCCTCGATGACGGCGTGGCGGCCGGTGAGGCCGCGGCGGGCCGTGGCGACGAGGGCGGCGCAGGCGCCGGTGCCGCAGGCTTTCGTCAGGCCGGCGCCACGCTCCCAGACCCGAAGCCGGATGCGGTCGGGGGCGAGGACGTTGGCGAAGCCGACGTTGACGCCCTCGGGGAACAGCGGGTGGTGCTCGACCAGCGAGCCGGAGCCGCGCACGAAGGCGTCGTCCTGGCGGTCGGTGAAGAAGACCACGTGCGGATTGCCCATCGAGACCGCGCCCGGCGTATGCAGGATCGGGTCGTCGATGGGGCCGACCTGGAGCTCGATGCCGCGGGTGTCCATCGCCTCGGCCAGCGGAACCTCGGTCCAGTCCAGTCCGGGGCGACCCATGTCGACGCGGACGCGGTGATCGCCCGCGCGGGTGGCGGTGGTCGGACCGCCGAGGGTGTCGATGACGACAGAGTCCCTGCCGTTGGCCTCCATCAGCAACCAGCCGACGCAGCGCAGGGCGTTGCCGCAGGTCTCGACCTGGCCGCCGTCGGCGTTCCAGACGCGCATGAAGGCGTCGGCGGTCGCGGACGGCTCGATGGCGATCAGCTGGTCGCAGCCCTGGCCGGCAGCGCGGTCGGCGATGGCGCGCACCTGGTCGGCCGTCGGCGCGAACGGCGTCTCGAGCGCGTTGACGACGACGAAGTCGTTGCCGGCGCCGTTCATGCGGACGAAGGGACGGGTCATCGGGCGGGATATAGGCCTTGCCGGTTCCTTGCGCGAGCGACGCGCGTTATCGCTGTACCATGAGCCGTTCCAGACCCGTGCCCGCCAACGCCCCGAAGGCCGAGGGCCTGCGCCTCAGGGCCCGGCTGCGCTACCTCTACCACGGCTCGTCGCCGCTGGCGGTGCGCTTCCGGCTGGCGGTCATCGTGGTCGACTTCGCCATCATCGGCTTCTTCCTCGCCGCGCCGATCCTGCGCGAGGCGGGCTGGGCCTTCTATGTCGTCGACGCCGTCGTGGCCGTGGTGCTGCTCGCCGACATGGCCGGGCGCGCCCTGGCCTACAGCGACATCAAGGACTGGCTGAAGAAGCCGTCCACCTGGGTCGACGTGTTCATCCTCGCCACCCTGCTGTTCCCCGCCTGGCTGTACAATTTCGGCTTCCTGCGGATGCTGCGGCTGTGGACTCTGCTGAGCTCGGACTTCTTCTGGCGCACGGTCGGCCGCCGCTTCGACGACACGCGGGTGGAGGAGGTGACGCGGGCGCTGGCGGCGCTGGTGACCTTCGTCTTCGTGGCCACCGGCTTCGTCTACGCCACCTTCAGGGGGCGCCACGAGGATCTGCACGGCTATCTGGACGCGCTGTATTTCACCGTCGCCACCCTGACCACCACCGGCTTCGGCGACATCACCCTGCCCGGCAACTGGGGGCGGGTGCTGTCGATCATCATCATGCTGACCGGCATCACCCTGTTCCTGCGGCTGGCCCAGACCATCGTGCGGCCGCACAAGGTGAAATTCCCCTGCCCGGTCTGCGGCCTGCAGAAGCACGATCCGGACGCGGTCCACTGCAAGGCCTGCGGCGAGGTGCTGTGCATCCCGGACGAGGGGCATCATTGAAATGACAAATCCGTAACCTCCGCGCGCCTCGCCTTGCCGGAGGGGCCGCCGCCGGTAAGGTGCCGCCCGACCAACCGTCGGGGACCGCCCAGAATGATCCGCACCGCCGCGCTCGCCGCGCTTCTCGCCTCCACCGCCCTTTCGAGCGCCGCCATGGCCCAGACCACGCCCGTCCACTCCTCCGCCGAGGCCTCGGGCGCCGGCGCCGGCTTCGCGACCTCGGACGCGACAGACCCGTATCTGTGGCTGGAAGAGGTCGAGGGCGAGCGGGCCATGGCCTGGGTCAACGAGCATAACGAGCGTTCGCTCGGCGTCCTGCGCGGCGACCCGCGCTTCGAGACCCTGCACCGGCAGGCGCTGGAGATCGTCCAGTCCCGCGACCGCATCCCGTCGCCGGGCTTCAACCACGACGGCACGATCGACAATTTCTGGCAGGACGCCGAGCATGTGCGCGGCGTCTGGCGGACCACGACGCTGGACAGATACCGCTCGGCCGAGCCGCAGTGGGAGACCGTGCTCGACTTCGACGCCCTGTCGGCGGCCGAGGGCAAGAACTGGGTCTACAAGGGCGCGACCTGCCTGCCGCCGGACGAGACCCGCTGCCTGGTCAGCCTGTCCGACGGGGGGAAGGACGCGGTGACGGTGCGCGAGTTCGACCGCGCCACGAAGACCTTCGTCGAGGACGGCTTCGTGCTGCCGGAGTCCAAGGGCGGGGCGACCTGGGTCGATCAGGACACCCTGCTGGTCTCGCGCGATTTCGGACCGGGCACCCTGACCAGCTCGGGCTATCCGATGATCGTCAAGGTGCTGAAGCGCGGCCAGACGCTGGATCAGGCGACGACGGTGTTCACCGGCCAGCCGACCGATGTCTCGGTCTCGGGCTATACGCTGCGCGACGCCGACGGGGTCATCCAGGCGACCCTGATCAACCGGGGGGTCAGCTTCTACGAGGGCGAGACGCACCGGCTCAACGCCGACGGCACGACCACCAAGCTGGAGCTGCCGGCCAAGTCGAACATCAACGCCCTGGTGCGGGGCCAGATGGTGGTGACGACGGACCAGGACTGGACCGCGCCGTCGGGCCAGGAATTCCGGACCGGCGACGTCATCGCCTGGGACCTCGAGCGCTGGCTGGCCGATCCGGCGACGCCGGCGCAGCTGGTCATCCGGCCGGGCGAGCGCGAGGCGATCGAGGGCATCTCCAACACCCGCAACAAACTGGTCGTCGCCCTGTACGAGAACGTGCGCGGCTCGGTCTATGTCTATGAGCCCAATCCCGCCGGCGAGTGGAGCCGCACGCGGCTGGACCTGCCGCAGAACGTCACCGTCGGCATCGGCTCGGCCAGCGAGCGCGACGACCGGGTGTTCGTCAACGTGGCCGGCTATCTGAACCCGTCCAGCCTGTATCTGGCCGATGCGGCGGGCGGTTCGGCGGACGCGGTCAAGTCGCTGCCGGCCAAGTTCGACGCCACGGGCATGGTGGTCGAGCAGTTCGAGGCGACCTCGGCCGACGGGACGAAGATCCCGTACTTCGTCGTCCACAGGGGCGACATGCCGCTGGACGGGTCGAACCCGACCCTGCTGTACGGCTACGGCGGCTTCCAGAACTCGCTGCTGCCCGGCTATTCGGCCACGGTCGGCAAGCTGTGGCTCGAGCGCGGCGGGGTCTACGTCATCGCCAACACTCGCGGCGGCGGCGAGTTCGGGCCGCGCTGGCACCAGGCGGCGCTGCAGGAGAACCGCCAGCGGGCGCATGAGGACTTCCAGGCGGTGGCCGAGGACCTGATCGCCCGCGACATCACCTCGCAGCCGCGCCTCGGGGTCATGGGCGGCTCGCAGGGCGGGCTGTTCATGGGGGCGATGCTGACCCAGCGGCCGGACCTGATCAACGGCGCGGTCATCCAGGTGCCGCTGTTCGACATGCTGCGCTTCCACAAGCTGCTGGCCGGGGCCTCGTGGATCGCGGAATACGGCAACCCCGACGTGCCGGAGGAGCGGGCGTGGATCGAGCGCTACTCGCCCTACCAGAACCTGCGCGCCGGCCAGCCCTATCCGGAGGTGTTCATCCACACCTCGACGAAGGACGACCGGGTGCATCCGGGCCACGCCCGCAAGGCGGCGGCGCGGCTGGAGGAGCTCGGCTATCCGGTGCTGTTCTACGAGAACACCGACGGCGGTCACGCGGCGGGGGCCAACCTGCGCGAGACGGCCCGGCGGATCGCGCTGGAGTACACCTATCTGAGCCGGCGGCTGATGGATCAGCCGGCGGCGGAGTAGAGCCCCCATGAAACGACTGCTTCTGACCGCTGCGATCCCGGCCCTGTGGCTCGCCGCCGTCCCCGCCTTCGCGCAGCAGGCCGACGGTCCGGACGATATCATCATCGCGGACGTGCGCAGGCCGGCGCCGCACTTCCCGGCCGACCTGACCCCGGCCGGGGTGCGGGCCGCCGACGATCATCTGGCGCTGGAGGAGGTCAACGGCGCCGAGGCCATGGCCTTCGTGGCGGAGTCGAACCGCAAGGCGCTGGCGGCGCTGGAGGGGGACCGGCGCTACGAGACCTTCCGGGCGCAGGCGTTCGACATTCTGTCGGCGACCGACCGCATCCCGTCGCCCAGCTTCCTCGGCGAAGGCATCGGCAATTTCTGGCAGGACGCGGCCAATCCGAAGGGGATCTGGCGGCGCACGACGCTGGACAGCTACCGGTCCGACGCGACGCGGTGGGAGACGCTGCTCGACATCGACGCCCTGTCGCGGGCCGAGGAAAAGGACTGGGTGTGGAAGGGCGCGGACTGCCTCGCGCCGGACGAGACGCGCTGCCTGGTCTCGCTGTCGGACGGCGGCAAGGACGCGGTGGTGGTGCGCGAGTTCGACACCTCGACCGGCCTGTGGGTCGAGGACGGCTTCATCCTGCCGGAAGGCAAGCACCGGCTGGAATGGCTGGACCGGGACACGCTTCTGGTGGCGACGGACTTCGGGCCGAACACCCTGACGGAGAGCGGCTACCCCTTCATCGTCAAGGCGCTGAAGCGCGGCCAGACGCTGGCCCAGGCGACGGAAGTCTATCGCGGCGACATCGGCGACGGCGGGTATGGGGTGAGTCCGAGCGTCCTCCGCAACGGCGCTGGAGCGGTACAGGCCGTCCTGATCAGCCGGCCGCTGGACACGTTCCGCAGCGAGACTTGGCAGCTGATCGACGGCCAGCCGGTCAAGCTGGGCCTTCCCGAGCGGGTCAACGTCCGGGGCGTGACCGGGGGGCGTCTGATCTTCACAATCGACGAGGATTGGCGACTGGCCTCGCGGGGCGACCGCCCGATCCATAAGGCGGGCTCCTTGCTGGCCTACAGCCTCACCGCGCTCGGCGGCCGGGGAGACCGTGACACCGCTGCCCGAATCCGTGATTCGGAGACCGTTTTCGAGCCGAGCGATCGCCAGTCGGTGGAAGATGTCGCGGTTCTCGACGGCGGCCGCCTGGTCGCCACGCTCTATGACAATGTTCGCGGCCGGCTGGTTCAATTCGTCGACAGCGAGCGGATGTCAGACTCCAGGCTCGTCAACTTCTGGAATCAGCAGGCTCTTCAGATTCCGGAGAACGTCTCGGTCCATCTGGGCGACCTCAGCCGAGCCTCCAGCCGGCTCTTCTACAGCGTCGACGGCTTCCTGACCCCCTCGACCCTCAGCCTCGCCGACGCGCGCGCGGGAGTCACCGAAACCCTCCGCACTGCCCCCGCCCGCTTCGACGCCTCGACCCATGTGGTCGAGCAGTTCGAGGCGACGTCGTCGGACGGGACGAAGATTCCGTATTTCGTCGTCCGGCCGCGCGATCTGGTGATGGACGGCCATGCGCCGACGATCATCTACGGCTACGGCGGGTTCCAGGTGTCGAAGCCGCCGGCCTACATCCCCGAGATGGGCAGGCTGTGGCTCGAGAACGGCGGCGTCTACGTCAACGCCAACATCCGCGGCGGCGGCGAATTCGGCCCGACCTGGCACCAGTCGGTGCTCAAGGAAAACCGCCAGCTGGCCTTCGACGACTATGCTGCGGTCGCGCGCGATCTCCATCAGCGGGGGATCACCAGCCCGCGGCGGACCGGCGTCTATGGCCGCTCGAACGGCGGGGTGCTGACCTCGGTGGCGATGACCCAGCATCCGGAGCTGATCAACGCGGCCGTGATCGAGAGCCCGCTGATCGACATGCTGCGCTATCACGAACTGCCCGCCGGGGCCTCGTGGATCGGCGAATACGGCGACCCGCGCATCCCGGAGGAGGCGGCGTTCATCGCCCGCTATTCGGCGTATCAGCAGCTTCGTCCGGAGGCGGAGTATCCGCGCGTCTACATCACCACCAACACCCGCGACGACCGGGTGCATCCGGGCCACGCCCGCAAATTCGCGGCGCGGCTGGAGGCGATGGGCCACGACCACCTCTATTACGAGGAGACCTCGGGCGGACATTCCAACGACGCCGATCCGGTGGCCAACGCCCGGCGCTGGGCGAGGCACTACGTCTATCTGGCGCAGCAGCTGATGGACTAGGACGCGGCTCCCTTCTCCCCCAAGGGGAGAAGGAGAACTCAGGCCGGTTCGACCAGCTTCAGCTTCGCGGTCTTCTTCGGCTTGTCGGCCTTGGCCGCCTTCTTCGCCAGCTTGTCGGCCTTCTTCGCCTCGCGGGCGGCCTTCTTGGCGGCCTTGATCTCGGCTTTCGCCTTGTCGGGGGCGGCGTCGGCCTCGCCGGCGAGGTCGGCCAGCAGGGCGAGGAAGCCGTCGCGCTTGCCCTTGGGCAACAGGGCCAGGATGCGCCTGTCGGCGGCCTCGACACGGGGGTGGGCGGCGTCCAGCGCGGCCTGGCCGGCGGGCGAGAGGCGCACGGCCTTGGCCCGGGCGTCGATGGTCGAGCGTTCGCGCTCCAGCAGGCCCTTGGCGGTCATGCGCGCGACGAGGTCGGCCAGGGTCGAGCGGTCGATGCCGGTGGCGCGGACCAGGTCGGTCTGGGTCAGGCCGGACTTGTGCGAGACCGCCTCCAGCACCGCGAACTGGCGCTGGGTCAGGCCGTCCGGGCCCGCCTCCTCGGTGTAGATGTCGAGCGCCAGCTGCAACGCGCGGTGCATCAGATGGCTGGGCGAGGCGGCGAGGCCGCCGCGTTTGGCTTTAGAGCCTGACTTGACCATCGCCCGTATCCCCTTGGCTGCACGCCATAGCTAGCAGCCGCGTTTTACGGTTTGACGACGGACGATCCGGGGACGTCCCGAGACGGAGACGTCAGGGGGCAGTGTCGGGCTCGGCCGGGGCCATCGGATCGACCGGTTTGTCGGCGGCGGTCAGGTTGCGCATGATCAGCGGGATCTGCGAGAGGCCGAAGATCGACGAGGCCATCCACAGCACGCCGCGGAAGCTGACCCAGACGTCCGCCGGATCGACGTCGCCGCGGCCGATCCGCTCCGCCGCCCATGCGACCAGGGCCTCGCTGCGCACCAGCTCGTTGGCGACGGCGACGCAGAGGAAGAACAGGCCGTAGCGGAAGGTCAGGATGCGCCACGCCCGGTCGTTGATCGGGATGACCGTGCCCAGCAGGGCCCGCAGCGGCTGCTTGCCCAGCATGACGCCTCCCAGCAGGGCGACGGCAAGGCAGCCGTTGAGAATGGTGACCTTGAGCTTGACCCACAGGCCGTCGCCCGTGAACAGGGTCAGCAGGCCGAAGACCAGGGCGAAACCGCCGACCAGAAGCGGCAGCAGCGCCAGCCGCTTCTCGACGACCAGGCCCACGGCCACGGCGACGGCCGATCCGGCCACCAGGGCCCAGGTGGCCTGGACCAGCGCCTCGTCGCCGCTCATCCCGCGCAGGCGCAGGACGAGGAAGGCGAGGCCGAACGCCAGCAGGCCGCCGAAATCGACCAGCTGGCGCAGGCTGGACTCTTTTCTGGCCGTCGGGACGGCGGTGTCGGGCTCACTCATGCGTCAGTCCTCAAGTCCCACCAGCGAACGTGAAAAGGCCCGGGCGTCGAAGGGTTGCAGGTCCTCGATCCCCTCGCCGACGCCGATCAGCTTGATCGGGGCGTCCGAGGCCTGGGCGACGGGCACAAGGACGCCGCCGCGGGCGGTGCCGTCCAGCTTGGTCATGACCAGGCCGGAGACATAGGCGGTGCGGCCGAAGATCTGCTCCTGGGCCAGGGCGTTGCGGCCGACCGTGGCGTCGAGCACCAGCAGGGTCTCGTGCGGCGCCTCCGGGTCGATCTTCTTCAACACCCGGACGATCTTGAGCAGCTCATCCATCAGGGCGGTCTTGTTCTGCAGCCGCCCGGCGGTGTCGATCAGCACCACGTCGAACCCTTCCGCCTTCGCCCGGGTGTAGGCGTCGAAGGCCAGGCCGGCGGGGTCGGCCCCGTCGCGGCGGCTCTCGAAGGTCGCCCCGGCGCGCTCGGACCAGACCTTGAGCTGTTCGCGGGCGGCGGCGCGGAAGGTGTCGCAGGCCACCACCATGACCCTGGCGCCCTGGCCGGTCAGGTCGGCGGCGATCTTGCCCAGCGTCGTGGTCTTGCCCGAGCCATTGACCCCGACGAACAGGGTGACGAAGGGGCGCGGGCCGTCGAGCGGCTCGTAACGGGCCTCGTGCGTGACAAGCTCGGCGGCGACGGCCTCGGCCAGCGCCTCCTTGACCTCGCGCTCATTGGCCCCGGCGCCGAAGCGCAGATCGCGGAAACGGGCCACGATGCGGTCGGTGGCGGCCGGCCCGAGATCGCTCTCCAGCAGATGCTCTTCCAGTCCCTCAAGAGCGGCTTCGGACAGGGGTTCCTTGACGAAGGCGGCGACGACCTGCTCGGTCATCTGCTTCGAGGAGCGGGACAGGCCCTCGCTCAGCCGCGAGAGCCAGCCCTTTTTCGGCGCGTCGTTCATGGGTTGGCTTTAGCGGGGCGAAGCGGGCGCGTCACGCGATCTCGCATGCCCTCTCTCGCGGCCCGTCATCCTCGGGCTTGACCCGAGGATCAGAGGGTGAGGCGGGCTGTGCGCCCGTGGCGGCCTCGCAACCGCGCCCGTGCATTCCTTTACGCAGCACCGGACGGTCTGATCCTCGGGTCAAGCCCGAGGATGACGGTCGTTGGGCGGTGGAAGCGGGATTGGCCACCATCAGTGACCGCGGGGCGTTGTCACGCTAGAACGCCTTGAGCCAAGGAATATCCGCACTTGCCCAAGAGTCACCCGTTCCACGCCCCCACCACCCACGGCTTCGTCCGCGTCGCCGCGGCCACGCCGGTGGTGCACACCGCCGATCCGGTCGCCAACGCCGAGGAGCATGTGGCCCTGATCAAACAGGCCGGCGAGCAGGGCGTCGACCTGCTGGTGTTTCCGGAACTGTCGCTGAGCGCCTACGCGATCGACGACCTGCTGATGCAGGGCGCCTTGCTGGACGAGGTGGAGCGGCAGATCCAGCGTGTGGCCGACGCGGCGGCCGAGGCGGGGCTGGCGGTCGTGGTCGGGGCGCCGCTGCGGCGTGGAGACCGGCTGTACAACTGCGGCGTCGTGCTGGCGAACGGCGCGGTGCTGGGCGTCGCGCCCAAGACCTATCTGCCGAACTATCGCGAGTACTACGAGAAGCGATGGTTCGCGCCCGCCGACCCCGGCGAGCAACAGGATATCCTCGTCAACGACGTCTGGGCCGCCTTCGGGACCAATCTGCGCTTCGAGGCCGCCAACCGGCCCGGTTTCGTTTTCGGCGTGGAGATCTGCGAGGACTATTGGGCGCCCCTGCCGCCCTCGACGCGCCAGGCGCTGGCCGGAGCCCGTATCCTGCTGAACCTGTCGGCCTCCAACGTCGTGATCGGAAAGTCGGACGACCGCGCCCTGTTGTGCGCCAGCCAGTCGGCCCGGGCCATGGCCGCCTATGTGTTCGCCGCCTCGGGCTGGGGCGAGAGCACCACCGACCTCGCGTGGGACGGGCAGGCGACGATCTTCGAACTGGGCGCCAGGCTGGCCGAAGGCGAGCGGTTCGCGATGGACAGCCATCTGACCATCGCCGACATCGACGTGGAGCGGATCGGTCTCGAACGTCTGCGGACAGGCACGTTCGCCGACTGCGCCCGACGGGAGCTTCCGAACGACACCCCGGTCCCTCTTCTGTTCGACGCGAGGGAGGAAACGGCCGGCGACCTGATCCGTCCCCTCGACCGCTTCCCGTTCGTGCCGGACGACCCCGCGCGGCTGGACCAGGACTGCTACGAGGCGTTCAACATCCAGGTGCAGGGGCTGATGCGGCGGCTCAAGGCGACCAATGGCGAGCGGATCGTCATCGGCGTCTCGGGCGGGCTGGATTCGACCCAGGCCCTGCTGGTGGCGTGCCGCGCCTTCGACCGGCTGGGCCTGCCGCGGGCCGGCATCCTCGGCTTCACCCTGCCGGGGTTCGCGACCTCCGAAGGGACGAAGTCGAACGCCTGGGCCCTGATGAAGGCGCTGGGGGTGACCGGGGCGGAGATCGACATCAGGCCGACCGCGATGACCATGCTGGAGGGGATCGGCCATCCCTATGCGAAGGGCGAGCCGGTGCACGACATCACCTTCGAGAACGTGCAGGCGGGGCTGCGCACGGACTATCTGTTCCGGCTGGCGAACCAGAACGGGGCCTTCGTGCTGGGCACCGGCGACCTGTCGGAGCTGGCGCTGGGCTGGTCGACCTACGGCGTCGGCGACCACATGAGCCACTACAACGTCAACGGCGGCATCGCGAAGACGCTGATGCGGCATCTGATCCGCTGGGTCGCCGACCGCGCGGTGGTGGGGCCGGAGGCCGTGCCGGTGCTGCGGGGCATCCTGGGCACCGAGATCTCGCCGGAGCTGGTGCCGGCGGGCGACGATGGAAAGATCCAGTCGACCGAAGGGGCGGTGGGCCCCTACGCCCTGAACGACTTCTTCCTGTTCTACGTCACCCGTTTCGGCCTGAAGCCGTCGAAGGTGGCGTATCTGGCGCATCAGGCGTGGAAGGACGCCGCGGCCGGAAGCTGGCCGGCGGGGACGCCGGACGAGGAAAAGATCGAATACGACCTCGCCACGATCAAACACTGGCTGCGGAAATTTCTCGTCCGCTTCTTCCAGACCTCGCAGTTCAAGCGCTCGGCCCTGCCGAACGGGCCCAAGGTGGTCACCGGCGGCTCGCTGTCGCCGCGCGGGGACTGGCGCGCCCCGTCGGACGCTACCGCAAGGGTTTGGCTGGACGAGCTGGAGGGGAATGTGCCGGACTGAGCGCTTTCTCTCCGTCATCCTCGGGCTTGACCCGAGGATCAGAGGTCAGGCGGCCCAGTGCCTCCAAGACGGCCCCGCGACCGCGACCGTACCATCTTCAACGGAGCACCGGACGGTCTGGCCCTCGGGTCAAGCCCGAGGGCGACGGTTGGGGAGAGGTTCAGTCCACTTCGCCCAGAAACGGAAAGATCGCCGCCTTGGCCTCGGGCTCGTCGAGCATGGGGGCGTGGCCGACGCCGGGGACCTCGACATAGTCCATCTTCGGGGCGCGCTTGCGCATCTTTGCGGCGATCTTCTCGCTGAGCAGGTCGGAGGTCTGGCCGCGCACCAGAAGCACCGGCCGGGTCTTCGCGAGGCGGCTGAACATCGGCCACAGGTTGGGGACGAGGGCCTTCGTCCCGGCGGCGCGGATCGGCACGGCGATGTCGGGGTCGTAGTCGAGCTCCGGCGATCCCTCCGCACCGATGCGGAAGACGCGGCGGGCGAAGGCGTCCCAGTCGGCGTCGGTATAGTGCGGGAAGGCGACGGCGTTGATCGACTTCACCCAGGCCGCGGCCTCGGCCCACCCCGGGGTTTCCACCGGCTGGCCGGAATAGGCGGCGATGCGCGCCAGGCCCTCCTTGGCCACCTCGGGACCGACGTCGTTGATGATGGCGGCGGCGATGACCTTCGGGCGGATCGCGGCCAGGGCCATGGTGATCAACCCGCCCATGGAGGTGCCGAGGAAGACGGCGCGCGCGATGCCGGCCTGGTCCATCAGGGCCAGCACGTCCTGGGCGTAGTTCAGCGGCTGGTAGGTCATCGGGTCCGGGGCGCGGTCGGACCGGCCGCGGCCGCGCACATCGAGGACCAGCACCCGGCGGCCGCTCTGGGCGATCAGGGGGGCGATGGTCTCGAAGTCGGCCGAGTTGCGGGTCAGGCCGTGGATGGCGATCACCGGCAGCTTCGCCGGACCGGGGGCGGCGGCGTAGTCGCGGGCGTAGAGACTGAGCCCGTCCGGACTGGTCCAGCGGCGGTCGGCGAAGGTCTGGGTCATGCGGGGCTCCGGGTGGTCGCCCTGTGTAATTCACCGCCGGGAGAATTCCATCAATGCCCCAGCAGGTCTTTTACGAATTGATCGAGGTTTCCACCCTCGAAGCGGAAGCCGGGGATGCCGGCGCGGCGGGCCGCCTCGAGGTCCGAGGCCTGGTCGCCGATCAGGAAGGACCGCGCCGGATCGATGCGGTGGTCGGCGATGGCGCGCAGGATCATGCCGGGGTTGGGCTTGCGGTCCGGATGGTCGGGATGGCGGTAGCGCTCGTCCAGCGCCTCGGCGTGGAAGGGACAGGCGTAGACGGCGCCGATTACCGCCCCTTTCGCCGCCAGCCGGCGCACCAGCAGGGCGTTGAAGGCCTTCATCTGCGCTTCCGTGAACAGGCCGCGGGCCACGCCGGACTGGTTGGTCACTATGACGCACAGATAGCCGAGCGCGGTCAGGCGGCGCACGGCTTCAGCCGCGCCGGGGATCAGGCGCAGATGCTCTTCGAGGTGGGGGTAGCCGGTGTCCTCGATCAGGACGCCGTCGCGATCGAGGAAGACGGCCGGAACGCCGGATGTCATGATCCCCGCGCATACGCCGCCCCGCGCGGTCGTTGCAACCCGTCACGCGAAGTGACGCGACGGCGTTTGGCGGGAAGGCGATCGATTTGGTAGGGAGCGCGACCTTCGGCGAGGCGTTGACCCCGCGCCGCCTGTGCCCGCGCGCACGATCGGAGACCGTCCCGACATGACCATTCCCTTCATCGACCTTCAGGCCCAGCGCCTCCGCCTCGACGGCCGGATCGAAGCGGCCGTCCAGGCGGCCGTGACCGGCGGCGCCTGGGTGATGGGGCCGCAGGTGCGCCAGTTCGAGGCCGACCTGGCCGCCTTCGGCAAGGCGAAGCACGCCCTGGGCTGCGCCAACGGCACCGACGCCCTGGCCCTGCCGCTGATGGCCTGGGGGATCGGGCGGGGCGATGCGGTGTTCGTACCCAGCTTCACCTTCGCCGCCACGGCCGAGATCGTGCCGTGGTTCGACGCCGAGCCGGTGTTCATCGATGTCGACGCCACGACCTACAACATGGACCCCGGCCATCTGGAGGCGGCCATCGAGGCGACGCTGAAGGAAGGCCGGCTCAAGCCCCGGGTGGTCATCGCGGTCGACCTGTTCGGCCAGCCCGCCGACTATCCCGCCATCAAGGCGATCTGCGACAAACACGGGCTCAAGCTGATTTGCGATTCGGCGCAGGGCTTCGGCTGCACCCTCAATGGCGAGCATCCGCTGAAATGGGCCGACATCACCACCACCAGCTTCTTCCCGGCCAAGCCGCTGGGCTGCTACGGCGACGGCGGGGCGGTGCTGACGGATGACGACGAGCTGGCCCAGCTGATCGATTCGATCCGCGTGCACGGCAAGGCGGTGGCCATCGACCTGAAGGACCGCACCTTCGAGCACGATCCCAAATACCTGAACATGCGCATCGGCCTGAACAGCCGGCTCGACACCATTCAGGCCGCCGTCCTGATCGAGAAGCTCAAGGTGTTCGGCCAGGAGATCGAATGGCGCAACCGCATCGCCGCCCGCTACAACGAAGGCCTGCGCCCCCATGTGGCGGCGGTGCCGGACGTGCCGGAGGGCAATGTCTCCAACTGGGCCCAGTACACCATCGAGCACGAGAACCGGGACGGGCTGGCGGCGAATCTGAAAGAGCAGGGCGTGCCGACGGCGGTCTATTATCCGATCCCGCTGCACCTGCAGCCGGCCTATGAGATGTACCCGCGCGGCCCGCAGGGCCTGCCGGTCACCGAGCGGCTCAAGGACCGGGTCATCAGCCTGCCGATGCACGCGGATCTGGACGAGGCGACGCAGGACCGCATCATCGCCGCCGTGGCTTCCTTCAAGGGCTGATCCGCATGACCACTCACGAGCCCGTCCTCAAGTTCGGCGTCGCCGGCGCCGGCGTCATGGGGCGCAACCACGCCCGCGTTCTGGCCGACATCCGCGACGTCGAGCTGACCCACGTCTTCGATCCCGACGCGACGACGGCCGGGGGCGTGGCGGCCGCCTATGGCGCGGCGGCGGTGACCACGGCGGAGGCCTTCGTCGCCGCCGGCCTGGACGCCGCCGTGGTGGCGACGCCGAACCGCACCCACGCCGACCTGACCGTGGCCCTGCTGGACAAGGGCGTCCATGTGCTGGTCGAGAAGCCGATCGCCGCGACCCTGGCCGACGCCCGGCGCATGATCGACGCGGCCAGGGCCAACGGCCGGGTGCTGATGGTCGGCCAGGTCGAGCGCTTCAATCCGGCGGTGGACGCGGTCAAGCGGGCCATCGACGGCGACGACATCATCTCGATCCAGATCACCCGCGTCGGCCCTTTTCCGCCGCGCATGGGCGAGGTCGGGGTGGTCATCGACCTGGCGGTGCACGACATCGACATCATCCGCCACCTGACCGACTCCGAGATCGTTGAGGTCCAGCCGCAGCTGGCCCGCACCCGCGCCGAGCGCGAGGACACCGCCCTGCTGCAGTTCCGGCTGGAGAACGGGGTCATCGCCCACATCACCACCAACTGGGTCACCCCCTACAAGGTGCGAACCCTGCAGGTGGCGACGCGCAACAAGTTCGTGGTGGCCGACCTGATCACCCGCCAGGTCACCGAATATTTCGGCCAGCAGGCCGACGGCTCCTACCAGACCCGCGCCGTCAACAGCTGGCCCGCCGAGCCGCTGAAGCGGGAGCTGGAAGCCTTCGCCCACGCCATCCGCACCGGCGAACCGGCGGCCGTGACCGGCGAGGACGGACTGCGCAATCTGGAAGTGGCGCTGAGGTGCCTCGGAGAGGGCTGAACCCTCCATGCCGCCGGCGCGTTACCGGTGGATGACCGAGGTCCCCCTAACGCCCGCCCCCGGCGATGACGCCGAGCCCGGTACGCCCGGAACCGGCGAGGCCATCTGCCCGGGCTGCAACGGCACCGGCGTGGTCGGCGACCGGCCGTGCCCGACCTGCGAGGGCACGGGCCGGGTGATTGAGGGGGTCGGCGAGGCCTAGCTGCCCACCACCTGCATCCCAAGCCACTCCGCCACCAGGGCCGGTTTCTCGGCGTCTTCGATCTCGACCGTGACCTCGTGCTTGAGCAGCCAGCGGCCGCCGCCCTTGTCCTCGACGGAGAGCAGCCTGAACCGGCCGCGAACGCTGGAGCCTGCCCGCACCGGGGCGAGGAAGCGCAGTTTGTCGAAGCCGTAGTTGACGCCCATCACCACCCCCTCGAGCGGCGGTACGGCGTCGTAGGTCATGGCCGACAGCAGGCTGAGGGTCAGGAAGCCGTGGGCGATCGTGCCGCCGAAGGGCGTGGCCTTCGCCGCCTCCGGGTCGATGTGGATGAACTGGCGGTCCTCGGTGACCTCGGCGAAGGCGTCGATGCGGGCCTGGTCGATGGTGATCCAACGGCTGACGCCGATCTCCTGACCCACCAGCCCGGGCAGGTCGGCGACGGGCGTCGGCGTTCCCTTGCGCTCGGTGCGGCTCATGCGGCCTTCCCCCAGGTTTCCGGATCGAAGCGATCCTCGATGATGGCTGCGAACAGCGATGGGTCGACGTTGCCGCCGGACAGGACGACGGCGGTGGTCCGGTCGCGGGCCTCGACCTTGCCGGCCAGCACGGCGGCCAGCGATACGGCGCCGCCGGGCTCGACGACCAGCTTCAGGACGCGGAAGGCGTAGCGCACCGCCTCGGCCACCTCGGCGTCCGAGACGGTCTCGACGCGGTCGAGACGGCGATTGATCGGGAAGGTCAGCTCGCCGGGCCGGTCGGTCATCAGGGCGTCGCAGATGGTGCCGCGGGCCGGGGCATGGGTCAGGCGCTGGCCGGCGGCGAGGGACAACTGGGTGTCGTTGTAGTGCTGCGGCTCGACGCCGATCACCGGCGTGTGCGGGGATAGCGCCGCCATCGACAGGTTGATGCCGGCGATCATCCCGCCGCCCGATGCGCCGCAGACCAGCTGGTCCAGCGGGGCGACGCCGACGGCCTTGGCCTGGTCGACGATCTCCAGCCCGATGGTGCCCTGGCCCTCGATGACGAACGGATCGTCGAACGGGCGGACCAGGACCGACCCCATGGAGGCGGCGATCTCCTCGCCGATGGCCTCGCGACTCTCGGTGTAGCGGTCGTACATCCGGACCTCCCCGCCGAAGGCGAGGACGCCCTCGACCTTAACGGTCGGGCTGTCGGCGGGCATGACGATGATCGCGCTGGTCCCGACCATCCGCGCCGCCGCCGCCACGGCCTGGGCGTGATTGCCCGAGGAATAGGCCACCACGCCGCGGGCCCTCTCGTCGGCCGTCAGACGGCTGATGCGGTTGTAGGCTCCGCGGAATTTGAAGGCGCCGGCCACCTGCAGGGTCTCGGCCTTGAGCAGGACGCGGCCGCCGACACGGGCGTTCAGGGCCGGGCTCTCGATCAGCGGGGTGCGCATGGCGTGGCCGGCGATCTGGCGGGCGGCGTCCTGGACGCCGGCGAAGGAGGCGGTGTGCATATCCCTCCATAACCCTTCCGCTCATCCCGGCGAAAGCCGGGACCCAGGTCTTTGGGTGATGTAAGCGGGCTGGACGTGCCGAAACGGTCGTCCTGAAACACGACGCCAGGCTGGACAGGACTGGGTCCCGGCTTTCGCCGGAATGAGCGGATTTTGAGGATGCCGGGCGTCGCACTAGCATCCCGCACATGGACCCTCTCATCCTCGCCATCGACCAGGGCACGACCTCGACCCGGGCCATCGCCTTCGAATGCGCGCCCGAGGGCGGCTTGCGGCCGGTGGCGGTCAGCCAGATCGAGCTGGCCCAGCATTTCCCCAAGCCGGGCTGGGTCGAGCATGACGCGGCCGAGATCTGGACGGCGACGCTGCAGACCTGCCGCGAGGTCATCCGCAAGGCCGGCGGCGTCGGGCGGTTCGCCGCCATCGGCATCACCAACCAGCGCGAGACCTCGGTGATCTGGGACGCGGCGACCGGCGAGCCGCTGCACCGGGCCATTGTCTGGCAGGACCGGCGCACGGCGGATGTCACGGCGCGGCTGGCGGCGGCGGGCCACGAGCCGATGGTTCAGGGTGCGACGGGACTGATCCTCGACCCCTATTTCTCGGCCTCGAAATTCGCCTGGCTGCTGGACGCGGTTCCGGGCGCGCGGGAGCGGGCGGAGACGGGCGCGGTCAAGCTGGGTACGATCGAGACCTGGCTGATCTGGAAGCTGACGGGCGGGACCAGCCACGTCACCGACGCGACCAACGCCAGCCGGACCTCGCTGATGGATTTGACGACGCGCCGGTGGCGGCCCGATCTGGCGGACCTGTTCAATGTCCCTGTGGTGGGACTGCCGGACATCCGGGGCTGCGCGGATCACCTCGGGAATTGCGAGGCGTCGCTGTTCGGCGCGACCCTGCCGATCCACGGCGCGGCGGGCGACCAGCAGGCCGCGCTGGTGGGACATGGAGCCCTGAGGGCCGGCGACGCCAAGATCACCTACGGCACCGGAGCCTTTCTGGTCGCCAACGTCGGCCCCGCGCCGATGGCCTCGACCAGCCGGCTTCTGGGCACCCTGGGCTACGACGCCGGGGGGCTGGCGGCCTATGCGCTGGAGGGATCGATCTTTTCGGCCGGCTCGGCGATCCAGTGGCTGCGCGACGGGCTGAAGGTGATCACCGAGTCGCGCCAGTCCGAGGCCATGGCGCAGGGGCTGACCGACAACGGCGGCGTCTATCTGGTCCCCGGCTTCACCGGCCTCGGCGCACCGTGGTGGGAGCCGGAGGCGCGCGGGACCATCGTCGGCCTGACCCGGGATTCCGGACCGGCGCAGATGGTGCGGGCGGCGCTGGAGGCGCTGGCCTACCAGACCCGCGACCTGCTCGACGCCCTGGCGAAGGACGGAGCGCCCAGGCTCAAGGTGCTCAAGGTCGACGGCGGGGTCACCGCCAACGCCTTCGCCATGCAGTTCGTGGCCGACATCTGTGAGGTCGTGGTCGAGCGGCCCGCCTTCCAGGAGATGACGGCGCTGGGGGCGGCCAGGCTGGCGGCGCTGGGGATCGGCCTGATCGGCGACCTCGAGGACCATCCGGTCGAGGCGCCGGCGCGCTGGACGCCGCGCATGGGGGCGGAGGAGCGCGAGCGGCTGCTGAAAGGCTGGCGCGGCGCGGTCAAGGCCGCCATCATCGCCGCGCAATGAGCCAGCCCGACCTAGACGATCCCCAGGCGACCTTCTCCGGCACGCGCGAGGTCGATCCCCGCTACGCGCTCGATGAGGCCCGGCTGGGCGACTGGCTGGCGGCGAATGTCGAGGGCTACGCCGGGCCGCTGACGGTGCGCCAGTTCAAGGGCGGCCAGTCGAATCCGACCTATGAACTGACCACGCCCGGCCGGACCTATGTGCTGCGCAGGAAGCCGCCCGGAACGCTGCTGGCCTCGGCCCATGCGGTCGACCGCGAGTTCACGGTGATCTCGGCCCTGCACGCGCAGGGCTATCCGGTGGCGCGGCCGTGGGCGCTGTGCGCGGACGAGACGGTGATCGGCTCGATGTTCTACGTCATGGACAGGGTCGAGGGCCGGGTGCTGTGGGACCTCAAGCTGCCGGGCATGAGCCCGGACCAGCGGCGCGCCGTCTATGACGCCCAGGTGGACACGCTGGCGGCGCTGCACGCCTTCGATCCGGCGGCGATCGGACTGGGCGACTACGGCCGGCCCGGCAACTATTTCGAACGGCAGGTCGGGCGCTGGACCAAACAATACCGCGCCTCGGAGATCGAGCCGATCCCGGCGATGGACCGGCTGATCGAATTCCTGCCCGCCACCCTGCCGCCCGAAGGGCCGACCCGGATCGTCCACGGCGACTTCCGCCTCGACAACCTGATCCTCGCTCCGGACGCCCCCGAGGTGCGGGCGGTGCTGGACTGGGAGCTGTCGACGCTGGGCGATCCGATGGCGGATTTCTCCTACCTGCTGATCGCCTGGGTCATTCCGGCGACGGCGCGCAACGGACTGGCCGGCGCCGACATCGAGGCGCTGGGCATTCCGACGGTCGAGCAGACGGTGGAACGCTACGCCGGCCTGACCGGAGCGCGGCCCGCCGATCTCGACTGGCTGTTCGCCTACAACCTGTTCCGGCTGGCGGCCATCTGCCAGGGCATCGCCGGGCGGGTGCGCGACGGCACGGCGGCCTCGACGCACGCGAAGACGATGGCGGCGCAGGTGCCGATGCTGGCGGCCGGCGCCCTGTCGTTCGCGAAGAAGGCCGGCGCCTAGTTGGTCAGGACCTGCACGCGGGTCCACAGCGCGCCGCGATTGACCACATCGACGCGCAGCCGCGCCGGCGCGCCGGGCGAGAGGGTGCAGACCGGATAGTGGTCGCCGAGGCCGTCGGCGCACAGCACCCGGCCGGAGGCGTCGCGCACGGTGAGGTCCACGTCGGTGTCGCCATCACCGATGGCCGCTATGCGGAGAATCTCGGCCCCGCGCGCATCGATATCAAAGCTCCAGCTCTCCCGCGATCCGAGCCGTTTGACCGTCGATACCGGTCCATTCCCGAACGGCGACCAGCGCACGCCGACGACCGGCGAGGGCGCGGGGAGGGGCGCCGGCAAAACCGGAGGCGGCAAAACCGGCGGCGGAGGAGGAGGAGGAGGCGGCGGAGGCGGAGGCGGAGGGGGCGGAGGCGCCGGCTGGTAAGGAAAGACCGGAACGGGCTGGCGCCGCGCCGGCGGGGCTTCGGCGAGGTCTTCCCGATCCACGTCGGGAGTCCGGTCGGCATTGTCCCGACTCCGCGAGGCGGTCACGACGACCTCGTCGAGCGAGGCGGCGTCCTGACGCAACTCCGCCGCTTCCTGTCTAAGGCCGGCGGCGGTGAGGACCGGCGGGGCGCCGGGATCGCCGCCGACGCCGGCGCGCAGCGGCACCTCGTCGAGCATGCGGGCGGCGACCAGAAGGGCGTCGGCGTCGCGCCGCTCCCGGCCCCATGCGGCCAGTTCGGCGGCGACGACGATCTGGGCCACGCCGCGCGCCTCGGGCGTCTCCGCCGTCGGACCGGCCGCTTGCGGAGCCGTCTGCCAGGCCGCCGCGGTCCGCGCCGGAGCCGCGCAGGCGAGCGCCACGCCGAGGACGGTCAGAAGGCGGAGCGCCGGCTTCATGCGGTCACCTGTGTTTCCGCCCGGGGCGGCGGGCGGCCAAGCTTGCACTGTGGGCACAGGTGTTCAAGCGCGGCCAGTGACGAAAGCTGACGGCGATCAACGCGGCGGCAAAACCGCGCCGTTGAGGATGCGGCGGTCGGCCTGGGCCTGGACGAGAACCGCCACGGCTTCGTCCGCTCCGAGGCCGTCGGGCAGGGCGTAGAGCACGGGGCGGCCGGTCCATGCGCCGAGACGGCGAACCGAGCGGACCACATTGATCTGGCGGACGGTCTGGCCGCGGTTGTCGCCGCTCTCGATCTCGACGGTTTGCAGGCCCGGCCGATAGATCACGGCGACGACCTCGGCCCCGCCGGCGGGGGCGCGGCCGGAGCCGACGCCGACGCGGTCGCCGGTCTCGCGGAACTCGATCTCGGGCGGAAAGACGCGGCGGGCGGCCTCTTCCTCGACGGCGGTCTTGAGCGCGGCCTCCTGGGCCCCCGGGACCTGCCGGCGGCCGTCGATGACCACCTGGGGCGTGCCCACGGCGCGCAGCTTGAGCGGGCGGCGATAGGCCCGCTGGCGCTGGGCGAACTCGGGCCGGGCGAAGGTGTCCTCCCAGCCGAGATAGTCCCAGTAATCCACGGCGTAGGTCAGGGCGATGACGCCGGGATCGTCCGCCAGGGCCTCGACCCGGGTGTTGGCCTCGGGACAGCCGGCGCAGCCCTGGGCGGTGAACAGTTCGATGACCACGGGCTCGGGCGGGGCCTCGCCGCGCGGGGCGCGGGGGCTCGCCGGCTGGGCCCCGGACCCGGCCGCGACGGAGACGGCCACGAGGGCCGCCGCAGGGATGATCCAGCCCCTTGTGCGCATGGCGCGCACCTTAATCACGGTCGCGAAGGCGGCGCGCCTCATTTTCGCGTGAGGGGTCAGACCCGGATGTCGAGCAGGGAGCCGGGGCGCGGGTGGCGGTCGTCCACGGCGCGGGCGAGAGGCGCCTTCGCGGGGGCCGGCCCGGCGGCGGGCGCCGCTTGCGCCTCGGGCGACCCCGCCACGCCGTCCAGCGCCGCGCGGAAGAAGTCCGAACGAGAGGCGCGCGCGGGAGACGGAACCGGGCTCTGGGCCGGGAACAGCGGGGAGGGCACAGGGGGACGAATCGCGCTCATGCCGACAGGGTTAATGAAATCCGTCGGAAATGGGTTAACGGCTCCGCTTAGCGGCGGGTGGCTGTCGGCAGCGGGCGCGGCGGGGCCTGCATGGCGGCGACCAGCCGGTCGATTTCGGCCTGGTCCATCAGAGGGGCGGAGGACTTGGCCACCACCTTGCCCATGGCGTCGACGGCGAAGGTCTCGGGGGCGCCGGTGATGCCAAGATCGAGGCCGGCGCGGCCTTCACGATCGACCAGCACCATCGCATAGGGATCGCCCAGTTCGTCGAGGAAGGCGCGGGTCTTCACCGGGTCGTCCTTCCACGCCACGCCGACCACGGCGACGCCGCGGGCCTTGAGCGCCATCAGCTGCGGATGCTCGAGGCGGCAGGGCGCGCACCAGCTGGCGAAGACGTTGATCAGCATGGGCCGACCGACGCCGGCGGTCTTGAGGTCGAGCACCCCGGGGCCGGCCGTCGCGCCGGTCAGCAGGGGCAGGACGGTTTCCGGAACCGGCTGGCCGATCAGGGCGTCCGGCCGGTACTCGCTGCCGCGGCCGTCGGCGAGGTTGCGGCCGGCGACGTCGCCCAGACGCAGGGCGGCGAACGCCACCAGGCCGACCAGGGCGAGCAGGGGGATGACGGCGAGCCAGCGGTTCATGCGCTCACGCCCCGGCCGGCCGGTCGGTCTCGAGCCGCTTCAGCTCGGCCGACCAGCGCCGCGCGGCGATCAGGGCGCGGGCGGCGAGGGCGGCGAGAACGACGGCGCTGATCGCCCAGGCGGGCCAGACGAAGGCGGCGTAGGGGCTCATGTCGAGATCGATCATGCTCAGGCCTCCAGAGCCCGGCGCGCGCGGATCGACAGCACCCGGCGGCGGACGATCTCGGTGCGGATCGCGGTCAGCCAGACCGCGAGGAAGAACAGACCATAGGCCGCCATCATGGTCAGCAGGGGAGCCAGCATGCCCGGAGCTATCGACGGGCCCTCGGCCCGCAGCAGCGACGCAGGCTGGTGCAGGGTGTTCCACCAGTCGACCGAGAATTTCACGATCGGCAGGTTGATCAGGCCGACGAGCCCCAGGACCGCAGCGGCCCTGGCCGCCTTCGCCTCGTCGTCGATCGAGGCGCGCAGGGCCATGTAGCCCACGTAGAACAGAAGCAGGACCAGTTCCGACATCAGCCGGGCGTCGCCCCACACCCACCATGCCCCCCACATCGGCCGACCCCACAGGCTGCCCGTCGCCAGGGCCAGAAGGGTGTAGGCGGCGCCCGGGAGGGCCGCCGCGCGGGCGGCGGCGTCGGCCAGCGGGTGGCGGAACACCAGGGCGAAGAAGCTTGAGACCCCGAGGGCCGCATAGATCATCAGCCCGACCGAGGCGGCGGGGACGTGGACGAACATGATCCGGGCGGTGTCGCCCTGGCGGAAGTCCTCCGGCGCGGCGAAAGCCAGCCAGGCGCCCGCCGCCAGCAGCACGACGGCCAGCCCCCAGACCACCGGCGTCAGCGGTCGGGTGAAGCGCAGGAAGCGGTCTGGATTGGCGAGGCCGAACATCGGGAGGTCTCTTAGTCGCCCGGCGCGCTTCGCGCTACTTGAGGCGTTGACGCGGCCGGACGCTTTCATCGGGAGTGTGGCGCGGGATTACCAACTCTTAAGTGGCGCTCCGGCGAACGTCGTTTCAGAAGGCCGCCCGAAAGCCGGGAGCTGCTGATGAGAACCTCCGCCGCCGCCTTCTTCATGATAGCCAGCCTCGGGTGCGCCGGAGCCTCGGTCGCCCGGGACGCGCCGGTCGCCGCCCCGGCCGACTGGGGACAGGCGTTGCGCGAGGACGCGCAGGCCTTCCATGACGCCATCGCCGCGTCCCACCCCGGCCCGGTTGATGTGGAGAATCCCGGCTTCGGCGCGCTGCTGGAGGGCGGCTTGCGGACGGCGCTGACGCGGCCGAAACGGCGGACAGCTACGCCGACTGGTATTTCGCCCTGCAGGAGTATGCCTCGTCGTTCGACGACGGGCATCTGAGCCTGTCGGACTATCAGCCGATGGGACACGTCTGGACGTCGCAGTGGCCGGGTTTCCTGACCGGCCTGGAGGCCGGCGGGCAAGGCGAACACCATAAGGTGGTGTTCAACCGCGATCCGGCGGCGCCGCCGGTCGGCGCGGTGCTCGTCTCCTGCGACGGCCGGCCCGCGGCGGCGCTGGCCTGGGAGATGGCGGGGCGGGCGGCGGGCCGCTGGTCGCTGGCTTCCCGACGGATGTCCTATGCCCCGACCCTCTTCATCGACCAGACCAACCCCTATGTGCGCCGGCCGGAACAGTGCGTGTTCGCCGTCGACGGCGCCGAACGGTCCTGGCGACTGGCATGGCGGGATCTGCCGCCCGAAGTCCGCGACGAGGGTTTCGCGGCGGCCCGCAGCCAGAGGCACACGGCGCCGATCGCCTTGCGGACCTGGGATCGCGGGATCTGGATCGAACTGGGCGGGTTCAACGGCAACCCCGAGAGCGCCGATGGTCTCAGGCTGACGCCGTTGAAAGCCGAGATCGCCGCCCGGGCCGAGGAAATCCGCGCTGCGCCGGTGGTGGTGTTCGACTTGCGCGGCAACAACGGCGGTTCGTCGGCCTGGATGCGGGCCATGGCCGAGAGCCTGTGGGGCGTGGACTGGGTGGCGGCCCACGCGCCGCAATCAGCCGGCGTCGAGTGGCGCGCGTCGGCCGCCAATCTGGCGACCATCGAAAGCTACAAGGCCGAAATGGCCGGCGACCCCGGGATCATGGAATGGCTGACGCAGATCACCGAGGGCCTGACCGCCGCGCGCGCCGCCGGGCGTGAGCTGTGGCTGCAGGTCGATGAGGAGCCGAGGCCCGCCGCCCCGGGAGCGACGCCGTTGCGGGCCCGGACATATGTGCTGACGGACTACGGCTGCGCCTCGGCCTGCCTCGACGCCGTCGATCTGCTGAAATCACTGGGGGCGGTGCAGATCGGTCAGGAGACCTCGGCCGACACCGTCTATATGGAAATCCGGCGCGAACCGCTGCCCTCCGGCCGCGTGGCCGCCAATGTGCCGATGAAGGTCTATCGCGGCCGGGCGCGCGGCAACAACGAAACCGCCATGCCGGCGCATCAATGGACCGGGGCGCTGTCGGATACGGCGGGCCTTGAGGCCTGGGTCGCCCGACTCGACGCGGCCGCGTCCAGCCGCTAGGCCCGGCCGATGAGCGAAGACATCACCAAAGACTCGAACGGCAATATCCTCGCCGACGGCGACAGCGTGACGCTGATCAAGGACCTCAAGGTCAAGGGTTCGGGCGGAGTGACGCTGAAGCGCGGGACCCTGGTCAAGAATATCCGCCTGACCGGTGATGCGGACGAGATCGAGGCCAATGTCGAAAAGGTGCGCGGTCTCGTGCTGCGGACCGAGTTCGTCAAAAAGGCGTGATTCCGGAGGCGCTACCGCTCGCGACGCGGTCCCTCGCTGCCTGGGCGCTGCGGAGGTTCAGCCCTGCGCGTTGCGGATCGCCGCAGCCCCCGCGAAGGGCGTGATCACCGCGGCGAACAGCACATAGGCGGTCAGCAGGGCCAGCGCAGGCCCTGGCGACAGGCCGTTGACCGCGCGCTCCAGCGCCCCGGCCCCGAACACCACCGGCGGGATGAACAGCGGCAGGACCACGACCGCGATCAGCAGGCCGCCGCGCTTCGAGCCCAGCGCCAGGGACGCGCCGAGCGCGCCGGTCAGGGCGAAGCCGAGGGCGCCGACCAGGGCCGAGGCGGCGACCAGCGGGGCCTGTTCCGGCGGCAGGCCGAGGGTGATGGCGGCGACGGGCGCCGTGGCCGCGAGCGGAACGCCGACGGCCAGCCACTGGCCGCCGGCCTTGGTGAGCACCACCAGTTCGAGCGGGATCGGGCCGAGCGTGATCAGGTCCAGCATCCCGTCCTCATGGTCGCGTTCGAACAGCCGCTCCAGCGACAGGATCGACGACAGGGCCAGCGCCAGCCAGGCGACGCCGCCCGCGACGGGGCGCAGGCCCGCGGGGTCGCCGCCCGCCGCCAGCGGCACCAGCGTCGTCAGGCACAGGAAGAAGCCGCAGGCCAGCAGCGGCCCGCCCCCGCCCGACCAGGCGAGGGTCAGCTCGCGGCGAAACAGTATGATCAGCGCCGTCATCGGCCTGTTCCGATGTCGATGGCGCGCGAGGTGACCGGCAGCGGATCGTGGACGGCGGCGAGGATGCCCCCGCCCTTGTCGAGGTGAGCCTGCATCAGCAGCCCCAGCGCCGCCCGCCAGCGGGCGTCGAGAGGGGCGAAGGGCTCGTCCAGCAGCCAGATCGGCCGCGGCGTGGCGATCAGCCGGGCGAAGGCGAGGCGGCGGCGCTGGCCGGCGGACAACTGGCGCACCTCGAGATCGAGCAGGGGGCCCAGGGCCAGCACGTCGATGGCGGCGTCGGCGGCGAGCCGGTCGGCGCCCAGCCAGCCGGCCTGGAAGGCCAGTTCCTCGCGGGCCCGGCGGGCCCCCTTGAGGCCGTCGAGATGGCCCAGCCAGTGGAGGTGACGGCGGCGCGCCTCGGCGGGATCGACCCCCGTGAAGGCGATGGTCCCGGCGTCGGGACGGATGAAGCCGGCGAGGGCGCGCAGAAGGCTGGTCTTGCCCGCCCCGTTGGCCCCGGTCAGGGCCACGGCCTCGCCGGACGCCAGCGACAGCGACAGGTCGCGGAACAGCACGCGCTCGCCGCGGGACAGGGTCAGGGCGTCGACGGTCAGCATCCGCGGCCGCCCCAGTTGCGAACACCTATCAATACCCGCGTCGGCGTCGTGGATACATGGACGCCCGTCGGAACCATCGCTATATCCGGCCTCGCCGCAGCAGGCGTTCGCCGCGCGCGGCGGGGACCTGTGCGCCCCGTCGTCGACCGCGCGATCGTGCAACCGGATTGTCGGGCGGCTTTGACCAGAGGAAACCTCTCCATGCCGTCAGTCGACAGCCTTTCCACCCGTCGCGATCTCTCCGTCGGGCGCAAGAAATACGCCTATTACAGCCTTCCGGCCGCCGAGGAAGCGGGCCTGACCGGGATTTCCCGCCTGCCGCGCTCGATGAAGGTGCTGCTGGAGAACCTGCTGCGCAACGAGGACGGCGTCTCGGTCACCGAGGCCGACCTGCGCGCCGTCGCCGCCTGGATCGAGAACAAGGGCGCCGTCGAGCACGAGATCGCCTTCCGCCCGGCCCGGGTGCTGATGCAGGACTTCACCGGCGTGCCGGCCGTGGTCGATCTGGCCGCCATGCGCGACGCCATGTCGGCGCTGGGCGCCGACGCCTCGAAGATCAATCCGCTGAACCCGGTCGATCTGGTCATCGACCACTCGGTCATGGTCGACCATTTCGGCACGCCCGGCTCGTTCACCCAGAACGTCGAGCGTGAGTACGAGCGCAACATCGAGCGCTACAAATTCCTGCGCTGGGGATCGTCGGCCTTCAACAATTTCCGTGTCGTGCCCCCGGGCACCGGCATCTGCCACCAGGTCAACCTGGAGAACCTGGCCCAGACGGTGTGGACCGCGGCCGAGGGCAAGGCGACGCTGGCCTATCCCGACACCGTGGTGGGCACCGACAGCCACACCACGATGATCAACGGCCTGGCCGTGCTGGGCTGGGGCGTCGGCGGCATCGAGGCCGAGGCCGCCATGCTGGGCCAGCCGATCCCGATGCTGATCCCCGAAGTGGTCGGCTTCCGCCTGACCGGCGCCCTGCCGGAAGGCGCCACCGCCACCGACCTGGTGCTGACCGTCACCCAGATGCTGCGTCGCAAGGGCGTGGTCGGCAAATTCGTCGAGTTCTTTGGCCCCGGCGTGACCAGCCTGACCATTGAGGACCAGGCCACCATCGCCAACATGGCCCCGGAATACGGCGCCACCTGCGGCTTCTTCCCGGTCTCGGCGGCGACGCTGGCCTATCTGACCGCCACCGGCCGCGACAAGGCCCGGGTGGCGCTGGTCGAGGCCTACGCCAAGGCCCAGGGCCTGTGGATCGACGAGACCTCGGAAGATCCGGTCTTCTCGGATGTGCTGGACCTCGACATGGCCGAGGTCGTGCCGTCGCTGGCCGGCCCGAAGCGGCCGCAGGACAAGGTCGAGCTGACCGTCGCCGCGCCGTCGTTCGAAACCGCCCTGGCCGAGGTGTTCAGCCGCCCGGCAGACGCCCCGCGGGTCAAGGTCGAGGGCGAGAAGTTCGACCTCGGCGACGGCGACGTGGTTATCGCGGCCATCACCAGCTGCACCAACACCTCCAACCCCTCGGTGCTGATCGCCGCCGGCCTGGTGGCCCGCAAGGCCCGCAAGCTGGGCCTGAAGGTCAAGCCGTGGGTCAAGACCTCGCTGGCCCCCGGTTCGCAGGTGGTCACCGACTATCTGACCGCCGCCGGCCTGCAGGAAGATCTCGACGCCCTGGGCTTCAACCTGGTCGGCTACGGCTGCACCACCTGCATCGGCAACTCCGGGCCGTTGCAGCCCGAGATCAGCAACGCCATCGCCGATGCCGACCTGGCCGTCACCGCCGTGCTCTCGGGCAACCGCAAGTTCGAGGGCCGGATCAACCCCGACGTGAAGATGAACTACCTCGCGTCGCCGCCCCTCGTCGTCGCCTACGCGCTCGCCGGGACGATGGACATCGACATGTACAAGGAGCCGCTTGGCTATGGACACGATGGAGAGGAGGTCTTTCTGAAGGACATCTGGCCGAGCCAGGCGGAGGTCGCTGCGGTGGTCGAGGCGTCGCTGCACGCGGGGATGTTCCGGGACAACTACGACAGCGTATATGACGGCGACGAGAAGTGGCGCGCGATCAAGACGACCTCCTC
>NZ_DASPMQ010000019.1:0-121921 GCF_035626975.1 Brevundimonas sp.
GTGACGTGGAAGAAGAAATTGGGCAGGGCGAAACCGATGACATAGCCCTGACCCTTGAACGGCCATTCGCCGCCGGGGAATTTGAGGACGACCTCCTTGTCCTCCTGACCGTCGACGGCGTCGCGCGGCACCGAGCCGATGAAGGCCAGGGTCGAGGCGATGCGGGCCTGCAGCTCGGCGATCGTGGTCTCCGTGTCCTCGTTGACCGGGGCCTCGACGCCGGACAGGCGGGCGGCGCACAGCTTGGCCCCGTCGCAGGCGATCTGCACCTGTTTGACCAGCGGGTGCATGTCGTCGATCAGCCGGCGGGCCAGCAGGGCCTCCGGGCCGGCGCCGGTCTCCGCGGCGTGGGCGGCGGCCTTGTCCAGCATGGCCGACAGGGCCTTGAGGCTGCGGGTGAAGACGGGGACCGTCAGGTCGTACAGTTCGGTGGCCATGGCGTTTTGTCCCGATGGGTTTTTATTGAGAACGGTCTAGCTCGGAGGGGGCGGCCGACGCAATCCCGCCCCGTCGGGTCACGGTCGGGTCAGGGGAACATCACCACCGTCCGGACCGCCGTCCCGTCGGCGAGGGCGTCGAAGGCCTCGTTGATCCGCTCCAGCGGGATGGTCCCGCTCAGCAGCCGGTCCACCGGCAGCCGCCCCTCGCGGAACAGGGCCACGAAGCGGGGGATGTCGCGGGAGGGCACGCAGGTCCCGATGTAGCTGCCCTTCAGGGTCCGCTCCTCGGCCACCAGCTGGACCACATTGACCGCCAGCGCGGCCTCGGGCGGGGGCAGGCCGGCGGTGACCGTGGTCCCGCCCCGCCGGGTCATCCGCCACGCCGCCTCCAGCGCCCGCACGCTGCCGGCCATCTCGAACACGAAGTCCGCCCCGCCGCCGGTCAGGGCCCTGACCTGCTCCACCGCGTCCGCATCCGCCGCATTGACCGTCCGCACCGAACCGAGGCTCCGCGCCAACGCCAGCTTCTCCTCGCTCAGGTCCACCGCGATGACCGGCGACGCCCCGCTGGCCAGCGCCCCCAGCACCGACGACAGCCCGACCCCGCCGAGGCCCACGACCGCCACCGACTGCCCCGCCCGGACGCCGGCCGTATTGACCACCGCCCCCACGCCGGTCAGCACCGCGCAGCCGAACAGCGCCGCCTGCTCGAACGGCAGGTCGGCGTTGACCTTCACCAGCGATCGCCGCGACACCACCGCATGGCTCGCGAAGGCCGAACAGCCGAGATGATGATTGAGCTCGCCGTGACCGTCATGCAGCCGCCGCCCGCCGCCCAGCAGCTCGCCCTTGCCGTTGGCCGCCGCCCCCGGCTCGCATAGCGCCGGCCGCCCTCCGGCGCACGGATCGCAGTGCCCGCAGCTTGGCATGAAGACCATGACCACATGGTCGCCGACCGCCAGATCGTCGACGCCGGCGCCCAGCGCCTCGACCACGCCCGCCGCCTCGTGACCCAGCGCCATCGGCATCGGCCGCGGCCGGTCGCCGTTGATGACGCTGAGGTCCGAATGGCACAGCCCCGCCGCCCGGATCGCCACCCGCACCTCCCCCGGCCCGGGCGGATCGAGCGTCACCGTCTCGAGGCCCAGCGGCCGGCTGTCGGCGTAAGGACGGGCGGCGCCCATGCTGCGGAGAACGGCGGCGGTGGTCTGCATGGAACGGAGGCTAGGCGCTTGACGCCGCGTCCGCCAAGCCCAAGGCTCAAGCCCAAGCGGACTCGACCGAAGCCCGCACGAAACGCGCTCAAGCAGCGAGGCGCCGCGCGCCGAGCGATAGCGCCCAAAAAAGGGGAGACCTCATGACCGGAACCATCGAGCGGACCAAACGCAGCGACTACCGCCGCTTCCAGGCCATCTCCACGCGCTGGATGGACAACGACGTCTACGGCCACGTCAACAACGTGGTCTACTATTCGTGGTTCGACACGGCGGTGAACCGGCTGCTGGTGGTCAACGGCCTGCTCGACATCCATCAGGGCAAGGTCATCGGTCTCGTGGCCGAGACCGGCTGCCGCTACTTCACGCCGACCGCCTTCCCCGACGAGATCCAGGCCGGCGTCCGCGTCGCCCACGTCGGCACGTCCTCGGTCCGCTACGAGATCGGCCTGTTCCGCAATAACGAGGAGGAGGCCGCCGCCGTCGGCCATTTCGTCCACGTCTACGTCGACCGCGAGACCAAGCGGCCCGTGCCGGTGGACGACCGGATGCGCGGGTTCCTCGAGAGCCTGAAGGCCTAGCGCCGTCTAGTCGTCCAGCCGCCCCATCAGCGCCAGCGCGCCCACGGCGGTCAGCACGCCCAGGGCGAAAGCGCCGATGATGGCGCCGGTGGCGACGGCGGCCGGCACGGTGACCGGACGGGCCTCGTACCATTCGACGATGTCGGCCTCCTCCAGTTCCTCATCGGAAAAGTAGTCAGGGTCCTTGATCACGTCGGCGGTCATGTCGAGCTCCCTGTGGCGACGCTGGCGGAATGCCCGGACGGAAGCGGGGTTCCAGCCACAACGGCGTCTCGTGACACGCGCCCGGCCATCGGCTAGACGCGCGGCGACAGACAATGGTCGCGCTCAAGCAGCGAGCGACCGCGTCGCGAGCGTTAGCGCACTCAAGAGAGATTCATGGCCGGCCATTCCAAGTTCAAGAACATCATGCATCGCAAGGGCCGCGCCGACGCGCAGCGGTCCAAGCTGTTCTCCAAGCTGTCGCGGGACATCACCGTGGCGGCCAAGTCGGGCATGCCCGACCCGGCCATGAACCCGCGCCTGCGTCTGGCGGTGAACAACGCCAAGGCCGAGAGCCTGCCCAAGGACGTCATCCAGCGGGCCATCAACAAGGCCTCCTCCGGCGACGCGGATACGATGGAGGAAATCCGCTACGAGGGCCGGGGTCCCGGCGGGGTCGGCATCATCGTCGAGGCCCTCACCGACAACCGCAATCGGGCCGGCTCCAACATCCGCGCCGCCTTCTCCAAGAACGGCGGGGCGCTGGGCGAGATGAACTCGGTCGCCTTCATGTGGGACCGGGTCGGGCAAATCAGATATCCGGCCGAAGCCGGCACCGAGGACCAGGTCATGGAGGCCGCTATCGAGGCGGGCGCCCAGGACGTCGAGAGCGATCTGGTCAAGCCGGATATCTACGAGGACGCGCCGGGCCACACCATCTGGACGAAGTTCGAGGACCTCAACGAGGTCGCCGAGGCCATGTCGAAGGTGCTGGGCGACCCGAAATCGACGGCCCTGGTGTGGAAGCCGCAGTCCGAGGTCCCGGTCACCGGCGAGGCGGTCGGCACGCTGATGAAGCTGCTCGATGCGCTCGACGCCGAGGACGACGTGCAGAACGTCTATTCGAATGAGGACATCTCGGACGAAGACCTGGCGAAATACGCGGGCTAGATGACGACCGGCGGGCCAGACACACCCGGAAACGGACCGCGCGGACGCTGGGTCGATGTCACGGTCTGGGTGCTGGTTATCGCGTCCCTCATCGGCCTGGCCGGCGCCATAGCCTGGTATCTGTCCAACGCGTCGTTCGAGCTTCGCGAGATCACCTTCGAGGACGATTCAGTCGATGTCGAACTGCTGATTCCGGTCGCCCCCGCCCCCGCCCCGGAGCCGTCACCCACCGACCGCCCGCCCGCTGCGGCGCCTGTCCCGACCGGCGGCCCGGACACTGACGGGGTCGCGCGGCCCGCCTGGGTCCGTCCTCCCGCGCCCTTCTACCCGGCTCTCGCTCAAGGTCGCGGCATCGAGCAAGGCGTCGTTCAGCTGCGCTGCGAGGCCCTGGCGTCCGGAGCGCTGGGAGCCTGCGAGATCCTGCATGAGAGCCCGTCCGGAGCCGGCTTCGCCGAGGCCGCGCTGGCTTCGACGCGCCGGGCCCGGGTCCGGCCCTACAGTATCGATGGTTTGGAGACAGACAGCACGATCGCCTTCAGCGTGCGTTTCCAGATGGCGCCGGAACCCTGAAGCTTCACCGGGGCCGGCCCCCGCCCGGGCGGGTCAGCCGAAGCTGCGCAGCTCGTCGTCGACCCAGCCGTCGGGGTTGCGGACCGGACGGCCCGGGCGGCGCAGCCGCATCATCCCGTGCAGGGCGTCGGTGAGGTCGATGAGCTGGTCCTCGGACAGTTCCACCGCGGCGCGCAGCACCTCGGCGCGGACCTTCTCATAGGCCCCGGCGTCAAGGCGGCGTTCCGAAAACAGGGCCATGCCAAGCCCTCCGTTACGACGACGGCGTATCGTCAACCGGCGGGTAACCATCGCGCAACCGTCCGGTTTCGGCGTTAACCCTCATTGCCCGGTCGCGTACGCCTTGACCAGATCGAACAGGAAGTCCCGGCCCTCGTAGAGCGACCGGACGCGGATGCGCTCATTGAGGCCGTGGACGCCGCCCCCGTCCGGGTCGGCGAACAGGCCGGTGACGCCGTAGGTCGGAATGCCGGCGGCGTTGGTGAATCGGCCGTCGGTGGCCCCGGGGCTCATCGAGGGGATCACCGGCACGCCCGGCCACATGCGCCCGGCGATGTCCGTTATCGGATCGAGGATGGCGGGCGTCAGGGGCGGGGGCGGCGACACCGGATCGGGCTCGCCGACCAGGCTGACCGCAACGCCCGGATCGGCGATGACCCGTTCCAGCTCGGCCTTGACCTCGGCCGCGTCGTGGCCCGGCAGGATGCGGCAGTTGACGTTGGCCCGGGCGCGCTGGGGCAGGGCGTTGGGCGCATGGCCGGCGTCGACCATGGTGGCGACGCAGGTGGTGTGCAGGATGGCGTTCCAGGCCGGGTCCGCCGCCGACAGCCGCTCCACCGCCGCGTCCGGCCGGCCCCGCGCCCTCAGGTCGCCCATGTTGCGGGCATGGGCCGGCGTTACGGCCTCCATCGCCTGGAAATAGGCCGCGACCGTCGGATTGATCTCCCATTGGAAGACGTGGTCCCCGAGCCGGACCAGCGCGTTGGCCAGCCGGTCGATGGCGTTGTCGGGCACGGGCCGCGAGGAGTGGCCGCCCGGATTGGTGATCTCAAGCGCGAAGTCCTGGTAGATTTTCTCGCCCGCCTGGATATCCAGCGCGATACGGTTCCCCCCGGCGTCGAGCCGTCCGCGCGCGCCTTCGTTCAGGGCGAAGCCGGCGCTGAGGGCGTCCGGATGGGTCTCGAGCAGCCATTCGACGCCGTTGTGGACGTCGGACGTCTCCTCCCCGCAGGTCAGGGCGATCTTGATGTCGCGACGCGGCATGAAGCCCTCGGCCTTGAGCCGGATCAGCGTATCGACCCAGATGGCGGCCTGGGCTTTGTCGTCCTGGGCGCCCCGGGCGTAGAAATAGCCGTCCTCCTCGACGAGGGTGAAGGGATCGCGGACCCAGTCCTCCGCCTTCGCCTCGACCACGTCGATATGGGCCAGCAGCAGGACCGGTTCGGCGGCCGCGTCGGAGCCGCGCAGCACCGCCGACAGGTTGCCGTCCTTCGGGCGATCCGCCGGGACCAGCACGCGGACGTCGGCGGCCGGATAGCCGGCGGCGACCAGGCGGGCGGCCATCCGTTCCGAGGCGAGGGTGCAGCTGCCTTCCGACAGGGTGGTGTTGGTCTCGACCAGTTCTTCATACAGGGCGCGGAAGGCGAGCTGGTCCGGCCGGGCCGCCTGGGCCGAGACGGCCGGGGCTGAGAGGCCAAGGGCGGCCGCGACTCCGGCGACCAGCAGTCGTGATTTCATCGTGGGCGTCCCTCCGTTCCGGAACGCTACCTTGGAACAGCGCGGCTGTCGCGCCCGTTGCCGGACATGGACATGAGCGACCTGCCCGACTTCGCCCCGTCGCTGCTGGCCGCCGTTCTGGCCGGCGGACTGATCGGTTTCGAACGCGAGTGGCGCGGCCGCGCGGCCGGCTTCCGCACCCACATCCTCGTCTGCCTCGCCTCGGCCCTGCTGATGGAGGCCGCGGTGTCGCAAGGGGCGTGGCGGTTCGACGCCCTGCTCGGGACGCAGATCGTCAGCGATCCGACGCGGATGGCCCATGGCGTGCTGACCGGCATCGGCTTCCTCTGCGCCGGCGTGATCTTCCGGGCCGGCTTCTCGATCCACGGCCTGACCACGGCGGCGTCGCTGTGGATCACCGCCGCGATCGGCCTGCTGCTCGGAGTCGGTCTGTTCGGGCTGGCGTTCACCGGAACCGTGCTGACCGTCATGGTCCTGCTGATCCTGCGGCTGGTCAGCCGGCGCCTGCCCCAGAAGGCGGTGATCGACGCGGAGATCGTCTGGCGGCGCGACGCGGCCGACGCCGAGGCGGCGGTGGAGGCCGCGGTGACGGACCTTGACCCGGGGCGGCGCGCCGACCTGTTCGAACTGATCGACGGCGGCGAACGCGTGCGCCGGAGCTTCCGCCTCCAGATCGAGGACGACGCGGCGCTGAAGACCCTCGCGGCCAGGCTGAGGACCATCGAGGGGATCACCGGCTATCGCCTCGACCCGCGCGACGACTGACGACCGCTTGATCGCATCGGGCAGACGAGCCTAGGCTGAAGATTCGTCAGCTTGCGGAGTGAATTCCTGATGGACTGGGATCTGGTCTGGCCAGTGGTCGCGGCCATGACGGCCGGCGGGCTGATCGGGGTCGAGCGCACCTATCACGGGCATCCGGCCGGGTTCCGGACCCATATCCTGGTGTGCCTGACCAGCTGTCTGCTGATGCTGGCGGCCATGCACCAGGCGACCTGGGACTTCATCGCCCTGCCCGACCAGACGGTGGTGATCGATCCCACCCGGATGTCGCACGGCCTGCTGACCGGCATCGGCTTCCTCTGCGCCGGAGTGATCTTCCGCGAGGGCTTCTCGGTGCACGGCCTGACCACGGCGGCGTCGCTGTGGGTCACCTCGGCCATCGGCGTGCTCTACGGCGTCGGCATGCTGCAGCTGGCCCTGATCGGCTCCGGAGCGACCCTGGCGGTGCTGGCCGTGCTGCGTCTGCTCGACGCCAAACTGCCCCACGTCGGCGTCATGGACGTGACGCTGCGCTGGAAACAGGGCGCCGCGCCCGGCGAGCCGGCGTTGCGCGAGCTGCTGCGGGCGCGGGGGCTGAAGGCAGTGCGGATCGGCCACGTCATGAGCCCCGACTGCCTGATCCACGAGCACCATATGAAGGTGAAGGGCCCGATGCCGGTCGATGTCGACGCCCTCGTCTCCCAGCTGTGCGGTCAGGAGGGCCTGGCCGGATTCTCGGTGCTTCCGCGCGACGAATAAAGCCGGTCATTGTCCGCTAACCCTCTTTGGGGCATGACTGGAACGAATGACGAACGAAGCGACTCGGATTCTCGGTCTGGACCCCGGCCTGCGGCGCACCGGATGGGGCGTGGTGGCGGCCGAGGGCTCGCGCCTGCGCTGGATCGCCCACGGCGTCGTGGCCCCGCCGGAAAGCGCGCCGTTCAGCGAACGGCTGCTGCACCTGCTCGAGGCGGTGGGCGCGGTCTGCGCGGACTACGACTGTGATGAAGCCGCGATCGAGGAGGTCTTCGTCAACATGAACCCGGCCTCGACGCTGAAGCTGGGCCACGCCCGCGCGGCGGTGATGCTGGCCCCGGCCCGGCATGGGCTCAGCGTGGCGGAATACTCGCCCAACCTGATCAAGAAGGCGGTGGTCGGGGCCGGCCACGCCGACAAGACCCAGATCGCCTTCATGGTGAAGCGGCTGCTGCCGTCGGCCGGCGACGTGAAGGCCGACGCCGCCGACGCCCTGGCGGTGGCCATCACCCATGCGCAGCTGAGAAAGCGCGCCCTGCTGGCGGGGGCGGCATGATCGGGCGGCTCAGAGGCGTGCTGGCCGAGGTCGAGGCGGACCACTGCCTGATCGACTGCGCCGGCGTCGGCTATGTCGTGGCCTGCGGGGCGCGCACGCTGCAGCGTCTGCCTGCCCCCGGCGACGAGGCGACCTTGCATATCGAATCGAACTGGAACGCCGAGAGCGGGCCGCGCCTCTACGGCTTCCTGACCCGCGACGAGCGCCGCGCCTTCACCACCCTGACCGGCATCCAGGGCGTCGGCCCCAAGGCGGCCCTGTCCGTGCTGGACGTGCTGCCTCCGGGCGATCTCGCGGCGGCCGTTGCGCGCGAGGACAAGGCGGCCGTGGCCCGCGCCAACGGCGTCGGCCCCAAGCTGGCCCTGCGCATCGTCACCGAACTCAAGGGCAAGCCGCTCGGCGAGGTCAGCTTCACCCCGTCCGCGGGGGGCGTGCATGCGGCGCCCGCGCCGGCGCCCAGCGTCACCGGCGAGGCCGTTTCGGCCCTGCTCGGCCTCGGCGTGGCCGAGGTCAACGCCCGCCGCGCCGTCGACCAGGCCCTGATCCGCCTCGGCGACGACGCCGAACTGTCGGCGGTGATCCGCGCGGCCCTGCAGGAGCTGGGGCGGTGATTTTCTCTCTCCGCTCATCCCGGCGAAAGCCGGGACCCAGTGCTTTGGGTGATGTAGCATTCGTGATCGCCGGTCGGCCGGTCGCCCGGAAGCAGGGGTGTCATGCTGGACAGAACGGGGTCCCGGCTTTCGCCGGGATGAGCGGGTATGGGCATGACTGAGGACAGGCTGGTGGATGCATCGCCCGCCCCCGGCGAAACCTACGACCGCGCCCTGCGTCCGCAGACCCTGTCCGAATTCGTCGGCCAGGAGCAGGCCAAGGGCAATCTCAAGGTCTTCATCGAGGCGGCGCGCGGGCGCGGCGAGTCGCTCGACCACGTTCTGCTGTTCGGCCCGCCCGGCCTCGGCAAGACCACCCTGGCCCAGATCGTCGCCCGCGAGCTCGGCGTCGGCTTCCGCGCCACCTCCGGCCCGATCCTCGCCAAGGCCGGCGACCTCGCCGCCATCCTGACCAATCTCGAACCGCGCGACGTGTTGTTCATCGACGAGATCCACCGCCTCGCCCCGACGGTCGAGGAGATCCTCTATCCGGCCATGGAGGACCACGTCCTCGACCTGATCATCGGCGAGGGCCCCTCGGCGCGCTCGGTGCGCATCGATCTGGCCCCCTTCACCCTCGTCGGCGCCACCACCCGCGCCGGCCTGCTGGCCACGCCCTTGCGCGACCGTTTCGGCATCCCCCTGCGGCTGGAATTCTACACCCCGGACGAGCTGGTGAAGGTGATCATGGGCGCGGCCCGCAAGATGGGCGCCCCGATCGCCGAGGACGGCGCCCGCGAGATCGCCTCCCGCTCCCGCGGCACCCCCCGCGTCGCCGGCCGGCTGCTGCGCCGGGTGCGCGACTTCGCCTCCGCCGACGGCGCGACCTCGATCGACCGGCTGGCGGCGGCCCGCGCCCTCAGCCGGCTCGAGATCGACGAGGCCGGCCTCGACGCCAACGACCGCCGCTTCCTCAAGGCGCTGATCGAGAACTACGGCGGCGGTCCCGTCGGCATGGACACCCTCGCGGCCGCCATCGCCGAGGCCCGCGACGCCGTCGAGGACGTCATCGAGCCCTATCTGCTGCAGCAGGGCTTCATCCAGCGCACGTCGCGCGGCCGGATGGCCTGTGCAAGGGCCTACAGCCACCTCGGCCTGACCGAACCGCCCCGGCCCGCGACGGCCGGGCAGGGCGGCCTGTTCGAATAGCTACTGCGGCGCCGGCGCCGGCGTCGGGCTCAGCCGGAAATTCACGGCCTGGATCGTGGCGGGATTGGTCGGGGCCAGCAGCACACGGCCGTCGATCTGGCCCTTGTCGCAGGTCCAGCGGAAGCTTCCGGACAGCGCGCCCGTCGGCGTGACCGGCGCATCGGTCACACAGGCGCCGGCGTCGGTCTTCAACTGCGTCAGCACGGCGCGCCACGAGTCCGCTGAACGGTCCATCAGGAAATTCATGGCCAGCCGGTCGCCGGCCGCCGTCACATCCCCGGCGGCCCAGATCCGCCCGACGTCGGCGTAGCGTTCCGCCAGTACGGCGCTGGTCGCGGCCGATCGCACCGGGGCCTCTCCAGACCGGACCAGGGTCGTGGCCGCATCCATCAGCGGGCCGGACGGCCCGGCGTAGGTCCGGTTGGCGAAGGCGAACAGGCCCGTCCCCCGCTCGGGCATCAGGATCATGAAGGAGCCGTAGCCCGGATAACCGCCCCCATGGGCCAGATAGACGCCGAGCTCGCAGTCGACGATCGCCTGCAGGCCCATGCCATAGGCCCCGGCCCCGGCGCAGGGCTGGCCGTCGGGGCCGGTCCGGCCGCGCGGCGAAACGAAGTTCGAGCCCTGGGCCATTTCGCGCACCGTGGAGCGGCGGACCGGGCCGGTCTCGGGCTCGTCCCGCGCCGGCCAGGCCGACAGCAGGAAGGCGATCCAGCGGGCGTAATCCTCGGCGCTGGTCTGCACCCCGCCCATCGATCCGAACGCGCCGTGCCGCATGTCCGGTTCGCGCAGCCAGGCGTCGTTCTCCCAGCGATAGCCGAGGGCGCGGCGCTCCTGCGGGGCCGCGAAGACGTCATAGCCGCTCGAGGTCATGCCCAGCGGCCGCATGATCTCGGCCTCGATATAGTCGTTGTAGGGCCGGCCCGAGACGTTGGTGACGATCCGGCCCAGCAGGGCGTAACCGAAGTTGGAATATTCGAACGCCGTCTGCGGCGCGCGGGTGAAGGGCACGCCGTCCCGGAGCATCTGCGTGAACTCGGCCTCGGTCAGCACCTGCTGGCGGTCGCCCCACGGGTCGTCCGTGACGAACCCGGCGGTATGATTGAGCAGGTCGCGGACCCGGATGCGCGGGGAGTCGGCGGTGGGATAGGTCCAGGCCGCCAGCTCCGGCACATAGGTCTCGGCCAGGGCGTCGAGCGACAGTTTGCCTTCGTCGCGCAGCTTCAGGATGGCCAGGGCGGTGAAGGCCTTGGACATGGAGGCGATGCGGAACAGGGTGTCGGGGGTCACGGCGGCGCCGTCGACGGCCCGCACCCCCGTCGCCCGCAGATGGATGATCTCGCCGTTCCGGACGATGCCGTACACCAGCCCCGGCGCGCGGGCGTTCGCCTGCCAATGGTCGAAAGCCGCGTCGATGACGGGGATCGCCTCCTCGAGGCTCGCCGGCGCCGCGACGGCGGCGGCGGGGGCGGGCGGCGTCTGCGCCTGAACGGGGACCGCGGCCCCCATCCCCAGGACCAGAACCGCCAAGGTCAGAGCGCTGCGTCGCATGATCCCCTCCCAGTTGTGGTCCAGCCCTAGCATTCCGCCGGACGCCGGCCAATCCGCCGGCGGGCTTCACCTTGAATGCGAACCCCGTCATGCTTGGCCGTGAACGGAGACGGCATGGCGCCACGCAAGATCAGGGTCGAGCGGTTGATCGCCGTGCTGGGCGCCGCGGTGCTGACCCTGGGCGTGCTGCTGCTGTGGCTCTTCACCCGAAGCGGCGGCCTCGGCGGCGGCGAGCCGTCGGCCGAGGATCGGGCCCGGGCCCAGCTCGGCGAGCACATCGGGCCCGACGCCGTGGTCCGCTATACGGAGACAGGCCGCCGGCGGGCGGTGTGCGGCTATGTCTCGACCGACGACCAGCTGGTCGTGTTCATCTCGCGGCCCAACCGCATCCTGCTGGAGACCGATCCCTTGAAGGCCGAGTTCGACGAGATGCTGCGCGACGTCTGCCCCGGCTTCCTGACCCGCGCGCCCGGCGCGAGCGGAGCGCGGCCATGACCGACCGTCCCAACGCCGGCCGTTTCGAGGGTCGCGAGCATCGCCTGCCCGTCCGCGTCTACTACGAGGACACGGACTTCACCGGTCTGGTCTATCATGGAACCTATGTCCGCTATTTCGAGCGCGGCCGGTCCGACGCCCTCAGGCTGATGGGTGTCGGCCACGCCGAGCTGCTGGAGGGCGACGAGCCCATGGCCTTCGTGATCTCGAAGATGACGCTCGACTTCCTCAAGCCGGCCCGGATCGACGACGAACTGCTGGTCCGCACCTGCTATCGCGCCATCAAGGGGCCCCGGCTGCTGATCTCCCAGGTCATCGCGCGCGGCGGCGACGATCTCTGCCGGGCCGAGGTCGAGGTGGTCTGCATCCACCTGGACGGCCGCGCGCGCCGCCCGACGAAGCTTCTGGTGGGGAAGGTCCAGCCCTGGCTGGCGCCTTCAAGCTAGACCATTCACACACCTGTCAGATGCAGTCGGGTGACGAACCCGCCGCACCCCGCTAGACCCGCCTGAATCGCCACACATCCGCCACGCCCGTCCGGTGCACAGGACGCCCGGACGAAAGAGGACGACCGAATGACCACCGCCGCCGACGCATCGACGATGCTGAATCCCGTGACCCTGTTCATGCAGGCCGATATTGTCGTGCAGGTCATCATGGTCGGACTTGCCGTCGCCTCGCTGTGGTCGTGGGCCGTGATCATCGACAAGGCGGTCCGCTTCGCCACGTTGAACAGCCAGGCCACGGCGTTCGAGAAGGCCGTGGGTTCCGGCCGCCCGCTCGAGGAGATCGCCTCGCAGGCCGGGCCGGATCCCGTCCATCCGCTGCCGCGCATGCTGGTCATCGCCCTGAGCGACTGGCGCGAGGCCCGCACGCGCGGGCCGCTGACCGAAGGGCAGGGCAATATGCTGATGGCGCGCATCGACCGGGCCCTCGACAGCCTGATCGCGCGCGAGGGTCAGCGGGTCGAGGCCGGCCTCGGCGTCCTGTCGGTGGTCGCGACCTCGTCACCCTTCATCGGCCTGTTCGGCACGGTCTGGGGCATCATGAACGCCTTCGGGGCCATCGCCGCCGCGCAGAACACCAACCTGGCCACCGTGGCCCCCGCCATCTCGGAGGCTTTGTTCGCCACCGCGCTCGGCCTCGCCGCCGCCATCCCCGCCTATATGGCCTACAACAAATTCTCGATCGACGCGGGCAAGTTCACCGGCCGGCTGGAGAGTTTCGCCGACGATCTCCAGGCCGCCGTGGCGCGCCGGCTGGGCGGCCCGGCCAGCCCGTCGCCGCAGACTTCGGCCGACTACAGCCGCCGGGAGCTCTGAGCATGGCCATGGGCGGAACGGGTGGCGCGGGCGGACACGTCCGGGGCCGCAGACGGGCCCGCAAGCGGCCCCTCAGCGAGATCAACATCACGCCGCTGGTCGACGTGATGCTGGTGCTGCTGATCATCTTCATGATCTCGGCCCCGCTGCTGACCACCGGCGTCGAGGTCGAACTGCCCAGGACCGAGGCCAGCGCGGTCGACGTGTCCGAACAGCCGGTGACGGTCTCGATCGACCGCAACGGCGCGATCTTCGTCGGCGAGGGCGCGACCTCCTGGGAGCGGCTGGTCGAGCACGTGTCGGAGGAGGGCGGCCCTGATGCGACGACCAAGCCCGTCTTCGTGCGGGCCGACGGGCGGGCGCCCTACCAGGCGGTGGCGCGCGTGATGGCGCGCCTTTCGACCTCCGGCTTCACCAAGCTGAACCTGATCACCGACACCTCCGGGGTCTCGTCCCTGCCGGCCGCCTCCGGGGAGGAGTGACACCTTGGAGCGTCCCGGCTCGGCTCTGATCGGTTCGATCGTCGTCCACTTCATGGTGGTCGGGGCCGTCGTGCTGGCCCTGAGCCTGAGCCCGCGCGAGCGGGCGTCCTTGCCGGTGACCAACAGCGTGCCGGTATCGATCATTTCCGAGATGGTTGTCCCGGCCGGACCGGCTGATGCACCCTCCGATGAACCGGCCGCCGAGGCGCCTGCGGACGTCGCCGAGCCGGAACCGCCCACGCCGGTCCCCACGCCGCGGACTCCGCCCCCGCCGCGTCCCGCGCCGTCGCCGACTCTCCGTCCGCCGCAGAAGACGACGCCGCCCCGGCCGACGCCGTCCCGACCGACGCCTCCGCGGCCGACGCCGCCGCGCGAGGACTCGCTGGACCTCGGCGCCCTCGCGAAACGGCCGACCACGTCACCCGCTCCGTCACGCCCGCCGCGCCCGCCGAGCGGAGACCGCGGGAACGGCGCGGCCGGTCGTGCGACCGGGCCGCAGATCCAGAACATTTCGGGCCAGATCAGTTCTCGCTGGGACTTCCAATGCGATCTGCCCGGCGCCCGCGACCTCATTGTGCCGGTCACCATGCGGATCGGCGCCAACGGGCGGGTGACGGACGGCCCGGACTTCTCGGCCCAGGGCAGCGGCGCCGCCTGGCGAAGCGCGGTCGACACCATGCAGCGCGCCATCGCGGCGGCCCAACCGTTCCGCTTGCCGGAGGGATGGACGGAGCAGACCCTCAGCTTCCGCTTCAGGGCTGACGTCGTATGTGCAAATCAATAGTCATCAGGGCTCCGCAGCCCGAAAGTCGCCTCATTGTGCCGACTCTGTGTGACGCTCTGATCTATCAACGGACCGGAACCTTATGAGACCTCTGATCGCCCTGAAGCTTCTCGCCGTCCTTGGCGTCACCGTGGCCGCGACCCCGCTGTTCGCGCAGGTGCAGGGCGGGCCGCAGACGCCGGGTGGGCAGCAGCAGGTCTATGACATCACGGAGGCCAACCTCCGCCCCTTCCAGATCGCCGTCGCCACCTTCGACGGCCAGAACGGCGCCGACCTGTCCGGCGTGATCCGCGCCGACCTGCGCCGCTCCGGCTATTTCGAGCCGCTGGATCCGGCCAGCTTCGTCGAGACCGGCCTGACCCTCGCCAACGCCCCCAACTTCCCGCAGTGGACCTCGATCGGGGCGCAGGCGGTGCTCTACGGTTCGGTGACGCCGCGGCCCGACGGGCGCAACGACTTCGGCTTCCGCCTCTACGACCCCTACCGCCAGTGCCAGCTGGTCTCCTACCGATTCACCGCCACGCCCGAGCAATGGCGCCGGATCGGGCACAAGATCGCCGACCTGGTCTACCAGCGCATGACCGGCGAGACGGGCTTCTTCGACAGCCGCGTGCTGTTCGTCTCCGAGAGCGGCACCCAGCTGAACCGCCTGTCGCGACTCGCCATCTCGGACCAGGACGGCTTCGACCCCGTCTACCTGACCCAGGGCGACGAGATCATCATGTCGCCGCGCTTCTCGCTCAACGACCCCAACGAGATCACCTATGTGGCGCTGGGCAAGGACTACAGCCGCATCTACCTGTTCAACCTGTCGACCGGCCGCCGGGAGTCGCTGGGCGAGTTCGACGGCCAGGTGCTGGCCCCGCGCTTCTCCAACGACGGCTCCCGGATGGCCTTCTCGATCATTCGCGGCGGCAACACCGACGTCTATGTGATGGATCTGGCCAGCCGGCAGGTGCGCCGCCTGACCAACGATCCGGCCATCGACACCTCGCCGTCGTTCAGCCCGGACAACAGCCAGATCGTCTTCACCTCGGACCGCTCGGGCTCGGCGCGGCTCTACGTCATGCGCGCCGACGGCTCGGGCCAGCGCCCGATCTCCCGCGGCGGCGGCATCTACACCGCCCCGAACTGGAGCCCGCGCGGCGACCTGATCGCCTTCACCAAACAGGGCGGCGGGCGGTTCTCGACCGGTGTCATGGCCCCCGACGGCACGGGCGAGCGCATCCTGTCGTCCAGCTATTTCGAGGAAGGGCCCTCGTGGGCCCCGAACGGCCGCTACATCATGTTCGCGCGCCAGTCGCCGGGCGGGGACACCCGCCTGTGGACCGTGGACCTGTCCGGGCGGGTGGTCAGCCAGGCGGGCTACGCCGGCCGCGGCACCGACCCGGCCTGGTCGCCCCTGCTGGACGAACAGCCCTCCAACCTCGGAGGCGGCGGCCCCGACAGCTGCTCCACCTGAGTTCAAGCGGAGCCTTTGGGCTCAATTCCGCGTTATCGCGACTGGCGAAATCGCTGGCGCGGCAGTACCCGACGATTATAGCAAAGCTGGAGGCCGAGGCCTCGCACCAGGAGACAACCGATGATGAAGACCTCGACCCTCGTTCGTCTGGCCGCCGTGGGCGTCGCCGTGACGGCGATCGCCGCCTGCACCCCGCGCCGCCCGGTCGACTCGGCCACCGGCGAGACCGTGCCGGTGGTCGGACCGCAGTATCCGACCGCCCCCACGGGTCCGGTCGACGGCGGCAGCCTGGGCGCCGGCGCGCCGGGGTCCGAGCAGGACTTCGTCGTCAACATCGGCGACCGGGTCTATTTCGACCTCGACAGCTATGAGATCCGCCCCGACGCCTTCCCGCGCATGGACGCCCAGGCGGCGTGGCTGCAGCGCTATCCGTCGGTCACGGTCCGGATCGAGGGCAATGCCGACGAGCGCGGCACCCGCGAGTACAACCTCGCCCTCGGCGCCCGCCGCGCCGAGTCGGTGCGCAGCTATCTGGTCCAGCGCGGCGTCTCGGCCGCCCGTATCGACACCATCAGCTACGGCAAGGAACGGCCGATCGCGGCCGGCTCCAACGAGGAAGCCTGGGCCCGCAACCGCAACGCCCACACCGCCATCGTCAGCGGCGCCACGCGCTGATCCGATCGCGGGTGACTATCGGAGGGGCGGCCGCGCCACGGCCGCCCTTTCTCATGACCGGCGCACGGCCTTGCGGCGGCCTCAAATCGGTGGGACGAAAACAACCATGCTGACGCTGCCCCCCGCCCTCCGTTCGAAGAACGCCCTCGTCACCGTGCTGGGCGTCGCCCTCATCCTCGGCACGACCACGGTCGTGGCCCAGACCACGCCCATGGAGCCGATCCAGTGGGACAAGCGCCGGCTGGACCAGCTGGACCGCAACGTCCGCCGCATCGAGCGGGCCCTGACCCAGAGGAACGCCGCCGGCCAGCCGGTGATCGTCGAGCCGGATCCCGAGGTCGTCGCCCTGACCGGACGGGTAACCATCATGGATCGCCGCCTGACCGATCTCGAGGCCACCCTGCAGCGTGTCAACGGCGACCTCGAGCGGCTGACCTTCCAGCTGGACGAGACCACGCGCGACAACGCCGCCCTCAACACCCGGCTGCGCACGGCCGAGACCCGGCTGCGCGACATCGCCGCCGCCGCCGAGCGCGAGGCCGAGCTCAACGCCCCGATCAGCTCGACGTCCCCGACCGGCGACGCGGCCCGGGACCTTGCCGCCGCCGTGCGGCTGGCGGCCTCCGATCCCGCCATGGGCGACCGCGCCCTGCAGACCGTGGCGCTCGCCTGGCCGGATACGCCCCAGGCCCGCGAGGCCAACGCCCGCCTCGGCGATCTGCGCGTCTCGGCCGGCGACCACGCCGGCGCCGTGTCCTTCTACGCGGCGGCCCTCGAGGGCTGGCCGACCGCGCCGTGGGCGGGCGGGACCGTGCTCGAGCTGGCCACGGCCCTGAACGCCTCCGACCGCAAGACCCAGGCCTGCACCGCCCTGGGCGAGTTCGACCGGCGCTACGCCGCCGCCGGCAGCGCCGCCCTGCGCACCCGCGCCGGCGAGCTGCGCACCCGCTTCGCCTGTCCGGCGGCCCGGAGAGCCGGCTGAGCCCCATCGCCCCGGCCTGGATCGCCCCGGTCCGCGAACGGCTGACCGCCCGGCTTGAGATTCATTCGGACCGCCCCGTCGCCCTCGCCCTGTCCGGCGGCGGCGACTCCGTCGCCCTGCTCGATGTCGCGTCCGGGTGGGCCCGCGCCAACGGCCGGTCCCTGCTGGCCCTCACGGTCGACCACGGCCTGAATCCCGACAGCGCCCGCTGGACCGCCTTCGCCCGCGACGTCGCCCACGCCGCCGGCGCCGACTGGCGGGGCCTGTCTTGGCGCGGGCCGAAGCCGGCGACCGGCCTGCCCGCCGCCGCCCGCGCCGCCCGCCACCGCCTGATCGCCGACGCCGCCCGGGAGCAGGGGGCCCGGGTCGTCCTGTTCGCCCACACCGCCGACGACGTGGCCGAAGCCGACCTGATGCGGGCCGAAGGCTCGACCCTGGGCCGGCTGCGCGACTGGTCGCCGTCGCCGGCCTGGCCCGCGGGCCGGGGCCTGATGCTGCTGCGGCCGATGCTGGACGTCGGGCGGGGCGACCTGCGCGCCTGGCTGACGGAGCGGGGCGCGGACTGGATCGACGATCCGGCCAACGAGGACCTGCGGTACGCGCGGAGCCGTGCACGTCGTTCCCTTCTCCCATTGGGAGAAGGTGCCCCGGAGGGGCGGATGAGGGTCGACTGCTTGAGCGGCGAAGCCGTCCCCGGGCAGCCGCCCCTCACCCTTGAGCGCCAGAACGACGGCTTCGCCGCCGTGCGCTCAAGCCCTCTCCCATTGGGAGAGGGGGCGTTGAAATTGGATCGGCATGTCGATGCCTTCACCCTCGCCGCCGTCCTCGTCTGCGCCGGCGGCTCCGACCGGCCTCCGCGCGGCGACCGGCTCGAGCGGCTGCTGGCCCGGCTCAGGGCGGGGGATGTCTTCACCGCCACCCTGTGCGGGGCCCGGATCGGGGCCGGCCCCGATCAAGTCCTCGTGACCCGCGAGGCCGGCGAATTCGCCCGCCGCCCCGCGCCGCCCCTGCCGCTGACGCCGGGCGAGGAGACGGTCTGGGACGGGCGCTGGGCGGTCACCATCGCCGAACCCGGCTGGAGCGTCGCGGCCGCCGCCGGGCGAATGGCCGCGTTGTCAAAGGCCGACCGGGCCCGGCTCAACGCCCTGCCGCCGGCGGCGCGCGGCGGCTGGCCTGTGCTGATCCGGAACGGCGGGACTGCGCCGGTTCTTGCAGGAACCGCGGCCATGACGCGGTCGCTGGTCGAGGAGAGACTGGCGCTTGCGCTGGACCGAATGACGCACGAGACGGAGCTGGAGCCGCGCGCGCATGGCGCTACGCCCCGGAACCACCTATTTTCTGGCGCTGACATCACCGAATAGGGAAGCGCGCCGCGCTTCCAGGGATCGAGACGAGAATGAATCTTCGCAATCTGGCCATCTGGGGCGCCGTCATCCTGGGAGCGCTCGCCTTCTATGTGGCGGTGGACCGCGGCGGCGCGATGACGACGCCGGGGCAGAAGGCGGCCTCCGCCCGTCCCCAGCCGATGAGCTATTCGCAGCTGATCACGGCCCGCGAGGCCCGCGCCATCGCCTCGGTCGAGGTCCGCAATGAGACGCTGCTGGTCAAGACCCGGGACAACAAGAGCTTCACCGTCATCACCCCGGTCCCGAACGGCGACCTGGTCGAGAGCCTCCAGAAGTCTGGCGCCCAGGTCGACGTCAAGAACACGCGCCAGCCGATGATCGTCAGCATCCTGATCGGCCTGCTGCCGTTCGTGCTGATCATCGGCCTGTGGGTGCTGATCATGCGCCAGATGCAGGGCGGCGCGCGCGGGGCCATGGGCTTCGGCAAGTCCAAGGCCAAGCTGCTGACCGAGCACAAGGGCCGCAAGACCTTCGACGACGTCGCCGGCGTGGACGAGGCCAAGGAGGAGCTGCAGGAGGTCGTCGACTTCCTCAAGGATCCGGCCAAGTTCCAGAAGCTGGGCGGCAAGATCCCCAAGGGCGCCCTGCTGGTCGGCCCTCCCGGCACCGGCAAGACCCTGCTGGCCCGCGCCGTGGCCGGCGAGGCCGGCGTGCCCTTCTTCTCGATCTCGGGCTCGGACTTCGTCGAGATGTTCGTCGGCGTCGGCGCCAGCCGCGTCCGCGACATGTTCGAACAGGCCAAGAAGAACGCCCCCTGCATCATCTTCATCGATGAGATCGACGCCGTCGGCCGTCACCGCGGCGCCGGCCTCGGCGGCGGCAATGACGAGCGCGAGCAGACCCTCAACCAGCTGCTGGTCGAGATGGACGGCTTCGAATCCAACGAAGGCATCATCCTGATCGCCGCCACCAACCGGCCCGACGTGCTCGACCCGGCCCTGCTGCGTCCCGGCCGCTTCGACCGCCAGGTCGTGGTGCCCAATCCCGACGTCAACGGCCGCGAGAAGATCCTGCGCGTCCACATGAAGGACGTGCCGCTGGCCGCCGACGTCAACGTCAAGACCATCGCCCGCGGCACCCCCGGCTTCTCCGGCGCCGACCTCGCCAACCTCGTCAACGAGGCGGCCCTGATGGCGGCGCGCAAGGACCGGCGCATGGTCACTCACCGCGACTTCGAGGACGCCAAGGACAAGGTCATGATGGGCGCCGAGCGCAAGTCCATGGCCATGAACGACGAAGAGAAGCGGATGACCGCCTATCACGAGGCCGGCCACGCCATCGTCGCCATGAACGTCAAGATGGCCGACCCGGTGCACAAGGCGACGATCGTCCCGCGCGGCCGCGCCCTCGGCATGGTCATGCAGCTGCCGGAAGGCGACCGCTATTCGACCAGCTTCCAGCAGATGGTCGACCGCATCGCCATCCTGGCCGGCGGCCGGGTCGCCGAGGAGAGGATCTTCGGCAAGGAGAACGTCACCTCGGGGGCCAGCTCCGACATCCAGCAGGCGACCAAGCTGGCCCGGGCCATGGTCACGCGCTGGGGCTTCTCCGACAAGCTGGGCACGGTGGCCTATGGCGAGAACCAGGAGGAGGTCTTCCTCGGCCACTCGGTGGCGCGCAGCCAGAACGTCTCCGAGGAGACCGCCCGCATCATCGACGAGGAGGTCAAGCGCATCGTCACCGAAGGCTGGAACGTCGCCCGCAAGATTCTGAAGGACAAGGCCGAGGACCACGAGAAACTGTCCCAGGCCCTGCTCGAATATGAGACCCTGTCGGGGCAGGAGATCAAGGACCTGCTGGAGAAGGGGCTGGCGCCCAACCGCGACGAGAGCAACTTCCCCAACGCCGGCCCCTCGGTCTCCGTGCCGATCACCCCGGTCTCCGACGGCGTCGACGTCGAACAGCCGACGGTTCACTAGGCCTCTGTCTCCTCCCTGTTCGCGTAGCGAATGGGGAGGGGGACCATTCCGGCGACTCAGCCGGAATGGTGGAGGGGTGGAGGCGGATCGCATGCGATCCGACGACGGCCGCGCCTCGGTCTGGCGGCCCCTCCACCGCTTCGCGGTCCCCCTCCCCATTGCTTCGCAACAGGGAGGAGACGGGGCAGCCATGACGCTGTGCTGACTATTCCGGAATCCATAGTCGGGTTCAGCGGAAAATGCCGGGCGGCATCAACGCTCTGACCTTTTCTCGACCCCACTTCCTGCGCACAGCTGGCGCCGGCCGCATACTATTGCCCGTCCCGTCGCAGGGAGGCTCGCTCGGCCGGCGAACCGAAGCGGCGGCGGGGACGGAAGGAACGGGCCGCGCCGGAGCGTTTCGTACGCCGGCAGCGGAAGCCGAACCGGTGGAAAGCCGGCGGCTCAGGGCGCGGGGTAGTCAGAACCCGCGCCGGTCCGGGAGATGGTCGTCGCCATCCCCGCCCGTGGCGAGCAGAGCGGAGCCCCCGCAAAGAGCGGGCTTTCCTCCGCGCCCGTCGAAAACCGACCGTGCGGAGCGTCTGTCTTCTGCCGAAACGCAAACTCTACCCCCACGGTCTCCGGGCGGAAGCCCGGGCGCTCCGCCCAGCCTCCCGTTCCTCATCCGGCGATGATCTGAAAGACAAGTTTGCATTTCAAACAAGTCTGTCGTAGACCGCATCTCCTCAAGAGGGGAGAGACCCATGTCCGCCACCATTGCCGACCGTTCCGATCGCCTGCATGGCCTCGACGCCCTGAGGGGCGGGGCCCTGTTGCTCGGCGTCGTCCTGCACGCCTCGATGAGCTACATGCCGACGCCGATCTGGCTGTTCCCGGACGAGCAGACCTCGCCCGTCGACTCCGGCCTGTTCTTCGCCATCCACCTGTTCCGGATGACCAGCTTCTTCCTGATCGCCGGCCTGTTCGCCCACATGATGCTGGCCCGTCGCGGGACCTGGGGTTTCATCCGCGACCGGCTCGGACGCATCGCCGGTCCCCTGTTCGGCCTGTGGTGGGTCGTCTTCCCCGCCTTCATCGCGGTCATCGTCTGGAAGGCGGCGATCGACAACGGCGGCGCCATCCCGACCGACGGCCCGCCGCCTCCGCCGCTGACCCTCGAGACCTTCCCGCTGCTGCACCTCTGGTTCCTCTGGGTGCTGCTGATCCTCTACGCGGCCGTCCTCCTCCTGCGCGCGCCCTTCGCCGCCCTGGACCGCGACGGCGCGGCCGGCCGCCTCCTCGACCGCCTGGCCGGCGCCCTCGTCGGGCCGTGGACCCCCGCCGTGATGGCCGCCCCGCTGGCGCTGGCCCTCTGGTTCACCCCCGACTGGATCCCCTTCTTCGGCATCCCCACCCCGGACAGGGGCTTCGTCCCCAACCCCGCCGCCCTGACGGCCTTCGGCTCCGCCTTCGGGCTCGGCGTCCTGCTCGACCGGCGCCGCGACCTGCTCGGCCGCATCGAGCGTCTCTGGCCGGTCTTCACCGTCATGGCCCTCGGCGCAGGCGCCGCGGCTCTGGTGCTCGCCGGCGGCCCCGTGCCGCCCCTGACGCCGATGATCGACCCGCAGCTGAAGGCCCCGACGGCCGCCCTCTACGCCCTGGCCGTCTTCGCCTCGACGCTGGCCGTGACGGCCCTGTCGCTGCGCTTCCTGTCCGGCTACAGCGCCGTGCGCCGCTACCTCGCCGACGCCTCCTACTGGGTCTACATCGTCCACCTGCCGCTGGTCATGGTCGGCCAGGTGCTGATGCTGGACGCGCCCTGGCCGTGGTTCGCCAAGCTCGGCGTCGGGGTCGGCGGCGTCATGGCCGTCTCGCTGCTCAGCTACGAACTTCTGGTCCGCCACACCGTCATGGGCCGATGGCTGAACGGCCGCCGCGTGCCCTGGCGGCGCCGTGTCGCCCAACCGGCCCCCGCGCCCGCCGAATAGCTTGCCAACCCCCGGACCATTTTTGCTTCGGATCGATTCGATCCGAATCCAAAAAATGGTCCACACTCACAACGGAGCGAAGTCGGTTGCGATGGATCAGTCCTTCACAACCGACTTCGCTCCGGGCTCGTCCACCCCAAGGGCGAGCCGGTTCCGGAGAATCGCCCCCATGTCCGCAAAGTCCGCCAACCCCCGAATGCAGTCCGCCGAGGCCGATCTCGCCTTCATGCGCTCGATCGTCGAAGGCGGCGGCCGGCCCCATCTCACGCTCGGCGTCGCCTATCTGGCCGGCGGCCTGCTCTATGGCCTGCAGTGCCTGTTCCACATCGGCCAGGCGACCGGACTGATCCGCTGGCCGGGTCCCGCCAACCTCGGCTTTCTCGTCCTGATCACCGTCAGCTTCTGCGCCGTGCTGGCCTGGGCGGTCCGCAGGGACCGCAAGGACGGGGTCGGAACCCTGCACGGCCCGATGGCCACCCGCATCCTGAACGCCGCCTTCAGCGCCAGCGGCATGGCCAATCTGGCGGTCATCCTCGTCTTCGGCTTCGGCGCGGTCCGGGACCAGGACTTCGCGATCTGGCTCTACTATCCGGCGGTGATCTTCGCCCTCCAGGCGGCGGCCTGGTACGTCGCCTGGAGCCTGAAGCGGAAAGGCTGGATGCTGGCCTGCTCCATCGGCGGCTGGCTGACCGCCGTCGCCCTGGGCCTGCTTGTGCGCGAGCCGATGTGGTTTCTCGGCGTCTGCACCGTGGCCCTGTTCGCCCTGTTCGCCCTGCCGGGCTGGATCATGGTTCGCGAAGCCCGCGCGGCCCGGAAGACGGGCTGACGCGCCATGGGTCTGGCCGATCTCGGACGCATCGACGAGGTCATCCACGGCCGCATGCGGCTGGGGATCATGGTCTATCTGTCCGACGCCGACAGCGCCGACTTCACCGAGCTGAAGACCGTGCTCGAGGCCACCCAGGGCAACCTCTCGGTCCATCTGAAGAAGCTGGAGGAGGCCGGCTACGTCGCCATCGCCAAGAGCTTCTTCAACAACAAGCCCTTGACCCGGGTCTCGATCACCCCGGACGGCCGCCGCGCCTTCGCCGCCTATCTCGAGGCCATCGGCGCCCTGATCGGAGGCAAGGACTGATGGCGCCCGTGGTCGTCGATCCGGCGCACGTCCACGCCTTCGCCGACGCGGAGGCCTTCTACACCTGGCTGGCCGACCATCACGACCGCGAGCCGGAGGTCTGGATCCGCATCTACAAGGTCAGGTCCGGCACGCCGTCCATCACGCCGAAGCAAGCCATCGACGTCGTCCTGTGCTGGGGCTGGATCGACGGCATCCGCAAGAGCCTGGACGAGGTCAGCTTCCTCCAGCGCTACACCCCGCGCGGCAAGAAGAGCGTGTGGAGCCAGATCAACGTCGACAATGTCGAACGCCTGATCGCCGAGGGCCGCATGACCGAACACGGCCTGAAACAGGTCGAGGCCGCCAGGGCGGACGGGCGCTGGGCGCAGGCCTATCGGGTCAAGGGTTCGAGCGTTCCCGACGATCTCCAGGCCGCGATCGACGCCGTGCCCGAGGCGAAAGCGATGTTCGAAACCCTGACCGCCCAGAACCGCTTCGCCCTGATCTTCCGCACCGGGGCGATGAAGACGCCGGCCGGCCGGGCCCGGAAGATCGCGCAGTTCGTCGACATGCTCCGGCGCGGCGAAACCCTCCATCCGCAGGGGAGGTCGTCATGACCCCTCAGGTGATGGGCATCGTCAACGTCACGCCGGACAGCTTCTCCGACGGCGGGCGGCTGGCCTCGGTCGAGGCGGCCGTGGCCCACGGCCTGCGGCTGGTCGAACAGGGCGCCGCCATCCTCGACATCGGCGGCGAAAGCACCCGGCCCGGCGCCGGGCCCGTCGACGCCGCCGCCGAGATCGCCCGCGCGGTTCCCGTCATCGAGGGCCTGCGCGCCCGCTGGCCCGGGCCCATCAGCATCGACACCATGAAGCCCGGGGTCGCCCGCGCCGCCGTCGCCGCCGGCGCGACGATGTGGAACGACGTCACCGCCCTCGGCTTCGCGCCCGACAGCCTGACCACCGCCGCTGATCTGGGCTGCGACGTCGTGCTGATGCACATGCAGGGCGAACCCCGCACCATGCAGGCCGCCCCGCACTACGACGACGTGGTCGCCGAGGTCGCCGACTGGCTGGCCGCCCGCGCTGACGCCGCCATGGCCGCCGGCGTGGCGCGCGAGCGCATCCGGCTTGATCCCGGCCTCGGCTTCGGCAAGACGGCCGCCCATAACCTCGCCCTGACGGCCCATCTCGACCGGCTGGCGGCCCTCGGTTTCCCGGTCCTCTACGGGGGCAGCCGCAAGCGCACCATCCAGTCGGTCGATCCGGCCGCCACCGATCCCGCCGACCGGCTCGGCGGCTCGCTGGCCCTGGCGCTGGAGGCGGCGCGCAACGGGGCGGCGATCATCCGCGTCCACGACGTCCGCGAGACGGTCCAGGCGCTCGCGGTCCAGGCGGCGATCCTCGCGGAGAGCGGGCGATGACCCAGCTGACCGGCCCGTACATCGCGCCGATCGTGCTGCTGATCCTGTCGAACGTCTTCATGACCTTCGCCTGGTACGGCCACCTCAAGTTCGGGACGAAGCCGCTGGCCGTCGTGGTGATGATCAGCTGGGCCATCGCCTTCTTCGAATACTGGCTCGCCGTGCCCGCCAACCGCATCGGCCATCAGGTCTATTCCGCGGCCGAGCTCAAGACGATGCAGGAAGTCATCACCCTCGTCGTCTTCGCCGGCTTCTCGGTGCTCTATCTCGGCGAAAAGCTGACCCTGAACCACGCCGTCGGCTTCGGCTTCATCGCCCTCGGCGCCTGGTTCGTCTTCCGCGGCCCGCTTTGACCTATGGGAGGTTCAGTTGCCAGCTGACCCCGAAGCGGTCGCCGACCCAGGTGAAGAGGGTGCTGAAGCCGTAGTTGTCGACCGGCATCATCACCTTGCCGCCCTCGCCCAGCACCTCTGCCAGCCGGCGCAGCTGGGCCTCGTCGTCGCAGTCGATGAAGGTCGAGGTCGAGGGCGTGAAGGTGAAATCGTGCACCGGCGGGCTGTCGTAGAGCCGGATTTCCAGGCCGCCGATCCGGATGCTGGCCATGGCGATCTGGCCGGCCTGGGCGCCCTCGGGATGCTCCTTCAAGAGGATCTCCTCGAAATCGGGAAAGGCCTCGCGGTAGAGCGCCAGCGCCTCCCTGGCCTGGCCCTGAAACATAAGGAACGGCGTGGCTTTCATGCGGGGACTCCCTCAGTCGTGGTCCATAACGCCGGCGAGGCTGTCGAGGATCATGCTCCAGCCCGCCGTCGTCCGCCGGGCGTACGACGCCCACGCCGCGGCCAGATCGTGGGTCAGTGTGACCACGCAGCCGTCCCCGTCGGGCGCGAAGGCCACCGTGACCCGCGTCGGCTCGTCGGGCGTCTCGTCGACCCAGAAGTCGAACACCACCCGGTCCGGCCGCTCGATCTCCACGAATCGCCCGAAATGCCGCGCCAGATCGGCGCCGCGCCGCTCGAAGATCGCGAACGAACCGCCCGGACGTGGGTCGTAGTCGGTCTGCTCCATGATCCCCTCGGGCGTATGGAACAGCCAGTCGCCCACCCGGGACGGGTCGAGGAAGGCGTCGAACACCCGCTCGCGGGAATGGCGAAAACGCTTCTCGACCCGGATTTCGACGGGATCGCTCACGGCGTCCACCCCTCGACCCGCGCCTGCGGATGGCGATCCACGACGAAGCCGGGGTCGATCCCGTGCTCCAGCCAGATCTTGGCTCCGGCCAGGACCAGGGCGAAGCCGCCCGTCGAATCCAGCGCCTTGCCCGCCTGCTCGTCCGGGGAGCCGCTGAAGCCCCGGTTCTCGACGGTGACCCACGTCTGCTCGCCCCGCGCGTCGAAGCGCCACTCGACCTCGGTGGGATCGCTGTCGACGTCCCAGTCGATCAGGATGCGGCGGTTTGGCTCCACCGCCTTGACGATGACGTCCGTCCCGACGCCGTACATCGCCCAGGTCCAGCGGACCCGCGCGCCGGCCTCCAGCCGTCCGCTGCCCGACGTGAACCAGAACCGGCTCGTGAGCGCCGGATCGACGAAGGCTTCGAACACGTCTGGGACGGCGCGTCGGATCAGCATGCCGGCGGAGGCGACCGGAGCGGTCATGCGCTCAGCCCTCCTTGGTCAGCACGGCGGCATAGGCGTCGCGCAGGGCGAACCAGCGGTCCCATTCCCACGAATGGCGCACGCCCCGGACCGCGTCGTCCAGACCTTCCATATGAAGGTGCCAGCCGCTGAGGACGTTGCTCCGGGCGTTCGCCCACGACTCGGGCAGCCGGTGGACGAGGGTCAGATGCGTCCCCTCGCCATCCGGCTCCAGCCGCCACGACACCACCGAGTCCGCATTGCTTCCGAAGGTGTGCTCGAAGCGGCTGAACGGCCGCACCACCAGCACCTCGTTCGACTGCAGCCGCCTCTCGGGCGTGTCGGGCATGAATTCGTGGTCGGGCTGGCGGAAGTTGAGATCCATCCGGCCGCCGGGGCGCAGCTCGATCTCCGCCTCGGCCAGCCAGCAGGCGAGGCCGTCGCCGGTGGTCAAGGCCTTCCACACCCGCTCCGGCGAATGACGCAGCCGGCGCTCGAACCGCAGCTCCCAGCCGCCCTCGATGCGGCGCAGGGTTCCGGCCTTCGCGCCAAGGCGCACGGGCGTCTCCAGGGTGTCGGTCATTGCGGGAACTCCTTGTCGAGATGGGCTTCGAGCGCGTCCAGCCGATCGGTCCAGAACCGGCGATACCGGGCCAGCCATATGTCCAATTCCTTCAGCGGGGCCGGGTTCAGACTGTACAGCCGCCGCTGGGCGTCCTTGCGCACCGTGACCAGGCCGGCCTCGCGCAGCACCGACAGGTGTTTCGACACCGTCGGCTGGGCGATGGGCAGGGCGTCGACGAAGTCCCCGGCGGGACGTTCGCCGTCGGCCAGCATGGACAGGATGGCCATGCGATGCGGTTCCGAAAGGGCTTGCAGGGCGGCGTGCATGAATATCTGCTATCAGCAATATAGCCGAAATGCAATATACGCAAACGGGTTGCCGAGTCGCCCCGGATTGGCCATCCCGTCCGCATGACCTCGCTCCTCGGACGCGTCCTGATAATCGCCGGCTCCGACTCCGGAGGCGGGGCGGGCATACAGGCCGATATCAAGGCCGTGACGGCCATGGGGGGCTATGCGGCCACGGCGATCACCGCGATCACGGTGCAGAACACCCTCGGCGTTCACGGCGTGCACCCGTTGCCGCTGGACCTGATCGAGGCGCAGGCGCGGGCGGTGCTCGACGACATCGGGGCCGACGCGATCAAGACCGGCATGCTCGGCTCGATTGAGGTGGTCGAGCGGGTCGCCGCCATCCTCGACACGTCGGAAGCGCCGGCCGTGATTGATCCGGTCATGATCGCCAAGGGCGGCCAGCCGCTGCTGCCGGATGAGGCGGTTGAGGCGGTGCGGAGCCTGATGGTCCCCCGCGCCGCCCTGCTGACGCCCAATGCGCCGGAGGCGGAGGCCCTGACCGGCCTCGGCGTCGCCGATCTCGACGGCCAGCGCCGGGCGGGGGAAGCCTTGCTGGCCATGGGCGCCCGGGCCGTGCTGATGAAGGGCGGACATGTCGCCGGCGACACTGTCGTGGACCTGCTGCTGACCCCGACCGGGGAGACCCTGCTGGAGGGACCGCGCCTGAACACTCCCCATACCCACGGCACCGGCTGCACCCTGGCCAGCGCCTGCGCGGCCGGGCTGGCCAGGGGGCTGCCGCTGGAGGCGGCCGTCGCCGAGGCCTGGGCCTATGTCGCCGAGGCCATCCGCCGGGCCCCGGGGCTGGGGCAGGGGCATGGGCCGCTCGACCACGGCTGGCCGCTGAGGGAAGGTCGATGAGCGATCTGGACGCCCGGCTGGCCGCGATCGTCCGCGCCGATCCGGGCCTGATGCATGTTCTGACAACCGTGCGCAGTCTGGGCCTGAACGACTGGCGGGTGTTCTCCGGCGCCGTCTATCAGAGCGTCTGGAACGCCGTGACCAACCGGCCCGCCGGCTACGGCATCCGTGACTACGATCTCGGCTATTTCGATCCCGACGTCAGCTGGGACGCCGAGGACGCCGTCATCCGGCGCGCCGCCGCCGCCTTCGAGCCGCCCTTCCGCGACATGGTCGAGGTTCGCAACCAGGCCCGCGTCCATCTCTGGTTCGAGGGCAAGTTCGGCGAGCCCTACGACGCCCTGACCGGCACGGACGAGGCCCTGGCGCGGTTCGTGGCTCCGGCCTTCGCCGTGGGAGTACGGCTGGAGGAGGATGACGCCATCAGCATCGCCGCGCCTTTCGGCCTGGAGGACGTCTTCTCGCTCACCCTCCGCCCGAACCCGAGCCGGCCCCTGGCCAAAGGCTGGGACCGGGCTGTGACCAACGCCCGCTCGCGCTGGCCGGAACTCTCGATCGTCGAGCCGGAGATCGCCTGATGCGCCAGTGGACCGTCGACGCCTTCGCCTCCGCCCCCTTCCGGGGCAATCCCGCCTGCGTGGTCGAGCCGTTCGACGCCTGGCCCGACCCCGCCTGGATGCAGGCGCTGGCGAGGGAGAACAACCAGGCCGAGACGGCCTTCCTGTTGCGCACCGCCGACCCGGCGCGGTTTGGCCTGCGCTGGTTCACCCCGGGACGCGAGGTCGACCTGTGCGGTCACGCCACGCTCGGCTCGGCCCACGTCCTGATCACGGAACTCGGGTCCAACGCCGGGGCCCTGACCTTCGACACCCGCTCCGGCCCGCTGATCGTGCGCCGCGCCGGCGAGGGCTACGAGATGGACTTCCCCGCCGATCCGCCGCGCCGCACAGGACCCCTGGCCGGCCTGGCCGAGGCGCTGGGCGCCGAGCCGGTTGAGGTCTGGGCCGGGCGGTATCTGGTGGCCGTCCTCGCTGACGCGGAGGCGGTACGGTCGCTCGAGCCCGATATCCGCGCGCTGACCGCCCTGCAGGGCGAGGCCGGGGAGGCGGGCGAGATCATCGTCTGCGCGGACGCCGACCCCGGAGACGATGTCGATGTGGTGGACCGCTTCTTCGCCCCCGGCTGCGGCGTCGACGAGGATCCCGCGACGGGCTCGGCGCACTGCATCCTCGGTCCCCTCTACGCCGAGAGGCTCGGGCGGGCGGCGGTGCGGTTCCGGCAGGTGTTCCCCGGCCGCGGCGGCGACATCGAGACCGAGACGCTGGGTGACCGGGTGCTGCTGCGCGGACGGGCCGCCACCGTGATCGAGAGTCGGCTGCGCATCGTTCCATAGGAAAGGGGCGCCGCCCTTGCGGACGACGCCCCTCGGACCTTCCGGGGAGGAAAGGCCAGGCCTTACCAGCGACGATTGTCGCGGTCGCGGCGCTCGATGCGGACCTGAACGGCCAGTTGATCGTAGCGGCGATCAAGGTCGTTGCGTTCCCAGCGGGTCAGGCCGCCGCGCAGATAGCTGCGCTCCAGGCGGACCAGGCTGTTGAGCTGGGCGCTCAGCCGGCTCGCTTCGCGGCGGCTCAACGAGCCGTTGCGCAGGCCGACGTCGATACGGCGGTCCAGTTGATGTTTCCGGTTGCTGATCGACTGCCAGCCGCCGCGGTTGTAGTCCGACCGATCGTCACGATCGTACCGGTCGCCGCGCTCATGGCGATCCTGGCGATCGTAACGGTCATAGGATTGGGCGGCTGCGGGAACCGCGACGGACGCCGCGGCGATGGCCAGCAGGGGGATGAGGGCTTTCTTCATCATCGGTCTTGTCCTTCGCGTTCTACGCCGCCGGGCTGGCTGCGTTGATGGACAAGACCATCCCGCGCCTGAGCCCGATCTGAACGGCTTGTGTCAGCTTGCGTTCATGTCGATGACAACGCATCCATGCGCCGTCTCTCGCGCGCGTGGAGTGGGATGATGAGGGGCGGCGGCAACGGTGAAATATGTCTACACTCGCCGTTCAGCCGTCGTTCAGAGCCTGGGGCCTAGACCGTCGCCCATGACCCGGATGCCCGCCTACATCCTCGCCGCCCTGCTCGCCGCCGCGCCCCTGTCCGCGGCGGCGCAGGATCGTGGCGACCGCGCCGAGGCGAGGCAGGAGCGTCGCGCCGCCGCTGGCGGCGGTTCGCAGGATCGTGGGGATCGCAACGAACCCGGGCGCGAGCGGCCGTCTCGCGAACAGTCGGGACAGGCGCCGCGTGTCAGCGTGGGGGCCGCCGTCCAGCGCGCCTCCGCTGGTCGCCCTGGCCGTTTCCTGGGGGCCAGCGATCGCGGCGACACGATTGTGGTGCGCTGGGAGTATCCCGGCGGCCGCGTCGCGGACATCATGGTGGACGGCCGCACCGGCCGCGTGATCGGAGAACGCTGAATGCGCGTGCTGCTTGTCGAGGACGACGCCGATCTGTCGCGCCAGCTGAAGGGCGCCCTGTCAGACGCCGGCTACGCCGTGGACCACGCCGCCGACGGCGAGGAGGCCCATTTCCTCGGCGACACCGAGCCTTACGACGTGGTGGTTCTGGATCTCGGCCTGCCGAAGATCGACGGCGTGTCGGTGCTCGAACGCTGGCGCCGGGACGGGAAGACCACACCGGTGCTGATCCTGACCGCCCGTGGCGCGTGGTCGGACAAGGTCTCCGGCTTCGACGCCGGCGCCGACGACTATCTGACCAAGCCCTTCCACACCGAGGAGCTTCTGGCCCGGCTGCGCGCCCTGCTGCGGCGCTCGGCCGGCATCGCCTCGTCGACCCTGTCCTGCGGCGGCCTCAGGCTGGACCCGCGCGCGGCGCGCGCCAGCGTCAACGGCGAGCCCCTGCGTCTGACCTCGCTGGAGTACCGCCTGCTGCACTATCTGATGATGCACCAGGGTCGGGTGATCAGCCGCACCGAACTGGTCGAGCACCTGTACGATCAGGATTTCGACCGCGACTCCAACACCATCGAGGTGTTCGTCGGCCGGCTGCGCAAGAAGATCGGTCCCGACCGGATCGAGACGGTGCGTGGCCTCGGCTACCGGCTGACGCCCCTGCCCGGGGAGACCGAGGGGACGTGACGGACGGCTCGGGGGGCCTTGTCGAGACCGGAGCGGCGGATCCGCCGCGAACCTGGGGCCGCTGGTTCGGACGCCCGGGCCGAAGCCTGACGCGGCGCCTGATCTGGCTCGCCTCCGCCTGGATCGTGCTCGCCCTGGTCCTGACCGGCTGGGCCCTGACCAACCAGTACCAGGAGTCGGCCCTGCGCCGGCTCGGCAACGTCCTGGGCGACACGATCGACGAGGTGGTCATCGCCTCCAACGCCCGGGCGGACGGCTCACTGACCGTCGGCGAGGTCAAGGACGACCGCACCCTGCGCGCTCTGTCGGGCAAATACTGGGCCGTGGCGGAACCGGGACCGGACGGACGGCTGCGCATCCTCGTGCGTTCGCCCTCGCTGGCCGGCGAGAGCCTGACCATTCCGGATGAGCTGCCGGACCGGCTCGCCGCCGCCCGGGGCGCCACGATCAGCTACAATGATCCCGACGGCCTGCGCCCCGGCGGCGAAGGCCCGCTTGGCGTGCCGCTGCGCGTCGCCGCCAGCATGAAACAGCTGCCGGGCCGGACGCAGCCCGTGGTCTTCCTGGCCGGCATCGACCGTTCCAACATCGACAGCGACACCCGCCAGTTTGCGACCTTCACCTGGACGGCGCTGCTGATCCTCGGCCTGGGGCTGGTGGTCGCGGTCTTTCTGCAGGTCCAGATCGGCCTTCGCCCCCTCTACGCCCTGCGCAATGAGATCGCCGACGTCCGCAAGGGCAGGGCCGGGCGGATCGCCCACAGCTATCCCCTCGAGATCCAGCCACTGGCTGAACAGGTCAACCGGCTGCTGGACCACAATCAGGAGACGGTGGAGCGTCAGCGAACCCACGTCGGCAATCTGGCCCATGCGCTGAAGACGCCATTGTCGGTCATGCTCGCCGAGGCCGGGACCCAGCAAGGCCCCCTGCCGGATATGGTGCGCAAGCAGACCGAGGTGATGAAGGCCCAGGTCGACCACCATTTGCGCCGCGCCCGGGCCGCCGCCCGGGCCCAGATGCTGGGCGAAATCACCCCCATCGCCGAGGTCCTGGACGAGATGGCGGTCATGCTGGAGCGAGTGTTCGAGGACAAGGGCGTGGTCATCGACTGGCGCGCCCCGGACGAACTGGCGTTTCGCGGCGAGCGGCAGGACCTGCAGGAGCTTCTCGGCAACCTTCTGGAGAACGCCTGCAAATGGGCCAGGCGCCGGGTGCGGGTCTCCGTCGGGCCGACCGGTCTGGGGCAGATGGTGGTCGTGGTCGAGGACGACGGCCCCGGCCTGCCGGAGGAGCAGCGCGAGGCCGCCCTGCTGCGCGGCGCCCGCATGGATGAGAACACGCCGGGTTCTGGTCTCGGCCTGTCGATCGTGGTCGAACTGACTCGCGCCTATGGCGGACGGATTTCGCTCGCGGACAGCGAGCTCGGCGGACTGAAGGCCGTCCTGGAACTGCCCTCCGCCGAGGCCTGAGCGATCGTCGGATAGCGGATATTAACTCCGTGAGGGCAGCATGGCGTGGGCTGGACGATTGGCCGGTCGCGAGGTGTCTGAATGTCGGGGCTGTCTGTCGCCCATCGCGTCGCCCTGGCTGCTCTGATCGAGCAGGCGTCCGACGATATGCTGGTGAAGCTGTCGTCGGTGGCGGTGGCCTTGCCCGGCGCGCGGGCGCTTGAACTCGGCGACATGCTCGCGGGCGAGGTCCGCGACCGGGCCCGCCGCGGCATCGCGATGGCGCCCCTGCTGCCGATGTTCAGGCCACGCGCCGACGGCGTCGAGGCCATGACCTTCCCTGCGGTCGTCCTGCCGCGCCTGTGGAAGGCCGCATCGACGCGCGAGCCCGCCTTGTTGCCCCGGCTGGACCGCGATGGGCCGGACGCTGTGGCCGTCTGCGACCGCATCTGCCTGGCCGCCGCCGCCGCCGTGCGCGACCGACCGGACCTGGTCTGGCCCGCGGACCACGAACCGGAGCGGCGCGCGGGCGGCCTGGCCGATCTCGCCGCCTGCCTGGATCTCGCTCACCTGGCGCGGCGCGGCCTGCCATCGCTTGAGATCTGGCTGAAACGCCCCGACGGCGACCAGATCGCCGAACTGCGCCTGCTGCTCAAGGATTGCGCCGGGGTCCACCTCGATGGCGCCCAGCGGGTGTTGGAGATGTTGTTCTCCCATCTGGACGACGCCGTCCTGATTCTGCGGATCATCACCCAGAGCTCGTGTTCGTCCGGACAGGAGGGCTTTCTCAGCGCCTCGGAGCTGTCCGGATTCGTCGAGCGGCTGATCGCGGGCGTCAATACGCGGGTGGCGCGGATCGGAGCGTTCCGGCCGGGTTCGGACCTGGCCGCCGTCGATCCGGTCATCGAGGATCTGACCTGGTGCGCCAACGTTCTCAACGAACTGGACGTAACCCTGACCCTCAATCCGCTCAGTGTCTGGGGCAAGTCGGTGCGCGACGCGCGCGTCAGCATCGCGGGCCAGCTGTCGGCCTTCCTGCGCGCCGCCGACCGGGCCGTGGACAAGGCCCTGCCGCTGGAGCGGGTCCAGATCTCAGGCCGGATGACCCGCAAGTCGCCGCAACTCACCGCGCCGGTCCAGGGCGAGACCGTGCAAGCGGCGCGGAATCTGCTGAAATTGGTCGGCGCCGTGCGTGGTCCGGCCTCGATCTTCGGGGCGGAGTCGGACCGCCGGAAGCTGGTCGAATCCCTGACCGACCGCCTGACCGACTACGCCGACCAGGCCCTGCTTGTGGTCAACGACGGCGAGGCGGCGGACGAGGTCAACGCCCTGCGGCTGGTCGAACTGGCCGCCCGTTGCCTCGATCTGATCGATGCGAAGGACGCCGCCCGCACGGTGCGTCGCCGCGCCGCGGTGGCCGGGGCGGGCAAGGGCGGGTCCAGGCCCTCGTCGCGAGCCGCCTGATCGGCTACATCGCCCGGCGATGACGATGTTCTGGATCATGACGGCGCTGCTGGCGGCGCTCGCGGGCCTGCTGGTGCTGGCTGGTGCGCGGCGCGGCGTGGACGCGGGCGAAGCGACCTCCGGCTCCGGCGCCGTCGAACTGTCCGAACTGGACCGGTTGAAAGCCCGCGGTCTGCTGGACGAGGCCGGCTGGACGGCCGCCCGCGCCGAGGCGGGCCGCCGCATCCTGTCGGGGCGACGCGATATCGCTCCGGTCGCCGCCGGCGCCCATGACCGGTTCTGGGTGCTCGGCGGGATCGGCGTCGCGGTCGCCGCGGCGGTCGGCCTGTATGCCGTGGTTGGCGCGCCCGGTCTGCCGGATCAGGCCTATGAGCGCCGGGTCGACGACTGGGCGACACAGCTGGATACACTGCAACCGCCGCAGATCGCCGCCGTGGTCGCCCGGGTGGTGGAAGAGCGCCCGAACGACCATCAGGCCCTGACCATGCTGGGCGCGGCCCGGTTCGAGGCCGGCGATCCGGTCGGCGCGGTCTCCGCTTTCCGCCGGGCCGTGACGGTGCAGCCCGACGACGCCCGGAGCTGGGCGCGGCTTGGCGAGAGCCTCGTGCGGGCCAATGAGGGTGAGGTCGACGGCGACGCCGAGGCCGCCTTCACCGAGGCTCTGAGGCTCGACGCCGGTCAACTGGGAGCCCGTTTCTTCCTGGGCGAGGCCGCATTGGCGCGGGGCGATGCGGCGCGCGTGCGCGAGATGTGGCTGCCCCTGATCGCCGTTCTCGATCCCGCCGATCCGCGCCGGATCGATCTGGAGGCCCGTCTGCCCGCCGCCGGAACGCCCTCGTGAGCTGGCTGCCGAAATCGCCCAAGGCGCGCCGCCGCCTGTGGGTGGTGATCGCCGTAGCCCCGGTGCTGGCGCTGGCGGTCGGCCTGTCGCTGTACGCCATGCGTGACAGCGTGACCTTCTTCTTTTCACCCTCGGAAGCCACGCCGGACAAGGCGCCGGCCGGACGCGTGGTCCGCCTGGGCGGTCTGGTCGAGACCGGCAGCATCCTTCGCGACGGCGCCGGCCAGGTCGCCTTCGTCGTCACGGACAATGTGGCGACGACCCGGGTGATCTACCGGGGAGACCTGCCCGACCTGTTCGCCGAAGGGCAGGGGGTTGTGGTGCAGGGCGCCTTCCTCCCCGACCGCAGCTTCCGCGCCACCCAGGTGCTGGCCAAGCACGACGAAACCTATATGCCGCGCGAGGTGGCCGATCGGCTCAAGGCCAGGGGCGAGTGGCGGCCCGCGGCGGAGTCCGCGCCCTCGAGCGGGCCGGCGGCCGGAAGCGGCGTGGACCGGCCGTGATCGTTGAAACGGGCGCCTTCGCCCTGATCCTCGCGTTCGCGCTGGCCACGCTGCAGACCGGCATGGCCGTGGCCGGACGCCTGCGCCGCAGCCCGGTGCTGGCGGGGGCCGCGCAAGGGGCCGCGATCGCCGCCGCCCTGGCCGTGGCCATCGCCTTCGCCAGCCTGATCTTCGCCTTCGTCACGTCGGACTTTTCGGTCGCCAACGTCGCCGCCAACAGCCACACCGACAAGCCGATGCTCTACAAGGTCGCCGGCGCCTGGGGCAGCCACGAGGGTTCGCTGGTGCTCTGGTGCCTGGTCCTGACCGGCTTCGGCGCGGTTCTGGCCCGGGCGCGGAACCTGCCGTTCGGGCTGAAGACGTCGGCGGTGGCCACGCAGGGGCTGCTCGGCGTGCTTTTCCTGGCCTTCGCCGTCTTCACCTCCAGCCCCTTCGCCCGGCTGACCCCGGCCCCCTTCCAGGGCGCGTCGCTGAACCCGCTGCTGCAGGATCCGGCGCTCGCCGTCCATCCGCCCCTGCTCTACGCCGGCTACGTCGGTTTCTCGGTCTGTTTCTCGCTGGCGGTGGCGGCGCTGATCGAGGGGCGGGCCAATTCCGCCTTCTGGCCGGCCTGGGGCCGCTGGGTGCGGCCGTGGGCGCTGGCCAGCTGGGCCTTTCTGACCGTCGGCATCACCCTCGGCGCCTTCTGGGCCTATTACGAGCTCGGCTGGGGCGGCTGGTGGTTCTGGGACCCGGTCGAGAACGCCAGCTTCATGCCGTGGCTGGCCGGCGCGGCCCTGTTGCATTCCGCCGTGGTCACCGAGCGGCGCGGCGCGCTGGCGGGCTGGACCACCTTCCTGGCCTTGCTGGCCTTCACCTTCTCCATGCTGGGGGCCTTCCTGGTCCGCTCCGGCGTCCTGACCAGCGTGCACGCCTTCGCCGTCGATCCCGAGCGGGGCATGATGCTGCTGGCCATCCTCGGCGGCACGGCGGGGCTGGCCTTCGCCCTGTTCGCCTGGCGCGCGCCGCAACTGAAGGGCGGCGGCATGTTCGCCCCGGTCAGCCGCGAGGGCGCGCTGGTGCTCAACAACCTGTTCCTGACCGCCGCCTGCGCCACCGTGCTGCTCGGCACCCTGTATCCGCTGATCCTGGAGGCGGCGAACGGCTCGACCATCTCGGTCGGTCCGCCCTATTTCGCCCTGACCTTTGTGCCGCTGATGGCCGTGGCCTTCCTGATCCTGCCCGCCGGGCCGCTGCTGGCGTGGAAACGCGGCGACCTCAAGGGCGTGACCCAGCGGCTCGTCGTGGCGGCCGGGCTGGCGATTCTGCTGGCGCTGGCGGGCTGGCTGATGTTCGAGCCGCGCAGGGCGTTGTCGGCCGCCGGCGTGGGGCTCGGCGGTTGGCTGATTCTCGGCGCCCTGGCCGAGACGGCCGAGCGCACCCGCCTGTTCCGCGCCTCTCCCGGCGAGACCCTGCGCCGGGCGAAAGGCCTGCCGCTCGGCGCCTGGGGCACGACCCTGGCCCACGCGGGACTGGGAGTCTTCGTGCTGGGTGCGGTGGTCGAGACCGGCTACCGCGTCGAGGCGGCCCGGCCCATCGCGGTCGGCGAGGTGGTCGAGGCGGGTCCATGGACGGCGCGGCTTGAAGACGTTCGGGTCGTCGAGGGCCCGAACTACCTCGCCGAGCAGGGGCGACTGACGGTGGCGCTGCGTTCCGGCGCTGCGCCGCGCGAGATCACCGCCGAGCGCCGCTTCTTCCCCGCCGGCGGCCAGACCACGACCGAGGTCGGGCTCGACTTCCGCGGGCTGGACGACGTCTATGTCGTGCTGGGCGAGCGCGGTCGGACAGCGGCGGGCGCCCCGGCCTGGAATGTGCGTATCTGGTGGAACCCCTGGGCGCGGCTGATCTTCCTGGGCCCGGCGATCATGGCGCTGGGCGGGGTGCTGTCGCTGATGGACCGGCGCCTGCGACTGGGCGTGGGCCAACGGAAGGCCGCTCCATGAAACGGACCCTGCCGATCGCGTTGGCCAGTATGGGCGCCGCCCTCGGCATGATCGCCGCCGAGCCGCCGCCCGCGCCGGACCGGCCGCTGCCGGACGCCGCCCGGGAGGCCCGGGCGCAGGCCCTGTTCGACGGCATCCGCTGCGTGGTCTGCCAGCACGAGGCCATCGCCGACAGCCCCGCCGTCATCGCCGCCGATATGCGCGGCCTGGTGCGCGAACAGATCGCCGCCGGCCGCTCGGACGCCGAGATCAAACGCGATCTGGTCCGGCGCTACGGGGATTTCGTGCTGTTCCGGCCGCCGGTTCGCGCCGGGACCTGGCTGCTGTGGTTCGGCCCCTTCGCCCTGATGGCGGCGGTGGCGGCGGCCCCGCTGCTGCTGGCCCGCCGACGCCGGGTCGAGCCCATGGCCCTGTCGCCGGAAGAGGAGGCGCAACTCGCGGATATTGTGGCGCAAGCCAATCTTCGCCGTGATCCTGACGCAAAGCCGTCTGACCACTGACGCCCCGACGGACCTATCCTGCCGCCACGGCGTTGGCGAAGGAAGCCGGCGGCCTATATTGACGGACTGTACGGGCGCGCGCCGCCCGATGAGAGGATCGTGCGAACTCCGATGATGAAGCGTAAGGAATTCATGCTGGGGGCCACGTTCGGCCTGGTTCTCGCGGCCGGCGCCACCGCCGGCGGCGTCATCGACTGGCCGAGCGCGCAGGCGGGACCCGTCGCGGGCATGTCCGGCCGCCTGGCCCCGAGCGCCGGCGGCGCGGGCCTGGCCTTCGCCCCGCCACAAGGCGCTCCCCTCAGCTTCGCCGACATCGTCCAGCAGGTCGCCCCGGCCGTGGTTCAGATCGACGTGAAGACGCGGATCGAGCGTCCCGAGGGCGGTCTGATCCAGGTTCCGGGCCTGCCGTTCGCCATTCCGGTCCCTGAGCCGGAAGAGGGTGAGGACGGAGGCATCACCGGCTCGGGCGCCGGGTCGGGCTTCTTCGTCTCCGCGGACGGCTACATCGTCACCAACAATCACGTTGTCGCAGACGCCACCGAGATCACGGTGAAACTCGCGGATTCGCGCGAACTGACCGCCCGTGTCGTGGGGCGCGACGAGGCCACCGACCTTGCGGTCATCAAGGTCGAGGGATCGGATTTCCCGTTCGTGACCTTCGAGGAGCAGGCGCAGCCCCGCGTGGGCGACTGGGTCGTCGCCGTCGGCAACCCGTTCGGACTCGGCGGCACCGCCACCGCCGGCATCATCTCGGCCCAGGGCCGCGGCATCGACGCCTCGACGCCCTATACCGACTATCTGCAGATCGACGCCGCCATCAACCGCGGCAGCTCCGGCGGCCCGACCTTCGATATCTACGGCCGGGTCATCGGGGTGAACTCGGCCATCTATTCGCCGACGGGGAATTCGGTGGGCATCGGCTTCGCCATTCCCGCCTCGGTCGCCAAGCCGATCACCGACCGGCTGATGCGGGGCGAGACCATACAGCGCGGCTATCTCGGCGTGGAGATCGGGCCGATCAGCCGCGAGTATCAGGAGGCTCTGGGCCTCGACAGCCGGGACGGCGCCTATGTCAACAGCGTCACGCCCGGCGGACCGGGGGATCGGGCGGGGCTCCAGGCCGGCGACATCGTGGTCGGCCTGAACGGTCAGCCCGTTCGGGACAGCAGCGATCTCACCCGACGCATCGGGGAGACCAGCCCCGGCGACGCGCTGCGAATCGAGGTTCTGCGCAATGGACGTCGTCAGACGGTCAGCGCCCGCTCCGGCACCCGTCCGTCGCTGTCCGAACTGAATGCGGGCCGGCAGCCGGATGAACCGGCGGCCCCGGTCCAGGGCGGCACGGCGGTCGCGGGCCTGACGGTCTCGCCCCTCACCGCCGCCCTGCGCCAGCGTTACGAGATTCCGGAGCGCGTGACGGGGGTGGTGGTCACCGCGCCGGGACGCGGAAACGCCCAGGGCTTCCAGCCCGGCTATGTCATCATGCGGGCCGGCAATGGTCCGGTGAATTCGGTGGCGGACCTGGAGGCGGCGGTGCAGGCGTCCCGCCAGGCGGGGCGCGGCGTCTTCCTGCTGGTCTGGACCCCGGGGGGCAACCGTTCGATCGTGATGGATCTCCCGAAGTCTGAATAAGCCTTAACTGCCGGGATCGCCGCCGATGCGCTACCATCGGCGGCGATTCTGCATCCGGAGGGGTTTTCCATGCGTATTCTGGTGGTCGAGGACGACGCGGAGGCCGCGACCGCCATGGTTCGCGGGCTGACCGAAGCCGGTCATGAGCCGACCCACGCCGTTGACGGCGCCTTCGGCCTGCTGGAGGCCCAGAAGGGCGGCTACGACGTCTATGTCGTCGACCGCATGATGCCGCGGCTCGACGGCATCGGCATGGTCGAGACCCTGCGCAAGGACGGCGACCAGACCCCGGTTCTGTTCCTGTCGGCGCTCGGCGAAGTCGATGACCGGGTCGCGGGCCTCCGGGCCGGGGCCGACGATTATCTGGTCAAGCCCTACGCCTTCTCCGAGCTGATCGCCCGCGTCGAGGCCCTGTCACGCCGTCGCGAGACCGGCTCGGTCGCCACCATGCTCAAGGTCGGCGATCTCGAGATGAACCTGATCGCGCGCACCGTGCATCGCGGCGGCAAGGAGATCGACTTGCAGCCGCGCGAGTTCCAGTTGCTGGAATTCCTGATGCGTCATGCCGGCCAGTCGGTCACCCGCACCATGCTGCTGGAGAAGGTCTGGGAGTATCACTTCGACCCCCAGACCAACGTCATCGACGTCCACATCAGCCGCCTGCGCGCCAAGATCGACAAGGGCTTCGACCACGCCATGCTGCAGACCGTGCGCGGCGCGGGGTACCGGCTGGAGGTCTGAACCCGCGCCATGCGGCTTCCCTCGCTCCTTCGCCGTACGCCGTTCCGGCTGACGCTGCTGTTCCTCGCCCTGTTCGCCGCGGCGGCCAGCGCCATCCTGGCCTATGTCTATTTCGCCTCGGCCGCCGAGGCCCGGGTCAACGCCGAGCGCGAGGTCCGCGGCGAGATGCAGGTGCTGGTGGGCATCTACGACGCCCGCGGCTTCGACGCCCTCAACCGGGCCCTGATCGACCGCTCGCTGACCCACAGCGCCTTCCTCTACCTCCTGCTCGACAAGGACGGGCGCACCACCACCGGCAGTCTCAGCCAGTCGCCGATCGAGACGATGCAGGGCGACCGCCAGTGGATCACCTTCCCCTTCACCGACACCGACCCGGCGGGCCGGGTCACCCGACCCCAGGTGCGTGGCGTGCAGGTGCGGCTGTCCGGGGGCGAGATGCTGCTGGTCGGCCGCTCGATGGGCGACACCGAGGCCTATCTGGCGCGCCTCACCCAGGCGTTGTGGGGCGCCATGGGCATCGTCCTGCTGCTCGGCCTGGCCGGCGGGGCCTTCGTCAGCCGTAATCTTGAACGGTCGATGGGCCGGCTCAACCGGGTCGTCACGGCGGTGCAGGAGGGCGACCTCAAGGCCCGGGCGCCGGTGCGCAACTCCGGCGACGAACTGGACGAACTCGGCGCCGGGCTGAACACCATGCTGGACCGGCTGGAGGCGTCGATGGCTTCGATCCGCCACGCCGGCGACGCCATCGCCCATGACCTGCGCTCGCCCCTGACCCGCATGCGGGCCAAGCTGGAGGTGTCCCTGATCGACGCCGAGGCGGGCCGGATCAACGGCGTCGACGCCTTGCAGCTGGCGCTGGACGAGGCGGACAACCTGCTCAAGACCTTCAACACCGTGCTGGCCATAGCCCGGCTGCAGGCGGCGGCTGGCCGCACGCCCGATCCCCAGTTGTTCGACGCCGCCGATCTCGCCGTCGACATGGCCGAGCTCTACGAACCGGCTTCGGAGGACAAGGGGCTGGAATTCTCCGCCGAGATCGAGCGCGGTCTGATGGTCGAGGCCAATCAGCCGTTCCTCGCCCAGGCCCTGGCCAACGTCATCGACAACGCCATCAAATACACCCCGGTCGGCGGGGCGGTGATGCTGCGGGCCCGGCGGCGCAGCTCGGGAGAGATCGAATTCTCGGTCACCGACACCGGCCCCGGCGTGCCCGAGGCCGATCGGGACCGGGTCACGCAGCGCTTCGTCCGCCTGGACAACAGCCGCACCGAGGCTGGCTCGGGGCTCGGCCTGTCGCTCGTGGCCGCCGTGCTGGAGGCCCACGGCGGTCGGGTCCAGCTGGATGAGGGCCCGGGCGAATACGGCGGTTTCGGCCCCGGCTTGCGCGTGGCGCTGGTTCTCCCGGCAGCCGAAGCATGATCCGGTTGGGCACAGCCCGGGATGCGCTGCGCAACCTCGAAATCTGGCGGAGGGCGGTGGCCGCAACCCACGACTTTCTCTCGCCGGGCGACCTCGCCCGGATCGACGCCCTGGTTGCTGACTGGCTGCCGGGCGCCGAGCCCTGGGTTTATGTTGATCAGACGGACGGTCCGTTGGGGTTCACGGCGCTCACCGGGGCGCACGTGGACGCCCTTTTCGTCGATCCGGCCCGCCATGGCGCCGGGGTGGGCCGGGCCCTGATGGCGCACGCTCGCCGGCTGCACGGCCGGCTGACGGTGGATGTGAACGAGCAGAATTCCCGCGCCGTCGGTTTCTACGAACGGCTGGGTTTCGAGCGGACAGGCCGGTCGCCGACCGACGGGCAGGGCATGCCCTATCCGTTGCTGCATATGACATGGCCCGCATGACGGGCCTGCGGGCCTGTGGGCCGGTGGTGGACGCCGCCGCCGCCGCCCGGGCGTTCGAAAGGCTGCGCGAGCCGGCGGTCGAACAGGGCTGGTCCGACCTGCTGGACAGCGCCTGGGCGGCGCTCGCGCCCATCTTCGCCGCCTCTCCATACCTGTTCGGCCTGTCGCGGCGTTGGCCGGATCTCCTGCCCGGCGTGCTGCGGGACGGTCCCGACGCCCGACTGGAGGACGTGCTCGCGCGCACCGAAGCCCTGACCGGCGGCGCCGACGCGTTGCGCGCGCCGCTGCGCCGGATGAAGGGCGAACTCCATCTGCTGACCGCGCTCGCCGACCTCGGCGGGGTGTGGGACCTGGATCAGGTCACCGGCGCCCTCAGCCGTTTCGCCGACGTCTCCGTCAACGCCGCCCTGCGCGCCGTCGCCCATGACCAGCGCGACCGCGGCAAGCTTCTCGGCGCTCCTGACGATCCGCGCGGCCCCGTTCCCGGCCTGTTCGGCCTTGCCATGGGCAAGCACGGGGCCTTCGAGCTCAACTACTCCTCGGACATCGACATCAGCCTGTTCTGGGACCCGGAGGCCCTGATCCCCGCGCTGGCGGAGGAGGTGGAGCCGCAGCGGTTCGTCGACCGCCTGGCCCAGTCTCTGGCCACGCTGATGCAGGAGCGGACCGGCGATGGTTATGTCTTCCGCGTCGACCTGCGCCTGCGCCCGGATCCTTCGTCGACGCCGCCGGTGGTCGCCGCCCCGACCGCCCTGGCCTACTATGAGAGCGTCGGCCAGAACTGGGAACGCGCCGCCTTCATCAAGGCCCGCGCGGCGCTCGGCGATGTCGAGGCCGGGCGCGGCTTCCTGAAGGCGCTGGTTCCCTTTATCTGGCGCCGCAGTCTCGACTATCCGGCCATCCTCGACATCCAGTCGATCAAGCGGCAGATCCACGTCCACAAGACCGGCGAGGGGCTGGAGGCGGCGGGCGCCAATCTCAAGCTCGGCCGCGGCGGCATCCGCGAGATCGAGTTCTTCGCCCAGACGCAGCAGCTGATTCTCGGGGGCCGCGACCCCGTCCTGCGCAATCCACGCACGGTGGACGCCCTCGCCGCCCTGCGCGACGCCGGTCACGTTCATCCCGACGTCTGCGCCGAACTGACCGCCGCCTATGTCGTGCTGCGGGGGCTCGAGCACCGCGTGCAGATGCTCGACGACGAGCAGACCCACAGTCTGCCCGTCGAGCCCGCCGTCCGCGCCCGCGTCGCGGCGCTGGCGGGCGAAGGCGACCTGGCGGCTTTCGACGCCGGGGTCGAGGCCGTGCTGGTCGGGGTCAACCGGCGCTACGGCGAACTGTTCGAGGGCGAGGAGGCGCTGTCCTCCCCCTACGGTTCGCTGGTCTTCACCGGCGTGGAGAACGATCCGGAGACGCTGGACACGCTGGTCCGGATGGGCTTCTCCGATCCCGCGATGGTGGCCGACACCATCCGCAGCTGGCACCATGGCCGCATACCGGCCACGCGGGCGGCGCGAGGCCGGGAGCTGTTCACCCGCCTGGCGCCGCGGCTGCTAACGGCCCTGGCCGACACCGGGGCGGCCGACGCCGCCTTCCGCCGGTTCGCGGTCTTCTTCTCCGGACTCAGCGGTGGGGTGCAGGTCCAGGCACTGTTCCTGGCCCAGCCCAAACTGTTCGACCTGGTCGTCGGGGTCATGGCTTTCGCGCCCAGGCTGGCGCGGACCTTGGGCCGCTATCCGGCGGCGCTGGACAGCATGCTGGACGCCCGCTTCGCCCGGAGCATCGAGGAAGACACTGGCGTCGCCGCGCAGATCGTGGCCGAATCCGCGTCCGCGCCAGACTTCGAGGCCGCCATGAATGTCGTGCGCCGCCTTCATCGCGAACAGATGTTCCGCATCGGCGTGCAGACCCTGACCGGCCGCGTCGGCCCCGAAGAGGCGGGGCGCGCCTACACCACCCTGGCCGACGCCTGCCTCGGCGCTCTCGCCGCCGCCGCCATGGACGAGACCATGCGTCAGGGCGGCGCGTTGCCCGGGGGCTCGGTGGCCATCGTTGCGCTGGGCAAGGCCGGCTCGCGCGAAATGACGGCGACCTCGGACCTCGACCTGATGACCGTCTATGACGCGCCGGCCGACGCCATATCCGCTGGCAAGGGTTGGGCCGCCGGAGTGTTCTATTCGCGCTTCACCCAACGGCTGATCGCCGCCCTGTCGGCGCACACGGCGGAGGGCGGGCTCTATGAGGTCGACATGCGGCTCCGTCCTGGCGCGGCCAAGGGGCCGGTGTCGCTGCGGCTGTCCGCGGTCGAGGACTATTATGCGACGGAGGCCGACACCTGGGAGTTCATGGCCCTGACCCGCGCCCGGGTCGTCTGGACGGACGATCCGGAGTTCGGCGCGCGCACGGCGGCGATGCTGGAGGCGATTCTGCGCCGCCCGCGGCCCGGCGTGGACATCGCCGCCGACGCCCGGCGCATGCGCGCTCTGATGGCGCGCGAACGGTCCGGACAAGGCGACTGGGATCTGAAGCTGGCTCCCGGCGGCCAGGTCGACGCCGAGTTCGTGGCCCAGGTGCGCCAGCTCCGGCGCGCTGCGGCCGGCGAGTCGCTGACCGTCTCGACCCTGGAGGCCCTCTCGAATGACCCCGCCCTGGCCGAGGCGTGGCGGTTGCAGCAGGCCCTCGGCCAGGTGCTCGGCGCCGCCTTCGACGACCGTCCCGATCCGGAGCAGGAGCCGGAGGGCTTCCAGAACCGGCTGGCGAAGGCGGCGGGCTTCGGCGACTTCGAGGCGCTGAAAGCCGGGCTGGCCGAGACGCGGACGGCCGCCCGAACGGCCTTTGAAGCCGCCCTGCCGCCGGTCAGCGACGGAGACTGACCTCCCGGCCGTTTGACCCTCCAGACAGGGACGGACGGCCGCGTCGGGCGGTCAGGGAGATATCGAGATGAACAAGACCCTTCTGGTCGGCGGTCTGGCCGCCCTGACCCTCGCCGCCGGCGGCGACGCCTTGGCCCAGCAGCCGCCGGAGCCGCCGCACGCCCACGGCATGCGCGCCGACGCCGACGGCGACCATCGGCTCAGCCAGGTCGAGTTCGTCGGCCGGCGCGTCGAGCGTCTGACCGCCGCCGACGCCGACCGTGACGGCTCGGTCAGCCCCGCGGAACGGCGCGCCGCTGCAGAGGCCCGCAGGGCCGGCCGCGCCGATGCCCGCTTCGACCGGCTCGACGCCGATGACGACGGCGCCATCACCAAACCCGAGTTTGACGCCGGCCAGGAGGCCCGCGCCGGGACCCGCGCCGAACGGGCCCCGCGCCGCGCTCATCGCGGCCCCGCACGCCGGGCCCGGCACGAGCAGCGGATGGAGAACCGCGGCCCCGTGGTGATCGCCGAGGCGCAGGCCAGGGCCGAGGCGACCTTCGTCCGCCTCGACGCGGACCGGGACGGCTATATCACGGTGGCTGAACGCCGGGCGGCCCACGCGGATCGCCGCGAGCACCGCCGAGAGCGGATGTCCGGGCGCCGCGCCGCCCGTCAGGCGCAACAGGCGTCGCCTCCGGCGCCCGCTTCGGAGTAAGCAGATGACGGGCGCGGCGGTCCTCGACCATGCCGGCCTTGCAGCAACGTTCGCACGAGGCCGGATGGCGACCTTCGCCGACCCCGATGAGGACCTGGTGCGCCGCGTGGGCAAGGGCGATCCCGCGGCCATCCAGGCCATGGTGGCGCGCAAGCTGCCGCGTATGCTGGCGCTCGCCCACCGCATGCTGGGCGACGCCGTCGAGGCGGAGGACGTGGCGCAGGAGGCCTTGTTGCGGGCCTGGAGGCAGGCGCCCCGCTGGGTCACCGGCAAGGCGAAGTTCGACACCTGGCTGCACCGGGTGGCGTTGAACCTCTGCTACGACCGGCTCAGGCGGCGGCGCGAGGTCCCAACCGACGCGCCTCCGGACCGGCGGGATGAAGGCCCGGCGCCGGATCGGGGCCTGCTCGCCGCCGACGTCGGCGCGGCGGTCAACGACGCGCTGGCGCGCTTGCCCGATCGCCAGCGCGAGGCCATCGTGCTGTGCCATTATCAGGAGCTCTCGAACATCGAGGCCGCGGGGCTGATGGATGTCAGCATCGAGGCCCTGGAAAGCCTGCTGTCGCGTGGCCGGCGGGCATTGAGACTGGCGCTGGCCGATCACCGGCCGGGCGCCGAAGGAGTATGAACGTGATGACGGCGGAACGCTTCCTCGCCCTTGTGGCGGCCTATGGCGCCGATCGGCGACGCTGGCCGGACGGCGAGCGCCCGGCGGCCGAGGCCTTCGCGGCGGCCCACCGGGACCTGGCCGGTCCGGTGCTGACCGAGGCCGACGCGGTCGATGCCCTGTTGCACCGCTCTCCGACGCTCCAGGTGTCGATGGCGCTGCGCGACCGGGTGATCGCCGCCGCCGCCTCGGCCGGAGGCCAGGTCGGACGCACCGGCCGGGTGTGGATCGACCGCCTGTCTCTGGCCTTCGGCGCCGGCTGGGCCGCGGCGGCCTGCGCGGGCGTCGTGGCGGGCGTGATCATGACCGGTCATCTCACCGCCGACGCCCAGGCGGACGCCGTCCTGTACCAGGCCTCCCTGCTCGGCGTGGATGACACGGAGGTGCTCGGTTGAACGCCAGGACCCTGAAGATCGCCCTGGCCGCCTCGGTGGCGCTGAACCTGTTCGCGCTCGCGGCGGGTGCCACGCTGCTCGTCGGCCGGGCCAACGTCGAGCGCCGCATTGAGGCCCAGCACCGCGCCCCCCGCGATCACCCGTTCATGACCCTCGTCGAAGGCCTGGACCCCGCGGTGCGGGACCGTGTGCGCGACACCCTGCGCGCGTCGGCCCGGGCCGCCCGGCCTGATTTCGAGGAGACCCGGCTCAAGCGGCGTCAGGCGACGGCCCTGGCCCGTTCGGCCGATTTCGATCCTGCGGAAGTCTCCGCCCTGCTCGAGCAGTCGCGCGCCGCCGAATTGCGCGGCCGGGCCCGGCTGGAGGAGGACGCCGTCGCCTTGCTGGGAACGCTGGAGCCCGACGACCGGGCGGCCCTGTCGGAAATCCTCACCCGCCGCGGCCGGACCGTGGTGCGGGACAAGGGCGACCGCAAGGCCCGCGAGGCGGCTTCGCACCCCGCCGCCTGAGAGGTCAGGCCGCCCGGGCCTGCGTTTCGGCGGCCTGATGCGGACGACGGATCGGCAGATCGAAGCTGACCGTTGTCCCGCGCCCCGGCATGCTCTCCAGCACCAGGGTCCCGCCGTGCAGCTCGATCAGGGACTTGGTCAGGGCCAGGCCGAGGCCCGTGCCCTGGGTGGTTTTGGAATGCTGGCCCTCGACCTGCTCGAACGGCCGCGCCAGACGCGCCAGATCCTCGGCGGCGATGCCGATGCCGGTGTCGGTGACCGCGACCCGAATCCGGTCGTCGTCCTCACGCGACAGGGCCACGACGATATCCCCGCCCTCCGGCGTGAACTTCACCGCGTTGGACAGCAGATTCAGCACCACCTGCTTCAGGCCGCGATGGTCGGCCTCGATGGTCGGCAGGTCGGGCGCGTCGACCAGCAGCTTCAGTCCCGCCTCCTCGACACGCCCGCGCATCAGCCGCGCCGCGTCGTCGACGATCTCCTTCAGAGACACCGGTTCATAGTGCAGCGTCAGCTTGCCGGCCTCGATCTTGGCCATGTCGAGGATGTCGTTGATCAGGCTGAGCAGATGCTGGCCCGAGCGCAGGATGTCGGCGGCGTAGCCCTTGTAGCGCGGGTCGCCGAGGGGCCCGAACATCTCCCCGGACATGATCTCCGAGAAACCGTTGATGGCGTTCAGCGGCGTCCGCAACTCGTGGCTCATATTGGCCAGGAACTCGGACTTGGCCTGGTTCGCCGCTTCCGCCCGGGTCATGGCGATTTCGTACTTGCGCGCCAGCAGCGACAGCTTCTCCTCGCGATCCTCCAGTTCCGTGATGGTCGCGTGCAGCCGCTCGGTGGCGCGCTGACGCTCGGCCTCCTTCTGCTTGATGGCGGTGATGTCCGCGGCCGTGACCACAGACCCGCCTTCCGAGGTGAAGCGCTCGATCAGTTGCAGCCAGCGTCCATCCTGCAGCTCCACCTCGCGAGCGCCGGCCCGGCCGCCGGCGGCGGCCTGTTCCGATTTGATGGCCAGGGCCGCGATCTGGTTCAGGTCGGTCTTCAGGGCGCCCTTGCGCACCACCCCCGGCTCAAAGCTGAAGGCGTCCTGGAACGCCTGGTTGGACAGGATCAGCCGGCCGTGCCGGTCGAACAGGACGAAGGCGTCCGAGACGCTCTCGATACCGTCGCGCAACCGGCCCTCGGCGGCCTGGGCGTGCGCCTTGGCCCGCCGCGCCTCGGTGGTGTCCAGCGCGATGCCGAGAATGGAGGTGAACCCGTCCTCGCCCCGTTCGCCGCGAGCCTGCCCCCGCGCGTCGATCCAGCGGGCGTGACCCTGGGCGTCCGGCACCGGGAAGCTGACCTCGAAGGCGCCGAACATCTCGGCCTGTCGCAAGGCGTGGGTCACGGCGTCACGGTAGCGGGGATGGATGCGCTCCATGAACTCTTCGGCCGAGGCGACGCCCGTCCGCTCCAGCCCCAGCAGGTCGGCCATGTAGTCGGACAGCAGGATCTGGCCGCTCTCCAGATCCCAATCCCAGACGCCGCAGCGGGCCGCCTCGACCGCACCCCTGAAGCGGCGTTCCGACGCGGCCCATTCGCGACTGATCCCGGCCTGTTTTCGTTGCTGCAGCAGCGCCAGCAGCACGACCAGAACGCCGATGGCGAAGGGCGCCGTCAGCATCCATGCGTCGTCCAGCAGGGCGCCCGCGCCGACGCTGACCGGGGTTGACGCCACGGCGATCAGGTCGGTGTCCCCCACCGCCACCGTGGTCCGCCGCACGGCTCCATCAGCCACCGAAAGCGTGGCGCCCTGTCCCCGCCCGTCGGCCGGGGCCGCAGCCAGCGCCAGGGCCCTGGCGTCGTCGGATCCGCCGGCCAGCAGGGCGCGCGGGCCCGAGAGCACCCACAGATCGACGCCGTCCGTGGTTCTCAGAGAGGGCAGGGGGGCGCGGCCGACCAGCCGGCTTCCGTCGTCCAGCGGACGCGAGACCAGCAGCGCGGCGCCGTCCGCCGCCAGCCGCGGCTTGCCGGGCGCGGATACGAAGGCCGCTTCGGGCGCTCCCGCGGCCGCCACTACCTCCCCGCCCGGCGAGACCACGGCGAAGGCCCGGCCGGGCGCGGCGGTGCGGGCTTGCCGGATCACGTCGGCGGCGCCGCCCGATTGCGCCACGGCGGCCCGGACGGCGGCCTCGACGGGGGCGATGCGAGTTTCGATCTCTAGCGCCAGCAGCCGGGCCTCGCGGTCGACCGCCGCCATGCGCAGGGCATCCGCCTCCTGCCCCGGTCGCGCCATTTCGCGAGCGAACAGAAGCACATAGGCGGCGACCGCCAGGGTCACGGCGAGGATGGCGATCCGCACCCATGCGGGCGGGCCCTTGCGCCGGTCCGCGGCGCGCCGTCCTTGCGAGGTTATGCGGCGCTCGCTGCCCCGCAAGGCGCTCTCCCGGACGATTCGGCGAAGATCAGGTAAATCTAGGCCGTGTCGCGGATTCCTGTCGAGGCTTCGTTGCCCGATCCGCGGTTCAAATTGATGGGACCGTCGGCGTCAGGCTGCGCGCGACGGGGTCTGGGCGGTGGCGATTTCGGGGGCGGCGAGCACGTCGGTCACACTCTTCAGCACGGCGCGCGCGTCGCGCGCCAGCACCTGCATCTCGGGCGGAGCGTCCTCGGGGGCGTCATCCACGGCGGCGACCATCCGTTCGGCCAGGGCCATCAGCCTCGGCGCGGCGGCGATCAGCCTGGCCTGGAACTCGATCTGGTCCGGATCGCGGTCGTACTCCGCGCCGGGCACACGCCAGCCGCCCCAGTCGGCCTTGTCCGTGACCACGACCGGATAGGTGCCGGGGAAGGGATGGTGCGGCGTGTCCTCCGCGGTCTGCCATTTGTTGCGGGCCCGCATCAGCCGCCAGGTCTCGCCGGCGTTGGCAGCCGGGTCGTCGGTCGGCAGCAGCAGCTCGCTGCCGAGGAATTCCCGGCCCAGGCCGACATCGTAGGTGACGCGCACGGGTTCCTCGAAGCCCTTGGCCCATACGGGCTGGACTTTCTCGATCTGGGCCCATGCGCCGACACACTCGACCCAGACCTTCTGACCCTTCTGGAACTGCGCACGCGCCATCGGCGTCTCCCGTCGTGAACGGCGAGCATGCCCCAACGCGGGTGAACACGTGGTTTGGCGAAAAGGTTAACGAGGGCGGGCGCGTCAGGGGCGTGAGATGTCCTCCAGCGTCTCGCCGGCGTACTTTTCCTTCACCCGCGTCGACAGATCTCCCAGGGACACCACGCCAACCAGCCGGTCGTCCTTGTCCAGCACCGGCATGCGCCGGATCTGCTTCGAGCCCATGGTGTCCAGGACCGTCTGCAGGTCATCGTCGGCATAGGCGGGTCCGGGCGTCCCGCGTAATATACTCCACGACCGGCGAGGTGCAGGCGGCGCCGCCGGCCACCGCGCGCACGGCGATATCCCGGTCGGTGATCGTGCCGATCAGCCGGTCTCCGTCGGCCACCGGCATGAAGCCGAAGTCGCCGCTGGCCATCCGTGTGGCGACCTCTTGCAGGCTGTCTCCGGGGCGGGCGACCTGCACATCCTTGCTCATCACATCGCGAACTTTCATCGGTCTCTCCTGATCTCGGCCTGGTCACAGAACCCCCCGTGGGGATGGCGGTTCCTGACTGCCAGACAACGAGCGCCTCAGGGTCGTGTCACGCGCCGTGTGGTTTCCTGCCTCCATCACCCGGGATGGTCCCGGCTCGAGAGGACGAATTCAATGAAGACCGCCATGATCAGGAAAGCCCTGCTTCCCGTGCTGGCGGCGTCGGCGGTCATGGTGTCGACCCCGGCGCTGGCCCAGAATTTCGGCGTCACGCTCAGCTTCGGCTCGCCCGGCTACAGTCAGCCCTATGGCTACGGTTACGGCCGAGGCTATGGATACGACGCGCGTGACCTCCACTACCGCGCCCAGGTCTTGTCGCAGCACATCGACCGCCTGGCCTGGAGCGGTCGCATCCATCGGCGCGAGGCGCGCGATCTGGCCCGTCAACTGGACCAGTTCCGCCGGCTCGAATACCGCTACGCCCGCAACGGTCTGAGCGCCGGTGAGTACCGCGACCTCGACCATCGGCTGGACCGGATCGAGTACCAGGTCCAGCGCGCCAGCTGGTCGCGCTGGTAAGGCCAGACAAGCCATGGAGAGCCGCCCCGGCGACGGGGCGGCTCTTTTTCTTTGGCGACCAACGCCCCCGTCGACGGCCGTTCATCAACCTGACGCCTGGACAACGCCGACCTCACGCGGCCGTCAGGGGCGGTGTGGCCTTCTGCTCCTGCGCCGGGAAACACCGGCGAACGAGAACGAGGACGAAACCATGAAGATCGCGATCCGGAACCGGGCTCTGCTTTCCCTCGCGGCCGCGACGGCCATTCTGGTCGCGACGCCCGCCCTGGCCCAGAACTATGAGGCCGAATACTACGGCTACGGCGAGAACCATCCGTACGACGTCTGGGGCCGTGACATCGAACAGCGCCAGAACGCCCTCGAGCAGGCGGTGCGCCGCGCGGCGTCCACGGGCCAGCTCGGCCAGGGCGAGGCCCGCCGCCTGTCCGGCGCCTTCAATCAGCTTGAACGCGTCAAGGCCACCTACCGCCACCGCGGATACAGTCGGGCCGAGGTCAACGATATCAACCGCCGGCTCGAGCGGATCGAGGCGGTTCTCCGTTACGGCGGCCGCGGCTATGACCGCCGGGACCGCGACGACTACGGTCGCGACGACTACCGCCGCGACGACTACGGCCGCGGTGGCTACGACCGTTACGATCGCTGACCATCAATCCGCCTGCCGGATAAGGGGCCGCTCTGGCCACAGGGCGGCCCTTTCGTTCGTCGGCAGGTGAGTCTAATCGCTTGCATCGGCAGGAGCGTGACGATGACGGCGGCGAACGAGGCGAAGACCATTCTTGAGCGGTTGGGTGTGGGGGAGGCCGCCTGGGGCGGAACCCTGCCGGCCCGCTCGCCGGTCGACGGCTCCAGCGCCGGCGCGGTCGTCGAGACGGCCGATTCCGATGCGGTCGTCGCCCGCTCGGTCGCGGCCTTCCAGCAGTGGAAACGCATCCCTGCGCCCCGCCGCGGCGAATTGGTTCGCCTGCTCGGCGAGGAACTGCGGGCGTCGAAGGACGATCTCGCCCGCCTCGTCACTCTCGAAGCCGGCAAGATCGTCTCCGAGGGTCTCGGCGAGGTGCAGGAGATGATCGACATCTGCGACTTCGCAGTGGGGCTGTCGCGGCAGCTGTACGGGCTGACGCTGGCCAGCGAGCGGCCCGGGCATCACATGCGCGAGACGTGGCAGCCGCTGGGGCCGGTGCTGGTCATCTCGGCGTTCAACTTCCCGGTTGCGGTGTGGGCGTGGAACGCCTGCCTCGCCCTGGTCTGCGGCGACCCCGTGATCTGGAAGCCGTCGGAGAAGACGCCGCTGACGGCGCTGGCGACGCAGGCAATCCTCGACCGCGCCCTCGCCCGTTTCGGGGACGCGCCCGAGGGGTTGTCGCAGGTCGTCATCGGGGGCCGCGAAGCCGGCGAGCGTCTGGCCGCCGACCCGCGCATCCCGATGGTTTCCGCCACCGGCTCGACCCGGATGGGCAGGGCGGTGGCGCAGACGGTGGCCGCCCGCCTCGGCCGTTCACTGCTGGAGCTGGGCGGCAACAACGCCATGATCGTCACCCCCAGCGCAGACCTCGACATGGCCGTGCGCGCCATCGCCTTCTCGGCCGTCGGCACCTGCGGCCAGCGCTGCACGAGCCTGCGCCGCCTGCTGGTCCACGAGAGCATCGCCGACGCACTTATCGCCCGTCTTTCAAAAGCTTATGAGACCCTGCCCGTCGGCGATCCGCGCGACGACGGCGTGCTGGTCGGCCCGCTGATCGACGGCGATGCGGCCCGCGCCTTCGACGCCGCGCTGGAACAGGCCGTGGCGCAGGGCGGCGAAATCGTCGTCGGCGGCGCCCGCGTCGAGCGTGACGGCGACTACGTCCGCCCCGCCATCGTGCGCATGCCGGCCCAGACGGCGGTGGTCGAGCACGAGACCTTCGCCCCCATCCTCTACGTCCTGACCTGGTCCGGTTTCGACGAGGCCGTCGCGATGCAGAACGCCGTGCCGCAGGGCCTGTCGTCCTGCGTCTTCACCGACAGCGTCCGCGAGGCCGAGCAATTCCTCTCCGCCTGGGGTTCCGACTGCGGCATCGCCAACGTCAACATCGGTCCGTCCGGCGCCGAGATCGGCGGGGCCTTCGGCGGCGAGAAGGACACCGGCGGCGGCCGCGAATCCGGCTCCGACGCCTGGAAGGCCTATATGCGCCGCCAGACCCAGGCGGTGAATTTCAGCCGCGAACTGCCGCTGGCCCAGGGGGTCCGCTTCGACGTGTGAGGCTCGCTTCGCGATGAGACCATATCACCCCGTCATCCTCGGGCTTGACCCGAGGATCAGACCGCCCGGTGCTCCATCGAAAGGTGCACGGGCGCACTCGCCGGGCCATCCCCGCCGCACAGCCCGCCCCGACGCCTGATCCTCGGGTCAAGCCCGATGACGGAGGGGGAGGGAGAAACAGCAGAAGCCTTCAGAGTCTGGTCGCTCTGAATGGTCAAAGTGGCCCCAAATCCATGGTCGAAATCGTCACGAACTGATCACTGATTTCAGTTCGCCCGCCAGGTCGCCTTTCCCAACCACCTCGACCCCCTCCAGACCCAGCCACCCGGCCATCCGCCGCAACTCCGCCGCCAGCCCCGCGGCGGTCTCCGCCGTCGCGTCCGGCTCGCGCCACGCCGCCTGCGCCAGCAGCCGGCTGCCCTGCCGGTCCGCCTTCAGGTCGACCCGCGCCGTGATCGCCTCGCCCTCGAGGAAGGGCAGGACGTAGTAGCCGTGGGTGCGCTTGTGAGCCGGGGTGTAGATCTCCAGCCGCACCCGCGTTCCGAACAGCCGCTCGGTTCGGTCGCGGGTCCAGATCAGGTTGTCGAACGGCGACAGCAGCGTCGCCGCCACGACCTTGCGCGGCCGCTTCGCTCCCGGCGCGAGGAAGGCCGGCTGCCGCCATCCCTTGACCGTCACGGGCGCCAGCTCGCCCGCCTCGACCAGCTCCGCGACCCGCGCCTTCGCCTCCGCCAGCGGCAGCCGGAAATAATCCCGCAGGTCGGCCATGGTCGCCACGCCCAGCGCCCGCGCCGAGAGGCGGACCAGCTCGCGCTGGGCGTCGGCCTCGTCCGGTGTCGGCAGGTCGACGATGCGCCGGGGCACGGCCCGTTCGGTCAGGTCGTAGACCCGCTCGAACCCGCGCCGCGTCTTCGTGGTGATCAGGCCGGCCCAGAACAGCCACTCCAGCGCCCGCTTGCCGTCCGACCACGACCACCAGCCGGGCGCCCCGCGCGGCGCGTCGTTGAAGTCTGCGCCCGTGACCGGCCCGCGCCGCTCGATCTCCTTCAGCACCCCATCGATGTAGTCGCGCCGCTCGCGTCCGAACCGCGACAGCCCGGTCCACATTTCCCCGGCCTCGGCCCGCGCCATGCGCCAGCGCAGCAGCGGCTGCAGCTCGACCGGCATCAGCGACGCCTCGTGCCCCCAGTATTCGAACAGGGCGCGCCGCGCGCCCCAGGCCTCCGCCTCCAGCGCCTCGCGCGGATAGTCGCCCAGCCGCGAGAAGGCCGGCAGGTAGTGGGTGCGCGTCACCACATTGACGCTGTCGATCTGGACCACGCCCAGCTTGCGCACCACGTTCCGGACATGCGTCCGGCCGGGCGCCGCGGGGAGCGTCCGGCCGAAGCCCTGGGCGGAAAGCGCAATGCGGCGGGCGGTTTTGGGGGAGATTTGTTCGGTCATTGAAACGACCATGCCTTGAACCCTCCCCCGTTGGGAGAGGGGCCGGCGACCAGGTCCGATTTCCGCTCGTCAACGGTCCGGCGCCTTGTCAACCCGGCCGAAGCGAAGGCGGAGAGCCGGGACGCCCGACGGCAAAACGACAATCTCCCGGAAGCTGCGTCCGCAGCTATCCGGGAGACGGGCGAGGACACAGCGTGGCGGTCACCCTGGTCCCGGACAATCGCGTTGCGATTTCCGGGAGGCCTCACAATGGCTTCCTGCCGTCCCGGATCGCCGCCTTCGCGGCGTCCGGGATGACAAGGACCCTCCGCTAGGGCCTCGTCTGCACCGGCATCCCCTGCGCCGCCCGGATCAGCTGCACGAAGTCCGCCCGCTCCCCGTAGGGGTCCTCGCCCCGCGCGCCCTGGGCCTGTTCCAGGATGTCGTCCCAGCCGTAGCCGTCGTCCATCCACGGATCGTTGCGCAGCGTCTGGCCGAAGGCGGCGACGGCCAGCGCCCAGCGGGTGCTTTCCGGCGGCTGGGCCGAGACCCGCCCGGCGCTGCTGTTCGACACCACCCGCTGCACCAGCCGCGAGTCCCGTTCACCCGGCAGCTTGTAGCGGACCTGGACGAAACCGACCTCGCCGGTCGGGTCGCCGCCGCCGACGCCGATCGAACTGTCGGGACGGTTCGGCTCGTAGCGGCGGTCGGGAATCTGGCTCGGCCCGCCCACCGGCGTGATCTCGTACAGCGCCGTCACCGAGGCGCCGGACCCCACCTCGCCCGCGTCGACGCGGTCGTTGTTGAAGTCCTCCTCGTTCAGCATCCGGGTCTCGTAGCCGATCAGCCGGTATTCCGAGACGCGGGCCGGATTGAACTCGACCTGGATCTTGACGTCGTCGGCGATGGGGAAGGCGCCCCGCTCAAAGGCCGGGCCGAACAGACGCCGCGCCTCGTTCAGGTCATCGACATAGGCCGCGGTTCCGTTGCCGGCCTGGGTGATCGCCTGCATCCGGGCGTCCTGATAGTTGCCCCGCCCATAGCCGTAGACCGACAGATAGATGCCCGTCCCGCGCTTGGCGGCGACGTAGTCCTCCAGCCGCTGGTCGTCGGTGACGCCGACGTTGAAGTCGCCGTCGGTGAACATCAGGATGCGGTTGACCTTGTTGCGTCCGAAGGCCGCCTCGGCCTGGGCGTAGGCATTGACCATCCCCTGCGCCCCGGCAGTCGATCCGCCCGCGTTCAGGGCCGCCACGGCGCAGCGCAGTTTCAGCTTCTGCGTCCCCGGCGTCGGCCCCACGGCGGTGCCGACGTCCGAGGCGTAGAAGGTCACCGCGACGCTGTCCTCGGGCCGCAGCCGGTCGATGATCAGGTTCATCGATTTCTGCGCCAGCGCCAGCTTGTCGGGCGACTGCATCGAACCGGACACGTCGACCATGAAGGTCAGGTTCAGCGGCCGCCGCTCGTTCGCCGGCAGCTCATAACCCTGCAGCCCGACATGGACGATCTGCCGGCCCGGCGACCACGGCGACGCCGCCACCACCGTGGTGATGGCGAACGGCTCCGACGCCGAGCGCGGCCGCTCGTAGCCGTAGTCGAAATAATTGATCATCTCCTCGACCCGCACCGCGTCCGCGGGCGGCAGACGGCCTTCCTCGAGGAAGCGGCGGACGTTCGAATAGCTGGCCGTATCGACATCGATCGAGAAGGTCGACACCGGCTCATCGGCGACGCGGCGCACCGGGTTCGGCGTCGCGTCGGGATAGCGTTCGGTGTCCGGCGTCACATACGCGGGCGCCATCAGGTTCGCGCTGCCGCCCACCACCGCGCCGGACGCTTCCGGGCGCCGGATTCTCGACGCGGTGACGGCGACTTCGTCGATCGTCGTCGCATCGGCGGAGGGGACGGCAAGGGGCGCAGGAGGAGGAGGAGGCGGCGGGGGCGGGGGCGGGGGCGGGGGCGGGGGCGGCATCGGCGCGGGCGGCGCATAGGCGTAGCCCAGGCTTCCGGCCGTCGCCCGGGCGACCGGATACGCGGGCCGCGCCGGCGCCAGATCGATCCCGACCGCACGGCAGTTCTCGGGAGATACGACGCCGTCGACCACCCGGTCCGGGCCGCCGCCGCCGGCCGCCGCCGGAGCGGGCGCCAGCGGGGCGGCGAGGGAGACCGCCAGCACGGCGGCCAGGCTGCGTCTCAGAGGATAGGTCGTCATCGGCGTCTCTCCCGGTCGGTGCACGGCACATCTCATCCTGCGCCGCGCCCGCGCGCCGGTCGCCTGACGAAGCCTGACGCGCCGGGCTGGCGTCCGGCCGCGCGCGCCCCCAATATGACGGCTGGCGCACACAGGGGACCGGAATGCACGAGACGACCAGCATGGGTCTGGGACACGCGGTCGCCCTGCTGGCCGCCATGGTGGTGGCCGCCACCCTGTTCCGTCGCTTCGGCCTCGGCTCGGTGCTCGGCTACCTGGCGGCCGGCCTGCTGATCGGCCCTTCGGCCCTGGGCGTGGTGCGTGACCCGGAGTCGGTTCTGCACGTCGCCGAGTTCGGCGTCGTCATGTTCCTGTTCATTATCGGGCTGGAGATGCGGCCGGCGCGGCTGTGGAGCCTGAGGCGCGAGATCTTCGGCCTGGGCGCCGTGCAGGTTCTGGTCTGCGCCCTGCTGCTGACCGGCCTCGCCCTCGCCGCCGGCCTGGCCTGGCACGCGGCGGTGATCGCCGGCTTCGGCTTCGCCCTGTCGTCAACCGCCATCGTCATGCAGCTGCTGCAGGAGCGCAACGAGAACGCCGACCCGCCCGGCCAGCGAGTCATTTCCATCCTGCTGTTCGAGGATATCGCCATCGTGCCGCTGCTGGCGCTGGTGGCGGTCCTGGCGGGAACCTACGGCTCGGCCGTCGAGACCGGAAATCCGATCTGGATGACGGTCGCCCTGGCGGCCGGCGCGGTGGCGCTGGTCTATGTCGCCGGGCGCTGGGTGGTGAACCCCTTCTTCCGCCTGCTGGCCCGCTACGGCGGCCGCGAGATCATGACCATGGGGGCGCTGTTCGTGGTGCTGGGCGCAGCCTACGCCATGAACCTCGGCGGCCTGTCGATGGCCATGGGCGCCTTCCTGGCCGGGGTGCTGCTGTCGGAATCGACCTTCCGCCACCAGCTCGAGGCCGACGTCGAGCCGTTCCGCGGTCTGCTGCTGGGCCTGTTCTTCCTCAGCGTCGGCATGTCGCTGGACGTGCGGGTGGTGATCGCCGACTGGGCCTGGGTGCTGGGCGGCCTGGCCGCCTTCATGTCGGCCAAGATGATCGCGGTCTACGCCGTGGCCCGGCTGAAGCAGAAGCACGGCGAGGGCCTGCTGCGGGCCGCCATGATGGGCGAGGGCGGCGAGTTCGCCTTCGTTCTCTATTCGACCGCCTTCGCCGCCGGCCTCTTCGACGCCCGCACCGCCGCCATTCTCTCGGCCGTGGTCATCCTGTCGATGGCCCTGACCCCGCTCAGGGTCATGCTGGCCGACCGGCTGCGCCCGAACGAGGACCTGTCCCCCGACGACGCCGACGGCGTGGACCGGGCGAAGAACCTGCGCGAGCGGGTGCTGATCATCGGCTTCGGCCGCTTCGCCCAGGTGGTGTCGCAGCCGCTGCTGGCCCGCGACGTCGACGTCTCGATCATCGACACCGACGTCGAGATGATCCAGGCGGCCGGCAATTTCGGCTTCAAGGTCTTCTACGGCGACGGCTCCCGCCTCGACGTGCTGCGGGCCTCGGGGGCCGAGACCGCCGAGACTATCCTCGTCTGCGTCGACAAGTCCGAAACCGCCGACCGCATCGTCGAGCTGGTCAAGGCCGAGTTCCCGCTGACCAAGCTGTTTGTCCGCGCCTACGACCGCGGCCACGCCATCCGCCTGGTCCAGGCCGGGGTCGAGTACCAGCTGCGCGAGACCTTCGAGAGCGCCCTGGTGTTCGGCGAGCAGGTGCTGATCGACCTGGGCTTCACCGGGGAGCAGGCCAGGGAAACCATCGCGGATGTCCGCCGTCGCGACGAGGAGCGTCTGTCGCTCCAGCTGGTCGAGGGCATCCAGGCCGGCCGGTCGCTGATGCGCGGCAATATCGCCACCACCCGGCCGGAACCCTACGTCAAGCCGCGCCGCGAAGGCCGGGCGCTCAACGAGGAAGCCGCCGAGGCGCTGGAAGAGGACGAGGAGCGCGAAAAGGCCGGCGCCTGATCGGGCGCCGGCCTCCGGTTCGTCACCCGGGGGCGATGACTACATCGCCGCCTTGATCTGCTCCGCCTGGCGCAGGTGAGCCTCGATCTTCGCGATCACCGAGCGGGCATGGGCCGCCAGCGCCGAGTCGGCGTTCGAGAAGCCGCGGTGCAGGGTCAGCGCCTCGTTGTGCGCCGCGATCTGCTGGTCGACCCAGACGCGGTCGAAGTTCTCGGCCGACGCCGAGCGCAGGTTGTCGATCAGCCCCTGCCGACGCTCGTCCAGGGCCGTCGGCGCCGTCGTGCCCGGCGCGGCCTGCGGCAGCATGGCCTTCAGGGCGTTCGACGCGGCGGTGTGATCCGTCCTGATCATGTTCGCCAGTTCCTTGACCGCGGCGTTGCTGGACCGCTCCAGGGCGATGTCGGCGGCCTGGATCTCGTACATGTCCCCGATGGCGGCGCTGGGAATGTAGGCCGCCTGCAGGTTGGAGCCCACGGTCGCCGCCGAGGTCTGGCCGACCGGGCCGGACGCCGCGTCCTGAACCTTGTCGACGGCCTCCGGGCTCTGTTCGCGGTTGCAGCCGGCAAGCAGGGCGACGCAGGCGACACCGGCGAGAAGGGGTCTGATCATGGCTATTCCTCCGTTGAGGCCCGATGAACCGGGGCCAATGCCAAAGGTTCCCATGGTCGCCACCCGGCCGACTTCGGTGTAGAAGCGCCGCCCGATGGACCGCCGCCTCTCGATCGCCCCGATGATGGACTGGACCGACCGGCACTGCCGGGCGTTCCATCGCGCCCTCACGTCCCGCGCCCTGCTCTATACCGAGATGGTCACCGCCCCGGCCGTGATCCACGGCGATCGCGAGCGCCTGCTCGGCTTCGATCCGGTCGAGCATCCGGTGGCGCTGCAGCTCGGCGGCTCGGACCCGGAGCAACTGGCCGAGGCGGCGCGGATCGGCGCGGCCTTCGGCTATGACGAGATCAATCTCAACGTCGGTTGCCCCTCGGACCGCGTGCAGTCCGGCCGCTTCGGCGCCTGTCTGATGCGCGAGCCGGCGCTGGTGGCCGAGTGCATGGCGGCGATCAGGTCGGCGGTCGCCGTCCCCGCCACGGTCAAATGCCGCATCGGGGTCGATGACCAGGATCCGGCGGTGTCGCTGTTCGAAACCGTCGACGCCTGCGCCGCCGTCGGGGTCGAGGTGTTCATCATCCATGCCCGCATGGCGTGGCTGCAGGGCCTGTCGCCGAAGGAGAACCGCGACGTGCCGCCGCTGGACTACGCCCTCGTGCGCCGGTTGAAGCGCGAGCGGCCGCGCCTGTCGGTGACGATCAACGGCGGCGTCGCCTCGCTGGACGAGGCCGAGGCCCATCTCGACGACGCGGACGGGGTGAAGCTGGACGGCGTCATGCTGGGCCGGGCCGCCTATCACGAGCCGGCCATTCTCGGCGAGGCGGACCGACGGTTGTTCGGCGCGGCGACGCCCGACGTCGGGGCCTTCGAGGCCATCGGGCGCTACCGCCCCTATATGGCGGCGCGCCTGGCCGAAGGGACGCACCTGGCGGCCATGACCCGGCACATGCTGGGGCTGATGCACGGCCGCCCCGGCGCGCGCGCCTATCGCCGCATCCTGACGGTCGAGGCCGTGAAGCCGGGCGCGGGCCTCGAGGTGGTCGACCGCGCCGTCGACGCCGTGCGCGAGGCCGAGGCCGCCCGGACCGAACCGCGCACCGAGGCGGCCTGACGGCGGCTCTCCGGGCCTGGCGCCGTCTTCGTGATGCAACGGAACCACACCGGCGACGGTTGTCGCGCGTTTACCCTGTGCAGCGGGAACAGAGCGTCGCCGGCTCGCATTCGGCCTGGCAGGAGTACGCCATGCCCAAGACCCCGCCCACCAGGCCCGAGTTGCGTCTCGTTCCCGGCGACGCCGAGATCTACGACCTGATGCGCACGCCCGAAACCACCACGGAGCGCGTCAAACGCCTTCAGCTCGAGGCCCGCGCCCTCGCCGTCGAACAGGTCGAGGCGCTGGAGCGGGTGCTGCTGGACGCCTCCCGCATGGCGAAGGAGATCGCCGACGGCGGCGACGCCTATCCGGTCGGGGCCCGCGAGCTGGCCGGCCGCCTGTCGGCCGACCTGCCGGCCAAGGCCGAGACCCTGAAGGCCATCGTCAGCCGCATCCTCTAGGGTTCAGACTCAAAAAAGGGTCTGAACAGTCTGAAGGGTCTGATTCTGGCGGGCCGCCCCGGACGAAAGACGGAGTCCGCGGAGTCCGCGGGTCCGGATCGAGTGTGGAGACGGACCTCAACGGCGCGTCGGCGGTTCGATTGTCAAAGACCGGAGGGCATCATGCGCCCGCCGGCTTCTCAGGCGGACACATCGCATCGAGAATCTATGAAGGCGTTGATCGGGCCGGAATTTTTCCACTGAACCCGACTATAGATTCGCGAATTGTCGACACAGCGTCACGGCGCCCTCTTCGCCTGCGGGAGCCGAATCAGGCGCGCGCCGCCCGGCCTTCGCGGATGCGGCGCGCCAGGCGGAAGACGATCACCGCCAGCACCAGCAGCACCAGCGGGATGACGATCGGCGCCAGGAAGGCGACGATCACGGTGAGGAAGGCCAGCACATCCTCGACCAGCGACACCACCGGATTGCCCAGGCCGCCCGTCGTCGCGGTGGATCCCACCCGCACCCCCGTCTGGGCGGCGTTGAAGGCGAGGGCCGCCGGCGCGCCGACGATCAGCCCGGCCACCGCCGCCATGGCCGGATCGACGGCCCAGAACACGCTGCCCGCCGCGACGGCGCCGGCCACCGGCCGGGTGATATAGCCGACCGCGTTCAGCCCGTGATCGATGGCCGGGACCTTGTCGCCGAGGAACTCCGCTGTCGTGGCCACGCCCAGCGCGGCTATGGCGGGCCATGAAACCAGCCAGTCCATCTGGTCGATCAGCCGGACGCCGAACATCTCGAACCGCGCCGCCAGCGCCAGCATCAGCAGGGGCAGGAAGGTGCGCAGTCCCGTCGCCGAGGCAAGCCCCAACCCCAGCAGGGCGGGCAGGACCCACACCTGCATCGGCCCCGCCGCCGCCCCCAGCGTCTCCAGATCGACCTCGGGCATCGCCGTCTCCTCCAACCGCCCCGCTACAATGCGCGGGAACACCCCGGCGCTCCATCGACTTTCCGGTCATTCCCGAAACAGGAGCCGATCATGGACGACCGCTTCGAACACCGCGCCGACCGGATCGCCGATCAGGAGCGGAAGATCCAGGCCGGGATCGACGCGAAGGCCTCAGGGGGTGGCGGCCCGGAAGGCGAGGGCGCGGTCCAGGCCGGCGCGCGCCGGTACCCCGAGCCGCCCTTCCCGGAGCAGCATCAGCGCAAGCCGGGCGAGGAGGCCGCCCTCGACCCCGCCCCGATGTACGACGCCCCCTTCTGGAAGGGCTCGGGCAAGCTCGACGGCATGGCCGCCATCATCACCGGCGGGGACTCCGGCATCGGCCGGGCCGTGGCCGTGCTGTTCGCCCGCGAGGGCTGCGACATCGCCATCTGTCACCTGGACGAGGAAAAAGACGCCGACGACACCCGCAAGGCCGTCGAGGCCGAGGGCCGCCGCGCCATCGTGCTGAAAGGCGACGCCGCCGACCCGGCCTTCTGCGAGGCGTCCGTGAAGGCGACGCTCGAGGCGTTCGGCCGGCTGGATGTCGTCGTTCCCAACGCCGCGTTCCAGGAGCATGTCGAGGCGCTGGAGGACCTGACCCTCGAGCATTTCGACCGGACCCTGAAGACCAACCTCTACGGCTACTTCAACCTGGTGAAGGCGGCGGTCCCGCATCTGAAACCCGGGGGTTCGATCGTCATGACCGGCTCGGTGACCGGCATCAGGGGCAGCGAGAATCTGCTCGACTACTCAATGACCAAGGGCGGCATCCACGCCTTCGGGCGTTCGCTGGGCACGCACCTCGCGCCGAAGGGAATCCGCGTCAACGTGGTGGCGCCGGGGCCGGTCTGGACGCCGCTCAACCCCGCCGACCAGAAGGCGGAGAAGGTCGCCCGGTTCGGCTCGAAGACGGTGATGAAGCGCCCCGCCCAGCCGGAAGAGATCGCCCCCGCCTTCGTCTTCCTCGCCTCGCCGCAGTGCTCCAGCTACATCACCGGCGAAATTCTGCCGATCATCGGCGGCTACGGCGGCTAGCGGACGGACCCCGCCGGGGGCTGGTCGCGCCCGGCGTCCCGTTCGCCGCCAGTGTCAGGCGACGACGTCGCTGTACTGGCTGTGCCGCTTCAGCCAGACCACGGCGTAGCTGCACCGGGGCGCCAGTTTCAGTCCCTCCGCCCGGGCATGCTCCGCCAGCGCCTGCATGAAGGTTCCCGCCGCGCCGGTGCCCCGCAGGGCCGGGTCTGCCTCGACGTACTGAATGACGCGCGTGTTTCCGTGAATCGCGTAGTCCGCGTACACGGTGCGGGTCTGTCCGTCGGAGTCGGTGAAACCCTGCTCGAACCGCTGGCGGGCCACGACGTCGCGGAGATCAGTCATCTGCGGGCGCTCCTCACGTTGTGTCGGCAAACCGACACAGGGCCAATCCCCGATCCCCGCGAGGCGTTCCTTGCCGACCGTCGATCATCCACATTTCATGGACGGCTGTCGCTCCGGCGCCTCAGGGCGCCCGGTCGCCCAGCAGGTTGATGAGCCCGAGGACGCTCTTCACCGTGAACCAGATGCTGATCAGCAGCCACAAAATCCACGACAGGATGAAGAACGGAATCCCGATGATGATGATCGACAAAAGGCCTGTAATCACGATGGCGATCCAGCAGGCGATCGTCCACCAGAATACCGACCAGAACAGCCGGATCTGGGCGTTCAGGTGTTCCAGGGCCAGGCCCGAGGCTGAGCTCCGGGCTGCGTAGGCGACCACCAGCCCGACCAGCACCAGCACGTTGGCGCTGGGGATCGACAGGATGAACAGCGCCCAGGCGATCAGCGCCGGAACCTTGCCCTCGGCTTCGTGTCCCGGCTGGAACCGGGGTTCGCGCCGATCTTCGGGCGGGGTGGCGGTCATGGTGTTCGCTCCTTCAGATCCACCAGCCCTGGGGGTCTGCGATCGGCCGGCCGGCCTTCAGCGCCCAGACCCCCGCCGCGCCCCGCGCGACCAGCCACAGGGCGGCGAAGAACATGATGGCCGGCCCCAGGCCGAAGGGCACGAGGAAGAAGATCAGGCCCACCGCGACCGATACCGCGGCGGTCCACAGGGTGCGCTGCTGATAGACGAAATGCGACAGGGAGACGGGGTCGTCGGGGCCGGACCGACCGGTGACGGCGAACAAGCCGATGATCGCCGAGGCTCCCAAGGTGGGGATGGCGAAAAGGATCAGCGCATAGACAGCGTACAGGCCCATGCCGCCTCCTGGAATGGCCGTCGGCTCGCGCCGCCGGGGGCGGGCCGAGGGTTCGGGCGACGGTTCAAAGAAAGGGGCGGCCGCGACCGGCGGTTCGGGCGGAGGCGGCGTCGCTTGCGTTGCAGGCGGCGCTTCGGCGGGTCCAGGCGCCGGCTCGATCGGGATCGAGGCGGCGGCGGACGCGGTGAACAGGTCCGGATCCGGCCGGTTCGCCGTTTCCGGCGCCGACACGGCCTCTGACTCAGCCTCTGGCGCAGGCGCCGGCTCGGCCGGCGTGCGGACGCGGCCCTGCAACGACGCGGGCGAGGCGAAGCCGATCAGGTCGTCATGATCGTCGTCCGGAGCGTGGGGATCGCCGGGTTCGGCCATCAGGGGTCCTTCGAGTCCTTGAAACCAGAATGACGGTCCGCCGCGGCGGGCGCAACCGCCGAACGCGCGGAGCGTCAGCGCGCCAGCGTGACCTCGCAGCCGGGGGCGATGACGCCGTCCAGCGCGCCGGGCTTTTCGATCCGCACCGTGCAGCGCCGCACCCGGGGGTCCTTCAGGCAGGCCAGCGCCAGCCGTTCGGCGAAGGTTTCCACCAGGCCGACATGGCCCTCGGCCACAATGGTCCGGGCCGCCTCGGCCACGGTCTCGTAGTTGATGGTGTCGGCCAGTCGCTCGACCGCCGCCGGAACCAGGTCGAGAGTCACGTCGATGACCAGCCGCTGCAGCCGCCCCAGCTCGTGGTCGTGCACGCCGATGCCGGCCGCGACCTCCAGGCCGCGCACGAACACGCTCAGGCCCTCGCGGCGGATGCCCGGGGCGGCGTCGGCGCCCGGGAAGGGCAGGGGGGATGAGGCGGCCACGGGCTACTCCACGATGTCCGGGGTTTTCCAGGCCAGGTGCTGGCCCCCGTCGACGGCGATCATCTGGCCCGTCACCAGCTCCGCGTCCACCAGCCATCGCACCGCCGAGGCGACGGCCTCGGGACTGCCGGCGCGCGCCAGCGGGATGGCCCGGGCCTCGGCCTCGAACTCGACCTCGCTCTGGTGCGTCGAGGGCAGGGTCGGACCTGGCCCGACGCCGTTGACCCGGATGCGCGGGGCCAGCGCCTGGGCCAGCGTCCGCGTCGCCCACCACAGGCCGTTGCGCGACAGGGCGTAGGAGATGAAGCGCGGATCTGGCTTCAGCACCCGCTGGTCCAGCAGGTTGACAATGGCCGACCCGTCCGGCGCCTGGGCCGCGAACGCCTCGGCCAGCACGATCGGCGCGCGCAGATTGGTCTCCATGTGCGCGTCCCAGGTCGCGCGCGACAGCGCCCCGACCCGGTCGTCCTCGAACACCGAGGCGTTGTTGACCAGAACCGCCAGCGGCCCGATCGCCGCCACGGCGTCGGGAATCAGTCGCCTCGTTCCCGCCTCGACCGCGAGGTCGGCGGCGACGGTCGCGGCGCGGCGGCCCAGCGCCCGCACCTCGCCGGCGACGGACTCAGCCTCCTCGCCGGAGTTGCGATAGTGGATCGCGACGTCGAAGCCGGCGCGGGCCAGCTCCAGACAGATGGCCCGGCCGATGCGCCGACCCCCGCCGGTGACGAGGGCGGCGCCGGCCCGTGCCTGGCCGCGACCCGCCGACGGCTCAGTCAACCCGGCCGAACTCGATGAAGTTGATCGCGGCGAGAAGGGCCACGAAGCCGAGGATGATGAAGAGGGCCAGCATGCGATGCTCCTGTGTCGGCCCCGCCAATAAAGCGCGCGGCCCCGCTGTTCAAGAAGGCGTCAGGCCCTATCGTTCCGCCCATGACGACGTGGCGCACCCGCATCGAGCCCTGGACCCGGCCGCTGTTCTTCGCCCACGCCCGGGCGTCCCGCGGCATGACCCTGGGCGTGCGAGGCGTGGCGGTGGACGGCGACGGCCGCGTGCTGCTGGTCAGGCACACCTATCTGAACGGCTGGTGGCTGCCCGGCGGCGGGGTGGAGCGCGGCCAGACCGCCGAGGCGGCCCTCATCCGCGAGATGCGCGAGGAGGCCGGCGTCATCGTCGATGGCCGCCCGATCCTGCTCAGCGTCCACTCCAACGACCGCCACTTCCGCGGCGACCATGTGCTGGTCTACCGCGTCGAGCGCTTCACCCTCACCGATCGCACGGCCCACGGCGAGATCGCCGACGTCGGCTGGTTCGACCCCTGCGCGCTTCCGGACGACGTCCACCGCGCCACCCGCGCCCGCCTGTCCGAGGTTTTCGGCGGGGCCGAATGCGATCCGGCGTGGTGAGGCGCGTCCCGGCCTTCAGGCGGCCGGCGCGCTCCTGGGTTTGCGGGCCGTCGACAGGTTCAGGGCGACGGCGGCGCGGATGAGCGCCTTCAACGCCTCCTCGTCGATCTCGCCGCCCTGATGGAAATCGATGGCGCGACGGGTGTTGCCCTCGAGGCTGGAGTTGAACAGGCCCGAAGGGTCTTCCAGCGAGGCGCCCCTGGCGAAGGTCATCTTGACGGCGGTCTTGTACGTCTCGCCGGTGGTGATGATGCCGGCGTGCTCCCACACCGGGACGCGGCCCCATTTCACGGTTTCGACCACCTCGGGATCGACCTGATGGATGAGGGCGCGAATCCGGGCGAGGGTCTCGCCCCGCCAGTCGGCGAGCGCCGCGATCTTCGCGTCGATCCGTTGCGAGGCGGAGGCGCCGTCCCCGGCCGCGTCGATGTCTGTCTTTCCCATGGTCGTCCCTCCAGTCACATGCGTTCGCCGGGCAGCCGGCTGGCCTGTTTGATCCAGTCCGCAAGTCGGGCCTCGTCGAACGGGTCGTCCTCGTGGATGTGGAAATAGCGCACGTCCTTGTGCTTCGACGCGACGGGCGGCGTGGGGTCCAGCGCCGCGCCGCGGAAGAAGGCCACCTTCAGATAGCGGTCGAAGGCGTGGAAGCTGGCGAACCAGGCCCCCTCCTCGACGCCGTACATCGGCGTGTTCCATTTGACCGCCTTCTTCACGCCGGGGACGGTGCGCTCGATCAGGGCGTCGAGGCGGCGCCCCAGGTCGCCCTTCCAGCCGGGCGCGGCCTTGATCCAGGCCTGGACCGGCGCGTCGCCGTAGCCCTTGGGAATCTGGGGGTTGCCGCCGGACAGGAGGGCCGGCCGGGCGGCGGAACGCGATGCGGGGGTCTTGCCGGTCATGGTGTTCGCTTCTCAATCCGCCCGCGCCAGAACCTGTTCCAGGTTGGCGAGGAACTGCCGCCAGCCGGCATGGGCGCCGCCGAAGGCCTGTTTCTGGTCGGGGCGGAAGCCCGCCTGCTCGACCCGCAGATGCGTTCCCGCGTCTGTCGGGGTCAGGGTGAAGGTCACCACGCTCTTCATGGCGTAGGCCAGATCGTCGTGGGCGAAATCCCAAGTGTAGGACAGGGTCCTTTCCGGTTCGATGGCCAGGACCTCGCAGTCCAGCACCCCGCCCCACTCGCCGCTGAGCCTGAAACTGTGGCCCACGACCGGCTTGAAGTCGTTCTTCATCAGCCACTCCTCCATCAGGTGAGGCTGGGTCAGGGCGCGCCAGAGCTTCTCCGGCGGAAACGGGATCTCCCGTTCAACGACGACGGAGCGGGTTCCGGTCGCGGCATCGGTCATTGGTCCATCCTTTTGAGCAGGTCTTCCAGGTGGTCGATCCGGGTTTCCCAGAATCCGGTCATCCGGCCCGTCCAGTCGGTCAGCGGGGCGAGAGCCTCCAGTTGCGCGCTGTAGTGCGTCTGCCGGCCGTGGGGCCGGTCGCGCACCAGTCCGGCCTGTTTCAGGACCCCGAGATGTTTCGAGACGGCGGGCTGCGAGACCCCGGCGCCGGTCGTCAGGGCCCCGACCGTCTGCTCTCCCTCGCGGCACAGCCGTTCGAAGATCGCCCGCCGGGTCGGATCGGCGAGCGTCTTGAACAGGACATCCTGGGCGTTCAGCATCTGAAATCCATAACCGAATGGCTATAGATCGATCCATAACCGTCGGGATATATGTTCGTCAAGCCGGCGCCTGGAGAAGACCGTGCCGATCCGCCTGCCGGATCTCCGGACCATCGGCGGCGCCTCTCGCCAATCGGGAGCCGCCCGGCTACTCAGGCCATATGAACCCCGCCCTGTTTTCCATGGTCGCCGTCGTCCTCGCGGGCGGGGCCACCGCGCTGCAAGCGCCGACCAACGCCAAACTGATGGGAGCCGTCGGCTCGCCGGTGAACGCCGCCCTCGTCTCCTTCGCCGTCGGCACGGCGGCGCTGGGCCTTGCGGCGCTCATCCTCCAGGCCAGGCCGGACATCGCTGCGACCCGTGCATTGCCCTGGTACGCCTGGGTTGGCGGTCTTTACGGCGCGGTCTTCGTGGTGGCCGCCGCCTGGGGCGTGCCGCGCCTCGGGGTCGCCCTGACCATCACCCTGATGGTCGCCGGCCAGCTCCTGATCGGCATGATCCTCGACCATTTCGGCGCCTTCGGCATGCCGGCGCAACCGATCAGCTGGGGCCGCGCCGCCGGCGTCGCGCTTGTGATCGCCGGCGTCGTCATGGTCCGGAAATTCTGATCGGCTGCTGACGCTTCGCGGCGGCGCGGGGACGTCTATATTGGCTCCGATGACCGAGGAGACGATTCCCGCCGACGCCGAGACGCCGCCCGCTCCGCTGGTCGCCGCCGACCTGATCCGCGACGAGGCCCGGCGCGCGCCTGACAAGCCGGGCGTCTACCGCATGTACGGCGAGGACGGGTCCTGCCTCTACGTCGGCAAGGCCCGCTCGCTGAAGAAGCGCATCCTCCAGTATGCGCAGGGGCGGTTCCACACCCAGCGCATCAGCCTGATGGTCTCCCTGACCCGGTCCATGGAGCTGGTGATCACGGCCTCCGAGACCGAGGCCCTCCTGCTGGAATCGAGTTTCATCAAGAAGCTCAAGCCGCGCTTCAACGTGGTGCTGCGCGACGACAAGTCGTTCGCCGAGCTGATGATCCGCCGCGACCACCGCGCGCCGCAGGTCCGCAAGCACCGCGGAGCCCATACGGTGAAGGGCGACTATTTCGGCCCGTTCGCCTCGACCTGGGCGGTCAACCGCACCCTGACCACCCTGCAGAAGGCGTTTCTGCTGCGGTCGTGCTCGGACAGCGTCTACGAGACCCGCACCCGGCCCTGCATGCTGCACCAGATCAAGCGCTGTTCGGCGCCCTGCACCGGCCTGATCCCGCTCGAGGACTACGGCCGGCTGGTCGACGAGGCCGAGGCCTTCCTGCGCGGCAAGTCCCGCGCCGTCATCGGCCGTCTGTCCAAGGAGATGAGCGCCGCCGCCGAGGCCATGGACTACGAACAGGCCGCCCGCGTCCGCGACCGCATCCGCGCCCTCTCGGCCATCTCGATGGAGAACTCCGTCAGCGCCGACGGCGTCGCAGAAGCCGACGTCTTCGCCCTGCATTCCGATGGCGGCCAGGCCTGCGTTCAGGTGTTCTTCTACCGCGCCGGCCAGAACTGGGGCGGCCGCGCCTACTTCCCGCGTGTCGACCGGGCGGACACCGACCCCGAGATCCTCGCCGCCTTCCTCGGCCAGTTCTACGAGGACAGGCCGGTGCCCCGGCAGATCCTGTCCAATATCGTTCCGCACGAGAAGGAGCTTCTCGAGGAGGCCTTCTCGATGAAGGCCAGGACCGTCGACGGACGCCGGGTGGTCAGTATCGAACGGCCGGCCCGCGGCGCCAGGAAGGCCCTCGTCGACCACGCCCTGACCAACGCCCGCGAGGCGCTGGGCCGCAAGATGGCCGAGGGCTCCGCCCAGGGCAAAATCCTCGACGAGGTGTGCGAGGCGTTCGGACTGGAGGCCCGCCCCGAGCGGATCGAGATCTACGACAACGCCCACATTTCCGGCACGAACGCCGTCGGCGGCATGGTCGTGGCCGGGCCCGAGGGGTTCCGGAAGAACCAGTACCGCAAGTTCAACATCCGCGGCGAAGACCTCACCCCCGGCGACGACTACGGCATGATGCGCGAGGTCATGCGCCGCCGCTTCAGCCGTCTGGTCAAGGACGAGGACGAGGGCGAGGAGGTCGAACGCCCCGATCTGCTGCTTATCGACGGCGGCGCCGGGCAGCTGGCCGAGGTCCAGGCGGTGCTGGCCGATCTCGGCCTCGACGACATCGTCGCCGTCGGCGTGGCCAAGGGGCCGGACCGTGACGCGGGCAAGGAGCATTTCTTCATGCCGGGCAAGCCGCCCTTCATGATGCCCCTCAAGTCGCCGGCCCTCTACTATATCCAGCGTCTGCGCGACGAGGCGCACCGCTTCGCCAACGGCGCCCACGCCACACGCCGTTCGATGGACATCCGGCGCAATCCGCTCGACGAGATCGAGGGCGTCGGCCCGGGCCGCAAGAAGGCGCTTCTGCACGCCTTCGGCTCGGCCAAGGGCGTCTCCCGCGCGACCGTCGCCGACCTCGTCAAGGTGGAGGGCGTGAGCCAGCCGCTCGCCGAGCGCATCCACGCCTTCTTCCACAAGGGGTGAGGCCCCGTCGCCTCTGGTGGTTCGCGTGAGCCGTGCTAAACCTGCGCGGGAGTAAGGGGGCGTGCGATGGTTGGACGGTTGTTCGTGGCGCTCGCCGCGTTGCTGGCGATGCTCGCGAGCACGGCGTCGGCGCAGGAGGTCGAACTCGCGCCCGCGCCGGCCTGGGTGATGGCGCCTCCCGCCGATCCGCCGACGCCCGCAGCCGGCGATGCGGCCCTGCGCACCCTGGCCATCGACCACCAGATCCGCTTCGACGCCGAAGGAACGCACACCTACGTCTTCCAGCGCTTCCAGGTTCTCACCCGGCAGGGGCTCAGCAGCGTCGGCACCGTGAGCCTGGTGTGGAGCCCCCCGCGCGAGACCATCCAGGTCCACGCCCTGCGTCTCATCCGTGACGGCCAGACGATCGACGTTCTCGCCAGCCAGCAATTCGAGACGCTCCGCCGCGAGAGCAATCTCGAGTCCGCGATGCTGGACGGAAGCCTGACCGCCACCCTTCAGCCGCGTGACATCCGGGTCGGGGACATCCTGGAGCTGGCCTTCACCTCCCACGACACCCACGGCGTGCTCGCGCCCCATCTCGAATCCTTCGACGGCGCGGGCGGGGGCGAAGCCATCGATCGCTACCGCCTGCGGGCCAGCTGGTCGGAAGACCACCCGATGCGGGTAATGGCCTCGGCGCCGTGGGCCGACGTTCGTCCGCGCCGGGTCGGCCGGGACTGGGTCTATGAGATCGACGCCCGGACTCTCGCGCCCGAGCGGATGCCCGACGACCTCCCGGTCCGCTTCACCCTGTCCCGCTCGGTCCAGTTCACCGACTTCGGGTCCTGGGCCGACGCCTCCCGAGTGATGGCGCCGCTCTATGAACAGGGCGCGACGCTCGAGCCCGACTCGCCGCTGCTGGCCGAGATCGAACGTATTCGCGCCGGGCACGACACCGACGCGGCCCGCGCCGCGGCCGCCCTGCGGCTGGTCGAGGACCAGGTCCGCTATCTCGCCCTGTCGATGGGCGAGGGCAACTACGTCCCGGCGTCCGCCGACGAGGTCTGGCGCAGTCGCTACGGGGACTGCAAGGGCAAGACCGTGCTGCTGCTGGCCCTGCTCAAGGGGCTCGGCATCGAGGCCGAGGCGGTGCTGGTGAGCACCGGCTGGGGGGATGGGCTGGACGTCCAGCTGCCGCTGCTGGCGTGGTTCGACCACGTCATCGTTCGCGCCACCGTCGACGGCAAGGCCTACTGGATGGACGGCACCCGGATCGGGGACCGCACCCTCGATGGGCTGGTTCCCGAGGCCTATCGCTGGGGTTTGCCCGTGCGGGCCGCCGGGGCGGTTCTGGAAGCGGTCGAACAGCCGCCGCTGACCGTTCCGTCCATGGAGGTCGTGGCGGAACTGGACGCCCGCGCCGGCCTCGACGCGGACGCCGGCATGTCGATCGACATCATCTATCGCGGCGACCACGCCACGGCGGTTCGCCGCCAGCTCGGCAGCATCCCCCCGGATCAGCTGGAGACCATGTTCAAGTCCCAGTGGGACAGCGACGAGGCCGGGATGACGATCGACGCGGTGGAAACCCGCTACGACGAGCCCGCCAACGAGCTTCATCTCATCATGCGCGGCACGACCCGGATGAGCTGGGTCGACGGATCCGGCGGGCGCGTCATGGCCTTCCCGGATTCCGCCATCGTCCTGCCGAGCCGGGAGGAGCGAAAGGGTGTTCTGGCGCAGTTCAAGGACCATCCCTACGCCATCGACCACCCGGCGATGAGCCGCGCGGTCTACCGCGTGATCCTTCCCCACGGGGGCCGTGGCTTCCAGCTCGAGGGCGGCGACCAGACGCTGGAAGGCGGCGGCTACCGGATCGAGCGGCGCGGAACGCTGGCCAACGGCGTCGCCGAGCTCGCCGTGTCCACGACCAGCCTGACTTCCGAGGTCACCGCCGAGGAGATGGCCTCGACCCGCACCCGCGCCGAAAACGCCTCGGCCCTGCCGTTGCGCCTGCGGGCTCCGGCCGACTATGCGCCGACCAGCGGCGACGCCGCCCGCCGGCAGCCGGGTTCAAGCGACACCGCCGATCTGATCGCGCGCGCCGGCCGTCTGAGCGAGGCCGGCGACCACGACGGCGCCCTCGCCCTGCTCGGCGCGGCGATCGAACGCGAACCCGGGAACGCCGAAGCCCTGCGGGCGCGGGGCCAGGCCCGGCTCGCGGCTCGCGACTACGACGGCGCGCGCGCCGACTACGATCGCGCCGTCGATCTGGACCCGGCCGATCACGCCGCGGCGGCGGGGCAGGGCGTCGCGGCCCTCGGCCAGGGCAGGTACGACGAAGCCGTCGTCGCCCTTTCGGTGGCCCTGCGGCTCGACCCCGCCGATGTGAGGGCCCTGTCGGCCCGCGGCGCGGCCTACTACCAGCTCGGTCGGTCGGATCGTTCGCTGGCCGACTATCGCGCGCTCAAGACCACCCTGCCCGACAACCCCACCGGTGCGTTCGGCGAGCTGCGGGCCCTGATCCGCCTCGACCGCGGCGACGAGGCCCGCACCCTGATCGCCTCCAGGCTGGCCGACGACCCGACCGATGGCATCGCCCTGGACGCCCTGGTTCGCCTGGAAAAAAGGGCCGGCAGGCCGGCTGACGCGCTGCCCGCCCTGGACCGCGCCCTCGAGGCGGCCCCCGGCGCCGCCAACCTCCTCAGCCTTCGTGGCCAGATCCGGGCCTCTGTGGATGACATGGCCGGCGCGCGAAGCGACTTCGCCGCCATGCGCGACATGGATCCCGGCGATCCGGTGATGCTCAACAATGTGTGCTGGGCCCAGGCGCTTGAGGCCTTCGATCTGGACCAGGCGCTGGCCGACTGCGACGGGGCCCTGTCGGCGGGTGAAGCCGCCTTCATCGACAGCCGGGCCATGGTCCTGCTTCAGATGGGCCGCTACGACGAGGCCAGAATCGACTACGAACGCGCCCTGGCCGCCGCCCCCGACCAGACGCCGTCGATCTACGGCCTGGGCCTGGCCCGCCTCGCGCTCGGGGACGCCGGGGGCAGCGAGGATCTCGCAAGGGCGCGCGCCCGGAACATTGATGTCGCGGAGGATTTCACCGTGTTCGAGGCGCGGCATCCTGACCTGGTGAAATGATCGGGGGCTGGCGCGGTCGCGGGGTTTGAGGCATGGCGCGTTCATGAGCGAGTCTACCGACGACGAACTGGCCGCAGGCTATCGACGTTTCCGCACCGAACGCTGGCCGGCCGCCAAGGCCGACTATGAGGCCCTCGCGGTCGAGGGCCAGCGGCCGCACACCCTGGTCGTCGCCTGTTCGGACAGCCGCGCCGACCCGGCCCTGATCTTCGACACCGCCCCGGGCCAGCTGTTCGTGGTCCGCAACGTCGCCAATCTGGTGCCGCCCTACCAGCCCGACGGCCGCCTGCATGGCGTCTCGGCGGCGCTCGAGTTCGGGGTCAAGGTGCTGAACGTGTCGCGCATCGTGGTCATGGGCCACGCCCATTGCGGCGGCGTCGGCGCCATGCTGAACGGCGCGCCCGAGAACTGCCGCGACTTCGTCGCTCCGTGGGTCGGGCAAGCGACCCCGGTGGTCCGCCGCGTGGCCGAGGCCGTTGAGCCGGACCAGGTCGAACGGGCGGCCGAGGAGGCCGTGGTCCGTCTGTCGCTCGACAACCTGCGCACCTTCCCCTGGATCGCCGAGCGCGAGGCGGCCGGCGAGCTGACCCTCACCGGCCTGCATTTCGGCATCGCCGACGGCATCCTGCGCGCGCTCGCCGGTCCGGGCCGCTTCGTGGCCCTATGACCATTCTTGCTTCAGGTCGGATCGACCTGAATCCAGAAAATGGTCCAGACTCAGGGAGCGAAATCTGAGCCGTGATGGACGACGTCCGTCACGACCGATCTCGCCCTGCTCGCCTCACGCATCGAAGCGTGGCACATCGGCGTTGAAGCACGGATGCAGCCCATGACCCCCACCCACCACGCCAATCCCATTCCGAACATCCTGACGGGCCTCAGGCTCGTCGCGGGGGTGGTGATGTTCCTGATCCTGGCCGGCGCGGCGCCGCAGGGCATTCCGGTCCTGTCCGACTATCTGAGCCCGGACGACCAGTTCCGCCTCGGCCGCACCGCCTTCGCCATCTTCGTGGTCGCCGCCTCGACCGACTGGGTCGACGGCTATCTGGCGCGGCGCTGGCACGCCACCACCCGCTGGGGCGCCATCCTCGATCCCATCGCCGACAAGGTGCTGGTCACCGGGGCCATCCTCGGCGTGCTGGCCTGGGGGTCGGTGGCCCAGAGCGCCATTCCCTGCGGCCTGATCCTGTTCCGCGAATTCGCCGTCTCGGCCCTGCGCGAGACCGTGGCCGGCAAGGTCAAGCTGCCCGTCACCCTGCTGGCCAAGTGGAAGACCATGCTGCAGATGGTCGCTCTCGGCGCGCTGCAGATCGCCCTGCTGTGGGACGGCTTCGGCTGGCCGCTGGAGTGGCAGCCCCACTTCCAGACCTTCGCCTACCTGCTGATCTGGGTCGCCGCCATCGTCACCCTGTGGACCGGCTGGCAGTATTTCTCCAAGGCCCAGCAGAAAATGAGCCAGCTCTGACTCCGGGGAAAGGAGGGTCTATTCGACCCCCAGCTCCTCAACCAGCCGCTCCATCCCGTAGACGTCCCGCAGCGCCGTGGTCACCGCGCCGGTGGTCACGATCACCGAGCGGTTGACGTTGCGGTCGTAGCCGTAGGCGTTGCGCTGGGTCAGGACGGTGGAGTCGAAATTGGCTCCCAGGATCTCGCCCGCCTCATTGACCACCGGACTGCCCGACGATCCGCCGATGGTGTCGGACGACAGCGTCATGTTCATCACCGTGTCGCCGTCGATCCGGTCGCGGGCGGCCAGCAGCTTCGGCGCCACGTCGAACGGCGGCGCCCCGGTCGCGCGATCCCACAGGCCGTCGAAGGTGGTGAAGGGACCCCAGCGCTGGCCCGGCACGTCCGAGCCCTCGATCTTGCCATAGGTCAGCCGCAGGGTGCCGGTGGCGTCCGGATAGACGCTGTCGCCATAGGCGGCGAAACGGGCGGCGGCCAGCCGTTCCGAGGCGCGGTCGGTCGGGGCCTGGACCCGGTTCTCCCAGTCGGACCGCGCCGCGCGGGTCTCGTCCTGGATCGACAACAGATACTGGATCAGCGGGTCGTCCGAGGCCTGGACGGCGGCCAGTCCACCCTCCCACAGCGCCCTGCGGACCGCCGGATCGGCCAGTTTCGTGCCGTTGACCAGACGCGCCGAGAGGGCTTCCGGAGATTCCGCGCCGAGCAGACCGCGGACCGCGGGGTTGTCGACCGTCAGCCATTCGCGGGTCTTGGACAGCCACCATTCGATCCGGACCTGATCCAGCGCCGGATAGATCGGCCGCTCGGCGAACAGGGCGGACTGGGCCGCCGCCAGTCGGCTGTCGGCATATTCGGGCAGCCGCTCGGCTGACGGCTTTTCGCGTTCCTGCGCGCCGCGCACGAGGGTCCGGGCCCAGTTGAACAACTGCGACCCGCCGGCCACCGGAGTCGTTCCCACGCCGGTCGCGCCTTCCAGCAGGGCATAGGCGGCATAGGTCTCGCGCTGGATCGGCTGCACCGCGGCAAGCTCGGCCCAGGGGTCGCCGATGCGCGCGGCGAGGGCGGCGTCGGCCGCGACCCGGCGGCGGAACTCCGCCTCGCCCGCGGCCCGTCCGGCCATGAAGGCCGGATCGATCAGCGCCCGCATCCGCCCCAGTCCGCGCTTGTAGGTGTTCTCCAGCCCGACGATCGGGTCCATGGCGATGAAGGCGTTCTCGTCGCTCTCTTCCGAGAATCGGATCAGCCGTCCGCGCAGCTCCGAGGCGATCAGCTGATCCATCGGCAAGACCACGTCCCGGATCGTCATCAACTGGTCCTGGGTCAGCAGCCGCTGGGTCGCGCCGGGGCTGCCGGCGACGAACACCGGCGTGCCCTCGACGGGCTTCGAGGCATTCCATTTGAAGTGCGTGGGCGTCGCCACCGGCTGGCCGTTCTCGTAGAGGCGGATGAAGGCCGCATCGATGGCGAAGCGTGGGAAGCTGAAGTTGTCCAGGTCGCCGCCGAACGTCGCCGCCCGGTCCTCCGGCGCCCAGGCCAGCCGGACGTCGGTGTAGCGGCGGAATTTATACAGCTTGAACTGGCCGCCCCGGTACAGGCTGACCACCTGACAGCGCACGGTGGCGTCGCCGGCGCAGGCCTCCTGCTCGATCCGGCCGGATTCGGCGTCGCGCGCCTGGGTGAAGGCCTGGCCTTCCAGCCCCGCGCCCGCCGCGTGCATCCGCGCCGTCACGTCGGAAATGTCGGTCAGGATCTCCGCCGTGCCGCCGGGGCATTTCAGCTCTTCCTCGCGGGTCCGCGGCGCGAAGCCGGTCTCGGCGTAATTCACCGCCGGGGTGGACAGATTGGCCACGCAGGTGGCGACGCAATGGTTGTTGGTCATCACCAGGCCCTCGCCCGAGACGAGGCCGGCCGAACAGCCGCCGTACTTGACCGAGGACAGCCGCACCCGGTCCAGCCACGCCTGGTCGATGTTCGTCCCCAGCGTCTGGTTGGCGCGCGCGATGGGGAAGTTGTCGAACGTCCACATGCCCTCTTCGGCGTGCGCCGAAGAGGCGGCGGCGAAGGCGAGAACGGCGGCGGAGGCGGCGAGGGTGAGGTGACGCATGAAACACTCCTTCCTTCTCCCCGCGGGAGAAGGTGGCGGCCGGAGGCCGACGGATGAGGGGTCGCACAGGCGGACCCGATTTGATGGCCGGACCATGAATGACGAAGGGGTCGCCCGGCAAGACCGGTGCGACCCCTCATCCGTCAGGCTTTGCCTGACACCTTCTCCCGCAAGGGGAGAAGGGAGGTTACTCCACGCCCAGCTCTTCCAGGATGCGCGGGTTGGGATAGACGGTGCGGAGCACCTCGGTGATGGCCGCGGTCGACACCGTCACCGTCCGGTTCAGCTCGCCGTCGTAGCCGAAGGCGCCGCCCAGCGAGTGGATGTTGCCGTCGAAGGCCGCGCCGATCACCTCGCCCTCGGCGTTGACCACCGGCGAGCCGGAGTTGCCGCCGATGATGTCGTTGGTCGAGACGAAGTCGTAGACCACCGCCTTGTTCACCCGGGCCTCGTTGTCGGCGAAGGCCTGGGCGAGGCTGAAGGGCTCCGATCCGGTGGCCCGCTCATACAGGCCGCCGATGTAGGTGAACGGCGGCACGGTCACGCCACGGTACGTCCAGCCCTTCACCTCGCCGTACGACAGGCGCAGGCTGAAGGTCGCGTCCGGATACTGGTTGGTCCCGTAGACGGCGAACCGCGCCTGGGCGACCTTCTCGGCCGCGCGGGCGGTCGGCGCATTGACCTCGGCCGCCCAGCGGTCGGCGATCGCCTTGGCGGCCGCGTCATTGGCGGCGACGAAGGCCAGCAGCGGATCGGCCGCCGACAGCTGCTCCACCGTCATGCCCAGCGCCTGCCGCCGGAATTCCGCATCGGCCAGCTTCGTGCCGGAAACCAGGCGGTCGGCCAGCGCCTCGGGGCTCTCGCGGCCCAGCATCGCCTTCACCTGCGGATGGTCGACGGTCAGGTATTCGCGCGTCTTGGACAGCCAGTAGCGCATGCGGATCTCTTCCATGTCGGCCGAGACCGGCGTCTCCGCGCCAATGGCCTCGGCCAGGCGGGCGCGCTGGGCTTCCGTCATGGCCGGGTTCTTGGCGGCGCGGATCAGGGCGCGAGCCCAGGTATAGAGCTGCGAGCCGCCGCCGGCCGCCTGTTCGAGCTGGCGATACGGCAGATACAGCTCGGTCGCCGTCGCCTGGACGCGCGCCAGCTCCGTCCACGGGTCGCCGATCTGCTGCACCAGGTTCGGGTCGGCCGCGACGCGGGCGCGCAGCTCATCTTCCTCGGCGCGCTTGCGGGCCATGAAGGCCGGATCGGTCAGGGCGCCCTGCTGGCCGTAATAGACCTTGAAGCTGTTCTCCAGGCCGAAAATCGGATCGAACGACACCCGCTTGGCCTCGTCGCCGGTCAGCGAATATTCGAGCAGGCGCCCGCGCAGCTCCGAGTTCTGGATCAGGGTGACCGGCAGCTGCTGGTCGCGCAGGCGCTCCAGCTGGCTCATCGTCAGCAGGCGGGAGGTCGAGCCCGGATTGCCGGCGACGAAGGTGACATCGCCTTCCTTCGGGGCCTCGGCGTTCCACTTCAGGAAGTTCGGCGTCTCGACCGGCTTGCCGTCCTCGTAGGCCCTCAGGAAACCGGCGTCGAGGGCGTAGCGCGGGAAGTTGAAATTGTCGGGATCACCGCCGAAGAAGGCCGCCTGGTTCTCGGGCGCGAAGACCAGCCGCACGTCGTCATACTTGCGGAATTTGTGCAGGCTGTACTGGCCGCCCCGGTACAGGCTGATCACCTGGCAGTTGAACGTCTCGTCGCCGGCGCAGGCCTCGTCCTGGATTTTGGTGATCTCGGCCTGCCGCGCCGCGTTGAAGGCCGCGCCTTCCAGTCCCTGGCCGGCGCCCTGGACGCGGGCGGTGACGTCGACGATCTCGGTCAGCACCTCGGCCGTCTGGCCCGGGCAGCGGATCTCGTCCTCGCGCGCCGCGGCCGTGAAGCCGTTCTTCACATAGTCCTTCTGCGGGTCCGACAGCTCCTGGGCGCACCCGACCACGCAGTGCCAGTTGGTCAGGATCAGCCCCTCGGGCGACACGAACGACGCCGAACAGCCCTGGATGCGCACCGAGGCCAGCCGCAGCCGGTCCAGCCACGCCTGATCGATCCGGGTGCCGTATTTCTGGTTCACGGTCTGGATGGGGAAGTTGTCGAACGTCCACATGCCCTCGTCGGCCATGGCGGCGGACGGAACAGCCATGACGGCCATGGCGCCGGCGAGGGCGGCGAGGGAAGCGGTCACCGAAATGGCGGACCGAAGCGAACGGAGGATCATGCTCAAGCTCTCTAGGGCAGCCGGCTCCCGCCGGATTGGATGCGCCATCCTAAGCACCGCCGGTGAACGAAGGCCATCCACATGGCCTTAATCCGATTTAACTTGGCCCCAACCATCGGCGCCTTCAGATAGCGGCGTAACCCCGGGGGCCGGTTCTTCTCGATGTCGCTTGCACTCTCCACCCTGCTCTATGAGTGGCGGCGCTATATGGCGGCCATCGTGGCGCTCGCCTTCTCGGGTCTGCTCGTGCTGGCCCAGGTCGGCATGTTCATGGGCATTGGCAAGGCCTTCACCGCCACCATCGACCGGGCCCGCGCCGACGTCATGGTGCTGGCGCCGGGGGCGACGGGTCTGTTCAACGGCGGCCCGTCCGGCGTGCCGCGCCGCGTCATGCCCATGGTCAACAGCCATCCGGACGTCGTTGCGGTCGCCGACCTCGACGGGTCCTGGGGGCGTTGGCAGAATATCGTCGAAGGCGACGGTCCGCGTAAGAGCGAAGGCGTCCAGGTTTCGGCCATCGACGCCGTGCCCGGCGCCGTCACCGTTCCCACCGACTATTCCCCCGCCCTGATCGAGGCCCTGCGCCAGCCCTTTGGCGTCGCCGTCGACGAGACCTCCCTCAATCGGCTGGGCGTCAAGCTGGGCGACAAGGCGATCTACAACGGCAAGACCGTTCGCGTCGTCGCCGTCACCCGCGGCTATCCCAATATGATGAACGCCGGCATCGTCGTCTCGCGCGACACCCTGCGCATGCTGGGCGAAGCGTCGAACGGCGAACGCGTCGGGCCGCTGATGGTCAGCCTGCGTCCCGGGGCCGATGCCGACATCGTCGCGGCCCAGCTGAACGCCGGCTCGCGCGACCAGTTCAAGGCCTGGACACGGCCGGAACTCAGCAGGGCCGGCGAGGCGGCGATGTTCAAGGAGAGCTTCATCGTCATCATGCTGGGCTTCTCCCTGTTCCTCGGAATCCTGATCGGCGTCGCCATCACCTGGCAGACCCTGCGCGGGGCCATCATGGCCAACATCAAGGAGTTCGCCTCCCTGCGCGCCCTGGGGGTCTCGATGGGCTCGCTCCGCGCCGTGGTCATGGAGCTGAGCTTCTGGGTCGGCATCGCGGGCATTCTGGCCTCCGGCCTGCTGACCTGGGGCGTGTCGCTGCTGGCCCGGATGGGCGGCCTGACCATGTCCTTTCCCATCCCGATGGTCGCCGGCGTCTGCGTGATGCTGCTGATCATCGCCCTCGCCTCCGGCTTCCTGTCGCTGGGCGTCCTGAAGAAGAGCCAGCCGGCGGATCTGCTGCGATGAACCCGAACACCGTCACCCACGGCCGCGCCGGCGAGTCGGCTATCGAGGCCAGGGGGCTGGTCAAGCGCTTCAAGACCGGCCGCGCCTTCATCGAGGTCCTCAAGGGCGTCGACTTCGACGCGCGCCATGGCGAGATGACCATGGTCATGGGCCCGTCCGGCTCGGGCAAGTCGACTCTCGTCGCCGCCCTGTCAGGCCTGCTCAAACCGGAGGAGGGGCGCGTCGACGCGCTGGAGGTGGAGGATCTCTGGGATCATTCGGCCGGCCGCATCGACAAGTTCCGTCTCGATAATTGCGGTTTCATTTTCCAGGGCTTCAACCTGTTTCCGGCGCTGAACGCGACGCAGCAGGTCATGACCGTGCTGAAGTACCAGGGCGTGCCCAAGGACGAGGCCCGCCGCCGCGCCGTCGCGGCGCTTGAGGAAGTGGGCCTCGGCGCCCGCCTGAACCAGAGACCCGACTCCCTGTCCGGCGGCGAAAAGCAGCGCATCGCCATCGCCCGCGCCCTGTCCAAGAACCCAGCCCTGCTGTTCGCCGACGAGCCGACCTCGGCGCTTGACGGCGAGAACGGCCAGGTGGTCATCCGCCTGCTGCGCCGGGCGGCCACGGAACACGGCGCAGCCGTCATCTGCGTGACCCATGACCCGCGCCTCGAGGCCTGGGCGGACCGGGTCATCCACATCGAGGACGGCCGCATTCTCGACGACCAGCGTCGCACGCCCGATCCCAACGCCACTCTCGGCTCGCACTAGACCGATCCTCAAGGACCTTCGAAAAATGCCCCGCTTCCTCAAGAACAAGTGGCTCTGGATCGGCCTGGCGCTGATCCTGGTGGTCGTCGCCGGCTTCCTGTTCATGCAACAGGGCGCGGCGGCGAAGAAGGTCGAGCAGGAGAAGGCGGCCGCCGAGAAGATCGACAGCCCCTACGCGGCCATCGCCAACGGCAAGGCTGATGTCGAAGGCGGCATCATCCAGGTCGCCGCCCGCCGCGGCGGCGTGGTCCGCGCCGTCTATGTCCAGGAGGGCGAGCGAGTCGCCTCCGGCCAGATTCTCGCCCGTCAGGAAGACGACGAGCCGCGCCTGGCCCTGGCCCGCGCCCAGGCCGAGGTCGCCCAGGCCCAGAGCCAGCTGCGCATGACCCAGGTCGAGATCAACACCGCCCGCCGGGAGTACGAGCGGCTTGAGCAGCTGGTCGCCACCAATTTCGTCGCCGCCCAGCGCCTCGACCAGGCCCGCGACGCCATCTCCACGGCCGAGGCCCGCCTGGCCTCACAGCAGGCCGCGGTCCAGACCTCCCGGGCCCGCCTCAACGAGGCCGCCTATAACCTCGAACTGACCGTGATCCGCGCCCCGATGGACGGCCGCATCGTGCGTCGCTACGCCAATCCGGGCGCCGGGGCCTCGACCCTGAACGTGTCCAACATGTTCGACCTCGAGCCCAACACCCAACGCATCGTCCGCGCCGAGATCGTCGAGGCCGACATCCCCAATGTCACCGACGGCCAGGAGGTCGAACTGGTCTCCGAGGTCGACCAGTCCAGGGTCTACGTCGGCCGCGTCCTGCGCCGCGCGCCGTTGTTCGGCGCCCGCAAGCTGGCCTCCGAGGACCCCTCGCAGCGCACCGACGAGCGGGTCGTCGAGGTGGTCGTCTCCGCCGACAACGCCCCGCTGCTGATCGGCCAGCGGGTGCTGGTCAAGTTCATGAAGCCCGGCGAGCGCGCGGGGGCCCCGCGCGCCGCCGCCGCGGGCGTCTCCGCCGATCGCGCCATGCAGGCCCCGGCCAGGAGCTGACGATCAGCGCCCCGTGAACGTCCCGGGCCGCTTCTCCAGCACGGCCGCCACCCCCTCCGCGTGATCGTCCGTCAGATGCGCCAGCGCCTGCATCGCCGCGGTCATCTCCAGCATCTGGTCGAAATTCATGTCGCGACCCTGGCGCAGCAGGGTCTTGGCCATGCGCAGCGCCTGCGGGCCGTGCGCCGCCACCCTGGCCGCGATCTTCAGCGCCTCTTCCATCAGCGCGTCCGGCGCGACCACATGGTTGATCAGCCCCCACCGTTCCGCCGTCGCCGCGTCGATCGTGTCGCCGGTGAACAGCATCTCCGCCGCCCGCGCATAGCCGACGTTCCGCGGCAGCAGCCACGCCCCGCCGTCGCCCGGCAATATGCCCAGTTTGAGGAACGGCACGCCGAACGTCGCCTCGGTCGAGGCCAGCCGGATGTCGGCGAGGCCGGCGATGTCGCAGCCCAGCCCCATGGCCGGCCCGTTGACCGCCGCCACCAGCGGAACCTCCAGCCCGTACAGCGACCGCACGATCCGGTGCACCACCCGCCGATAGCGCTCGCGGATATCCGCACCCGAACCCGCGAACAGATCCCGGCGGTCGCGCATCGCCTTCAGGTCGCCGCCGGCCGAGAACGCCCGCCCCGCGCCGGTGATCACCACGCAGCGCACCGCGGGATCGTGGTTCACCGCCACGCACGCCGCCGCGAAGGCCTCGCCGTCCTCGAGATCGGGCAGGGCGTTGAGCCGCTCGGGCCGCGACAGCGTCCAGATCTCGATGGCGCCGCGTCGTTCGGTCTGGATCAGGGTCATGCCCTAGCAGTGCCGCATGGGCGGGCAGGGCGCAAATCCGCGCTCAAGCAGCCCGAAGGGCGATAGCGCCGCCAGAATTCCGCGCTCAAGCAGCCCGAAGGGCGATAGCGCCCCTGGAAAGCACAAAACCCCGGCCTTGCGGGCCGGGGCTCTGTCATTCGATCCGGGGTGGCCTAGCGGCGCGGCTTGTCGATCCTGATCGGCTGGAAGTTCGAAGGGTGGCTGATCACCCGATCGCCGGCCCCGTTCGTGCCCCTGGTGTTCACCAGCATCCCGCCCCACAGGGCGAAGGACATCATGGCGTGCTGGAGATTGCGGTCCTTGTCGTTCATCTTTGATGTCTCCTTTCGTTGAACGATGAAAAGAGACACGTCGTGCTGATCGGGAGTCTCACCGTCATAGTCGTTTCGCGTCACGGTCAAGGTAGCGTCCCTCGACCGGAAACGCAAGTATTTTTACTCCGCAGCCGGATCATGTTTCACGCTGATGTCATCACCCGTCGCCCGAAACCCGCAACCGCCCCGCTCGATCGCCACCCCCTGCGTCAAGGTCTGTATCGTCGACGGCGCCTCGGGCCTCTGCCTCGGCTGCTGGCGCACCCTGTCCGAGATCGGCGGCTGGAGCGGCCTGTCGGACGATGAGCGCGCGGCGATCATGGCCGAGCTGCCGGCCCGCGCGGCGCGCGCGAGGGCGTAGACGGCCGGCCTCGCCGCCGTCCTTTCCCGTTTACCCCCCGCCAACCATCCCTCTTCACCGCATCCCAACGACGCCGTGCGAGAACACCGCCATGAGGTTCGATCTCTCCTCCGCGGCCGTCATGGCCTTCGCCGTCGCCTCGGCCCTGACCACCGCCTGGTGGATGGATCAGACCGGGCTGCGCGGTCAGGCCCACGCCGCCCCCATGCCGGCGGTCTCCGCCCCGGCGACCGGCGGTCCCGCCCAGGTGCTCAAGGCCGCGGACGGCCACTACTGGGCCGACGCCCTGATCGACGGGTGCGCCGTCCGCGTCATGGTCGACACCGGGGCCAGCGTCGTGGCCCTGACCCGCGACGACGCCGCCCGCCTCGGCCTCAAGCTCACCCCCGCCGACTTTTCCGGAACCGTCATCACCGCGTCCGGCCCGGTCCGCGCCGCCGCGGTCGAACTCGAGGCCGTCGCCGTCGCCGGCGCCCGCGTCGAGCGCGTCCAGGCCCTCGTCGTCGAGCAGGGCCTGCCCCACTCCCTCCTCGGCATGAGCTATCTCGGCCGCCTGTCGTCGTTCAGCGCCACGCCCGCGGGCCTCACGCTTCGCCCCTGAGGCGAGGCGGCGCCGGCGGCCTCAAACCGCCTTCACCACCACCGAAATCGCGGTCGCCAGCAGATACAGCGCGAACGCCTTTCGCAGCACCCGCCGGTCCAGCGAATGCGCCAGCTTCGCCCCCCACGGCGCCACCGCCGTGGTCAGCACCGCCATCACCACCGCCCCGGGCACGTTGACGTAGCCCAGCGACAGCGGCGGCCGCCCGACGGCGTCCCAGCCGAACGCCACGAACCCGACCGTCGCCGCCGCCCCGATGGCCACGCCGAAACCCGAGGCCGTCGCCACCGCCTGGTGGATAGGCCGTCCGCACAGCGTCATCAGCATGCCGCCGAAGCTGCCGCCGCCGATCCCCATCATCGCCGACAGCCCGCCGATCAGCGTCCCGAAGCCGCGCCGCCCCCAGCCGGTCGGCATCGTCGGCCTCAGCACGAACCGTTCGGGCATCAGCCCCAGCTGCGCCGCCACCAGCGCCAGGCACACGCCGTAGACAAGAGCCAGCCCCTCCATCGAAGTCACGCCCGCCACGGCCGCCCCGACCAGTCCCCCGAACGCCACCCATGGCGTCCAGGTCTTCAGCACCACCTCGTCCACCGCCCCGTGCGTCCGGTGCGCCCTGAGCGACCGCCACGAGGTCGCGACGATGGTCAGCAGCGACGTCCCGATCGCCGTGTGCAGATTGCCCTCGCCCCCGACGCCCAGCACCTCGAAGGCGTAGAACACCGCCGGCACGATCACCGTGCCCCCGCCGACCCCGAACAGCCCGGCCACGACCCCGCCGGCCAGCCCGGCGGCGACCAGCGCGGCGAGCAACAGCAGGATTTCGTTCAGGGGCAGGGCGGTCATGGCGGCAAGCTCTAGCGGAGCCGGACAGGCGAGGGGAGGGCGGTCTTCTCCGCGCCGCGAGCAACCTTCATCCCCTAACCCCGTTCTTTCCGCACAAGGCATTCGCCGGAAAGAAACCCCCATGACCGCGATTAACACCCTGTCGGCCCTCGCGGCCGGCGCGCTGGCCCTGTCCGCCGCCGCCGCCGCCCAGGCCCAGACGCCCTACACCGCCTACCCATCCGGCCAGGCCGCAGTCCCCTCGTCGTGCCGCAACGTCGAGCAGCTGGCCAATGGCTATGTCTCGGCCGAGTGCCAGGCCGAGGGCGGCTTCCGCTGGAGCTCGATCCGCAGCGTCGATTGCCGCAGCGCCATCACCAACCGCAACGGCGTGCTCAGCTGCAGCGGCGCCACCGCCACCGTCGGCCCGCTCTATCCCGACGATTCCTGGGGCTCGGGCCAACCCGCCGTCCAGGACCAGCCCGGCGGCGTCTTCGGCGCCCTGCTCGGCGCCCTGTTCGGGGTGCAGACCGCCGACCAGGGCGATCAGGTGCTCGATGAGGACTGGAGCCGGGGCCGCCGTCCCCTCTACCAGCGCCGCGCCGATCTCGACGCCCGCATCGAGGCCGGCGTCCGCGACGGCTCGATCAGCCGGACCGAGGCCGGCCGCCTGCGCGACGACTACGACGCCCTTGTGCAGCTCGAGACCCGCTACGCCGCCGACGGCCGCATGACCACGACCGAGCGCCGCGAACTGCGCGACCGCTACCGCGCCCTGTCCCAGCGCGTCGGCGACGAGCGCCGCGACGACGACGCGGGCTACGGCTGGCAGCCGCTGGCCGACCAGCGCGCCGCCTTCAGCGCCCGCGTCGATGTGGCCGTGCGCAATCGCGACGTGACCCGCAGCGAAGGGACCCGGCTGCGCGCCGACTTCGACGCCCTGGTCCGGCTTGAGTCCGACTATCGCCGCGACGGCCTCAGCGCCCGCGAACAGGAAGACCTGGCCAGCCGCCTGGCCGAACTGAATCGCCGCGTCGGCGACGAGGGCGGCTATGACGGCGGCTACGGCTACGATTCCCGCTCCGCCGAGATCGAGGCCCGTATCGTCGCCGGCGAGCGCAACGGCTCGATCACCCGCACCGAAGCCGCCCGCCTCCGCGAAGAGCTCCGCGACCTGACCCGCCGCTGGGCGGATCTCGAGGCGCGGGTGAGCGTGCGCCGCTAACCGCGAAAGGGGGCGTGGCTAGATCAGCAATGCCCCCTCGTGCCTCAGCAGCCAGCCCTTCCTTTCCAGCCCGCCGCCAAAGCCCACCAGCGCCCCGTCCGCCCCGATCACCCGGTGGCAGGCCAGCACCAGCGGGATGGGGTTGCGGTTCAGCGCCACGCCCGCCGCCTGGGCCGCGCCCGGCTCGCCCGCGCGCCGCGCCATCTCGCCGTAGCTGATGGTCACGCCCGCCGGCACCGCGGCGAGGGCGCGCCAGACCCGCGCCTGGAAGCCGTCGCCGGCCCCCGACGCTGAGTGCGCGCCGTCGAGCGACCACGGCGCCCGGGTCAGCGCCTCGCGGTCGCCGTCGAAATAGGCGGCGATGGTGCGCGCCACAGCCGCCGGGGCCTCCCCGTCGACCAGCGCCGCCGCCGGATATTCGCGCCGCATGGCCTTGACCAGCCCGCCCTCGACCGGGCCGCCGAACGACAGGCCGCGCAGCACCCCGCCGTCGTCGCAGGCGAGGGCCAGCGGGCCGATCGGGCTGTCCAGCCACGACAGGGTCAGGCTGGCCGGAGGGGAGGCGGGGGGCTCGCTCATCGCGCCTCCGGCATCAGGGCGTTGAGTTCGCCCCAGCCCAGCGCCCCCTCCATCAGCGGGGCCGAGCGCCCGTCCTCGAGGAAGCCGCGGGTCAGCGCCGCCGCCCGGCCCAGCGCCGCCCCGACGATGCCCGAGCCGGCGCTCAGCCGCCGCACCCCCAGCCCCGCCAGCGTCTTCGCGTCCGGCAGGCCCGGGAAGGCCAGCAGGTTCAGCGGCATGTCCGTGGCCTTAACCAGTTCCGCTATACCCGCCTCGTCGACCAGCCCCGGGGCGAACAGCCCGTCCGCCCCCGCCGCCCGGTAGATCGCCCCGCGCCGCGCCGCCTCGGCCACGCGCGTTCCGGCCTCGCCGACGCCTCTCAGCCACACGTCGCAGCGGGCGTTGATGAACAGATCCGGCCCCACCGCCGCACGGATGGCCGCGATCTTGGCCGCCAGCAGTTCGGGCGAGCCGCCGCCGTCCTCGATATTGATCCCCTGCGCCCCCGCCTCGACCACCGTCCGCGCCGAGGCCGCCACCTCGGCCGGGTCGTCGGAATAGCCGCCCTCGAAATCGACCGAGACCGGCAGGCCCTGCGCCGCCCGCACCACGTCCCGCGTCGCCTGCGTCACCCGCTCGACCGGCAGGGCGTCGCCGTCCGGCCAGCCCAGCGCCCAGGCCACGCCCGCGCTGGTGGTGGCGACGGCCTTCGCCCCCAGCGAGCGCATCAGCGCCGCCGAGCCCCCGTCCCAGACGTTGGGCAGGATCAGCAGGCCGGATCGGTGCAGGTCTCGGAAGGCGGTCATGGGCGGGTCTCTCCTTGTGTTCGACGGATAACATGGGCGCCGCCGTCCGCGCGCGCTGGCGGTTTCCGGACTTTCTCACCGGTCCTGCCGCCACCCTGCCGCCACCATCCTGTCAGCAGCCGCCACGCCGTGCGCTTGCCCCCGGAACAGGCCCGGCGGCGCGGCGTTACAGCAGCGCTCGGACGGGCGCCCCGCCGCGTCGCGCATCAGGACATTCGCCCCATGGCCTTTCGTCGCGCCACCCTTCCCCTCACGGCCCCGTCCGTGCCCCTGTTCGCCATCGCCGTGATCCTCGCCGTCCTCGCGATGCTGGTCCAGTACGGCGGCGTCGACATCCCGGTGATCCGCGACCATGCGTTCAATGCCCTGGCCATCGCCTTCGCCGTCCTGACCGCCGGGGTTCTGATGCGCGGCGCCTGACCGGCCCCGCCCCTAGCCGAGTCCGGTCCCGCCCCCTAGATTGCGTTCATGGCCCGTTCTCCCTCGCCGTCCTCTGGCAAACCCGCCAAGCCCGTCCACACGCCTGGCCAGTCGGGCCTGGCGGAGGCCCCGGCCAAATTCATCTTCGATCCGGCGGTCAAGTCGAACCGCGCCCCGATGTTCGCCCCGGTCACCGGCCCGCGCCTGACGCCGGAGGAGGCCCCCGGCAAGCCGTCCGACTGGGTCCCGCACCGTCCCGACCGGCCCGACAACCGCAAGCACATCCCCTTCCGGCTGGACACGAAATACACCCCCGCCGGCGACCAGCCCTCGGCCATCGCCGAGCTCGTCGCCACCGCCAATACCGGCGAACGCGACCAGGTCCTGCTCGGCGTCACCGGCTCGGGCAAGACCTTCACCATGGCCAAGGTCATCGAGGCGACCCAGCGCCCCGCCCTGATCCTCGCCCACAACAAGACCCTCGCCGCCCAGCTCTACAGCGAGTTCAAGAGCTTCTTCCCCGACAATGCGGTCGAGTATTTCGTCAGCTATTACGACTACTACCAACCGGAAGCTTACGTACCAAGAACAGACACTTACATCGAAAAAGACAGCTCGGTGAACGAGCAGATCGACCGCATGCGCCACTCGGCGACGCGGGCGATTCTGGAGCGGGACGACGTGATCGTGGTGGCCAGCGTGAGCTGCATCTACGGCATCGGCTCGGTCGAGACCTATACGGCGATGACCTTCACGCTGAAGGTGGGCGACACTATCGATGAGGCCAAGCTCCGCGCCGACCTGATCGCCCTGCAGTACAAGCGCAACGACGCCGCCTTCGAGCGCGGCATGTTCCGCAAGCGCGGCGATGTCCTCGAGATATTCCCGGTCCACCAGGAGGACCGCGCCTGGCGCATCCAGCTGTTCGGCGACGAGCTGGAATCCATCCAGGAGTTCGACCCGCTCACGGGCAAGAAGACCGCCGACCTGACCGAGATCACCGTCTACGCCGCCAGCCACTACGTCACCCCCCGGCCCTCGCTCAACCAGGCCATCACCGGCATCAAGGCCGAGCTGAAGGAGACGCTCGACTGGATGGTCGAGAACGGCAAGCTGCTCGAGGCCCAGCGTCTCGAACAGCGGGTGCGCTTCGATCTGGAGATGATGGAGGCCACCGGCTCCTGCGCCGGCATCGAGAACTATTCCCGCTGGCTGACCGGCCGCGCCCCCGGCGAGCCGCCGCCCACCTTCTTCGAATACATCCCCGACAACGCCCTGCTGTTCGTCGACGAGAGCCACGTCACCGTCGGCCAGATCAGCGCCATGTACCGCGGCGACTACCGCCGCAAATCGACCCTGGCCGAATACGGCTTCCGCCTGCCCTCGGCGATCGACAACCGCCCGCTCAAGTTCGACGAATGGGACGCCATGCGCCCCCAGACCGTCTTCGTCAGCGCCACCCCCGGCCCGTGGGAGATGGAAAAGACCGGCGGCGTCTTCACCGAACAGGTCATCCGCCCCACCGGCCTGATCGACCCCCCGGTCGAGATCCGCCCCGTCTCGGGCGACACCCGCAACCAGGTCGACGACGTCATCGACGAGGTGAAGGCCGTCGCCCGTCAGGGCTACCGCTCCCTCGTCACCGTCCTGACCAAGAAGATGGCCGAGGACCTGACGGAATACATGCACGAGCAGGGCGTCCGCGTCCGCTACATGCACTCCGACGTCGACACCCTCGAGCGGATCGAGATCCTGCGCGACCTGCGCATGGGCGCCTTCGACGTCCTGATCGGCATCAACCTGCTGCGCGAGGGCCTGGACATCCCCGAGTGCGGCCTGGTCGCCATCCTCGACGCCGACAAGGAGGGCTTCCTGCGCTCCGAGACCAGCCTGATCCAGACCATCGGCCGCGCCGCGCGCAACGTCGACGGCCGCGTCATCCTCTACGCCGACCGCATGACCGGCTCGATGGAGCGCGCCATCGCCGAGACCAACCGCCGCCGCGCCAAGCAGGAAGAGTACAACGCCGAACACGGCATCACCCCGGAGTCGGTCAAGCGCGACATCCGCGAGATCATGGCCAGCCCCTATGAGTCCCGGGCCCTCGACAAACTGACCGCCCCGGGCATGGCCGAGGAGAGCAAGCCCTTCACCGGCTCCAACTTCCAGGCCGCCCTCAAGGACCTCGAAGGCCGCATGCGCAACGCCGCCGCCAACCTCGAATTCGAGGAGGCCGCCCGCCTGCGCGACGAGATCAAGCGCATGAAGCTGATGGACCTCGAGTTCGCGAATGAGGTGCTGACGGCGGAGGGCGAGACGGTCGACAAGGCGGCGCCGAAGCGATGGCGGGCCGACGCGGCGGCGGAGAAGGCGGAGGCGTTCCGGAAGGGGCGGTAGGGGGCGGCAGACCTAGCAAAACTTGCCGTCTAGCTGACCACAGCCTGCTCTTGGCAGTACTTTATAATGCTGTCCGTAAATGGCTGCGTTCGGATAGTGTCGCGATCAAAATCGCCCCCGGCAACATGCTCCACGGCGGCTGCCGCTCTTGAGAAGAGATCGTCCGCTTGGGAATTATCCCAAAGTGCTTCTGCAAGCTTGGTCGCCCGCCGGCTAATTTCATGAGAGTTCATGGGAGGATTCGAAGAGATGTCGAAGAGAAGCCGGACGGCAAGCAGGATATGAAAGCGTGCAGGCTTGTACTTGGCTTCAAGTTTCTGGCTTCGGAAGAGGTATTCGAGTTTGTACAGCGCAAACGACGACACGTAGTATGGGTCAAGTCGGTGGCTGTCTGCAAAGATGTCAGTGCCTACCTTGTCCGTGAGGGCACGGTAATTTCGCGTCGTGCGATGGGGTTCCGAAAGGTACATCGCGGCGAACGAGCGAATAGCATTCGCCGGAGTTACAATTCGCGTCTTCTCTATGTCCAAGCGATCATATTGGCAACTCCTCCGCTCGTAGTAGAGTCTCTTGTCGACAGGATATGATGCGAAGAAGGCTTCAAGTTTCTTGGAGAACTCGGTGAGAGCCAAGAACTGCTCTTCCTTGAGAGCGGTCTGCCGATTTGTCGCTCTGATGATCGACTCAATAACCTCTTCATCTTGGGTTACGATAAGGCGGAGAGGAATGCAGACTTCATCTGTGAGGTCGTTCTGTTCGAACAACACATGACTGGTCTGGCATCCATTAACGATCTGAAAATCTTCGATATGGAACCGGCTGGCGGTCTTATGGAGAGACCGTGCGATAACGGTCACCCCGTTGTTCATTAGAACAAATCTCGCTCTTTCTGGTGAAAGCAGGGTATCGCGCATTTCAGTATTGACGGTATTATATTCCTGCCAGTCGCGAACGTTGTCGTAAAATATGCTTCTGACTATTCCGCCATCATCATCTGTGATGATACTGCGGAACTGTGAGATTGGTACGTAGCCGAGATAGGCCTCGGTAACATTCTGAATCTCCGGTATTTCGACACGGTTGGCGAATACGAATTCGCGAGATATAGCGTTCTTGGTCTCGTTGTACCTGCGCTGAATCCCGTCGGCACCGATACAGCCAAATTCAATGTCGCCAAAAAGCTGGGTCCCCTTTAGATCAGCGATGGCGGCTTGGCGTCGCGCCTCCAAATTGTCATCACCGACCCACTGTCCCGTAGTGACATAGAAGAGCCGGCAGTTCGGATTGCCGCGTTTGAATTTGCTGCTGCGCTCGTAGATGGCATTCATCACCTCAGCCATCTGCTTGACGCGGTCGTTGCGAGGAAGTGAAGGTGTTGACTTAAAGAAGTCCAATACACCAAAAGAGAACGTGCCGATCTTAGCCGCATCGAACGCAGAGCTTCGCTCAGCTTGTACAAATATAAAAGTGACGTCTAGTACAGATGCATTTTCGGCGGCGTCTACCAACTCGTCAACATCGTAGATCATTTCGCCATTCACGATTACAGCAATGGCGTCAATTCCTGTGTCTGACTCTGATCCGGTGACGACATCGGTGGTGTCGAAGTGTTCGCTATGATGCCGCTTGACCGTTACGTAACTGGCAAAATGTTCAAACCGTTTGTCTTCCGGAAGCTTCTTGAGATCAAACTCTTCGGAGAATTCCGCGAGGAGTGATTCAGTGATTCTGTCCATCTGGTTCTCCGCGCCTACCGACGTGCCGGCGTTCTCGCCCCGTGTCTTCTCAGCTTAGCGCACATCGATGTTTTACCAATCTCCGGTTGGTAGCTGTGCACAGCTTGTTCCGGCACGCTCCTGCCGAAAGGAGCCTGCTATGCCAACCTTCACCGTCCTCTCCCGCGTCGACGCCTACGTCGACTACACAACCGAGGTCGAAGCCGACTCCCTTGAGGAGGCCGTTGACCTGGCCTATGACGGCGACCCGTCCACCAAATGGAAAGAGCAGGGCGTGGTCGAGTTCGACGCCCGCCATATCGTGGCCCTCGCCGCTGACGGCGAGGAGATCGAGGCCTATTCGCGCGGCGAGGGCTGAGGTTTCGCCCCCATTCTCCGCTCATCCCGGCGAAAGCCGGGACCCAGGCCTGTCCAGCGTGACGCCGGCGGTTCCGGACCGGCGGCGTGGGAGCTTGGCCGCACCACCGATCATCCAAAGCGCTGGGTCCCGGCTTTCGCCGGGATGAGCGGTTTGATGGGTGAGCATCCACCCGCTACGGTGGGTGGATGGGGAGCGATACCAACCACAAGTGTGAGGCGCGTCGTGCGCGATCCTCCCGCCGGCGGGCGGTGTAAGCCGTGCCGATCCGCCCGGAGCATATTGTGGAGGCGTTGTCCCAGTTGGGAGGTCAGGCGCATCTCGATCAGATCGTGCCAAAGGTCGTGGAGATCGTTCCTGATCACCAAGCCGTCAGCCCCGCCGCCAGTGTTCGGGCTCGTCTTCAGGAGAACTGGGCGGGTTCCGCTCACTTCAAGGGCAACGCCCTGTTCGAGAACGTCTTTGGTCCGGCCGCGCGGGCAGGGGTCTGGCGTCTCACATCTGATCAACTTGCGCCGGGCAACCCGGATAGCGTGTTGGACGGAGCCGAAGTCGACATCGGAACGCAGGAAGGCCGCGCAATTCTCCGCGTCCATCTGAGGCGCGAGCGTTCGCGGAAACTGATCGACGACTTCAAGGCCTCCCTGACCAACTACGCCTGCGAGGCCTGCGGCGACGATATGGAGGCTATCTATGGACAGCTTGGCGCCGACTACATCGAGGCCCACCACAAGGTTCCCGTCGCCCAGATCGAAGAGGGGCAGACGACAAAGCTTTCCGACCTCGCCGCTCTTTGCGCGAACTGTCACCGGATGATCCACCGCAACGGCCTGATGTCGGTCGAGGACCTGGCCGCACACATGCGTGCGCGGCGCCCGTCGTTCGCCATTGCGGCTGAATCGGGCAAGGGCGAGTGGCTGCACGACGCGCCTGACCGCGACTAACACCCCGCTTTCGTCATCCTCCGGCGCGCGCAGCGCGACCGGGGGACCCAGCGGCGCGCGGGAGCGCGAAACTGTCGGGAGCACCGGCGTGTGAACAGATCGCCTTCGGCGCCGCTGGGTCCCCCGGTCGCGGCGCTGAAGCGCCTTGCCGGAGGATGACGAAAGCGGGGGGAGGGCTGGACAACCCGCCCCCTCCAGCGCGACCCTCCGCCCGATCTCGGGGGAGACCGCACCATGCCGTTCATCCACAAATTCGCCGCGGCGGCCATCGCCGTCCTCGCCCTCGCCGGCCTCGGCGCCTGCGCGACCGGGCCGTCGCTGACGCCGGAGCAGATGGCGGGCGTCCGGGCGGGCGAGCAGTCGGCGATCATCCTGTCGTACGAGGAATACGCCGGGATGTACGGGGCCTATGTCCGCTTCGCCAACGTCGAGACCGGCCGGCTCTACCAGGTCGAGATGCACGGCGGGGCCAATCTCGTGAACGCCGGGCCCGACATGGTGGCGGCCCCGCCGGGCCGATACCGGGTCGCCGGCGGCAGCCTCTATACGGCCGACGGGACCGGCAACATGCCGCTGCTGGACCACTGGTTCGAACCGTTCGACCTCGCCGCCGGCGAGGTGGTCGACCTCGGGACGCTGCACATCGACGACGTCACCGTCCACGCCGTGCCGGGCATGAGCGAGCGGGTGCTGCGGGCCCTGGTGACGTTCAACCCGAACCGGACCGACCGCTATCTGACCTACAGCGTCGACTATTCCGACGCGGAACGGGTGCGGCGGATGCTGGCCAGCAAATACCCGACCCTGGGGGTGACGCCGGTGCGCCGGCCGCTGCGGGTCCGGCTCGACCGGGCGGGGTTCGAACGGGTCGTCGTCGAGGCCTACGCCCTTGAGCCCGACGGGAGCCCGCCCACGATCGAGGAGGCCCAGGCGCGGGTCTCGGCCGCCATGGCGCGGTTCCTGGACGAGGGGCGGTAGGGGCCACTCCCCGTGCGCTCAAGCCCTCTCCCCTCGGGGGAGGGACCGGGACATCCTCTCACTTGGCTCCTGTCGCCCCGTCCCCCTTCGCCGGGAAGGCGATGTCCCTCGCCGTCCCCACGGTGCTCAGGAAGGTCTCGAACATGCCGCGCATGCGCCCGCGCGTCATGCCGGCCAGGTAGTCCATGCGCCACACCTTGAGGCGGTTGCCGATCGCCATGTCGGACAGCCAGACGATGTTGACCTCATGTTCCATGGCCAGGGCCTCGGCCTCGCTGTCGAGCTCGAAATTGACATGCATCATGAACTCGGCGCAACGCTTGGCTTCGCCCTCGCCGGTGCAGCTCCAGCCCTCGAACTGGACGAACAGGCCGTCGGGATAGGCGATCTCGATCTGGTACTCGTTGTTGTCCAGGTGCTCGACCTCGCCGGGGACGCCGCCGGTTTCGGTCGCGAGGGCGCGGACCTCGGCGATGCCCAGCGTCGTCAGGGGCTTGTCAGGCCCGGCCTGCGCCAGGGCCGGCGCGCCGCCGGCCATCAGGGCCATGCCCGCGACTATGCCCGCCAGTCTCCGCATCGGCCCCTCCGTGATTCCGCCCGGGGGATGGGATAGCAGAAGCGAACCCGATCCTCCCATACCCTGTCATCCCGCCCAACCCCGGTCGCTGACCGACCATCCCGCACGCCCCTACGTCCGATTCCGACGCACCCGCCCCCTACAATCCGCCACGCAAACGGAGAGGGGACTCCCACATGAATGCGCACAACCGCCTGCCGACCACCCGCTACGTCACCGCCAGCCCAGAGACCTGGAGCCTGATCCGCGGGGCCTATCTGTCCGGCCTGTCCGCCCCCACCGTCGCCGCCCGCTTCGGCGTCTCCGAGACCGCGCTGCGCCGCCGCGCCCGCCGCGAGGGCTGGACCAAGCGCGACTTCGCCGCCCGCGCCACGCCGTGGCCGATCGGCCGCACGCCGCCGATGGGCGCGCCCTCCGGCGCCGCCTTCGCCCCCGCCGCGCCCGGCGTCCCGACTGACCCCGACGCGCCCCTGACCGAGGACGACATCGTCGCCGCCTGGACCTCGCCGATCCAGATCCGTCCCCACGACCTGGCCCGGCGCACCCTCGCCGCCGCCGCCGAGGCGGTGCGCGGCGGGCGCGGCCTGACCGCCCTGCGGCTGGCCCGGGCGGCGTCCGAGATCGCCCGCCTCGACGCCCTGTTCGAATGGGTCGAATACGATCCGGCCGAGCAGGAGCGCGAGGCCGAAGCCGGCCAGATGATGGCCCGCCAGTTCCTGCGCGAGCGCGCCCTGCGCCTCGCCGAGGACCTCGCCGCCGGCCGCCCCCTGCCGCCCGAATACGCCGACGTCGCCCCCCGCGAGGCGGACGACGAGGGTGCGGGAGTGTCGGGATGACCGGGTTTCGGCATTTTCGAACGACAGGGCCAACCCGGCCGCTTTCCGGGAACATCACCCCCCGCCCCCGGTTGCCCTTGCGAACCCTCACCCCCGCGCAAGGAGACCTGGACATGTCCGTCATCGACAAGGTTCTCGGCAAGATCACCCCCCTGCCGAACGAGCAGAAACGCATCGAGGCGACCGCCAACGCCCGCGCCGTCGCCAGCACCGGCGGCTGGCTGTGGCAGGTGCTCGACCATCACGACGAAATCCGCGCCCGCTTCGCCGCCTGCCGCGACGCCGAGTCGGCCGAGGAGCGGGTCGTGGCCATGAAGGAGCTGGCGACGATTCTCAACGCCCACGCCATGGCCGAGGAGGTGGTGCTGTATCCGGCCCTCGCCCAGGTGGGCGAGAAGATGCACGCCGGCCACGCCTACAGCGAGCAGACCACGGCCAAGATGCAGATGGCCGAGTGGGAGACCATCGCCCCCTCGACCCCCGAATGGAAGGACAAGCTGGCCCACATCGAGGGCGCGGTCCTGACCCATATGTACGAGGAGGAATCGCGCTGGTTCCTGCATCTGAAGGACAAGGCCGACCGCCAGGACCATCTCGCCGACCGCTACCGCGAGGAGTTCGAACGCTGCGGCGGGAGGGGTTGAGCCGATGACCCAGACCCCGCTGCAGGCCGGGGAGGCCGCCGGCACGATGGCCGCCTCGGCCGACCTGTCCGAACTGGACCCGACCGCGCGGGTGGTGCGCGAGCGGCCACCGGGCCAGCCGTCGGGCCGGCCGCGCGGCCTGCACGTGGCCGGCGCCTGGGCCGCCATGGCCCTGCTTCCGGCGGCCGCCTTCGTGATGCTCAGGGGGCGCCGGCGCCGATGAAGCATTCGGGGGGCGACCGGCGTGACGGAGGGCGGGGCGGCGGCCTATACGGCGGTCATGTTCACGCCCCGCGTTCAAGCCCTTGCCGTCCTGCTGGTCGCCGCCTGCGTGCTCGGCCTGGCCCCGATCCTCGTGCGGCTGACCGAGACGGGCCCCGCTGCCGCCGGCTTCTGGCGCTTCGCCTTCGCCATGCCGCTGCTGCTGGCGGTGACCGCGCGGCCGGCGTCGCTCGGCGGGGAGGGGGCCGGGACGCCGTCGCGATGGATGGGGCTGGCGGCGCTGTTCTTCGTGCTCGACCTGTCGTTCTGGCACTACGGCATCGTCATGACCTCGGTGGCCAACGCCACCGTGCTCTGCAACCTGACGCCGGTGGTGGTGACCCTGTTCGCCTGGTTCGCCTTCCGCGAGCGGCCGCGGCGGCTGTTCATCGTGGCGCTGGGGCTAGCCCTGGCCGGGGCCTTCGCCATGTCGGCGGGGGCGGACGGCGGGCAGGGGACCAATCCCCGACTGGGCGACCTGTTCTCCCTGTCGGTGGCGCTCTGGTACGCCGGCTATTTCCTGGCGGTGAAGGCGGCGCGGCGCACGGCCTCGGCCATGCGGGTGATGCTGTGGTCGACGGGGCTGGGCCTGCCGCTGCTGCTCGGCGTGTCGCTGATGCTGGGCGAGGACCTGCAGCCGGCGACCCTGGCCGGCTGGGCCGCCTGCGCCGGCATGGGGCTGATGCATGTGGTCGGCCAGGGCGGGGTCGCCTGGGCGCTGGGCCGGCTGCCAGCGGCGCTGACGGCGGTGACCATCCTGATCCAGCCGGTCGTGGCGGCGGGGCTGGGCTGGTGGGTGTTCGGCGAGACCATGACGCCGGTGCAGCTGATCGGCGGGGCCGTGGTGCTGACGGCGGTGGTGCTGGCGCAGTGGAGCGCCACTCAGAAGAAAGGCGCGGAAGCCGAAGCTTCCGCGCCCGTCTCATGATTGTGTCGGTCGGATCAGAGGAGTTTCAGATCCACCGCCGAGGTCTTGCCGCGCTGGGATTCCAGCTCGTATTCGACCTTGGCGTTTTCATCGAGGCCTTGCAGGCCCGCCTTCTGGACGGCCGTGATGTGGACGAAAACGTCCTGGCCGCCGCCATCGGGCTGGATGAAGCCGAAACCCTTCGTCGGGTTGAACCACTTGACCGTGCCGGTCGCCATATTGCGTCTCCTGAACGCGCTTTCCAGGCAGGCGTCCCTCAAGGGAGGCCCGACAGTCCATCTGGACGGCTCGTTCAGGCGAAGGAGCAGGCACGGGTGTGGACGCCGCGCGAAATCCGGACTGCGGGGGCATTTCTCTCGCGCAAAGCGGGGCCGGTCAACCGCAAACCGTTTCGCTTTCGCCGGAACGCCGTTACCGCCCCTCACGCGCCTCCGTTACGCGCACAGGCCGCGGTCGGCGCCGTCCAGATGCAGGTGGTCGCGGTGGGCCTCGTTGTAGTCCGGGGTCAGCACGGTCGAGAACACGCGGCAGGCCCCGTCGCGGATCCGCTTCAGGAAGCCCTGGCCGGCGGTTCCGGCGGGACCGGTCCCGTCCCAATCCGCCAGCACGGACACCCGGCGCCCGTCCTCCAGCGTCATGCCGCCAAGGTCCAGCGCATTGGCCCGCGCATGCTCGCTGGGCCGGGCGCTGGCGTCGGTCTGGCCATAGATGCGGCGGCAGCTGTAGGTCCCCACGTCGTTCATCCGCGCCACCCGGCTGCCGAACGTCGCCTCGGCCGCCGGCTGCAGCACCTGGCGGTCCCAGAGGACGTAGCGCACCGCCAGCGGGCATTGCATGACCGGGGCGCCGGGCAGCGGCGTCACCGCCCCGCCGGTGATCCTGACGGCCCCGCGCACGACGCAGAAGCCGCCGTCGTCGCGGTCCTCGGCCCGCTCGACCGTGACGCCCGCCTCGCGCAGCACCTGGATGCAGGCGTCGGTGACGGCCTTGATCTCTTCCGGCGCGGCGGTGCGGGCCAGTTCGAAGTCGGCGACCTTGGCCGCCGTCGCCTGGCCGATGGGATGGCTCAGGTCCAGCGGCTTCCACGGCAGGTCCTGATGCGGCGCGAAGGCGTTGAGCAGGGCGAAGGCGGCGCACAGGCCCAGCCCGGCCTCCCACAGCAGGTTCCAGAAATCGGCGAAGTCGCGGTCCATGCCCGTTCACTCTTAGACCGCCTCGCGCCGGGCGGAAGAGGGCGCGTGATCTTGTCGGCGGGCGACGAGGGGCCCAAGGTTCAGTGATGGGAAAGAAGATGGACGCCTACGAGGCCGAACTGGAACGCCTCCAGCTCAAGCTGATCGAGGCCCAGGCTTGGGCCATCGAGACGGGGTTGAAGGTCGTCATCGTCTTCGAGGGGCGCGACGCCGCCGGCAAGGACGGGTCGATCACACGCCTGACCGAATACATGTCGCCGCGCCAGACCCGCGTCTTCGCCCTGCCAAAGCCCACCGAGCGCGAAAGCAGCCAGTGGTATTTCCAGCGCTATGTCCCGCATCTGCCGGGCGCGGGCGAGACGGCGATCTTCAACCGCTCCTGGTACAACCGCGCCGGCGTCGAGCCGGTGATGGAGTTTTGCACCCCGGCGCAGCACGAACAGTTCCTGAAGGACGCGCCGCGGTTCGAACGCATGCTGGTCGATTCAGGCATCCTGTTGATCAAGCTGTGGTTCGACATCTCGAAGGAGGAGCAGGCGGAGCGCCTCGCCGAACGGGTCGCGGACCCGCGCAAGCGTTTCAAGATCTCGCCGCTGGATGCCGAGGCGCAGACGCGCTGGGGCGCCTATTCCGCCGCGCGCGACCGGATGCTGGCCGAGACCCATGCACCGCACGCGCCCTGGACCGTCGTGGCCACCGACCACAAGAAGACCGCCCGGCTGAACGTCCTGCGCCATGTTCTGACCCGTTTGGCCGCGCCGGGCGTCGGTCCGGAGAAGCCGGACAAGGACGTGGTCTTCCCGGCGGACAAGGCCGACGGCCGCCTGGCGCCCTGATCAGACGCCCAGTTCGGCCCGCAGCGTTTCGGGGCTCAGGCCCCCGGCCCTCAATTCCGCCAGCGTCACGGACCGGTCGCGCTTGGCGTAGCGTCGGCCGTCCTCGCCGACGAGCAGGGCGTGGTGGCGATAGACGGGAGTGGGCCAGCCCATCAGCGTCTGGATCAGGACCTGGATATGGGTCGCCTCGAACAGGTCCTCGCCGCGGATCACATGCGTCACCCCCTGCAGGGCGTCGTCGTGGGTGACGGCCACGTGATAGGCCGTGCCCGCGTCCTTGCGGGCCAGGACGACGTCGCCCGCAGTTTCGGGGCGCGCCCGGATCAGACCGTGTTCGCCATCGGGGCCGCGTCCCTCCTCCACGAACGCCAGGGCGTCCCACGCGCGCCGGCCCAGCAGGTCGCGGGCGCGGTCCAGGGACAGACGCCACGCAAAGGGCCGCCCTTCGGCGAGAAAGGCGGCTTCCTCGTCCGCCGGGTGCGGACCGGGCCGGGCCGCTTCGGCGGGCCCGTGCGGCGCGTCGCCGATGGCGTCGAGGATGTCCTTGCGGGTGCGGAAGCAGCGATACAGCAGGCCGCGCCGGTCCAGCGCCTCCACCACCGGGGCGTAGTCGCCCAGATGCTCCGACTGCCGCCGAACCGGCTGCTCCCAGTCCAGCCCCAGCCAGCCGAGGTCCTCAAGGATGCCCGCCTCGAACTCGGGCCGGCAGCGGGTCGGGTCGATGTCCTCGATTCGCAAGAGGAACCGCCCGCCCGCCTCCCGGGCCGCCCGCCACGCCGTCCGGGCCGAAAAGGCGTGGCCCCTGTGCAGACGGCCGGTCGGGGAAGGGGCAAAGCGGGTGACGAACATGGGCGCAGGATAGCGGCAACCGGACGCGATCACATCCGGTCCGCTTGTCGCCGCCGACGCCGGCGTTACGGTCGCCGGATGCAAACTCCCTACTGGCTGGACGATATCGACGCGGCGCGCCGGACGATCGTCGAAATCGATCCGGCGCTGGCCCGCGCTCACGCCCAGACCCCGGCTTTCGAGTGGCGTCGCCGCGTGGGCGGGTTCGAGGGCCTGTTCCACATGATCGTCGACCAGCAGGTCTCGCTCGCCTCGGCCGCCGCGATCTGGGCGCGCGTCGAGGCGGGGCTGGGCGGCGAGGTGACGCCCGGACGCATGCTGGCGACCGAGATCGAGACGCTGCGCACCTTCGGGCTCTCGATCCAGAAAGCGACCTACGGCCACGAGATCGCCCGCGCCCACGTCGAGGGCCGCATCGATTTCGACCATCTGGAGCGGCTGTCGGATGAGGAGGCGGTCGCCCGGCTGACGGCGATCAAGGGTGTCGGCAAATGGACGGCCGAGACCTTCCTGATGTTCTGCGAGGGACGTCGGGATGTCTTTCCCGCCGGCGACATCGCCCTGCAGGAGGCGATGCGCTGGGCCGACGGGGCGGCGCTGCGGCCGCGCGAAAGGGAGGCCTATGTCCGGGCCGAGGCCTGGCGGCCTCATCGCAGCATTGCGGCGCATCTGCTGTGGGGGTGGTATGGAGCGGTCAAACGCGGCGAGGTCGCGCTGGAGGACGCCGCCGCGTGACCCCGATTGTCGATCCTGGCCTTGCGACCCCGGAGTCCGTGCTCGGCGCGCTGGACTTCGCCGGCGTGGCCGTGTTCGCGGCCACCGGCGCGCTGGCGGCGGCGCGCGAGAAGCATGACCTCGTCACCTTCGCCTTCTTCGGGGCCATCACCGGCGTCGGGGGCGGCACCCTGCGCGACCTGCTGATCGGCGCGCCGGTGTTCTGGGTCCAGGACTGGCGTTACATCGCGGTCTGCCTCGCCGCCTCGGTCGCTGTATGGCTGGCGGGCGCGCGCACCTGGCGGTTCCGGGCGCTGCTGTGGCTCGACGCCGTCGGTCTGGCCGCCTACGGCGTGCTCGGAGCCGCCAAGGCCGAGGCCTTCGAGGTCGCTCCGTTGATCTGTATCGTCATGGGCGCCCTGACGGCCTGTTTCGGCGGGGTGGTGCGCGATCTGCTGGCAGGGCAGCCGTCGATCCTGCTGCGCCGCGAGATCACCGTGTCGGCGGCCCTGCTGGCCGCCACCATCTTCGTGGTCGCCCGCGCCGCCGGGCTGGAGGCCTGGCCCGCGGCCCTGATCGCAGCCCCCTGCGGGTTCGCCTTGCGGGCCGGCGCCCTGATCTGGGGCTGGAGTTTGCCGGCCTTCCCCGGGAGCGCCGCGCGCGGCTGAGCGTTGTGAAACGGTCGCGGCGCCGTCATCGCCAAGCCGTCGAATCAGGCGTAGGATTCGGCCACAGCCAGGGAAGGAGACGTGTCTTCAGTCCGGTCGCGTTGATAGATTTCGTTCGAACGGCGAGGGCCCCATGCAGGTCCTGAGCCGCCCTCCGTCCGGCTGGCCCGCGCTGGTGCTCAACGCCGACTTCCGACCGCTGTCCTACTACCCGCTGTCGATCTGGCCGTGGGAGGAGGTCGTCAAGGCGGTGTACCAGGACCGCGTCGACGTGGTCTCGACCTACGACAAGGTCGTCCGCAGCCCCTCGATGGAAATGGTCCTGCCCAGCGTGATCGCGCTGAAGAATTACGTCGATCAGGACCGACAGCCCGCCTTCACCCGCTTCAACGTCTTCCTGCGCGACGGCTTCGCCTGCCAATACTGCAACGCGACCACCGAACTGACTTTCGATCATGTCATCCCGCGCAGCCGGGGCGGACGCACGACGTGGGAAAATATCGTCGCCGCCTGCAGCCCCTGCAATCTGAAGAAGGGCGGTCGCACCCCCCAGCAGGCCGGCATGCCCATACGTCGCGCGCCGCACCGACCCAGTGCCTGGCAGCTACAGGAGTTCGGCCGCCGCTTCCCACCGCACTACCTGCACCAGAGCTGGCTCGACTACCTCTACTGGGACATCGAACTGGAGCCCTGAGCCCGGCCGGTTGCCCGTATTCTTCGCCTGCCGCCGCTGTTTCCACCGTTGTTCCGTCGATGGTCCGTCCGGAAGCCTGGAGAAAGCGATTCATCCGATGCGGGAACTCAACGCCGTTCTGGGCAGTTGAGCTCGCGAGGTAATCGGGAGAGATGCCATGAAGAAGACCCTTGCGGCCGTCACGGCCGGATGTCTGTTGCTCGCCGGTCAGGCCGCAGCGACCAGCCAGGGCGGAGCCCGGGTCGGAGACCGTGTCGGGGCCAGGGCGGACGCCTCCAGCGAGTTCAACGGCATTCCGATTATCGGCATCCTCGCCATCGCCGGCGTGCTGGCGGCGGCGATCGTGGTGATCTCGGGCGACGATTCCGACAGCGATTGAAACGCGCCATTGATGGATTGACGAACTCGTGGGGGCGGCCCAGTCCGGCCCCATGAAAATTCGTGTCCGCGCCGAACTCGTCTACCGCTTCGATCCACCGACGGATGCGATCTACAAGATCCAGGTCGCGCACTGGCCGGGCCAGACGATCCTCGAGGAGCGGCTGACGGCCGCGCCCAGCGTCGCCTTCGCCGAAGACCAGGACGAGGAGTTCGGGGCCCGCACCCTGCGCGCCCACCTGATCGGCGAGGTGGCGTTGACCTATGAGGCGGTGGTCGACAACGGCACGCTCAAGGGCCTGCCGCCCGTCACGATCCAGCACGACTGGGGCGATCTGCCGGCCGAGGTGCTGCCCTACCTGAACCCGAGCCGCTACTGCCCGTCGGACCAGTTCGGCCGCTTCGTGGAACGCACCTTCGGCGGCACGATCGGCGGGGACCGGGTGCTCAAGATCCTCGACTGGATCAAGGCCGAGATCGACTACGAGCCCGGGGCCTCGGACAGCGAAACCACCGCCGCGCGGACCTTCATCGACCGCGCCGGAGTCTGCCGCGACTTCACCCACATGGGCATCACCCTGTGCCGCGCCTCGGGCATCCCGGCGCGCGCCGTCAGCGCCTATGCCCATCAGCTGACCCCGCCGGACTTCCACGCCATCTTCGAGGTCTGGCTGTCCGACGGCTGGTGGCTGGTCGATCCGACGGGGCTGGCGCCGGTCGAGGGGCTGGTGCGCATCGCCTGCGGCCGCGACGCCGCCGACATCGCCTTCCTGACGACGCAGGGGCGGTGCGAACTGGTCCGTCAGTCGGTGACGGCCGAGGCGGTCTGATCACATCGCCGTGCGCATAACGTGTGTCGGTTGACATTCCAAGGTTGTAAGAAAAGGCTGGTCGCGTCCTTACCTTCAGGAGCTGATCATGAAAGCCTTCACCCGCCTCGGACGCATCGGTGCGCTGGCGCTCGCCATCGGGGTCGGCACCGCGGCTGCCGCCGCGCCCTCCGACATCCGGCGCGAGACCTTCTGGTACGATGACCCGGGCCATACGGTTCTGGTCGGCCACGGCATCATCTTCTGCGACAACACCACCCAGTCGTGGGGCAGCAAGACCGAGTACGTCGTCTCCCACGTCTACGGCTGCTCCTGATCGGGGGTCCGGCGTCGAGCTCAGTCGTCGGCGTCGGCCACCGCCTTCCATTGCTCGATGTGCTCGAGCCGGCGCAGGACCTTGTTGTCCGGATCGATCAGCACGTGGGCGCCGGCGGGGACGGCGACCCGGCCCCGGCCGCCGGTCATGGCCACCGTCCGGCGCCGGCCGTCGATCTCGATCTCGACCGGCATCGGGAAGACGCCGCCGTCGCCGGTCACCCATTCCAGCGCCAGTTCGCCGCCCTCTCGCGTCTGACGCAGGTCGGGCAGGGCGGCCTGATAGAGATAGCCGCGGAAGAACCAGGTCAGGTCGCGGCCGGTCTCCTCGTTGACGAGGGCGAGGAACTCCTGCGTCGTGCCGTAGCGCGGCCGGAACGCGCCGGGTCGCGGCGTCGCCGTGCCGTAGACCAGCCGGGTCACCGAGCGGAAGAAGGCTTCGTCGCCGATCAGCATGCGCAGGCTGTGGGCGATCAGCGAGCCCTTGGAATAGATGTCGTTGCCGGGCCCGATGTCGCCGTTATAGACCTCGTCCTCGGTCTTCTCGGCGCCGGACACTACGGGGAACCGGTTGGCCAGGCCCTTGCGCTGGCCGACCAGCGAGGATTGCATCCAGGCCTCGCCATTGAGCCAACGGTCGTAGAGCGGCTGCATATAGCTGCCCAGCCCCTCGTGCAGCCACATGTCGTCGGCGTTGCGGTTGGTCAGCTGGTTGCCGAACCACTCGTGCGACAGCTCGTGGTGCAGCAGCCAGTCGAAGCCGCGGCCGTCCAGCCTGTACGCGTTGCCGTAGGCGTTGATCGTCTGGTGCTCCATGCCGAGGTGGGGCGTCTCGACCACGCCCATCTTCTCGTCCGCGAACGGATAGGGACCGACGGTCGCCTCGTAGAAGTCCATCATCGGGGCGAACTGGGCGAACAGGGCGTCGACCTTCGCCGGATCGGCGGACGCCAGATGCCAGTAGGTCATCGGGAAGGTGTTGCCGAACCGGCTGGCGTATTGCGTCGTGCGCTCGGCATAGGGGCCGACGGTCAGGGCGATGGCGTAGGTGTTCGGATGCGCCGCCGACCAGTTCCAGGTGGTCCAGCCGTCGCCGTGATCCTGCTTGCCCAGGAACCGGCCGTTCGACGGGGCCGCCAGGTCCGACGGGACGGTGATGTGCAGGTCGACCCGGCCCGGCTCGGCCAGCGGGTGGTCGATGCAGGGCCAGAAGATGTCGCAGCCCTCGCCCTGCACGGCGGTGGCGATCCACGGCTTGCCGTCCGGCGTCGTCGCCCACTGGAAGCCGCCGTCCCAGGGCGAGTTGGGGGCCACGCGTGGCTGGCCGGCATAGGCGATGCGCAGCTGCGCCGTCTCGCCGGCGGCCAGGGTCCGGGCCAGCTGGATGGTCATCCGGCCTTCCGGATTGGACCAGCGGTCGGCGGGGACCGTCACCCCGTCGACGGCGACCTCGGACACGGTCAGCAGGGTGTCCAGTTCGACCACCAGCCGGTCGACCGGGGCGGTGGCGGTGAAGTCCAGCACGGCCACCGCGTCGATCGCCCTGTCGTCCGGGATCACCCGGATCGACAGGTCGGCCTTGTCGAAGGTCACCGCCAGTTGTTCGGGCGCGCGCGGCTGATCGGTGCCGAGGGTGAAGGGGGTGGACTCCCGCGCGGGAGCGTTCTGTTCCTGGGCGTGCGCCCCCGCCCCGGCCAGCGCGAGGGCGGCGCCGATCAGGACGGCGGGCGCCGACGTCCGCATCCGGACGCCCGTCATTGCGCCGCCTGTCGCTGTTCCCGCTGCGCCCGGCGATACGCCTGCAGGCGATCGACCTCGTCCAGCTGGCGCAGGACCTTGTTCTCAGGGTCCACGATCACGATCGCGCCGGGCGGCGTGTCGACGAAGCCCCGGCCGTCGCGCATCTCCAGCACCCGCACCCGCCCGTTGACCTCGACCTCCAGCGGCATCGGGAAGACCCCGGCCGGCGTCGACCATGCGAGGTTCAGCCGGTCGCCGTCGCGGGTCCGGGTCAGGACCGGCAGCGAGGCTTCGTACAGATAGGCGTTGAAGAACCAGTCGTAGTTCCGCCCGGTCACCTCGTTGACGATGCGGTTGTAGTCCGGGGTCGAGCGGGTGACGGGCCGGAAATTGCCCGGCGCGGGGTCGGGGCGGCCGTAGACCAGGATACGCAGGGCCTCGAAGAAGTCGCGGTCGCCCATGGTCATGCGCAGGGTGTGGGCGATCAGCGAGCCCTTGGAATAGATGTCGCCGCCCGGCCCGGCCGGCCGGTTGTAGACGTCGTCCACGGTCTGGGATCTGCGCGACACCACCGGCGCCCGGTTCATCAGCCCGTCGCGCTGATCGGCCAGTTCGCGGTGCATATAGCGCTCGCCGCGCAGCCAGCGGGCGTAGAGCGGCTGCATATAGCTGCCCAGACCCTCGTGCAGCCACATGTCGTCGGCGTTCCAGTTGGTCAGCTGGTTGGCGAACCACTCGTGGGCGAACTCGTGCTGCAGCAGGTCGTCATAGCCGTGGCCGTCGATGTCGTAGTTGTTGCCGTAGGCGTTCAGCGTCTGGTGCTCCATGCCCAGGTGCGGGGTCTCGACCACGCCCATCTTTTCGTCGCCGAAGGGATAGGGACCGACGTAGGCCTCGAAGAAGTCGAGCATCTGGGGGAATTCGGCAAACAGCCGCTGCACGTCCTCCGGCCTGTCCGACTTCAGGTGCCAGTAGTGCATCGGGATGACGTTGCCGAACCGGCTGCGGTATTCGCCGGTGACCTCCTCGAACGGCCCGACGTTGATATTCACCGCATAGATGTTCGGGTTCTGGATGCTCCAGTTCCAGGTCGTGGTGCCGTCGCCGTTGTCGGTCTTGCCCTGGAAGACGCCATTGCCCGGCGCCGACAGGTTCGACGGCACGGTGACGTGCAGGTCCACCTGGCCCGGCTCGGCGTTGGAGTTGTCGATGCAGGGGAAGATCAGGTCGCAGCCGTCCAGCTGGACCGCCGTGGCGATCCATGGCTCGCCGCCCGGCGCCGTCGACCAGACGAAGCCGCCGTCCCAGGGCGCGCGGCGCGCCGTGCGGGGCTGGCCGCCGTAGGCGATGCGCAGCGACGTCCGCTCCCCGGCCGCCAGCGGACGCGGGAGCTGAATGGTCATGCGGCCCTCCGGATTGCTCCACTGGTCGCGGGAAATCGTCTGGCCGTCGACCTGCACGTCCGACACGTCGAACAGGGCGTCCAGTTCGACCACCAGCGCCTCGACGGGCGCCAGGACGGTGAAGTCCAGCACGGCGACGCCGCGTATGGCCTTGTCCTCGGGCAGGACGGCGATCGACAGGTCGGCCTTGTCGAACCGCACCGCCTCCTGCTCCGGCGTCCGGGGCTGGTCGGTTTCAAGGGTGAAGGCGGAGGACTCCGGCCCGCCGGGGGCGTTGCGGTCCTGCGCCGCGGCCCCGCCCGCCATAAGGGCCAGCGCGCTCGTCATCGCCACGACACGTCCGAAAGTTCCCAGCATCGCCATGCCCCATCCAGTTGACCGGGCGGACGGTAGGCGATGGGTCCGTTCCGACAAATGAACTCCCTGTAATCTTAGCCGTCGAGACCGCGCGTTTTCCGCTGCGCCCTGGTCGCCCGCCGCGCCCAGGCCCTGTCGATCTGCTCGCGCAGCCGGTCGTCGTCGGCGGCTTCGTAACGGACCAGTACCGCGGGCCAGCCTTCATAGTGCGGCGTCTGGAAATAGGTCCCGGGCTCGGTTTCCTTGAGGAATTCTATGGTCGAGAGATCCAGCGCCAGCCCCAGCGCGTCCGGCTCGCGGCTCTCATTGACGATCCAGTGCCCGCGCACGCGGATGCAGCGTCCCCCATGCAGCGTCGAATCCTCGGCGGCGGGCTGGCTCAGGGCGTAGTCGAACATCTCGTCGCGCGTCATGGGGCACCCTGGCCCGGCAGCGCGCAAAGAAAAAGGGCCGGCGTTTCCACCGGCCCCTTCAAATCTCGTCGTCGTCGCCGGTCAGGCGGCGGCTTGTTCGGCCAGCTTGGCCTTGACCTGCCGCTTGATGCGCTGGGCCGCGATCGACAGTTGCTCGTCCTTGGCCTTGACGATGAACGGGTCCAGGCCGCCCTTGTAGTCCAGGGTGCGCAGCGCGGCGTTCGAGATGCGCAGGCTGAAGGTCTGGCCCAGAGCCTCCGAAGCGACCTTGACCGTCTTCAGCGACGGCAGGAACCGGCGCTTGGTCTTGATGTTCGAGTGGCTCACGCTGTGGCCGACCATCGGGCCGATACCGGTGAGTTCGCAGCGACGCGACATCTGACTATCCTTCGGAGCGGTCCACGGAACGCGGCGGACGCATGAAACAGGTGCGCGCGGGAGGTCATCCCGCGCGAGAGGGGGGCGTATAGAGGAGGAATCCTCGTCCCGTCAAGACTTGGAGGATGCAACGGAGCCGTTCAGCCGCCGTTCAAATCCCGCCATATATGTACATTAGCCATGAGACCGATGTTCAACGCCGAGGCCGCCATGAAGTCTTCCGTGTTCGCCCGCATGGCCCTGACGGCCGCCCCCGTCATCGCCGGCGCCCTGTTCCTGGCGGCCCCCGCCGCGCCGCGCGCCGCCATGGCGCCGCAGTCCAGCGAGGACACGGTGCTGCCCGGCTACTGGGAGTACACCACCAGCGCGGTGGGCGTGCGCGACACCGAGACCAAATGCGTCCGGCCCAGCGAGATCAACCGCTTCTTCGGCGGCCTCTCGACCCGCCGCTGGCAGTGCACCTATCCGGTGCGCCAGGTCGGCAACGGCAACGCCCGCTTCGAGGGGACCTGCACCGACCGCAAGGGGCGGCGCGTCAATGTTCGCCTCAACGGCACCTACCAGCAGGAGAGCTTCAGCTTCCGCGGCGGGGCCCAGCTGGCGCGCGGCACGCCCTATCTGCCGGCGAGCATCACCGCTCGCCGCCTCGCGGCCCAGTGCCCGGCCAACGCCGAGTATTTCTGAGGACAGTCCCGGAGGTCGGAAGCAGGCACTGCGCGCGTCGCTTTCGACCCATTGCGGACAGTTCGTCGGGGTTGCCGTAGAGGTCTTTCGTAAGTCGGCTCGGGCGTTGGCGCTCCACGCGCCAGAAGGGGCGAGGCGGCTGCCGCGGCCGGAGACTATCCGCCGCCCGGCCCCATGCATTCGCGGATTTTCTGACGCAGGTTTTCCAGGGTGAAGGGCTTGGACAGGACCGGACAGGAGGCGAGGTCCGCCGGCAGGCCCGTCGCGCCGTACCCGGTGCTGAACACGAACGGCGTACCGCGCTCCAGCAGCAATCTGGCCAGGTCGAAAGACGTCTCGCCGGCGACATTCACGTCCAGAACCGCCAGGTCGAACGCTTGCGAAGCGGCGACGTCCAGCGCCCCGGAGATCCGCGCCACGGAGGCCACGATCTCGCAACCGAGTTCCTCCAGCATGTCCTCGAGCAGGAGGGCTATTCCCCCCTCGTCCTCGACAAGCAGAACCCGAACCCTCGTCACTTCAGTCATGGGTGCGGACTGAGTCCAGGGGGAGGCTGATCTCGGCGCGGACTCCGGCCGGGTCGAAACGAATTTCGATCTTCCCATCCAGGTCACGCTCGATGCAGCGTCGGATCAGGCGGGTGCCGAAGCCGCGGCGGGTTGGGACGCGCACCTCCGGCCCGCCCTCCTCAATCCAGCTCAGGTTCAGCGCCGGTTCCGCGCCCGGGGAGACCTGCCAGCGCACGGACAGCACACCGGACGAGCGGCTGAGCGATCCGTACTTCGCGGCGTTTGTGGCCATCTCGCTGAACACCATGGTCAGGGCCAGGGCTGCGCGCGGCGTGAGGTCCACCGGCGGGCCCTCGATCCGCATCCGGTGGTCGCTGGAGCTGTAGGGAGCGACGATGTCCCGTACGAGGTCTTTCAGCGGCGCGCCCATCCAATTGCGCTCTGTCAGCAGATCATGCGCCCTCGCCAAGGCGATCAGCCGGGACTGGAAGGTCGTTGCGAAATCCTCGAGGCCGTCGGCGTGCTGAACGGTCTGCAAGGCCAGTGACTGAACCGTCGCCAAGCTGTTTTTCACCCGGTGGTTCAGTTCGTCGATCAGGACCTTCTGGCGCGCTTCGGCCTCCTTCCGGTCGGTGATGTCAACGAGCATGTTTATCGCGCCGATCAGCCTGCCCTGGCCGTCGCGCAGCGGCGTCGGGTAGGGAATAAAGGGCACGCGGGTTCCGTCGGGACGTTCGGCGATCGCTTCTCCGCCCCGGATGGGCCGGTTCTCCCGCAGTGCGGTCGCCATGGGACATTCGTCGTGGCGCATCGGCGAGCCGTCGGGCCAGTAGAGCTTCCAGGTGACGCACCATGAATCGCTGCCGAGCTTGGGCTCCCGGCCCGCCAGTTCCACCGCCGCCTCGTTGAAGAACGTAATCTTGCCCTCGGCGTCCGTAGTGTAGATCGCGGCCGGGAGGAACTCGAGCAGGTCCCGGAGCCGGCGTTCGCTATCCTCGATCTCGCGCTGCATCCGACGGCGTTCCGTCACGTCCCGCATGACCCGTACGCCGTAGGCGAACCGCCCTTCCTCATCCATCACGGAGGAACTGGTCACTTCCACATGAACTTCCGTTCCGTCTGGCCGGAGCGCCCGCTTTGCGGTCGCATAGGTCGGGCGGTCGCCCCGTACCTGACGCAGGTATTCCTCCCGTTCACCGTCCCGGTCGTCGGGATGGGTGATGTCGAAGATGTTGGTCGCGAGCAGTTGCTCCCGGGAGCGGCCCAGAATTCCGCAGAGCGCGTCATTCACGCGGACATAGCGCCCCGACTCGTCGACCTCCGCGATTCCGACCATGGCCGCCTGATAGGTGGCCCTCAGCCGCTCGGCGCTGTCCCGGCGCGCCTTCTCTGATCGCTCGAGGTCGCTGACGTCGATGGTGAAACAGCGCGTGCTGACGAATTTCCCATCCTCGAACCGGCTATTCGAAGTGATGAGCACGTGGCGGATCGAGCCGTCCTTCGCACGCAGCCGGGCCGGACGGCGATCCAGGACCCCGCCTTGCGACAGGCAGGTCAGGATCTCGTCGATCGCCTCTTCATCGGCGTGGAAATCGGCGATGTGCCGGCCGACGTATTCCTCCGCCGTATAGCCGAGCAACGCGAGCTCGGCGCGGTTCGCCCGGAGGATGATGCCGTCGCCGCTGACGATGTGGAGCCCGACGGCGCTGTTCTCGAAAAAGTCCTCCAGATCGCGGTTCGTCCGCGCCATCGCCTGTTCCAGAGACTTGTGGGCGCTGATGTCCTGGAAACAGTTGATCGCGCCCTGGATCCGTCCATCGTGATCGCGGAGCGCCCGGATATTCACCAGGGCCGTGAACCGGTCTCCGTTCGGCCGCTCCATGACCACTTCGACGTTCCGGGTCTCCTGCCCGGTCCTGACGGCGTCCGCCATCGGACAGTTCTCGCGCAGCAGCGGGGTGCCGTCGAGGAGATATAGTTTGTGGGATCCGCAGAACTGCTGCGCGCCGCCCTGTCGGGGATCCCGCCCCCAAAGCGCCACGGCCTCGCTGTTGTACCGGACGAGCCATCCGTCAGAATCGCAAAGATAGACAGCGCCCGGAATGGCATCCAGCGCACTGGGAGCCGCCGCGACAAGAGCGTCGAACTCGGTCAGGCCCACGCCGTCTTGTACGTCGGTCAAGCCAGACCTCCGCGGCCTGGCCGCGCGGCCTGCCGCGACCTTGGATGATCAGGACTTCTGCTCGTGGTGGCCAAGGGTTCACCGGTTCTCGACCGGGCGCTTCCCCGTCCATCGATCGCGAGCATTTCACCCTCCCCGTTCGAGGTGCTCGAACGCGCAGCTTGCGGCCCGGTTCCTGACGCCGACAACCGACCGACCCCCGGACCAGGCGCCTGTCGGCTCCTGATGAAGCAGACTGGTCGCGTCAAGGCAAAAGGCCCGGGATCGCTCCCGGGCCTTTCCTTGTTCAGCGATTGCGAGCCGATCAGGCGGCTTCGGCTTCCTCGGCGGCCTCGGCGGCCGCGATGACGGCCTTCTTGGCGCTCAGCGACTTGCCGAGCAGCTGGACGGCGGCGTCCTTGTCGATGCGGTTGGCCGCGGCGACTTCGCGGGCCATCCGGTCCAGCGCCGATTCATAGAGCTGGCGTTCCGAATAGGACTGTTCCGGCTGGCTGTCGGCGCGGTGCAGGTCGCGGACCACCTCGGCGATCGAGATCAGATCGCCCGAGTTGATCTTGGCTTCGTATTCCTGCGCGCGGCGCGACCACATGGTGCGCTTGATGCGGGCGCGGCCCTTCAGCGTGGTCAGGGCCTTGGACACGACATCGTCGGCGGCCAGCGAGCGCAGGCCGGCGGTCTTGGCCTTCTTGGTCGGCACCCGCAGGGTCATCTTCTCGTGGTCGAAGGTCACGACATAGACCTCCAGCGACATGCCCGCGACTTCCTGGGTCTCGACGGCCGCCACCTTGCCGACGCCGTGCGCCGGATAGACGACCGCGTCGCCAACCTTGAATTCCAGACCAGTCTTGTTCGTCATGTCATTCCTTTCCCGGCGCGGAGGACGGGCGAGACGAGAACGCGGAGACGACGGAACATCGTCCGGCGGCCGAAAGGCCGTCGGCGCGATTAGTGTCAGTCGTCGAAACGGAAACGGATCACCAAACCTCTGGCCGATCCCGCCTGCATGGACGGGATTCTGTCGCAAACTCGGGCGGCGCGAAGAAATCGCAGACCGCCCGACCCAATGACAGGAACCTATCACAAATCTGCGGAATTTCAAAACGTCCACAGCGTCAGCGTACGGAAGGTTGTAAATCCTCTCCGGATCGTGTCAGCGCGCCGTGAACCGTCCAGGCCACGCCGGTCAGGGCGAAGGCCAGCGCCCCTGCGACCCATTCGCTCCGGTCCCCTGGCGCGGCCAGCAGCCGGGGCAGGTGCACCAGCACGATCCACGAGGCGAACATGGCGCCGACCAGGGCCGATGCCGTCCTCGCCAGCACGCCGCTGACCAGGGCCAGGCCAGCCGCGATATTGGCCGCCCCCGTGATCCATGGCCACAGGGCCCGGCCGGGCATCCAGTCCGGAATCAGTCCGGCGATCGCGTCGACATACATCCAGTGCACCGCCCCGAACACGATCAGCATCAGGCCGACCGCCATCCGCGCCGCCAGCTTCAAATCGTCGCGCCCCGGCGCGGCGACCAGCATGGCCGCCGACAGCAGCCCCAGCACTTCCAGCGCCGAGACCCAGCGAACGGCGTCGCGGGGTGTCGCGGCCAGTCCCGGCGCGTGGACGAACAGCAGCGCGGTGAGCAGGCCCCAGAGCGCCAGGGCCGCCGGGCGCGCGGTCCGGCTCCACGCCAGCCCCGCTCCGCCCAGCAACAGCACGGCGCCATTCAGCCAGACGCCCGGAGGCGGCGCGTCGAACGGCTGCAGCCCGTCGACGGGGTGATGGAAATACAGGCTGACCAGGCCGAAGCCGATCAGACCCGTCGCCAGCATCAACCGTCCCGGCAGCCGCACCGAATCTCCGAAATCCCGCATGGGTCGTCCTCCCCGGCGCAGCAGACCACGCGGGGTGGATCAGCGCAAAGGATCGGCGGTCAGGAGCCCTTGCCGGGCTTTTCGGAGAAGTATTTCTCGAACTTGCCGGTCTCGCGCTCGAACTGTTCGGCGTCGGCGGGCGGCCGGCCCTTGACGGTGATGTTCGGCCACACCTTGGCGTAGTCGGCGTTGATCATCAGCCACTTGCCGTCGGGTTCGTCCTCGGTGTCGGGCTTGATGGCGTCGACCGGGCATTCCGGCTCGCAGACGCCGCAGTCAATGCATTCGTCCGGGGCGATGACGAGGAAATTCTCGCCCTCATAGAAGCAGTCGACCGGACAGACCTCGACGCAGTCCATGAACTTACATTTCACGCAGGCGTCGGTGACGATGTAGGTCATTGGGCGGAAGGGCGATCGCGCGGTTGCTGGGGACGGGCTGCGCAGATGACCCCGGCGGTCGACGCTGTCAACCGGCGCCCGCGTCGCGGGCGACATAGAGGGACCGCGCCTCCTCCGCCGGTCCGCGCCGTTCACCCAGTCCCTCGACCGTCAGGTCGATCAGACGGCCGCCGAGCGCGAACACCAGGCCGTCGCCGACGTGGACGCTGCGGCTGGGCTTGTCGAGCCGGGTCTGCACGCCGTTGTGGGTCAGCCGCACGGCGCCCCGTTCGACCATGGCGGCGGCTAGCGACCGGCTCTTCGCGAACCGCGCCCGCCACAGCCAGACGTCGATGCGGCATGCGGTTTCGCTCACTTGGCGGTCCGCCTGCGAGGCCGTTTGCGTCGCGCCGGAGCGGCGGGGGCGGCGAGGGCGGACAGGGCCGCGAACGGCGAGTCCTTCACCGCCCGGCCGCCGCTTGCGGTCCGGTCCGGCTGCTGCGCGCGGGTCGATTTCAAGGCCAGGGACAGCGCCTTCGCCTGCTCCAGCGTGACGCCCAGTTCGGCCAGATCGGTCTCGCCCAGCACGCCCCTGTTCCGCGCCCGCCGCTCGGCCAGCGCTTCCAGCATCTCCACCCCGGCGGCGACCCGGCCGACGGCGCGCAGGCCGAACGCCGAAAGCAGCCGGGCCGAGGGAGCGGTCTCGGGCAGGGGGGTGAGGGCCGTCGCGCCGGGCCGGAACGGCTCGCCGGCCACGAAGGCCCGGGCCACGCTCGCGCCCCGCCCCTTCAACAGGGCGGGCAACCAGACCGAATGGGCCCCCAGCCGCACGCCGAAGCTCTTCAACGTCCGCCGCTCGACCTGGCTCAAGGCGGCGAGGTCGCGCTCGACGTCGCGCCGATCGATGACGCCGCCCGCCTCGACCAGCCGGAAGGCGATGCCGCGCGGCAAGCCTTTCAGCGCGCCGGTCTCGACCGCCGTCTTCAGTCGTCGCAACGCCCTGAGCGCCCGCCCGGCCTCGCTCGCCAGCCAGGCCTCCAGCCGCCGCTGCGCCCGCTCCCGCGCCGCTGCGGGCCCGAGTTCGCCCAGCAGCCGCACCCGTGGCGTGAACCAGTCGCCGCCCGCGACCTGCCCGGCCTGGGTCCCGCGCCACAGCACCGCCCCGTCGGGCGTCACCGCGAAGGCCTCGTCCGCATCCGCCGCGAGCTGGCCCAGCCGCCGCGCGACCTCCGGAGTCACCGCCTGCCGCGCCGCGTGGCGCAGCGCCTTGTCCTCAAGCGCGCTGGCGCCCCGGTCGATCTGGAAGTCGACGCCGGACAGCCGCCCCACCGCATGGCCCTCGACCACCACCGATCCGTCCGCCTCGACGTCGGCGACGGCGTCCTCGCGCACGTTCAGGGCCCGCATCAGGGCCGTGGTGCGCCGGTCGACGAAGCGCGCCGTCAGCCGGTCGTGCAGTACATCGCTGAGCCGCTCCTCCAGCGCCTTGGTCCGGTCGCGCCAGCCCTGCGCCTGGTCCAGCCAGTCGGGACGGTTGGCGATATAGCTCAGCGTCCGCACCCCGCTGAGCCGGGCCGACAGCTGGTCGATCTGCCCGTCGTCGCGGTCGAGATCGGCGAAGCGCGGCGCGATCCAGTCGGCCGTCAGCCGCCCGCGCTTGCCGGTCAGGGCCTCGAAGACGTCTTTCGCCAGCCGGGCGTGCTCGTCCAGGGTGGTCTTCTGGAAATCCGGCAGTTGGCAGGCCTCCCACAGCCGCATGATCGCCCCGCGCGAGCGGCCGATCCGCGCCACATCCTCGTCCTTGATCAGGCGTCGAAGCAGGGTCTCGTCCAGCGCCGGCTGGGTCAGGTTCAACCCGCGCACGCCCGGCGTCACCGTGAGCGAGCGCAGCAGGTCGGGCAGGGTGTCGAAATCAAGCCGGGCGTTGCGCCACTCGGCCGCCTCGACCGGATCGAAGCGGTGTTCCACCACCTGTTCGACCAGGTCGGGATCCAGCTCGATGGCCTCGCCGGTTACGCCGAAGGTGCCGTCGCGCAGGTGCCGCCCGGCCCGTCCGGCGATCTGGCCGATCTCATGCGCGTGCAGCCAGCGAGTCCGCCGCCCGTCGAACTTCCTCAGGCCGGCGAAGGCGACGTGGTCGACCTCCATGTTCAGCCCCATGCCGATGGCGTCGGTGGCCACCAGAAAGTCGACCTCGCCCGACTGGAACAGCTCGACCTGGGCGTTGCGGGTGCGCGGGCTCAGCGACCCCATGACCACCGCCGCGCCGCCGCGCTGGCGCCGGATCAGCTCGGCGATGGCGTAGACCTGCTCGGTGCTGAAGGCGACGATGGCGCTGCGCCGGGGCAGGCGGGTCAACTTCTTCGAGCCGGCGTAGCTCAGCGTCGACAGCCGTTCGCGCTGGACGATCTCCACGTCGGGGACCAGCGACCGCATCAGCGGCGCCATGGTCCCCGCTCCCAGGAACATGGTCTCGAACCGCCCGCGTGCGTGCAGCAGCCGCTGGGTGAAGACGTGGCCGCGCTCGGGATCGGCGACGAGCTGGATCTCGTCCACCGCCAGGAATTCGACCGACCGCTCCAGCGGCATGGCCTCGACGGTGCAGACGAAATAGTGGGCCCGCGGCGGGACGATCTTCTCCTCGCCGGTGACCAGCGCCACTGCGGACGCGCCTCTCCGCTTGACGATCCGGTCGTAGATCTCGCGCGCCAGCAACCGCAGCGGCAGGCCGATCATGCCCGAGGCGTGGCCCAGCATCCGCTCGACCGCCAGATGGGTCTTGCCGGTGTTGGTGGGCCCCAGCACCGCGACGACGCGCGAGGGGGCCAGGCCGGTGGCGCGGTCGCTCATAATACTGAAAAGGTGGCTGTTCCCGCCCGGTTCCTCAAGCGCCGCCGCGCCGATTCCGCCGATCCGTAAACAGCAAAGCTCGACCAGGCGGAACAGGGGCGAAACGAATCAGGACCGAATCACCGACACGGCCCGATTCGGGGTTTGTTCCCCACAAGATATTGTATCTTAAGAACGATTAACCACAACAGGGAAGCGTCGGGTTTGGTCCCGCGCCGCGGGATACGGAACGTGTCGGCGATTTTCGCCGCCGGCCCCGCTTCCCCCACGCGCCGCGACCCGCTAGGTCACGGCCGATGGCCCCGTAGCTCAGCCGCATAGAGCAAGGCTTTCCTAAAGCCGAGGTCGCAGGTTGGAGTCCTGCCGGGGTCGCCATTCTTTACAATAGGTTAGTTCTATTCGGTCTGGGCGTTGGTTCTCCGGGGACACACAGGGGACACAAAACCGTGAAGCGCCCCCCTTTTGTCGGTAGGGAAAACTCGGCCCGGCAACTGTCGGGATTGTCAGCTTTCCACCCTCAGGCGACCGTCCGGTACCGACCCATAGGGGACGTTCAGCGATCGTCACCGAACAAGTCTAAGCCCCACGCAATCCCGCACTCCCCGAGGCAGAGCATGTCCTCCGCATCGAGCCAGATGCCGCATTGGCTATCGCCTCGGTGATGGAGGCCGCCATAGATGGTCACTTCTTTTGGCCGAACGCGCTTTCGTAATGTCTGAAATGCCTCAGCGCGTCCCCGCACCGCACCGACCAAGGCCTTCACCGCATGGTCATGATCGGCACCGCCCGTGAGACGGTCGGCGCGCGCTTCGAGCCACCAGCCGCTAAACTTCGCCACGCGTCCTGAGCGCGTCACATCGCCCGCAAGGACGACAGACGTCGGCTGGATGTCGAGGATGTCAGTGACGATCTGTGGGTTGCCGTCAAAGCCTGTGATCCCGAGCGTGAGCATACCAAGACCATATCACCTTCATGTCCCCTTCCCACCCTTAGGTGACTGTCGGCTCCCGACCCTTAGCGGACCTCTCGCCCAGTCACATTCTCGGCAATGACTGCTAGGTGCAGGCCTCTGGCCGCGAGTTTGGCGTTCGTATCGCGGTCTATATGGAAGGCCGTTCGTGATCCGCTCCAGACAGGATCGGTCAATCCGGCAAGCGGGACCCGACATAATCCGCGGCGCAGACGGCGGCGGGATGGCCGCGGTTGCACAGGATGATCGTCGCATATAGCGGGAACACGGCGAGTTCGGCGCTGATCCCGGGCGCGCTTCCCCCGTGACCGAAGTACCGCTGGCCGTTGCGCGTCCTGATCGCGAATCCCAGTCCCCAGTGCGAGCTGCCGGCCACCACCAGGGGTTCGGTCATTCGGGCCAGCGTCCCGTCGCGTAGTAGAGCCCCGTTCCTCAACGCGGTGACGAAAGCGTTGAGATCGTCGACGGTGGAGTACCCGCCCCCGGCGGGCAGGCCCGCATAGGGACGCAGGGCCTTCAGCCCCGTTGGTCGTGCGCCGGTATAGCCTGTGGCCGTGGACCGGGCGTGGGCGAAGCTCAGGGATGTCGCCGTCATGCCCGCCGGCCCGAATACCTGCCGGTCGACGACTTCAGCGTAAGGCCGGCCCCGGACGACCTCGAGGACGCGGCCGAGCAGGACGAAGCCGTAGTTGCTGTAGCCCCAGCGCGAACCCGGCTCGAACATGGGGTCCCGGTGTCCGTAAAGGTCGATCAGGTGCGCCGGGCGGGCGTCCGAGCCTTCGTGACCATCGTACTCGGGACCAAACACATCGCCCGTGCCCCCCGTGTGGGTGAGCAGTTGCCTGATCGTCACCGCGTCGGCGATCGCAGCATTGGGATAGTCCGGCAGGTAGGCGCGCAGCGGCGCCTCCAGCCCGATCACGCCCTCGTCCACCGCTTGCATGATCGCGACGGCGGTGAACATCTTCCCCATGGAGCCGATGCAGAAGCGGGTTTCGGGCGTGTTGGCGGTCCGGGTCTCCTCGTCGGCCAGTCCGTAAGCGGCGCGAAGAAGAGCCGCCCCGCCGCGCGCGGCGAAAACCGCCCCGCTCAGCCGGCCCGCCCGGCCTTCCCGCTCAAACGTCTCGGCGGCGAGGCGGAGGGCGTCGGTCTCGTCCAGTCTCGGAACCGGGTCGCCGGCTGGCGCCGCGCCGAACGAAATATCGTCAAGGCGCTCCGGGGTGGAAGCTTGCAGCACCACCTTGGAACGCCGATCCCAAGCCCGGTCCCGCACCACGGCCGTGATCTCGCCGGGTGCGGTCAGTTCGGAGGTCAGAAGTTCGAACCCGCCCGTGGCTTCGCGCACCGCCAGGTCGTCGTCGAGATAGGGGATCACGGCGGGCGCGTTGGCCTGTATGAAACGCTGGTAGACGTGAAGGTCAGGGTCATTGAACGCCGCCAGCCAACGGTCCAGCCACGCCGCCGGCACGCGAGCGACCGTCTGCGGTCGTGCTTGCGCCGGACCGGTCAGGGACCAGCCGATAGCGGCGCCTGCCCCCAGCATCACATCCCGTCTGCGCATGACGCCTCCACAGTTGACGACGCTCCTTGTAACCACTTACGACGGAAGTCAATGACTGCTCCCGAAGGGCCCGTTTCCGATTTCAGCCGACAGGGGGGCGCCGCCGCGATCGGCGCCCGGCTCCGGCGACTGTCCGAGCGGATCGACCGCGACGCGACCCGACTTTACCAGGAGAGCGGCGAAACCTTCGAACAGCGCTGGTATGGCGTCGTGAATCTTCTCAGCCAGCGGGACGCCCTGTCCGTCGGCGAACTGGCGGCCAGCCTCGGCGTCAGCCACGCCTCGGTCAGCCAGATCCGCGAGGGACTCGACAGGGCCGGGCTCATAACGTGGGAGGCCGATTCAAGAAACGCCCGGCTTCGACGGCTCCGGCTCACGCCCTCCGGCCGAGCCCTCGTCGCCCGGCTGGCGCCGCTCTGGGCGGCGCTCAACGAAGCGGCGATTGAGCTGAACCAGGAGGCAGAGGACGCTTTGAACGCTATCGACCGGCTCGAAAGAGCGACGGCCAGGCTTTCGATCTATGATCGAGTGTCCATGCGAATGGGTTGAGAGCCGACTTGCGCCAGGAGCGGTCATTCCCCGCGGCCAGAAAGCGGACCTTCATGCCGGCCAGATGGATGTCAGCTTTCGACCCGTTGCGGACATCTGGCGGGCCGGACATTGATCGCCCGAACGCCGGCCGACATTCGTGCGCCATGGTCAAACTCCGCCAGTCCAGGCCTTATGACGGGCCCCGCGTCGTCGACATATGGCGCAACGCCGTCGACGCCACTCACGACTTCCTGACCAGGGAGGATCGCCTCGCCATCGACTACGAGGTCAGAG